>NZ_CATKIF010000073.1:0-312113 GCF_949752865.1 Burkholderia sp. IT-111MI5 | reverse complement strand
TAAACAGACCCTAATCCTCGAATCGCATCCCGTGCCGCGCCTTCACCGCGGCGATCGACTTCAGCACCTCGGTGATGCACTCGTCGCGATAGCGTTCGAGCTCCTTGATGCTGCGCGTGCCCTGCTGTTCGGTCGTGCCTTCGACGACGCTGTCGATCAGCGCGTCGGTAAGCGTCGGCGCGACCAGCTTCGTCCACGGCAGTTCGAGCGCAGGGCCGAACTGCTGCATGAAGTGTCGCATGCCCGCGTCGCCGCCCGCCAGCGTGTAGGTCAGGAACGTGCCCATGAACGACCAGCGGATGCCCGCGCCGAAACGGATCGCGTCGTCGATCTCGCCGGTCGTCGCGACACCTTCGTTGACCAGGTGCAGCGCCTCGCGCCACAGCGCTTCGAGCAGCCGGTCCGCGATGAAGCCCGGCACTTCCTTGCGCACGTGCAGCGGCCGCATGCCGAGCTTGCGATAGATCTCCATCGCCGCTTCGACCGCTTCCGGCGACGTGCGCTCGCCGCCGAGCACCTCGACGAGCGGCAGCAGGTAGACCGGATTGAACGGATGGCCGACCACGCAGCGCTCCGGATGCGTCGCACGCGCGTAGAAATCCGTCGGCAGCAGCCCCGATGTCGACGACGCGATGATCGCGTCGGGCTTCGCCGCGCGGCTGATCTGCTCGTGCAGCTCGAGCTTCAACGCCTCGCGCTCGGGCGCGCTTTCCTGGATGAAATCGGCATCGGCGACGCACGCTTCGATCGTCGGCACGAACCGCAGCCGCGCGGGATCGGCGCCCGGCGCGAGGCCGACGCGTTCGAGCGCGGGCCACGCATTCGCGACGTTCGCGCGCAGCCGCTCTTCCGCGCCCGGCGCGGGGTCCCATACAACCACGTCCAAACCGTGGGCCAGCGCGCGGGAAATCCACCCGCTGCCGATCACGCCGGTGCCGATGGCGGCAAACGTCTTGATGTCGGTCTTCACAGCCATGTCAACGCATCCTTCAAATCAGGGGAAATCGGTGGGCAGCCACGCCGTTGCGCGCCGCCCTGTCGTATCGGTCAGGAAAAACTCACGCGAATTCGGCGATCGCGCGGCGTTCGAGCGGACGCTCGCCGCGCGCGGGCAAGCCGAGCTTGCGGCGGCCTTCGGCCGGCGTCAGCACGCGGCCGCCGAGCCGTTCGACGATCTCTCTCGCGCGCTCGACGAGCGTGCCGTTGGTCGCATGCACGCCGCGGTCGAGCCAGATGTTGTCTTCGAGGCCGACGCGCACGTGGCCGCCGAGCAGCATCGCCTGCGCGACCATCGGCATCTGCATGCGGCCGATCCCGAAGCCGGCCCAGTGCGCGCCCGGCGGCAGGTTGTCGACCATCGCCTTCATCGTGCCCGTATCGGCCGGCGCGCCCCACGGAATGCCGAGGCAAAGCTGGAACAGCGGCGGATCGTCGAGCAGCCCTTCCTTCAGCAACTGCTTCGCGAACCACAGATGGCCCGTATCGAAGATCTCCAGCTCCGGCTTCACGCCGAGCTCCTGGATGCGCTTCGCGCCGGCGCGCAACTGCGCGGGCGTCGACACGTAGATGTAGTCGCCGTCGCCGAAATTCAGCGTGCCGCAGTCGAGCGTGCAGATCTCGGGCAGCAGTTCCTCGACGTGCGCGAGTCGCGTGAGGCCGCCGACCAGGTCGGTGCCCTTGCCGAAACGCATCGGGTCCTCGCCCGGGCCGATCTCGAGATCGCCGCCCATGCCGGCCGTCAGGTTGATGATCACGTCGACATCGGCCGAGCGGATGCGGTCGACCACTTCGCGGTACAGGTTCGGGTCGCGGCTGCCGCGCCCCGTCTGCGGGTCGCGCACGTGGCAGTGCGCGACGGTGGCGCCGGCCTTCGCGGCTTCGATCGCGGCCGCCGCGATCTCCTTCGGCGTGACCGGAATCGCCGGATGCTTGCCGACCGTATCGCCCGCGCCGGTGACGGCGCAGGTCACGATGACTTCATGGTTCATGCTGTTTGCCTCGCTTGACTCTGGTTATTTCGCATTGCTGATGTTTCGTCGGTGTACGCGTCGTGCAACGTGCAGGCCATTACAGGCCGAGATACGCCTTGACCGCCGGCAAGCCGTCCTTGCCGTCGAACGTCTTGACGCCGGCGAGCCACGGATCGAGCACCTGCGGGTTCTTCTTCAGGTAGGCCTTCGCGGCGTCGGCCGGCTTCGTCTTGTTCATCACCGACTGCATCAGCTGGTTCTCGAGCTGCGTCGAGAAGCGCAGGTTCGTGACGAGCTTGCCCGCGTTCGGGCAGCGCGCGATGAAGTCGGGCGCCGTCAGCGTGTACACACGCGCTTCGCCGTAGTTCGGGCCGAACGACGCGTCGCCGCCGGACAGGTAGTTCATGCTGAGCTGGATGTTCATCGGATGCGGTTCCCAGCCGAGGAACACGACCCACTTCTTCTCGCGGATCGCGCGCTCGACCGTCACCAGCATCCCGGCCTCGCTCGATTCGACGAGCTTGAAGCCGCCGAGCCCGTACTGGTTCGTGTCGATCATCTTCTGGATCGTCGCGTTCGCGCTGCTGCCCGGCTCGATCCCGTAGATCTTGCCGTCGAGTTCCGCGCGATGCTTCGCGATGTCCTCGAAGGTCTTCAGGCCGGCCTGGTATTCGTAGCTCGGCACCGCGAGCGTGGCCTTCGCGCCGGACAGGTTCGGCGTTTCGACGACGTTGATCGACTTGCTGTCGAGGAACGGCTGGAGCTGCTTCTGCTGCACGGGCCACCAGTAGCCGAGCGACACGTCGAGCTGCTTGCTCTTCAGGCCGGCGAACGAGATCGGCACCGATGCGATCGTCGTGGTCGGCTTGTAGCCGAGCGCCTCGAACACGGTCGACGCGAGCGCCGTGGTCGACGTGATGTCGGTCCAGCCGATATCCGCGAAACGCACGGTGCGGCAGGTCGCGGCATCCGTTTCGGCACGCGCCGCGTTCGTGAACGCGGCGGTCGCCAGCACGGCCGCGACAAGCGCGGCGATCTTCGTCGACTTCATGGTTCGGTTCCTCCCGTTGGGACGCGTGGCAGCCGGTGCGCGGGGTGTGCGCCGGCCTGCATCGTGGGAGTAAAAGTAACGAGCCATATTGGCCGCGAGAAGACCGGCGGCGACCTGTTCTTGACTATTTGCGACTATGGGTGGAAACCACTAGGTTTTTGCAAAGGCTTGATGGGCGGGGTTTTCGTGCGTGTTTTTGCAGAAACCGGCTTGTCCACATGCGGCGCGAGGCTTTCGATTCTGTCGGGAGCGGCGGGATACCGATGCGGCTTCGGGCTCGGGGCGCTGGAGCCGCACGGATGAATTGGACAGGTCAGCCTGGCGGCTTCCGCAGCGCGATGAGCCGCATGTTGGAAAGCCGTCCGTTCGTCGAAACAGGCGGCTACACAATCATCCCGCGAGCCATCGTTGCTCGAACCATCGTGCTTGCCCTTCCTCCAGCAGCCGAAAGGCTATTTCACATTACGGAACCCACGTCGAATTCCCGCGGCATCTCTTTTTCGCCGCTTGAAAACTTGTTTTGCATCGCAAAAATCGCCACGTATCCCATTGAAAAATAACAGAAATTTATGTCTTATGTCTTATATAAGACATCCCCAAAAGCGCATCGGGCGGCGTTACTATTCAGTCATGCAGTTCGCTTCGACATACGGAGCGCCACGCTCAACCATTTACTCAAACGCGCTTTGCTCCCAGGAGATTGACATGGCCCAGTATCAAGACGACATCAAGGCAGTTGCCGGTTTGAAAGAAAACCACGGCAGCGCGTGGAATGCCATCAGCCCCGAGTACGCCGCCCGCATGCGTGCGCAGAACAAGTTCAAGACGGGTCTGGACATCGCGAAGTACACCGCCAAGATCATGCGCGCCGACATGGCCGCCTACGATGCCGACCCGGCGAAGTACACGCAGTCGCTGGGTTGCTGGCACGGCTTCATCGGCCAGCAGAAGATGATCTCCATCAAGAAGCACTTCAACAGCACCGAACGCCGCTACCTTTACCTGTCCGGCTGGATGGTGGCCGCGCTGCGCTCCGAGTTCGGCCCGCTGCCGGACCAGTCGATGCACGAAAAAACCTCCGTCAGCGCGCTGATCCGCGAGCTGTACACGTTCCTGCGCCAGGCCGACGCCCGTGAACTGGGCGGCCTGTTCCGCGAACTCGACGCGGCCGAAGGCGCTGCGAAGGCCGCCATCCAGGAAAAAATCGACAACCACGTGACGCACGTCGTGCCGATCATCGCCGACATCGACGCGGGCTTCGGCAACGCGGAAGCCACGTACCTGCTGGCCAAGCAGTTCATCGAAGCGGGCGCATGCTGCATCCAGATCGAAAACCAGGTGTCCGACGAGAAGCAGTGCGGCCACCAGGACGGCAAGGTCACCGTGCCGCACGAGGACTTCCTGGCGAAGATCCGCGCGATCCGCTACGCGTTCCTGGAACTGGGCGTGGACGACGGCATCATCGTGGCCCGTACCGACTCGCTGGGCGCCGGCCTGACCAAGCAGATCGCCGTGACCAACACGCCGGGCGACCTGGGCGATCAATACAACTCGTTCCTCGATTGCGAAGAACTGTCGGCCGACCAACTGGGCAACGGTGACGTCGTCATCAAGCGCGACGGCAAGCTGCTGCGTCCGAAGCGCCTGCCGAGCAACCTGTTCCAGTTCCGCGCCGGCACGGGCGAAGCGCGCTGCGTGCTGGATTGCGTCACCGCACTGCAAAACGGCGCCGACCTGCTGTGGATCGAAACCGAAAAACCGCATATCGCGCAGATCGGCGGCATGGTCAGCGAGATTCGCAAAGTCATCCCGAACGCGAAGCTGGTGTACAACAACAGCCCGTCGTTCAACTGGACGCTGAATTTCCGTCAGCAGGCGTACGACGCGATGAAGGCCGAGGGCAAGGATGTGTCGGCATACGATCGCGCGCAGCTGATGAGCGTGGAATACGACCAGACCGAACTGGCGGCACTCGCCGACGAGAAGATCCGCACGTTCCAGGCAGATGCATCGCGCGAAGCCGGTATCTTCCACCACCTGATCACGCTGCCGACGTACCACACCGCCGCGCTGTCGACCGACAACCTGGCCAAGGAATACTTCGGCGACCAGGGCATGCTGGGTTATGTGGCCGGCGTGCAGCGCAAGGAAATCCGCCAGGGCATCGCCTGCGTGAAGCACCAGAACATGTCCGGCTCGGACATCGGCGACGACCACAAGGAATATTTCAGCGGCGAAGCGGCGCTGAAGGCGGCGGGTAAAGACAACACGATGAACCAGTTCTGATACCGGTCATACCCGAAGCGAAACGCCAGCCCAGCCGGGCTGGCGTTTTTTTATTCGGGCAGTCATTCCTCCGCGGAAACCCCCTTCACCACCCGCACAAACGCGTCCGCCAGCACCGTCGGCTCGACCGGCAACACCAGCGCGCAAACCGACTTTGCGTCGTCGTCCGAAATCGGCACGAACACGACACCGTCGATCCCGAGACTGGCCATCCGCTCCGGCACGATCGCCGCACCTCGCCCGGCCGCGACGAGATTCAGCATCGACGTTTTCGGAGACACGATCCGCGCCGCCGCCGGTACGAATCCCCGCTTCAGACAAAGATCGATCACGGCGCCCGCCACGCGCCCCGGCCACTCAGAAGTTGTGCTTCACCCCGACCGTCACCGACAGCTGCCGGCTGCCGGTCGCATTCGGCAGGTTCGGAATCTGCGCATAGTTCGCCGCGCCGCCCGTCGCCGGGTCGATGCCGATCCCGCGACCTGCCGCCTTCTGGAAAATGCCGACCGTATAGAGCGACGTCCGCTTCGACAGGTTATAGGTCATGCCCAGGTTGACCTGATGAAACTTCGGCGAGCCGTTTGCGTCGGTCTTCATCGAGTTGTAGATATAGGCCGCACCCAGCATGAACGCCGGCGTCACCGAAAACGTCGTGTTGACCTCGACGATGTCGAAGCGCGCATCGGCACCGTGCGGATGGGCGGCATCGGCGAAATACCGGCTGTCGTCGAGCGTCGTATGCGTGTAGACGACGCCGACCGTCGCCGGCCCGATCGCATACGAGCCGCCCACGCCGATCGCTTTCAATGCACGCGCATCCTGCAGCTTGCAATACATCGCCGCCGGATTCGAGCACGCGAAATCGCCGATATAACCCCGCGCGCCGCCGAGCGCCGCGTCGAGCGGATGATTCAGGTCGAGCGCGCCGACGCCGAACGAAAATGGCGCGTTGTTGTAGCTCGCGGCCAGCGCCCATCCGCGCTGCCGGGAAAAATCGCCGGCGACACCGCCGAACGAAAACGTGCCGCTGAACGAGAATCCCGCCATCACGGGGCTCGCGTACTGCACCGCGCTGTTCAGGTTGAGTGCGGCGTTGAGGTTGTCGACGTCGCCGATGTGGGCGCCGAACAGCGTGGCCCACGGAACGCTCGATGCGTAAGGTGCGAGCGTGGTCGTGTACGAGTCGAACTGCCGGCCGACGGTCAACGTCCCGTAGCGATCGTTCGACAAGCCGACCCACGCATTCTGGTTGAACAGCGTATCGGTCTGCAGCAAGCTGCCGTTGTTCATCCAGAAGCTGTTCTCGAGCTTGAACGTGACGGCCGTGCCGCCGCCGATATCCTCGCTGCCCGTCAGGCCGATGCGCGACGGCGCGCTCGCGCCGCCCGTCATCTGCCACGCATGCCCGCCGCGCACCGCGCCGTCGGCCCCGGTCGTCTGCACGTTGTTCGTGTACGTGATGCCGGTATCCACATCGCCGTACAGCGTGACGCTGCTCAATGCATGCGCGCCCTGCGTGACGGCGAGCGCCGCCACCGCCGCCGCGATCCTGCGCGGCGTCGTCAGATCCTTCATCGATCATCCCCCCTGATGCGTCGTATCCGTGTCGCGACCGTATGCCGGAGCCCGAACGCGCCGGCCGGTTGGCGCGAGCGTTGCCGGCGCCCCGGCAACGCTCGCATCTGCGCTTACGCGTAGTTCATCATCACCGACTTGCTTTCCGTGTACTGGTCGATCACCGCGCGACCGAGTTCACGGCCGAAACCCGACTGCTTCATCCCGCCGAACGGCATCGCGTTGTCGAGCAGCGAATGGCAGTTGACCCACACCGTGCCGGCTGCAATACGCGGGATGAGCTTGTGAATCGCGGAAAGGTCGTTCGACCAGATGCTCGCGCCGAGACCATACGGCGTGTCGTTCGCGAGCCGCACGGCCGTGTCGACATCGTCGAACGGCATCGCGACGAGCACCGGCCCGAAGATCTCCTCGCGCACGACGCGCATCGCCTGCGTCGTATCGACCAGCACGGTCGGCTCGACGAAGAAGCCGGGGCCATCGATCGCACGGCCGCCCGCGGCAGCGCGTGCGCCTTCTTCGAACCCCGAATCGATATAGCCGCACACGCGCTCGCGCTGCTTCGCCGATACGAGCGGGCCGATCTGCGTCGACGGGTCCATCCCCGGGCCGATCTTCAGGCTCGCGGCGATCTTCGCGATGCGTTCGATCAGGCCGTCGAACACCTTCGCATGGATGTATGCACGCGAACCGGCCGTGCACACCTGCCCCTGGTTGAAGAAGATCGCGTTCGCAACGCCCAGCGCGGCCTTGTCGAGATCGACGTCGGGCAGCACGATCACCGGCGACTTGCCGCCGAGTTCGAGCGACATCCGCGTCATGTTGTCGAGCGCCGCGTGGCCGATCGTCTTGCCCGTTTGCGTCGAGCCGGTGAACGCGATCTTGTCGATGCGCGGATCGCGCGACAATGCGGCGCCGGCGGTATAGCCGTAACCGGTGACGATATTGACGACGCCGTCCGGGAAACCGGCCTGCTGAATCAATTCACCGAGCCGCAACGCGCTCAGCGGCGTATCTTCCGCGGGCTTCAGCACGATGGTGCAACCGGTTGCGAGTGCGGGAGCGATCTTCCATGCCGCCATCAACAGCGGGAAATTCCACGGAATGATTGCGCCAACGACGCCGACGGGCTCCTTGCGCGTATAGGTGAAGACTTCGCTGTCCGGCATGTACGGCATGCCCGCATCGATCACGCTGCCTTCGATCTTCGTCGCCCAGCCGGCCATGTAGCGAAAGCACTGCGCTGCCATCGCGACGTCGAGCCCTTGCGCGACCATCACCGGCTTGCCGTTGTCGAGCGATTCGATTTCGGCAAGTTCGCGCGCATTGGCTTCGATCAGGTCGGCGAGCTCGAGCAGCAGGCGCTCGCGGTCGGTGGTCTTCGCGGTGCGCCACGGCCCCGCGTCGAATGCGCGCCGCGCGGCGGCAACGGCCTGCTGCACGTCGCGTTCGTCCGCTTCGGGAACGCGTGCGATCACGGTGCCGTCGGCCGGGTTCACGACGTCGATCTGCCGGCCCGACGCGGCGTCGGTCCACTCGGCACCGATCAACATCTTCTTCGGCTTCGCGAGAAACGCGCGGGTTGCGTCGAGCAACGGGAATGTTTCGTTCGTCTCCATGTTCACTCCTCGATTTCTTGATTGAGTCGATCAGTAGCGATCCGTGACGCCGTCGATCCCGCGTTCCTGCAACGCGCGGACGAGGCCGGCGCGCACGGTCGCGACGTCGGAAAAAGCAGGCCGGCGGTGCGCGGCGACTTCGGCGGCCGTATAGGGCTTGAAGTCGCGCGGCAGCGCATCGCGGTTCATCGTCGTGAGCACCCAGTTGAGTACGTCGGCCAGATCCTGATCCGACAGCGCCGAGTTCGACGCGCCGGGCACGCGCATCACGTATTCGCGCCCGGCCGGCAGATGCGTGAAATAGCCGAGCGAGTTCGCGAGCGGAGGAACCTTGCCGGGAATGCCGCCGCCCGTCGCCGTGTGGCAGCCCATGCAGTTGAGCACCCAGTGCTGCCGCGCGAGCGCCGCGTCGGCCGCACCGTCTGCATGCGCGGGCGCAGCGGTCACGCATGCGACAGCGCCGACAAGCAGCAACAGCGACGACATGCGATGCGACAAGCCGCCGACCCGAGATGCCGCCTTCGACGTGCGCCGTGCGTGCTGCATCGGCTCGCCAACGCGCGATGCCCAGGCGACGTTCACAGGCCCAGCCCCTTGACCACTACGGCGCGTTGCGCATGAACGGCCGTGCCGTCCATCTCCTTCGCACGCGCCGCACGGATCTCGGCCGCGGTGAACGGATTCGCGTTGCCTTGCCGTGCATCGAGGTCGAACACGACATAGTTGAGCACGTGCGCGATATCGTCGTCGCTCGCGCTCGCAAACGACGGCATCTTGAAGTTGTAGCTCTTGTCGTGCACCTTGATCTCGCCGAACATTCCGTGCAGCAACGTCGCGACCAGTTGCGCACGCCCGGCTTCGGCCGCCGCGTACTTGCCCGGATACTCGGTCAGCGGCGGCGCGAGGCCGTCCTGCCCCTTGCCGCCCGCTTGGTGGCACACCGCGCACTGCGCGTCGAACAGGCTCTTGCCGGCCGGGTAATGCACGGCCTGCTGCGCGCCGGCGATGCCCGGCAACGCGATTGCCGCAACGGTCGCCACGCACGCGACGACGATTTTTCCAGCGTGCCTCACTTTCATTGCTTTGCCGCTCCGAGCAGAACCGAAACCGAACAGTGGTAATTCGAATTACCGTTCGCCATGCACCAGTTGATGTCGTTGTTCAACGACAGCTTGTACAGCGGCTTCTCGCGTTCGTTGCGATTGCAGAAGCACTTGCCGCACGACGTCTTGCCGCAGCAGTCGTTGTACGACACGATGTAGTCCGAACCGTCGTGCGGGTTGCGGCAAGTGCCAATCCACGTGATCGGCGAAGGCGTCGTGCCCGGCGGGCAACTGCTCGACGTGCCGCCGCAGCAGCTGCAAAGCCAGCCGTCGATCGCGCAATACTTCCAGTAGTCGCAGCTCATCGGGTCGTCGCTGGCCCCCGAGGCGGCCGCGCCACCGGACGCAGCGGATGCGCCCGACGCCGCATCGGCCGCGTACGCGGTGCGATCGACGGGCAGCAGCGGCAGCATCGCCGATCCCACCAGCACCTTGCCGAGCTTCGCCATCGCGCTGCGCCGCGAACTGTGCTGCGCGACGCCGCGCGCCGATCGCTCGAACCATGAATCAAACAGGCCCATGTCGTTGTTCTCCAATGACGTTGAAAGAGGTTCGGCCGGTCATGCGTGCTGCGCGTGGGCGTCGTGGCTGTGATCGCCATGCACGAACTGCTGCAGCGACGCGACGCCGCGCTCCTTCGCCTCGAACAGGCTCTCGAGATGCTCGCGCGTGTTGACGAGCCCCTTCGCGCGCACCGTGCCGGTTTCGTCGAGCAGCACCGCATACGGCAGCTTGCCGATCTGGTACGCGAGGCCGAGCTCCTGCGACAGCACGTACGGGAAGCGCCCGAGGTCGTGCTTCTGCGCGAAGCGCGCGTGCTCGTCGACATCGCCGTCGCTCGCGAGCACGATGTTCACCGGCGTCGATTCGCTCGCCTGCAGCGACGGCAGCAGCGGCAGCAGCTTCTTGCAGACCGGGCACGTCGGCGACAGGAAGAACAGCAGCGTCGCCTTGCCCGATGCATCGATGCCGCCGACCTTCACCTGCGAGCCGCGAATGTCGGTCAGCTCGAACGTCGGCGCGATCGCGCCGACCGCCGGCCCCTTGTCGATCATCAGCGCACCGGCCGGCATGATGCGTTCGTACAGGATGCCGATCTGGCGCACCAGCGCGAGGCAGATCGCGCCGAGCGCGAGAACAGCAACCCACAGCAGTGCGGTGGAAACGGTGAGAGCGGTTTGCATCATGAATTCCTCAGGTGGGAAAGGCGCGGTACGTTGGCGAGCAGCACGTCAACGGTGAGCAGCGCGCAGACGATCAGCAGCACGGAGAAGAACAGCGTCAGGTAGTCGAACCACACGACCGCGCGCGCACCCGGCTCGACGAACGCGGTTGCGGCCAGCGCGGCGAGCAGCAGCACTCGGCCGACATGCAGCCAGCCGATGCCGCGCGGCGCATCCGCGCGCGCAGCGGTGAAGCCGGAACAGCCGCAGTCGATGTCGGTGTGGCCGCGCAGCAGGTTGATCGCAAGCCCGGCGGCGAAAACCACGAGCAACACGATCAGGCCGATCGCGCCGGCCACGCGCGTATCGGGAAACAGCAGTGCCGCGGCGCAGACGGCTTCCGCAAGCGGAATCGCGAACGCGACAGGCGTGGTCAGCGCGTCAGGCAGCAACCGGTAGCCGGCAAGCGCGTGGCGGAACGCGGCGGACCGGCGCATCTTCGCGAAAGCGCCGAGCAGCACGACGACGGCCGCGCCGGCCTGCGCGCTGGTGGCGAGTACGGGATCGAGGGTCATCGCGGCCTCACGGGTTGACGAGCAGCGTCGACGTATTGCCGATCTGCTTCTCTACGTTGCGCAGCTTGCCGGTATGCGCGTCCATCACGACGAGGTCGGACGTCGCGGTCAGCCCGTAGAACAGCGGCTTGTCGTCCTCGCTGACCTGGATCGACACGAGCGGATCGATCTTCTGCTGCGCGAGATCCCAGCGCGCGACGCGCTGCTTCGACTTCAGGTCGAATACCCACACCTGCGTGCCGGGATCCTTGTGCGAGCCGTCGCCGCCCTTGTGCATCAGCACGTAGTAGCGGTTCTGCTTCGCCTGCACGGCCGTCTGCTGCATGCCGCCCGGGCGCCAGCCTTCGGCTCGCTCGGCATCCGTCAACAGCGACCACGACTTGCCGAACGCCGGCTTGTCGCCGCTGAAATCGGCGCTGCGCACGTTGCCGCCGTACGTCGTGAACAGATAGGTACCGTTGTACGGCGACGCGTTCACGAACGCCGGATCCTTGTCGACATCGATGAACGCATCGGACATCGTGCGCTTCGTTTCCTTGCCGCTCGCATCGAGCGTGACGGTCAGCGCCTTGCCGCTTTCGCACAGCGCGGTGAAGCGGTCGTTCCCCGACGGATAAGCGAGCACGCACGCGGCCGTGTCGATCTCCGACAGCACCTTCTTCGATACGGCGTCGATCACCGTCACCGACGCGGCCGGCGTGATGTTCGCGACATACAGCCGCTTGCCGTCGGTGCTGAACGCAGTGTTGTACGGCGACGGCACATGCTGCCCGTGTTTCGGCGGAATCACGATCTCGCCCGCGTGATCGAGTGTCGTGTTGTCGGTCATCTCGACGACGTCGGTACGCGTGCCGTGCGAGCCGCGCGAGAAGTAGGTCGTCGCGACGAAGCTCGTCTTGTGGTCGGGCGAAATCGCGAAGCCGGGGCCGAAGCCGCCGTCGATCTGGCCGAGCAGCTTCTTCGCGTCGGCGTCGTACACGTAGATGCGCCCGTCGGTCATCGACGGCATCGAGATGTCGACGATATAGACCTCGTGCGGATGCCACGGCGGCATCTTCTGCACGACCAGCTCCTCGGGTTTTTCCGTCGCGCATGTGCTGCCGCCCCATGCCGCCGCGAACGCCAGCGTCACCGCGAGCGCCGCGGTTCGTCGCGTTGTCCTCATGTCGCCTCCAGTTGGGGATTCACTTGATGTGGGGCGACTGTAGTTCGACAAAAAATCCGGTCAGCACCAGGACCGGCAACGCGTGCGTGCCGATTCGGGATATTGGAAATGCGCCTGAAAGCCGCGCGCGCACGCGGCTTCCGACCCTCTGACGAATACGCGCGGAATAGCGCTCGACCTTATTGCGCCGACCGCTCGGTCGGTTTAATCTTCCGCGGTCCTGATCGACACCCCTGGAGGCGCTGTGTTCGTGTTTCACGAGATGTTCGACGACGCGGACCGGCATGCCGACGCGCTGCGCGGCTGGAACCAGCGCTACGACCAGATCGGTTCGGGCGCGTATCGCAGCGTGGTCAAGCACGCCGTGCTCGACGGCATCGAGTTGTTCCAGGAAGCCGCGAACGTGCGCATCATCCAGCGTGGACAGTTGCCGCCCGGTCACACGGTGTTCGGCATGCCGCTCACCGGCTCGGGCGCATTCGCGTTCGGCGGCGCGCGCATCGAACGCGGCACGATGGTGATGGCGCGCGGCGGTGCGCCGTTCGAACTGCATTCGCCGGACGACATGTCGCTGATCGGTGTCGTCGTCGACGCCGAGCTGCTGCAACAGGTCGAAGATGCGGCCGATGTCCGGCTCGACGCAGCGACGCTGCGGCGCGGCGTCGTCGACTTGCCGACGGCCGTGCTGATGCGCGCAAGCGTGCAGATCGCGACGCAACTCGAACGCGTGCTGTCGTCGCCCGACACGTTCGGCGACATGCGCGCGCAACGCGAACTGCGCGGCGAGATCGGCAACATGCTCGTCGATCTCCTCACGTACCGGATGCCCGAGCCGTCGAACCGGCTCACGCACGCGTGCCGCGCCGACATCGTGCGCCGCGTGCACGACTACGTGATCGACCACCCGGAAGCGCCAGTCGACGTGCTGAGCCTGTGCGCGCAGTTGCGCGTGAGCCGGCGCACGATGCAGAACAGCTTTCAGTCGGTCGTACAGACCAGCCCGCTGCACTATGTACGCTCGCTGCGCCTGTCGCAGGTGCGGCGGATGCTGCTCGACACACGTCAGGCCGACCTGCCGATCAGCGACGTGGCCGCGCGCTGGGGCTTCATCCATCTCGGCCATTTCGCGAACGCGTACAAGGCGCAATTCGACGAACTGCCTTCGACCACCGCGCGCCGGTCGGTGCGCGCTGCAAAAACGCGCTGAAGACGAGCAAAACCCGCGATAATCTTCCGCTGACCGTTCGGCGCCTGCGAGCCGGCCGCGGCATGTGCCCGTCCGTTCGCAATCCCGTGCGATGTGCGACGACCACCGGATTCCATCCCCTGCCCCGATGCCCGAGGATTTCCACTTCCTGTTGCTGCCCGGCTTCTCCGCGCTCGGCTTCATGTCCGCGGTCGAGCCGCTGCGCGTCGCGAACCGCTTCCGCACCGAGCTCTACCGCTGGCATGTGATCAGCGCCGACGGTGCGCCGGTCGCCGCGAGCAACGGCATCCCAGTCGCCGCCGAAGCCGCGTGCGCGGACGTCGCGCAGGTCGATACGGTGTTCGTCGTCGCGGGCTTCGATCCGCTCGTGTGCTACACGCGCGCAATCGGCGACTGGCTGCGCCGCCAGCACCGGCACGGCGCGACGCTCGGCGGCATCGACACGGGCAGCTTCGTGCTCGCGGAAGCCGGGCTGTTCGACGCGTCGCAGCCGCTGACGCTGCACTGGGAAGCGCTGGCCGCGTTCCGCGAACGCTATCCGGGCCTGAACGCGACGCAGGAGCTGTTCGAGATCGACGACCGGCGCATCACGTGCGCCGGCGGCACCGCGTCGATCGACATGATGCTCGACCTGATCGGGCGCCGGCACGGCGCCGATCTCGCGGCCGCGATCTCCGAGCAGTTCGTTGTCAGCCGCATCCGGCAGCGCTCGGACAGCCAGCGGCTCGAGATCGCCGCGCGCTACGGCGTACATAACCGCAAGCTGATCCAGGTGATCGGCACGATGCAGCAGCACATGGAAAATCCGCTCGGCTCCGACGCGCTCGCGCAGGACGTATCGATCACGCGACGCCAGCTCGAACGGCTGTTCAGCGCGACGCTGAACGACACACCGACGCATTTCTACCTGAACCTGCGCCTCGATCGTGCTCGCGAACTGCTGCAGCAGACCGACATGAGCATCACGTCGGTGTGCGTCGCGTGCGGGTTCGAATCGCCGTCGCATTTCTCGCGCACGTATCGCGCGCGGTTCGGCTTGAGCCCGCGCAGCGACCGGCGCGCGACGCGCTGATCGTCGCGGGTTTTAATCACAATCCTGCGTGGTATTGCGCGTTCCGGCAGCGTTTCCTGCCGCTCGCTGAACAATGCCGGTGATCGATCGACGGACCGAAGCGATCGTCGAAAAATTATTTGCAATGTCGCCGAAAATATTCTGTAACATACCTCGCAATTAGATAGGCAGCCTAACGAGACGAGAGACTGGATTCGACGCATGTCGATCCGCGCAAGGCTGCCGGCCGATATCCAACCGATATCAGTATCGATCCGAGGGGTCTGACATGACGATGCTCGCTTCGCCGTCGCCGCACCTGCCTGCCGTTCGCTTCCTCGCCCCCGCTCCCGCTTGTTTCTTCTCGACCTGACATTTAGGTTTCCTTAGTCAGTCGACGCTCCCAACACCGCTTCGCCGCACCGGTTCCATCGAGCCGGCGCGCGGGCCGTGTCGTGCCTGCGCGCCACGAGTGCGCGGGCGTGTCCAACCGTTGAGATGAGGATCACGTATGCAGACATCACGCAAAGCATTGCCGCTCGCCCTGGGCCTTGCGCTCGGTTTCGGCATCGTCGGCAGCACAGCAGCCGATACGAAGGTCTCGAATCCACAGGCCGCGAGCCTGCGCGAAAGCCTGACGCGCGGCGTCGCGCCGCCCGCCGCGAAAGCCGATACGGCCGCCGGGCAGTTCCGCGCGGACGGCGTCGCCGTCACGCTGTACAACCCCGCGTATCGCGTGAAGAAGGCCGCCGCCACGCCCGCTGCAACCGCGCGCGACTTCGTCGCAACGCAGGCGACGCAGCTCGGGCTCGACGCGGCCGCGCTCGCGAGCCTCGTCGTCACGTCGGAGCGCAACGATGCCGACTTCACTGTCGTGCGCCTGCAGCAGCAGGCCGCCGGGCTGCCCGTGTACGGCAGCGACATCGCGGTGACGGTCGCGAAGGACGGCCGCATCCTGTACGTCGCGAGCAACACGATCAACGGCGTGGTCGCGACGTCGCGCAAGTCGCAGGCCGTCGACCAGCAGCAGGCGCTCGACCGTGCGCGCGCGTATCTCGGCGTGAGCGGCTTCACGAATCTCGACGCGCAGCTCGTCGCGTTCGTCGACAAGGCTGGCACGCACACCGCATGGAAGGTGCGCGGCCGCCCGCAGGACGGCCCGAAGGGCGACTGGGAACTGCTGATCGACTCGGGCAGCGGTGAAGTGCTGCGCGCCGAGGACAAGGCGTTCTATGCCACCGACGGCACGGGCTTCGTGTTCCGCCCGGATCCGCTGTCGCCAACGAAAAGCAGCTACGGCAGCACCGGCTACAAGGACAGCAGCGACGCCGATTCGACCCAGCTCACGGCCGCGCGCGTGCGCGTGACGCTGAAGGATCTCGGGCAGTCGGGCGCGCGCTACGCGCTGTCGGGCCCGTATGCGGCGTGCATCGATTTCGATGCGCCGCGCGACAACGCGTGCCCGCTGCAGTCGACGCCCGCGTTCGAGTTCACGCGCGGCAACCTGTATTTCGAGGCTGTGAACGTGTACTACCACATCGATACGTTCCTGCGCTACGTGAACCAGACGCTCGGGATCAAGGCATTGCCGTACCAGTACACGGGCGGCGTGCAGTACGACCCGCACGGCGAATCGGGCGACGACAACTCGTCGTACTCGTCGAGCAGCGGCCGGCTGACCTTCGGGCAGGGCGGTGTCGACGACGCGGAAGATGCGGACGTCGTGATCCACGAACTCGGCCACGGTATCCACGACTGGGTGACCAACGGCGGCCTGTCGCAACAAGAGGGGCTGTCCGAAGGCACCGGCGACTATCTCGCCGCTGCGTACAGCCGCGACTTCAACCAGTGGAGCCCGACCGACGCGCAGTACCACTGGGTCTACAACTGGGACGGCCACAACGAATTCTGGGGCGGCCGCGTGACCAACTGGAACGTCGGGCGCACCTATGCGCAGGCGCGCGGTGCCGAGATCCACACGGCCGGCCAGTACTGGGCATCGTGCAACCTCGTCGCGCGCGACGCGATCGGCGCGCAGGCGATGGACAAGGCGTTCCTGAAGGGGCTGTCGATGACCAACGGCTCGACCAACCAGAAGGCCGCCGCGCAGGCCGTGCTGACGGCCGCGTCCGCGCTCGGCTACAGCAGCGCGCAACTCACGGCGATCGGCAATGCGTACAACAAGAGCTGCACGTACGGCGTGACCGTGCCGCAGAAATCGTAATTCCGCAGCAGGCGGTGGCGCATCGCACGACCTGCGACGCGCCCTCATCCTCGACATCGTTACCCTCGCGAGATCGAACATGCCTACTCTGAAACTGACTCATCTGAGCGCCGCGCTGGGCGGCATGCTGTTGACCGTCGCCGCGCATGCGGCCCCCGTGTGGATCACGCTCGGCGATGCGGCGTTCCGCCAGCTTCAACGCATCGACGCAAGCGCGACCGCGCAATACAGCACGACGGTCGATGCCGGCAAGACGGCCGACGGCGCCGCGCGCCGCGAAACCATTCACGTCGTCGAGATCGACGATTCACGGCTCGGCGAACTGGCCCATGCCGTCCACCACACGCGCGGCCACGGGCCCGGTTATGTCGTGCACGACTCGTTCGACGAAGCGCGCCAGGCGCTGCAGCCGTTGCCGCCGGCGCTCGCGAAGCAGGCCGCGGCACCCGCGTACAAGGTGTCGAACGCACCGCAGATCGGCACCTGGATCCAGCAACTGCAGGCCAGCAACATCGTCGGCACGATCACATCGCTGTCGGGCTTCACGAACCGCTACTACACGACGTCACACGGCGTTGCCGCGTCGGACTGGCTCGCGCTGCAGTGGAAGCAACTGGCGGGCGCGCGCGCCGATATCACCGTCGAGCAGTTCGCGCACACGGGCTTTCCGCAGAAATCCGTGATCCTGACGATCCGCGGCAGCGATCCGGCCGCGGGCACCGTCGTGCTGGGCGGCCACCTCGATTCGACCGTCGGCCGCACGACGGAGAACACGCGCTCGCCCGGCGCGGACGACGATGCGTCGGGCATCGCGAGCCTCACCGAAGCGCTGCGCGTGCTGCTCGCGAACAACTACCGGCCGAAGCGGACGATCAAGTTTGTCGGATACGCGGCAGAAGAAGCCGGCCTGCTCGGCTCGAAGGCGATCGCGAAGCAGTTCCGCACGCAGAGTGCGAACGTGGTCGGCGTTTTGCAGCTCGACATGACGAACTACAAGGGCGATCCGAAGGATATCTACCTGATCACCGATTACACGAACGCGTCGCAGAACACCTACCTGACGAATCTGGCGAAGACCTACCTGCCGGAACTCGCGATCGGCACGTCGCAGTGCGGGTATGCGTGTTCGGATCATGCGTCGTGGAATGCACAGGGTTATCCGGCGTCGTTCCCGTTCGAGGCCGACCAGAACGACAGTCCGTATATCCATACCGTGAACGACACGCTGGAGAACTCGGATCGCCAGGCGAATCATGCGCTGAAGTTCGGCAAGCTGGCGCTGGCTTATGCGGTTGATCTTGGCGGGGATGGCTCCGTAGTCGCGAAGCCCTGACGGCGAGCGGCCGCGTCGTTCGTCTATCCGGACACGACGGAAGCGTGTGCTTGCGGCTCGCACACGCTTCCTCCCGGACAACCTTGATCCGACCATCTCGTCCAGCGTCCCGTAGAGGCGCAGGCCCGAAGCCAGCGCGACCGCCACGGAGGCTTCATGGCGCGACACGCGCCGCGCGATTGACTCGATCGAACCTGGAACGCGCGCTCATCCGGATAGAATCGTCACTCTGCCACTCCGCTACACGCTTCCAGCCATGACCGACACCACCCGCTCCATCGACGATCTGTCGCCCGCTCGCGTCACGACCGCATTCGACCTGCCCGGCCACACGACCGTTCGCTCGCTCGGCGTCGTACAGGGCATCATCGTGCGTTCTCGATCGATCGTCGGCTCGTTCGGCGCATCGCTGCAGACGATCTTCGGCGGCAACATCACGCTCTACACGTCGCTGTGCGAGAAAGCACGCCAGCAGGCATTCGACAAGATGCTCGCCGATGCACGCAAGCTCGGCGCGAACGCAGTCGTCGCGATGCGCTACGACTCGACCGAGATCGGGTCGGGCGTCACGGAAGTCATCTGCTACGGCACGGCCGTGCGCGTGACGCAGGACGCGTGACGCCCATCACACGTCGCGTTCAAGCGACTTCATGTTCGTGAGCTGAGGAAACAACCGCATCCACGCGAGCGCGACGGCAATCGTCGCGGCACCGCCGACGACGATTGCCGTCGGCGCGCCCCACCATGCGGCCGTCACGCCCGATTCGAATTCGCCGAGCTGGTTCGACGTGCCGATGAACAGCGAATTGACCGCGCTCACGCGCCCGAGCATGTCGTCGGGTGTACGAAGCTGCACGAGCGACAGGCGCACGACGACGCTGACCACGTCCGATGCGCCTAGCGCGGCCAGCGCAACGAGCGACAGCGCGAAGTGCCGCGACAGCCCGAACACGATCGTCGCGACGCCGAACGCGATCACGCCGCCGAACATCGCGCGGCCCGGTCGCCCTTTCAGCGGAAAGCGCGTGAGCCACAGCGTGCCCGCGAGCGCGCCGACCGCGGGCGCCGCGCGCAATGCGCCGAGCCCCCACGGCCCGACCTGCAGAATGTCGCGCGCATAGATCGGCAGCAGCGCGGTCGCGCCGCCGAACAGCACCGCGAACAGGTCGAGCGACAGCGCGCCGAGGATCGCCGGTTCGCGCCGGATGAACGCGATCCCCGAAAACACCGAGCGCAGCGTGACCGGCTCGCGTGCAGGCGGCGCGCTGCGCAGCGGGATCGTGCCGCTCAGCACCGCCGCGATCGCGAATGCCACGACGCTCGTGCCGAATGCGACGGGCGCACCGACACCGTAGAGCAGCCCGCCGAACGCGGGACCGAGGATCTGCGCGGCCTGGTTCGCGGACGTCGACAGCGCAGTCGCGCGCGGCAAGTCGGTGCGCGGCACGACGGCCGGCAGCAGCGAAGACACCGACGGCGACTCGAACGCGCGGGCCGTGCCGACGATCGCCGCGAGCGCATACACGGCCGGCGCGGTCAGCCACCCTTGTGCGGCGCCGAGCAGGAACACGCCGGCGGCCAGCGCCTCGACGCCCTGGCAAATCGTCGCGATGCGCCGCCGGTCGTAGCGGTCGGCCACCTGCCCGACGACGAGCGTCAGCGCGAACCTCGGCACGAACTGCGCGAGACCGACGAGACCGAGTGCGAACGCGCTGTGCGTGAGCGCATACACGTACCAGCCGATCGCGACCGACAGGATCTGGAAAGCCAGGGACGACATCACGCGTGTGCCCCAGAAGCGCTGGAACGGTGCGTGACGGAACAGGTTGGCGGGTAACGGGGATGGAGGCGCGGGTTCGGGTGAGTGGGCGGTCATCGGGGTCTCGGCGATCGGCGGTGCGTGACGCAACCGCTCAACGAGCGGCTGCCTGCACATGTGCGTGCTTGCGCAACGACTTGCCCATCGCGACGCGATATCGGTCCCCGGCGTGGAGACGGTCGGCTGGACAGCGCAGACGCGGCCAAATCGCGATGATATGTCAATCACGGTAAACCGGCCGTTCGATCGGCCGAGGCAGGAGCGCACTACGCCGGCGCAGCCGCCCCACCCCGCACCGATAGACGCAAGCGTTGAAGTCCGGTCTCGGTCGAAACAGCGGCCGTCTGATCGTGGAGTAGTATTTCCCCATGTCCAAGTTGTTGCTCGGCCTCTACTGCGCACAGCCAACCCATCCGTGACGAGGGCGGCAACCTCGTTAAAGGGTTTGGAAACTGCTTCAACGATACGCGCGGTGGCGTCGGCCGTGACGACGGCATTGATGGGAATGCATCATGTCAACCGAGTGGAAGCACCGCGTCAGACTGTTTATCCAGCGTTTCTGGCAGCCAACCAGTGCGTGCATGACCTGCATGCCGGGGAGCTGGGGCAATATCTTGAGCCTTGCCCACTGGACTATTGCATTTCAGACAGGTCTGTTTACCGGACTCCTGGCTGTACTTTTGACTTTCACGCCTGCGACGAAACTCTACGCGTATCGATACGGCAATGCGCTGGTCGTTGGCATCCTGACAACGTTGGGTGACGCCTACTCGCATACGAGTCACTACCGTATCCCCTATGTCGAGCACATCGTGACGGGTGCAATTTCAGGTCTCTTGACGCTGGCGGCCTCATATCTTTTCGAAGACCGCGCGCGACGCCTTCGGGCGGTATGGGCTCGGGTTTTCGGATAGCTTGTCCGCTGACTTTCCGAACCCACTGGGCCAAACGGAAAGACGCTCCCCGGTGTGGCTACGCTTCATGATCGGGAGGCTGCGCATGGACAACGGGAGCTCGCGACCGTTACATGCCCCGGCGTCAGGGCGCGGCCAATATGAGCCGTTCGACATCGCCGCGCGGATCGTTGACAATCTTGGGCACCCGTTTGCCCTTAACCAATGACGATGAAAGTATCGAGAGATTTCGGGGGCGTTGTCCGACGGGCTGCGCTCGCGGCCAAGAATGTCGACCTATCGACGGTTATGGTCGAATTCAACCTGCGGACTTATTTTGACGAATCCGACAGCCTAGTATCGCTTGGTCCGTTCTTCGGAGGCGAGGCGGCCGACGATTGCTTGAGGTCATTGGAACGGCTCGGGCTAACATACATCGACGACTTTTTTATCTTCGAGGGGTTTGTGCCTGACTGGTGTTCTTTCGAAGTATTCTGACGCGCGTACCGATATCGAGCTTCCGAGGTCGGCCAGCATCGGACCTTCGATATCATGGTCAGGATGGGCGACAATCGCCTGCCACCCAAGAATGTGAACTATGCTTTTTCGCTCGCTATTTCGATCGACCGGCTCGAAACAAGCTGCGCAGCAGCGGACCGATGCTATTCATAGAACCGTCGCTTGCAAGCGGTTTGCCCATCCGGAATTCCAGATTCAGGTCACCAACGGTGCAATCCCCGATCAGGACATCAGTTGGCTGCTACGCTTCCTTGAGCAGCGTGTCGCCGACGGCGAGCGATTCCGCGCGGGCGAGACCCTGCAGATCGGCTGGATGCTAACGATGCTCGATGGAGGGGCGACAGACACACTGCGCATCACCGAACCCGATATGAAGGAGATTCCGATCAGGTTCATCGATTCCGTCAACAGCACGCTGATGCACCTGCGCAATCAGAAGGACGTGGTCGGAAGCGTCGCCATGGATCTGCAACCTGACTTTCCTTCGCTACGGCAAAGTGCAGTTGTGCACGCCGAATACAAGAGCGCATGTCGTGTACTGCTGACTCGTGATCTCGCTCATGAAACAGACTCTGGTTGGTCGCTCACAGATTTGAATGATGAACTTGGTTTGCAGAATCCCGGGCAATTCATCAGAATTTCGCTCTATCAATTGGGCGTAGATAGACCCGATTTGATCAAATTCTTTGCCTTGCCGCCGGGGCTGCAAGTTGCCGTCAATGATCCGCAGATTCGTGTGATAGGACCTGAAGGCGAGATGCAACCAATACCCGGCTCATTTCTTGAGGCGTTGAATAGTCGCCACCTACAACGTCACAGTGAGTGACTGCTTCGGGGAAGGTGCGCTGTCCGTTTCGGGTCGAACAGCAACACCCCCGGAAATCCCCGAAGAACCAAAAAAAAAGCGCGAACCGCAGTTCGCGCCAAAGAGAGACCTCGCTGAAGACGTCGCTGCTCCAAACCACCCCGCTCAGAACGAATGCCGCATCCCGATCCGCACGTCGGCCTGCGTCTGCGTCGTCGACGGCGTGAAGCTGTAGCCGACCACCGCATCGACGCCGTGCGACGCGCGCAGGTAATCGCCGGAGATATACACGTCGGTGCGCTTCGACAGCAGGTAGTGCAGGCCCGCCGTGCCCTGGTTCCAGTGATGGCCTTCGAAGCGCGTGTGCTGGTAGCCCGCGATCAGGCTCAGCGCCGGCGTGAACTGGTACAAGCCGCCGCCTTCATATACCTGCATGTGCGACGACTGGCCGAAACCCTTGATCGTCGTGTACGAGAAGTTGGCGTCGAGCGTCAGCTTGCCGATCGTGTAGCTCGAGCCGATGCCGAACGTGCCCTGGCTGTCGACGTCCATCGGCGTGTTCGCGAACAGGTCGGTGCGCGCGCCGGTCGCCGGATCGACGGTGACGGTCTGCTGGCCGAGGAACGTGTGCGTGCCGATCATCGCGTACGGGTCGAACGCGTAGATGCCGTTCGGGTTGTTCAGGCGCGTGTACGCGGCGCCGATCGAGAAGTCGCCCTTCGTGAAGCTCGCGCCCGCGCTCCATGCGCTGTTGCGGTGGAAGTTGCCCGCGACGTTGCCGAACGAGTACATCGCGCCGAACTTGAAGCCGCTGAGGTCGTTCGACAGGAATTTCACCGAATTCGGCAGGCGGTCGCCGTTGAAGCGGTCGAAGTCGCCCTGGTGGATCGCATAACCGCTGCCCCACGCCGAGATGTTGTAGATCGACACGAGTTCGTTCGTGATGTCGAGCTGGTTGCCGAACGACAGCGTGCCCCAGTCGTTCTGCAGGCCGACATACGCCTGCCGGCCGAACTCGGCGCCGCCGAAGCCGAGCTGCCCGTTGCCGAGGTGGAAGCCGCTCTCGAGGGCGAACACGGCCTTCAGGCCGCCGCCCAGGTCTTCCGTGCCCTTCAGGCCGAAGCGGTTCCCGTATGAGACGCCGTCGTCGAACTTGACCACGTGCGAGCCGCCGGTGTTGTTCACATACGTGATGCCCGCGTCGAGAATCCCGTACAGCGTCACGCTGCTCTGCGCATGGCCGATGGCGGGAATACAGGCCGCGCATGCAAGCGCGGCGGCTACGGCGACTTTCGTGTGCTTCATTATCGACCACCCTCCCTGAACCGTTCGATGGAAAGAATCTCGTCCCGGCGCGTGCCGCGATGCGCCGGTGGATTCGAATTCAGTACGCCTGCTGGCTTCGGCATTTCGTTTTCCGCAATAACGCAGCCATTGCCGAAAAATACAAACCCATATTTCACGTCACCCGTCTGAAGGCGACACCAAATGGTCACGATGCGACCGGTCGGGAAAACACGTAGACGGGCGGCACGGCAAAAACCGGCCACCCGGAGGCGGGGTCAACGGCCGTCGAGGGCCGCTCGCACGGCCGGCAGGCCCGGTGCGCCGGCGGCCGTCGTCACGCCGTCCAGCCAGCCGGCGACCAGCGCCGGGTCGGCCTTCAGCGCGTGCTGCGCCGCGAGCGCGGGCGACGTCTTGTGGTCGAGCATGTCGGCGATCATCCGGTTCTCGACGTCGACGGAGAACGTCATCTGCCGGAACAGCCGCGCGAGGTTCCCGCATTGGCCGGCAAACCCGGCGCGCGTGACCGTGTTGACCGTCGCGCCGCCGTAGTTCGGGCCGAAATACGCATCGCCGCCCGACAGGTAGGTCAGATGGAACTTCGTGTTCATCAAATGCGGCTCCCACGCAAGAAACACGATCCAGCGCTTGTCGCGCACCGCGCGCTCGACCTGCGTGAGCATGCCCGTCTCGCTCGATTCGACGAGCGACCAGTTCGCCGTACCGAGCGCGTGGTCGGACAGCATCCGCTTGATGTTCTGGTTCGCGGGCGCGCCGGGCTCGATCCCGTAGATCTTGCCGCCGAAGCGGTCGGCATGGCGCGCGAGATCGGCGAACGTGTGCACGCCCGCGGCCGCGACGTAGTCGGGCACCGCAAGCGTGAACTTCGCGCCGCTCAGGTTCGCGTGCAGCACGTCGATCGATTTCTCGTCGACGAACGGCTTCACGAGCGGCGCCTGTGCGGGCATCCAGTTGCCGAGAAACACGTCGACCTGCCCTTTCTTGAGCCCCTGGTACGTGATCGGCACCGACAGGTTCGCCACGTCCTGCCGGTAGCCGAGCGCCTTCAGCACGACGCCCGCCATCGCGTTCGTCGCGTCGATGTCGGTCCAGCCGGGCGCCGCCATCTTCACGTCGCTGCACGTCTGCGGGTCGGCCGCATGCGCGCCCTGCGCCGTCATCACGCAGGCGGCCGCGGCGAGCACCGCGCCGATCCGGATTGCTGCATTGCATTGCCGTTCCATCGCCAGCTTCCTCCGTCGTTCGTCAATGATCGCGATGCGGGACGCTCAGCGCCCGACCCGCGGAAAGCGCGCCATCGCCTCGAGCGTGTCGAGTTCGATGTGATTGCGCATGTAACGCTGGCTCGCGTCGGTGAACGGCTGCCAGTCCCACGCGTGGATGCGGCCCTGTGTCGCCGCCGCGTAATGGAAGCGCCGGCGCCGCTGGCTCGCGCGCACCTGCCGGTCCAGCTCGGGCAGGTTCCAGCGCTGCGCGGCTTCAACACGGAACGCCGCGAGCACGCCGGCGGCTTCCGGCGAGCCGGCCAGGTTCGTCAGCTCGCGCGGATCGTCGGCGAGGTTGTAGAGCTGGTCGGGATCGGCCGGGCAATGCACGTATTTCCAGTCGCCGCGGCGGATCATCACGACCGGCGCGACCGCGCCTTCCGCGAGGTATTCGCCGAGCGCGACATCGTGCGCGGGCGTGCCGTGCAGGTGCGGCACGAGGCTCGCGCCGTCGACCGGGTCCGGCCAGCCGCCGGCGGGCGCGGCGCCGGCCAGGTCGACGAGCGTCGGCAGCAGGTCGACGTGCGACACCGGCCCGCGCACGCGCGCGGCGCCGAAGCGGCCCGGCGCATGGACGATCAGCGGCACGCGGCAGCCGCCTTCGAAGAACGTCATCTTGTACCAGAGCCCGCGCTCGCCGAGCATGTCGCCGTGGTCGGACGTGACGATCACGATCGTGTCGTCGGCGAACCCGCACTGCTCGAGCGCGGCGAGCACGCTGCCGAACTGCGTGTCGACGTAGGAGGTTGCGCCGTAGTACGCGCGGCGCGCGGCGCGGATCTGCGCGTCGGTCGGCGGCGTGCGGTCGTTCTCGCAGACGAAGCGCAGCCGCTGCGAATGCGGATCGCTGTCCGCTGCATCGAGCCGCACGGCCGGCATGTCGATCTCGTCGTCGCGGTACAGATCCCAGTATTCGCGCGTGATCGCATACGGGTCGTGCGGATGGGTCAGCGATACGACCATGCAGAACGGCCGCGCGTCGTGCCCGGCCGCGCGTTCGCGCGCGACGTCGTACAGCTTCTGCTTCGCGGCGAACGTGACTTCGTCGTCGAAATCGAGCTGGTTCGTGCGCACGCACGGGCCCGCGTCGAGCACCGAGCTCATGTTGTGATACCAGCTCGGCCGCTCGGTCGGGCTGTCCCAGTCGGGCACCCAGCCGAAATCGGCCGGATAGATGTCGGTCGTGAGCCGCTCCTCGAAGCCGTGCAACTGGTCGGGCCCGCAGAAATGCATCTTGCCGGACAGCATCGTCCGGTAGCCGCCCGCGCGCAGGTAGTGCGCGAACGTCAGCGTTTGCGCCGGCAATTCGGCGGCGTTATCGTAGGCGCCGATCCCCGACGGCAGCTTGCCGGTCAGCAGCGAGAAACGCGACGGCGCACACAGCGGGCTCGCGCAATACGCGGCGTCGAACACCACGCCTTGCGCGGCGAGCCGGTCGAGCGTCGGCGTGCGCGTGACGCGGTTGCCGTACGCCGGCAGCGCGAACGGCGTGAGCTGGTCGGCCATCAGGATCAGGATGTTGGGTGTCGGGTTCGTCATCGGCGGTCGTGGGGAAAACGGTGTTCGAATGGAACGGCGCGCCGCTTTGGCAGCGAGACGTCCGGCATGACGGAGGCGACCCGAAGAAAGTGCCGCGCATGCCTGTCGCGACTGGCTAGAATCGCGGAAAGGCCTGGCGCGGCGGCCGTGAAGCGCGTGTGCCGTACCGTCCGATGCACTATCGCCCGCCCGAATTCGGGTGGGAAGGCGTCCTGCCCTTATGGGGCCATTAGAAGGACTTATGTCGAAATCCGAACCGTTACCGTCGATGCAGGCGCTGCGCGCGTTCGAATCGGCCGCCCGGCTCGCGAGCTTCACGGCCGCCGCGCGCGAGCTCGGCTCGACGCAGCCGGCCGTGAGCCAGCAGGTGTTCCAGCTCGAGGCCGAACTCGGTGTGCCGCTGTTCGAGCGCAGCCCGCGCGGCGTCACGCTGACGGCCGACGGCCAGTGCCTGTACGAAGCCGTGCGGCTGAGCCTCGACACGCTGCGCGGCGCCACTGCGACGCTGCGCGCGCGCCGCGAGCACGGCGCGCTCACGATCGTCACCGACTTCGGCTTCGCGACCTACTGGCTGATGCCGCGCCTGGCCGGCCTGAAGCGCGTGATGCCGGACGTCGACGTACGCGTCGTCACGTCACAGGATTACGACGCGCAGCGCGACCACGGCGACATCGCGATCCTGTTCGGTGACGGCCACTGGCCGTCGTGCACGGCCGCGCGGCTCTTTCCGGAA
Organism: Burkholderia sp. IT-111MI5; assembly: GCF_949752865.1. Lineage (NCBI taxonomy): Bacteria > Pseudomonadati > Pseudomonadota > Betaproteobacteria > Burkholderiales > Burkholderiaceae > Burkholderia > Burkholderia sp. IT-111MI5. Next base: position 284,913 of record NZ_CATKIF010000073.1, on the reverse strand, counting down.
TCCGTCACGCCCGTATGCTCGCCCGCGTTCCGCGACGCGCACTCGCACGTCGCGCGGGCCGACCAACTGCTCGCGCTGCCGCTGCTGCACGTGCAGCCGACGCGCCCCGAGCGCTGGCTGTCGTGGTCGGGCTGGTTCGACGCGCACGGCCTCGACACGGCGGCCGCCGCGCGCGGCGTGACCTTCAACAGCTATGCGCTCGTGATCCACGCGGCGCTGCTCGGCGAAGGCGTCGCGCTCGGCTGGTCGCCGCTCGTCGACGAGCTCGTCGCGTCCGGCCAGCTCGTGAAGCTCGTCGACGCGCCCGTCGTCACGTCGCGCGGCTACTTCCTGGTGCGGCCGCCGCAGCGGCCCGAGCCGGACACGACCCACGTGTTCCGGCGCTGGCTGCTCGACGCGTGCGCAAGCGCGAGCGCGTGACGGCCCAAGCCCGCCCCCGCGCGCTGGCGCACCGATACCAGCCACACGGCGCGTTGGTTCTATCCTCCCCAAAATCGTCCTGATTTACTTGAGTCTCCCGCAACCCGCGCGGCGCGGCGCTTTGGTGCGCTGCCGCACGGCCGTGCGCCCCATGCCATCCGAGGATTCTCATGACCGCCGAGCACCGCCCCGATCAATTCGTCCTGACACTGTCGTGCGCGAGCGCGGCCGGCCAGGTCGCCGCCGTCGTCGGCTTTCTCGATCGCCATCGCTGCTATGTCGATGCGCTGAACGTGTTCGACGACGATCTCAGCAACCGCTTCTTCGTGCGCTGCGTCTTTCATCCGACGGATGAAACGCTGCAGATCGACGCGCTGCGCCAGGAATTCGCGCCGATCGCGGCCGGCCTCGGCGGCGACATGCAATGGGCGATTCACGACGTGAACGCGCGGCCGAAGGTGCTGATCATGGTGTCGAAGCTCGAGCACTGCCTCGCGGACCTGCTGTTCCGCTGGCGGATGGGCGAACTGAAGATGGACATCGTCGGCATCGTGTCGAACCACCCCGATTTCGAGCCGATGGCCGCGCAGCATGGGCTGCCGTTCCGGCACTTCCCGATCACGGCCGACACGAAGGCGCAGCAGGAAGCGCAGTGGCTCGACTTCTTCGAATCGAGCGGCGCAGAACTCGTGATCCTCGCGCGCTACATGCAGGTGCTGTCGCAGGAGACGAGCGCGAAGCTCGCGAACCGCGCGATCAACATCCATCATTCGTTCCTGCCCGGCTTCAAGGGTGCGAAGCCGTATCACCAGGCGCATGCGCGCGGCGTGAAGCTGATCGGCGCGACCGCGCACTTCGTCACCGACGATCTCGACGAAGGCCCGATCATCGAGCAGGTCGTCGAGCGTGTGGATCACGCGCTGCGGCCGGAGCAATTGCTGGCGGTGGGGCGCGACGTCGAAAGCATCACGCTCGCGCGTGCGGTGAAGGCGTTTATCGAGCGGCGGGTGTTTTTGAACGGGGATCGGACGGTGGTGTTTTCGTAAGGGGGCGTTGAAGTGACAAGAGCCAGACCGGTGCGAATCGGTCTGGTCTTATTGGGCATAGAGCATATCGATTGTTTCGCCGAAATCCCGCATGCCAATTCCCATTCAATGAAAAGCACTCGTTGGGGCAGTTGACAACGTACCTGGCGGCAATCCCGGCGGCGGACCACTGTCGCTCAAACCGAATACCGGCATCGAACTCGGACAACGAAAACGGGGTAGCACATCACTCGTCAGCGGATTCTTCACGCTTCCCGCACTCGTGATGTCCAGCACCGCCTTGCGCCCGTCAAAATCGAAAGACACACGGGTGCGGCCCAGCGTGGCTGTCGGCACCACGTTCCCCTTTCGCAACAAGCGCAGCAACGCCCACGGCCCCTCCTCCCGAATCGTCGAGGCGTCGCCATGAATCGCCGGACTCGCAGCGATCCCGGCGGATACCCCGCCGCGTGAACCCGGCCACTTCACTGCAAGCGGCGTCACGGGACCATGCCGATAAAGCAGCGCCTGTCCATCGATGTCGAGTGCCAATGACATGATCGTTGGATCGAGTTCTGGAATCCGGATATCTGCTTTCCACCCGAACTGCTTGCCACCTGGATCGTTGAAGAATATTTCACGGATTGCCTGCGTGTGCTCGAATGGTTCCAGATCAGGCCCGTATACCGGTTCGGTCGCACCAGACAACGTCCGATAACGCCACGGTTTTGCGGATGTGTCGACAAACGGCGCCAAGGTCCGGGTAAAGAAATTGTCGAGAATACCGCCCGGCCCAAACATGCGGGTAAAGTCTGCCAGGCTCACGTCCCGGTCGCTGTCGGGATTGAAGGGATAGTAGCCTCCGATAGTCAGGCGACAGACATCGCCGATTTCGGCCTGCATCTGCCGTGACAACAGTTGCCCGATTCCCTCGCTTATCTCGCGTGACCCGTTCGTTGCCAGTTGCAGGAGCACCGAGCGGAACGGTGCGGGCATCGTACCGGCCATCATCTTCAGCTTGGATGCCGTATCGCTTTCAGGCGGCAAGCTGTTGTTCGCCAACGCGTTGTCGGCTACGGTCAACGCCGAGTACCAAGCGCCAAGCAATTCAGCCACGCCGTCGAGTCCGGTCTTGTCATTCCGGCCAACGAGCGCCGTACCTGCCTGCACGAAGGCGTCGCCAGTCACGACTTCCCGAAGCGCGGCGAAATGATTGTCGACCAATTCGCGTTCGAGCGGTGCGGAAGCGCGTCGGCCCAACATCGTATCGACGGTCTGGCCGATCCGGTTCGCTACCTTTTGCATCTGCGACTGCTCGGACTCGGTCGTCGATTCGGTCAGTGTCGTTTCCCGCACTGCAGCCCGGGCCAGACGCGTCAAGGGCGAATCGGGCGCTGCAAAACGGCGCAGAATCTGTAAGTCGAAAGAAAGGCTAGTGCCGCCGACAATGCGAATATCCTTCAAAAAATCGTCCCACTGCTGTGCATATTCCAGCAGGTATTGACGCCGGATCGCTTGAGTCAGTGGATCGTCGGCATCAGCCAGCTTTCCTGTGACGGAATGTCGATCGACATTCCGTGACGACTGGCCCATCACCCATGCGTCATCCTCACGAGCTGCCTGCACGAACTCCGGCAGGCGCTTGTCGAAAAGGTTGTGGTATCCATCAAACGTGAACAGGCCCGGTACACCGCTCGATAGCGGTTTGCCGCTCGCGCGCGTAAACTCCGTGCCGGCAGCCGGACCGATCACGCTCAGCAATGTGACGTCATCCGGCGCGTCCTTGCCCACCATGCCCTTCGCTCGCGCGTAGAGCCGGTCCGCCACATTGCTACCGTCCAAAAACGCTCTAAGCTGCCTGATCAATCCCTCGTTACGGATCACCGTCGGCTGAATGCTTCGTGATCCAGAAAACAATTGCTGGATGTGAGGGAGCATCAATGCGCGACCGCCGAGCGCCGCTGCGCTGTCTGCATGCGCCCAATCATCGAGCACCCACGCCTTCACGTCGTGCGCGTTGTATCTTTTATCGTCGTAGAGCATCAGATACACGCGAAGCGCATCGTAGCCGGCCTTCTGGTCGCGCCGAGCGACAGCTTGTGTCATCGCCGCCTCCATCCGGCGGACGAATTGCGGTAACAGCAAGCGATCAACGAGCGTGTCGTAGGTGAGACGGCTGTCAGCTCGTATCTCGGGGGACATGCCCAATCCGAAGCGAAATACGTTCCCCGGGTTGAGCCGATCGAGACTTGTCGAAATCAGCAGATCCTGCGCTGCGCTCAATACATCCGGAAGCACCTGCATACTGGACGAGGCCGGATCGAGGCGGGTGAGTCTGTCCGTCAACGTCTGTGCCTTCTGGCCGAGTGCGATCAGATACTGTCTGCTCTGGCCAATGCTGTCCCAGATGCCGGCAGCAAGCCCGGCAGACACCAGCCACACCAATGCATGTCCAATCAGCCGCTGCAGACGGCGGCGGTTTTCCCAATGACGGTTCGGCTGAACAAGATGCGCTTCGGACACGATCCGACTCAGCACGTCGCGCAGGAAATAGCTACCTCGGCCGGCTAATTTCGCTTGCGGAAAAGCCACCCGGGCGGCGCCGACCATACGTTGCAATACCGTGTGGCGCTCGACGGAAATCGTATTGCCCGCCCGCTTTGCGCTCGTCAGCCACACGCCGCGTAGCATCGTTCGATCTGCTGGCGCATCGTCAATGGTTTCGCCGAAAATCCCCGTGACCAGTTCGGTAAGCGGTTTGATCAATGCGGTCAGGGCTTCCGGCAATGTCGCCAGACGGCCGCAGCATGCGGGATCGGTTTCGTCGAGCAGCCGAGTGTGGACATGATCGGCCAAGCTATCGACCAGTTGCGTGAGCTTGGATTCACAGCGCGTGCGGAGTTTCGCCGACGACTGCGCATCATGTCCATCGGGCAATGCGAATCCCCAGCCACGGTTACGGACCTCGTAGGGCAACGCCCGTGCGTACTCGGCAAACCCCGTAAGGCGGTCGATCTTCGTAACGATTAGCCAGACCGGAAATTCGACGCCCAATGTCTTGTGCGCCTCCGCCAGTCTTGCGCGCAACGCGTCGCCTTCAGCGATTCGAACTTGAGGGTCGGCGTGTGCCAGGACTGCCACATCGACCGTCAACACAACACCGTTGATCGGCATGCCGGGGCGAAGCTTGGCCAGCATGCCCAGGAACCCCTGCCATTCGGTCATATCTGCCAGCGCTCGTCGATTTCCGCTTTGGACAAGCGACTCTGTCGCATCGGATCGGATTGAATTAGCCGGTAATGGATACCGGGAAGTACCGTGGCGCGAGTAGTAGCCGGCCGTATCGATCAGCACCGCGTCATTGGTTACCCACCAGCCGGGCATCGCATCCCTGCCCGCTGGCGCCACGGTCGACCGGATTCGTTCGTCGAGCGGAAACGTCAGACTGGCTTGGCGCAGCACGCTGGTTTTGCCTGCACCTTGCGAGCCGAGCACGATGTACCACGGCAGCGTGTACAAATAACGCCTGGGCTGAAACAAGCGAGCGATTTCCCACCGGCCAATACGCCGAGCCTTCAGTTGCGCTATCGCGATCGTGGCGATCCGCTTGATTTCAGCCAGTCGCTCGGCAGCAATCGGACGCTCGCCACGTCGACCAAGCCTGAGTATCCGTTGCAAAATCCGGCGATCGTATTGCGCTCGCCGCCATTGCCGGTAAGTCATGTGCACGGCAAACGCCAGCAACACGACGGCGATCGCTCCGATTCGAGAAGCGGGCGAGGCCAGCGGTTGCGAGCGCCCCACTGTGATGTCCGGCGTGGCAAACCAGAGCAACACGCAAACAAACATCACGGCCGCAATACGCAACGACCAGCGAACCCGCCAAAGCACCCAGCCGGCGAGCAATACTGCAATCACACATACACGAACGTGCACGCCAGCCAGCGGCTCAAATTTGCCAAAGCCGAGCAATGGGCCGATCCACCAAATCGCAAGGGCGGCGATGACGACCGCAACGGCGACGAGAACTTGACGGGAGCGCAGGAGCGCGAAAACTTTCTTCAGGGATCCGGTGATAGATGTTGTCTGGGTCATGGCTCAGATTGCCGGAGTAAATCGCTCGACGCAGTTGGCATCGCCCGGGCCGCTTCGGTAATCTGCTGCTTCACCGTTTGCGACATTGTGTCGAGAACATGGTGCGCGTAACCGTACAAGCCGAGCAGTGCAGCCGACAGCACCACGGCCGACATCCAGACGGGAATTTCAAAGGGCGGTCGCCGTTGAATCGCCGCCGTCGATGAAATCGAATCCGACAGACCACCTTGCGTCGACGGAGCGTGACGAGAGATTTTCTGGTAGAGACGCTCTCGATATCGGTCGCGTTGGCGGCGACCATTCGCTCCATACTGCCCCTCGAAGCCCAGGCAGAGCAGGCGATAAATCACTTCCATTAACGCAGCGTGTTCGTCCGGGTCATCGAGCAGATGCGATGCCAGCGCATAGACCTTGGCGCCACTCCGGTTGTCTTCGTGAATGCGGATCATCAGTGCGTTGGCTGCCCAGTTGGCACTGCGTACTGCGTCCCGAGCCAACTCACGCATGGCAGCTTCGTCGAGTGCGGCGCACAAACCATACCGAGCACCGACCGTGTGGTCGACACGGATGTTCGCCCGTTCGCACAGTCGCTCGAACGTCCTGACTTCGTCCATCAACAGATTTCGCAATGCTTCGTCGTGACCGACGCGGATCAGTTCAGGCATATCGGCGAGCACGCGCAGCAACACGCGACTCGCTTCCAGCAGCGGGTTCCGGTGGCGCAGTACGGCATCCAGCCGAACCTGTTCGTCCTCGCCAGCGGGGATCGCGCCCAGAGAACGGCGACGCGAACCGGCTCGACCTTGCTGATTCTTGCCGGACAGAAATGCGCCGGTTGGGCTGGTTGGTGCGCCGGGTTTCTGCTTGGTTGGGACGGCTGCGGGTGACTGATTTGGCACGGCGTGACTGTTTGCAACAACAGAAGTCACTTGAAATCTCCCCAACTCACATCACACCGTGGGGCCACTGCCGTCCACGACCAGTGTCGCACCGCAACTCGTGTCGCTGCCGTGATGGGCGATTTGCCGACCGTTGATTGTGCCGAAGCTACCGTCGGTAATAGTCCCCGGACCATGCAAAGGGCATGAGATAGCATCGCCAACGCACGCGGCCGGACGACCGTCGATGACAACGCCGGCACTGGCGGACGTGACTTGGCCGCCGTGCGTGGTTGGCGTACCAAGGGTTGCGACTGGGGTTTGCATTTAGTAAATTCCATAAAATAAGAAGTTCACCCACCAAATACACATTTGTGATTTATGGATTATCCGGTGGCTCAATTGATCACACGGGCACGCCGATCCACCTCAACCATATCTCAGTACGTCGATACCATATACATGTTTAACAAAACTTCCTCTCGCATCAAACTGATCATCTCCATCATTGCGATATCTTCGGCAACCTTCGCACTCTTCGGCGGACTCTCTTCCGGATACTCCTTACCCAGCATCGTGTGCCTATCCGTTGCGGGCGCATTGTTTGGCGCAATCTTGGCACCTGAAATTGCGCCAAAGGCCTTTCGCTATCCGACACTGTGGCAAATTTCGTTTTCGACACTTGGCTGCCTTTCAATAGCGACGTTGCTTAACGCAGACATCGAAGGCTATGCGCTCGCGGTGATCATCGGCATTATTTCCGGCTACTTTGCCTCAATCTGGATAAATCATATCCAATTACCCTAAATAGCGCTCCACCAATGGGACAATTACACCTTAGTCGGCCCACTCAGATCGAGCAGCGGCGTCACCCGATCCCCAAGAGAGAATCGACGACATTCTTTAGCCACGCCTCCTTATGAATAGCGATCTTTCTCGTAAAAATTAACGACCATATCAAAACAAGTCCTCTGAAGTGATGCGTCGCCAGTCCTTGCGTCCGTTGGCTCTCCCTGTGAAATGCGTCACGCTCGAAGCTCGCCAGCGGATCGCCGTCCAGCAGAATCCCGTGCACGTGACCCGATCCGTATCGCTGCCAAACCAGCGAACCGACATCCGGTACATATGCGTACATCAATTTATTTCTTACCGAAGTTCATCTTGCGAAGCTCTTCCTCGGCGTCCTCCACCCCCTCATCACCAGCCTTCTTGATAAATTCAACTCCCAAAATCTCATCCCTGTCAATTCCATTTGATCCATTAAATAAATTTAACCCGTGAGCAAGCATAGCTCGCGCATGCCCTCGCTCAGCCGCGCATTTAAACAAAAGTGAAGATACAAATAGATCCTTATCGACCAGATCACCACTTAGATAACAGCTCCCCAACGCATATATTGCAGGCGAACATCCCAAAGCAGCGGCCTCCCGAAGCAACTCGACACTTCTCATCTCAAATTCTTCATCGGACTCCCCCGGATTACTAAACATGGAATAAATGAATAGCGCCTCACCATTTCTCACCTTAACCAACGGCAAGAGCAATTTTCTCGCCAAACCAGTATTTCCGCGATCCAGTAAATCACGAACCCTTCCCAGTATTTTTTCGGCTTTTCCATCAACCATGTGGAATCACTCTTTCACCAGTAGGCCCTGTGCACCGGCATTTTATGTGGTGCGTAGATTTCGCACAGAGCTTCTCTTTCGCATCTTTTCCTGCCATTTTCTTGGCGGCGCTTAGAGTTACCCCAACGCCGTACCTCATAGAAAATTCCTAATCATCCGTCACGTAATGCCACGCCTTTCCGTCCGACAGACGCGATGTCTCGGTGCAATCCTACAGCGCCAGATCACGAAGCACGGGCGATGGATTGTTGGCTGAAGTTAAAAATATGCCACCCTAATCATCGAGCGATTTAATGAATTTAATAGACTCATCCTCATCTTCATAATTAATCAATCCATATTTTTTAGTTTTTATCAAAAACCCTTTCGTTGGCACTCCATCGGTTACGACACCGAGACTTGGCGCCCAATCCTCATACCCATGCAAAAATTGGCTGTGGTCGAAATCGCAAACAACCGTCCCATCGACATTGTCTTCGACGAGAACACTGTCGCCCACCTTTACATCATTTGCGGCGCTGAAATATTTCACGATCCCCTCCAATCAATTCACAAACTCTTCAACCGTTACCGCCAAATCCGTCAGCCGATTTGGTTTAAGAACATATTTTTTGCTTAGCCCAAAAGCACTGATAGTTATTTGTATTTTTATTAGCAGTAGACATATTATTATGCAACCCGTAAACACCATACTGCATTTCATTTTCAGAAATAATATCTAGCGGGCGAAATTCTAAAATTTCTGGGGTCACGATTCGTCCCGCTACAGCTTTGCGCGGCGGAACTGCGGCGGCCAATTTCAATGCACCGGCACTATACAATCGGCCCGCATTCATCACACATTTACGCAGCAAGAAGCAACAGCAGTTTGATAGCATCCTCCCACACCGCCTGCGCCGTCAGCACAAAGCGGACACCAATTAATTTAAATATCGACCCAAAATAAATCCAATAGACACCGGAACCACCGACAAAACAAAATAAATCCCGAATACAATCGACGCTCCTCGCACCCCAGGAAAATCAATGGAAAACCCAAGCGCCTCCTTAGTCACCTGGATTATTACAGCAAGGACTGGAATTAATATCAAATAAACAAAACCCACAAAGCCAATCCACCCCGACGAATACCGAGAGACCAGAAATGTCGCCACACATGGAATTCCCCACAGCAATACCAAAACACAATCCGAACTTAAACCAATCCTTTTAAATTGATACCCCCCTAGAGAATTGAAAAATTCAGACAGCGCAAAAAACACCACAATCAGAAAAAATCCGATCAAACAAAATTTATATTCCCGCACGCTACTTTCCTCCCAACCCAGAGTCGTATATTGGATAGGGGGTGTAACCTGCTTCACTCGGTTGCGGACCAGGGTTAATTGGGTAATTTGGCCAAGCAGACCGCGGAATAGAAACCCCACACTCCTTCATTGCTTGCTCAACACAGTGACAGCAATTAAATTTCGTAAAGCTATAATTTTCACCTTCGCATTGCTGCATCGCCCTCTTAATGCAATCATCTTTTTCGTTATTCCTCTGAGTCGTGCACATAGTGCCTGACCTATTTGGCGCAGGGTCGGGATGAACACCACTCGGATCGAAACTCGACGTTGTTCCGTCTGAAAATCTTGCATAGCAATGACGAGCATATGGTAACGGCATCTGCAATGATCGGTAGCACATTTGAAATAAACCAAGTTGATCTATGCCATTAATCGGATTGGCCTCAACATAAATTAATTCATTAATCCCACCACCCAATCCAATAGGATCTTTTGTCAAGTATCTTCCAGTCTGCGGATCATAGTATCTAAACCGGTTGTAATGCAGCCCCGATTCCGCATCGAAATACTGCCCAGGGAACCGAATCGGGTTGTCTACTGCATGCGCCAGTCTATGCGCCATGCGCCCATATGCACTGAAATCCGCCGCCCACACCACCTCACGCTGCTCGTCATACAGTTCCTGCGGCGTGCCTAGATGATCCGTCACGTAGTGCCAAGCACGGCCATCCGCCAGCCGTGTCAGCGGACCTTCGTGATCCGGGTGCGGCACGTAGGTCACCGTTTTGTCCTCATACGAGCCTCGCCCAATCCGGGTTTCCTGCAGCATCCAGTCGCCGTCCCACATGAACACTGTCGTTTGCGTCTCGCCATCGGGGCGCATGTGATGCTTCGCGACCCGTCGACCCAGCGCGTCATATTCGTAGTCGGTCCGTCCGCCGTTTGCGTGCTCGATCGCGATCAGCTGGTGCGTTCCGTCGTAACGGTATTTCGTCACCTCCGGTTGCTCTTTGGGTTCCTCATATTTCGGCGTGCCTGTCAGCACCTCCATCACCCTCAGGAAATTGTCCGTGCCGCGTTGGCTGCGCTTTTCCGCTTCCGTCAATTCGGGCTCTAGTGGCAACGGCACAGTCCGCGCGATCCGATTGCCGTGACCGTCGTACGTGTAGTCCACGGGGCGATCCGGACGTGTCTGCGGCGCGAAGCGCAGCAAGCGGTCACCGTTCGCCTTCCACGCCTGCATACGGCTCTCCCCAGGTGCCGCCGCCAGAAGATTGCCTGCCGGGTCGTAGTAAAACGCCTCCGGGCCGCTTGCTGCCGTGACCTGCGTCAAGCGCGACAGCGCGTCGTATTGATAGGTCTTCTTGTCCCGCCACGCGTCGTTGAGACCAATCAGTTGGCCTGCACGGTCGTATTCCCACGCCCTCCACGGACGCAAACGTTCCACCGCCTGCCCGCGCACATCGAGGTTCTGCCAACGGTGTGCTGCCAGCAGACCGTTCTCACCGTATCCGAAGTGATGCTTCGCCAGCCCTTGCGTCCGCTGGCTCTCCCTGTGCAATGCGTCGCGCTCGAAGCTCGCGAGTGGATCGCCGTCCAGCAAAATCCCGTGCACGTGACCCGACCCATATCTCTGCCAGACCAGCGACCCGACGTCCGGCACGTTCGTCCAGCTCCGGTTGCCGATCTCGTCCACTCCGTGCGTGAGTCGCCAGACCCTGCCGTGATGAGCCTGCACCTCAGCCGTGCGGCGCCCCGCCGCGTCATATTCGTAGGTGACCTGCACCGGTGCGCGCCCCGGAGACAGCGCCTGCGCTTGCGTCAACAAGCTCCGGGCATCGTACCGGTAGCTTGCTTGACTACCATCGCTCGATCGCCGCTCCACCGGACGGCCCAGCGCATCGTAGACGACATGCGTCGTGATCTGGCCGTCCTGGCCATGATCGATCCGTTCAACGAGCTCCCCGGCGGCGTTGTATCGGAAGCTCTGCCGGCGCCCATCGAAGCCGATCTGTTCCGTCAGCCGATGTCGGCCGTCATAGCCGAATGTCGTCGCTTCGCCGTTCGCATTGGTCAACCTCGTCAGCCGCCCGATCGTGTCGTATTCGAAGCGTTGGTTCCCGTCAGCCGGATCGACGATCAGGATCCGTTGCCCGTAGGCATCCCATTCGGTACGCGTGACCCGTTGAAGCGGATCGGTACGCGCTATAGCCCGGCCCGCCTCGTCGTATTCGACCTTCCACCACCCCATGCCGGGTGGCTGCACCGCCGTCATCCGGGCGGACAAACTGCCGCTTTGCCGCGTGACCTGCCCCAACGCATCGGTGGTTTCGGTCAACTGGCCAAACTGATCGTACGCGTAAGCGGTCGTGTGTCCCGAGCAGTCGGTGCGCGCAACGAGCTGCCCGGCCTCGTCCCACTGCATCTTCATCACGTTGCCGAGCGCATCGGTACGGGTGACCGGCAAGCCGTTCTCGTACGCATAGCTGGTCGCATGGCCCAGCGGATCGGTCTCGCTAACGAGGTGCCCGGCAGCATCGTAGCTGCGCTGCCAGACCTGGCCGGCCGGATCGGTGATCTGCTCGGCCAGGTTCAGGTCGTTATAGCGGATCCGCGTCACCTGACCAGCCGGATCAATCACCGACGTGGGATTGCCGCGCGCATCGTTCACCATGCGAGTCGTACGGCCAAGCCCGTCGATAAAGCCCGATACGCTGCCCGTTTCGTCGAAGTGCGTTTGCTCGATGCTGCCGTCCGGATGCACGACTTTTTCGACCGCCCATAGACCGTTGTAGTGATACTCGGTCGTGTGGCCCAACCCATTGGTCACGCGAGTGATACGCAGCGACGGCAGGTAATCGAAACGCGTATCGCGCGTGACGATCTGCCGGTCGTTGGCGTCTTTCGTGTATGCGTACGTACGCAAACAATAGGCGTTCGGTGTGTCATCGCTCCATTCCGACACGTGCATCGCCCCGGCCGGCGTCCGGTACTTGGTCAACAGGTGATGTTCGTACCCATAGCGCCATATCAGGTTCGCTCGGTCGGTGGCCTCCACCAGATCGCCATGTTCGTCGTACGTGTAGCTCGCCAGATGCAGCGATGTATTGCCCCACCCTTGATCGAGCAGCACGGTTTTTATGCGGCCCGTGTCATCCAGCGTGCAGCGCACCGTATGGCGATTGTTGCGCACTGTTTCGAGCCAGCCTTGCGACGTGTAGCCGAGTGTCAGGTTCTCGCCGTCGAGCGTCGTTATGCGCTGAAGCTGCCAGCGAGTCCCATCGGTCGGATGTGGTGCATAGTGCTCTTCAGTACCGCTCCCGAAGCGCAGCACGTAAGCCGCGCCCGTCGCATTGTCTTCGCCGCGCGCCAGCGTGAGCTTTTCGATCGGATGGAAATGTTCTTCGCCGGGGTTCATCATCGGGAACCGCAACTGGCGCCCATCTGAATCGAAATAGATCAGGCCGGCCGTGTCGGTGCGCACCTCGGTCGCATAAGGGAGTTTCCACGCTACACCCAGACTGCCGGTGCGTTGGTCTGCACTCCGATAGCTACGATGCCAGTCGATCGGCACCCGCCCCGGTAATGTAAAGTCGGTGTGGAACAGAATTTTCTGACCCGTCGCTATATCGACCGGATTGGCGCTGACGGTCTTCTTTGCACATTCCGCACAATCGGCTTCGGTCACGGGCGCGAGACTCCCTGCACTTCCGCTCGTCATGCTGATCGTCGGTGCCTGCAGGTAGATGGCCATACCTCTGAGGTGAATGCCCGACTCGTCGATCGTCACCGTCCCGCCCGGCCCGGCTAATTGCGCTTGCTTCGCGCCCGACAGACTGCTGTCACCCGTGTCAGTTATGCGCAGCTGATTCGCATTCGAACTCGACACCAGCGCTGGCAGTTGTGGCGCAAAGTCCGGCGACGGCTCGATCGGGTTCGCTTGATCGCCTTTCACCGCATCGCCCACTGCCTTGCCGCGCACCGTCACCGTGTAGGTATGCCCCACGTCGGCAGTCCAGTCCTGAACCACGCGATCGCTACGACTCTGGCCCACCGTGCTCGCCATGTGTAGCCCGACGTTGCGGAGATACAGACCACCTATATTGACGTTGTATGCCATCCCGACATTGAGCATCGCGCCCATGCCGACGCTTTTCACCGATGCCAGCGTCACCGTCTCGAACTTGTAGCCGCCTGTCGACAATTTCCAGTGCCGCCCGATATGAGCGATCTCGTCATGGCCCACCTTCTTCGTGCGATCGTGCCCCACCGTATGCGTTTCGTCGGCTTCCACCACGGTATCGAGATTGCGTTCCGCCTGAATCCATACCTGCTCCGCGCCCTTCTTGTCCTCGAAGCGGATCGCATTCGCATTGCCATAGCCGCCGTTCTTGGTCGAACGAGTCAGAATCCCGCTCTGTGTTGCGTTGCCAGGCAGCCCCCAAGGCGGCATCGTCTGCGCGTTGTAGACACGACCCGTTACGATCGGGCGATCAGGATCGCCGTTCTCGAAATCGACGATGACCTCGGTACCGACTCGCGGAATGTGAATCCCACCGAAGTTGCTCCCGGCCCATGGGTATGACACCCGCACCCAACATGACGAATTCTGGTCCATCACCGGTGAACGGTCCCAGTGGAACTTCAGCGTCACCTCACCGTTCTTGTTGGTCCAGATCTCCGAGCCCTCGGGGCCGGTCACGATCGCGGTTTGCGGGCCGCGCGTGCGGGGCTTCCGGATCATGCGTGGCGGACGGAACACGGTCGTCGACGACTGCACGGCGAACACGCAGCGGATATCGTAGGTCGAGAAGCCAGTCGTTTCGCCGGTTTCCTTCGCATCCAGCTCCGAACTGATGACCAGGTATTCGCGGTTAGCGCTCGTCAGCGGGTGTCCTGTCAGCATGAAGGTCGTCCCGCACACCACATTGCGCAGATTGCCTTTTCCTATGGCGCGCTCGCCTTGGGCGTGGAGCTCTTCCATCCGCACACGGGCAAACGCATTTCCGTCCTCGGGATCGGTGTAATCCCCCGGCCACTCGTAACGTTCAAGCTGATTGTGCGCGGTTTCGCGTGGCAAGCTGTCCTGCGCGGTCAACTTTGCACCGGGCTTCTCGAAATCGAAATCGTCGGTAGTCCATACGCCCGATTGCAAACTTTCGGTAGCCTCGAAGTGATCGACGTGCTCGCGGTCGATCTTGTGACCGGGTGGATAATACGCAAGTGTCTGGTAGGCGATGCTGTCCACCGGTCGATGCGCGCCCGGACCATCGACCAACACCAGTCGATGCACACCGCCCGAATGCTCGTAGAACCACGTGATACCGTGCTCCTCCATCAATCTCTGAGCGAACGCGAAATCACTTTCACCGTATTGGACTTGATAGTGCAGCGGCTTGTAAGTACTGCCAACCCGCATCTCGAATGAATACAGGTAGGTGCCGAACACGTCGCGCAGAATGTCCAGCACGCTTTTTCGCTGGAAGATGCGGTAGTCGGTTCGCTCGCGCGCCAACGCAAACCACGGTTCCAGTACGATCCGGTAACGATACTGGCGATTCAACCGATCCACGTAGCTGGCGGCTGTCACGATCCCGCTGACTTCACGTATTCCAGCGCCAAGATTGGAGACCCCTGCATTGCCGGTGAGACCTTGGGTGAATGAGCCCATGCCGTCCAGTTGGATCGAAACGGTCAGCTCCTTGCCGAGCATCGCCTTCAGGTTCAGATTGGCCAGTACGTCAGCAGGCAGCAGCGGATCGGCTGGCGTCGTCAACCACAACTCATACTGGTACAGCGTAGAAAGTTTTTCCGAACCGTTGATCGCACTCAGATACAACAAGGGAATGCCAGTTACCGTTTCCGGCAAAGCCGGACCACTCACCGAAAAGGTTCGGTTCGTCTTGAAGCTCACCATGCCTACCGCCCCCGTTAAGCCAATATTTGTTCTGCGCAGCAGACAGACTGCATGAAAACGTGTCCGTCGTGAATCAAACCGTACCGCGTGTGCCCGTCCGTACAGGCCAGCGCATCAGTTCTCCCCGCTGCACCGAGTGCAACACGGACCGCGTAAAAGAATGTGTCGAAACGTGACGCGCCACATAGTGTTCGAGAATCAGCCCGAACAGATAGGGGCTGATGCCGTCCAACCCGGCTTCATCCACCGTGAACGCGCACTCGATCCCGCGCCCGAATCGCAGCGGGCCATGACCCGGCAGTTTTTGGGTAACGGCGCGGGCTGTGACACCAGTCAGGCTGTCGATCTGGCGTCTGTATCGCGCATCGTCGTCGGTAGCAAATAGCATCAGCATGTCACGCAACCCAGCGCCGTCCTCGAACATGTCGCAGCTATGGTTCAGTTGGCGTATCAAGCGCCATGCGACCTCACCCTGTGCCAACGGTGCGCGCGCGAGACTGGGGGCCCGAATCAGACCCACACTGCGTATCGGTGCAGACAAGCCGACCGTCAGGTCGGCGACACCATCCACATCCAGCAGGTTAGGCAAATCGCGATTTGTCAGCCATGCATCCACCGACAGATATTTCATTGGCTCGCGATACGGCCGCTCGTCCTGATCAACAAGCGACACGAAGACTTCCGTGCCGACATACATCGCACGAGCACCGTACCGGCGGCGAGAATCATTCGTCGTGCGGCGCTCACGGCGAACCGTGAAATAGCGTCCGTGATTGGTTTCGTCGTCGGTGAGCGACCGGTACCGCGACCGGAATTCGAGCGATGCCACGCCTTTACTGACAAAGCCGTGCAGAGCTTCGACGGCAAACACCTCGTAATCGAATCCGTGCTGCTTGTCGGCCTGCAGCCGAATCTCCCCATCCGTGCGGGGAATTTCGACAGGGTCGGCCTTGCGGCGAAACAGGTTGATGATCGGTGTACAGAAGAGTGCAAAACGGGACGCATCGACGTGCTCAGCCAACGTGCTGTCGAAGCGATCCAGCAACACAACGATCTCGGCTTCTCGACCTGTTACGTGTCGCAGCCCCCGGCCGAGCCCCTTCAGCGTGAAGAACCAGAAACGAGCCGGGCACACTGCAAACTCGTGAAGAAGGCTATGGCCGTGAAACTTGGGCCACACCAGCGGCAGCAGGCCATCACCGACGTTCACCCCCTCGTAGCCAACCGCCTGCTCGGCAACGACACTCAACGGTCGCTCTGCATCGCCGAAACAGTTCGGCATCCCCGTGATCGACGCCAACGCACTGGCATGGATCAACTCGAAGAGGTGGGACGCCACGCGTTCGTCACCCGCCAGATAGACCGGCAACCGGTCCAGCTCTCGCAGATCGTCGAACCTCGCTTCGCCCGTCGTGCGTAACGTGAGGCGCAGTGCGCCGCACACTGACCGGCCTGCGGGCACGTAGCGATCCAGCGACGGAATATCGGGCGGCACGCCGGTGAGCTTTGCGCCGACGATCTGCAACGGATACAGCGTGACATCCTGGCCGCTGCGGAACGTGCAGGCCGTATGCTCGCCATCCGGCACGCGACTCGAAAATTCCGTGCCACGCGGCACCCTGAATCCTTCGAGAAGATTGCCTTGGCTGTCGTCGGGAAAAAGGCGGGCCACCGCCATCGCGGGAGTCGGCGACACATAATTCGGATAGATCGTTTCGAGCAGCCGCTCGGTGAACGCCGGAAACTCGGCATCCAGCTTGAGTTGCAGCCGGGCTGTTACGAAACTCGCCGATTGAATCAATCTCTGGACAAACGGGTCGCCGATCTCACCAGCGTGCATGCCCAATCGTTTGGCGATTTTTGGATGTGCATCGGCGAACTCCCCCGCTAACTCCTGCAGGTAAAGCAACTCTCGATTGTAAGCAGCAAGCAGATGGGGATCCATGACGAGAACGAGTCTTGCGTTGTGCGTTTGTCAACATGACTGTCAGCAATTCGCAGATGCTATCCCCAACGAACATCTCAAAAAACCCCCTGGCAGACTTACCGGTGACATACCTGCATCGCTTGTCCGACCGCACGTCAACATCTATTCGATCAAGTACAAAGGCCGAACAATAGCTGCGGTCCGAGCAGCTGCTCGCGGTGGAGCGCGATATCGAAAGCATCACGCTCGCTCGCGCGCGGTGAAGGCGTTCATCGAGCGTCGGGTGTTTTTGAACGGCGATCGCACGGTGGTGTTTTCGTAAAGCCGGTACGCTGCAAGCGGGATCGACCGTCCGTCATGCGACGCCGACGGCACGCGCGAAAGCGCCGTGCCGATTCACCGCACCCGGTGCCGCAGTACAGGTTGTTGAGGATCAGCGCCACGCCCGTCCGCGCGGCGCCGCACCATGACCGGAACTTGTCGCATCGGACGGTGGCGTATCCGTCAGCGGTGCACGCAAAGCAGGCCGCTCTTCGCCGCCCCCTCAGCCGTTGTCGACGCTGAAATCCGCCCGTACGCTGCGTGACAGCACCGTATCGATATTGACGAGATCGTTGCCGTCCATCTTCGCGCACAGCGCCGTGTCGTCCATCCCGTAACCGCGCCATCGCGCGGTCAGCCGCTCGACGAGCGTCGCGCGCGGCACGTCCAGAATCACGGTCACGCCGAACGACGCATGCAGCAGATCCCACGGCGCATCGCCGAGCAGCAGGTAGTTGCCTTCGACCAGAATCAGACGGGCCGACGCCGGCACGACGTTCGCACCGGCCCGCGCAATCTCCAGCGACCGGTCGAACACGGGCACCGCGATATCGCGGCCGTCGTCCGCGCGCAAACGCGCAAGCAACGTCGCAAGGCCGTCGACGTCGAACGTATGCGGCGCACCCTTGCGCGCGCGGTCGCCGCGCGCGCCCAGCACCCGGTCGTCGTAATGAAAGCCGTCCATCGCGACGATGGACGCGAGCCCGGGCGCGTCGTCATCGATGCACGCGCACAGCCCCGTTCGACGAACGTGCTCTTGCCGGCGCCCGGCGCGCCGCCCATCGCGACCACGCGCCGCGCCGCCCGCTGCGTGCGCAGCAGATGCGCGGCCACCACCTCGCAGTCGATGCGATGCGCGCCCGCCGCCGCGCCGCTTACGGCAGCCGGCTCCGTTCGGCCTGCTTCAGCGCCTCGCGCGCCGACTTGAGCTGCACGCGCGTAAAGGCCAGCGCGTGCGCTGCGAGATCGTGACTGTCTTCCCACAGGTTGCGCCAGATCGCGAGGATGCCTTCGAGCGGCTGGCCGACGACGCGCGACGAGAAACTCTCGAACGTGATCGGCCCCGTATAGCCGCTGAACACCAGCGCACGAAACACCGCGGTGAAATCGACGTTGCCCGATCCCAGATACCCGCGATGCGAATCTCCGATGTGCACGTAGCCGAGCTGCTCGCCGGTGTCGCGGATCGCCGACGTCACGTCCGATTCCTCGATATGCATGTGATACGTGTCGAGATGCACCTTCACGTTCGGCCGGCCGATGCGCCGGCACAGCTCGACACCCTGCGATGCGGTGTTGAGCACGTTCGACTCGTAGCGGTTCACGACTTCGAGCCCGAGCGTGATGCCGCTTTGCGCGGCCGTGTCCGCCACCTGCGCGAGGATGTCGGCGGACATCGCGACGCCGGCGGCCGTCGTCGGCGTGAAATTCTTCTGGAATGCAGAGTACAGAATCCCGCATACGTGCGTCGCGCCGCAGTCGCGCGCGACACGCAGCGCGGCCTCGAGTTTTTGCTTGCCGCGCGCGGCCTTCTGCGCATCGCCGCTCGAAATGTCGGATTCCGCATCGAGCCCGAGCGAGAACGTGATGCCGAGACCGTACCGTTCGAGTTCGCGCCGCGTGAACGCGGCGTCGATCGAATCGGGATCGAGCGCGGGCACCTCGATGAAATCGAAACCCGTCTCGGCCGTATTCGCGATCGCGCGCGCGCATGCGTCGCGGCTCCAGCCGGCCTCCCAGACCAGCGCATGTACGCCAAGCTTGTTCATTTCGTCTCCTTCCGTTGAGGGGGTTCGAGGCCGCCGCCGAGCGTCGGCGCCGCGATTCGATTGCGATTGCGCGGCCGCGATGCATGTCGGGCCCAGGCCCAGCGCACCAGCATCACCGCGAGCAGGAACGCACCCCACAGCGCAGTCGCGAGGTGCTGGCTCGCGCCGAGCAGGTTGAGGCCCGATGCGATCACCTGCAGGATCACGAGCGCGATCACGACCGGCGCGACGCGACCGAACCCACCGAACGGATCGACGCGCCCGAGAAAGCAGGCGAGCACCGAGATCAGCAGGAACGCCTCGCCGTGACCGACGCGCACCGAGTTGAAGCGCGACAGCATCACGACGCCGGCCACGCCGCACATCAGCCCCGACAGCATGTAGATGCGCGTGATCGCCCGCGTGGTCGAGATACCCGAATAGCGCGTTGCTTCCGCGTTCGAGCCGATCATCCGCGTGACGAAGCCGAGCCGCGAATACGTCATCACGACATGCCACAGCAGCGCGCAGCCCGCGAAGATCCACAGCGGCGCCGGCACGCCGAGCCACAGCCCGTTGCCCATCGCGCGGACGACCGGCGGAAACCCGGAGATGTCGCCGCCGCGCGTCAGGAATTCGCCGAGACCGCGCAGGAAGATCATCGCCGACAGCGACACGAGGATCGGGCTCGCGCCCGTATGCGCGATCACCGCGCCGATCAGCCAGCCGGCCGCGGCGCCCGTCGCGAGCGCCGCGGCGATGCCGAGCGCGACCGTCGCGATGCCTGCCTCCGGGCCGCCGTGCGACTGAATCACCCACGCCATCGCCAACCCCGCGATATTCGCGGTGAACGTGACGGCGAGATTGAAGCCGCCGGACACCAGCGGCATCAGCATCGCCAGCGTGAACAGGCCGAGCTCCGGGAGCTGGAACGCGATCGACGCGAACGTGCCGCCCGTCAGGAAACGATCGGACGCGACGCTCATCGCCGCGACGACGCACGCGAGAAAACCCAGCAGGCCGGCCACGTCGGCCGGAACGGACAGCGCCGGAAAGCGCCGGGATTCGGCGTGTCTCATGATCAAGTCCTCGCGCGCGGCGACAGGAAGCGCGAGCCGACCAGCCGCGCGACACCGTCGCTCGACACGGCGATCGCAACCAGGATGACCGCGCCGACGATCATCTTGAATGCGTACGGCGACACGCCGAGCAGGTTGAGCCCGTTCGCGGTGATCGACACGAGCAGGATGCCGAGGATCGCGCCGAGCACCGTGCCGCGCCCGCCGCCGAGTCGCGCGCCGCCGAGCACGACGGCCGCGAGCACGTCCAGTTCGCGGCCGTACAGCGCGTTCGGCACGACCTCCTGCACGTAGTGCGCCTGCATCAGGCCCGCGATGCCCGCCATCATCCCGAGCCAGCCGTATGCGACGTAATGCATCGTCGCGAGATCGATGCCGACGCGTCGCGCGGCTTCCGGGTTGTCGCCGGTCGCGTAGAGCTGGCGGCCGAGCGTCGTGCGCCGCAGCAGGAACCACGTCGCGACGACGGCCGCGGCCATCACCGCGACCGGCAGCGCAAGCGATGCGACGCCGCCCGGCGTATCGACCTGCACCAGCGTGACACGATTCGTCCACCAGTCGGGCAGGTCGTAGATCGACACGCCGCCCGTCACGAACATCAGCCCGCCGAAGAAAATGTTGAAGGTCGCGATCGTCGCGACGATCGACACGACGCGAAACCGGTAGATGATCGTCGCGTTCACCGCGCCGAGCAGGATGCCGAAGCCGGCCGAGACCGCGAAGCCGAGCACCCAGTTGCCGCCGCCGAGCCGCATCAGCGTGAGCGCGGCGAGGTACTGCACCACCGACGCGCCGACTGCGAACGAAATGTCGATGCCGCCCGCGATCAGCACGATCAGCAGCCCGACCGCGAAGATGATGTTGACCGCACTCTGGTTGAGCAGGTCGAACAGGTTGGGCAGCGTCAGGAAGGTCGGCGTCGCGATGCCGAGGCCGATCGCCATCGCGGCGATCACCGCGAGCAGCCACGCTTCGGTCGAGCCGATGCCGAATGTGCCGGGGTTACGCATGGACGTCTCGCTCGATGCGATCGATCGGTGTGCCGCCCGGCACGTACTCGGCGACGATACGGCCGTCGCGCATGTGCAGGATGCGGTCCGCGTTGAAGTACACCTCGGGAATCTCGTCGGAGATCAGCACGATCGCCATGCCTTGCGCCGCGAGCCGGTGAATGATCGCGAAGATGCCGGCGCGCGCGCCGACGTCGACGCCGACCGTCGGCGAATCGAGGATCAGCAGCTTCGGCTGCGTCGCGAGCCATTTCGCGAGCACGATGCGCTGCTGGTTGCCGCCCGACAGCGTCGACACCGCGTCGTCGGGGCCACCGATCTTCACCGCGAGCCGCGCGACCCAATCGCGGATCAGCGCATCGCGCCGCCGCGGCGAAATCAGCCGGGCTGCACCGAGCAGATCGTCGAGCACCGCGATCGCCGTGTTGTCGCCGATCGATTGCGGCTGAACGAGGCCCAGTTGCAGGCGATCCTCCGACACGTAAGCGATGCCCGCGCGAATCGCGTCGCGATTGGAGCGTAGCGACAGCGGCCGGCCGTCGAGCGCGATCGTGCCGGCATCCGGCCGCGTCATTCCGAACAGCGACAGCGCAAGCTCGGTGCGCCCCGCGCCGAGGCGCCCCGTCAGGCCGAGGATCTCGCCGCGCCGCACTTCGAACGACACGGCCTCGTATTCGCCGCGCCGCGATAGCCCGTCGACACGCAGCATCGCGGCCGCGGCCGACAGGTCGGTCGTGCGCACCGCGTAATCGAAGGTGCGCCCCGTCATCAGCTCGGTGAGCCGCGTCTGCGTCATCCCTGCCGTCGGAAACGTGCCGACATAACGTCCGTCGCGCAGCACCGTCACGCGCGCGCACACGTCGAGCACTTCCGCGAGCCGATGGCTGACGAACACCACCGCGATGCCGTCGGCCGACAGGCGGCGCACGATCGCGAGCAGCGCCTGCGTCTCCGCATGGCTGAGCGACGCGGTCGGCTCGTCCATGAACACGAGACGTGCTTCGGCGACGAGCGCGCGCGCGATCGCGACAACCTGCCGCTGGGCGATCGTGAGCGTGCGCACCGGCCGGCCGAGATCGAGCTCGACGCCGAGCCGCGCGAGAATCTGCCGCGCGGCGACCTTCATCCGCCCGTAGTCGACCAGCCGTGGACGCGCGCCGAGGTTCTGCTCGAACGAGATGTTCTCGGCGACCGTCATCTCGGGGAACAACGCGAGGTCCTGCCAGATCACCTGGATGCCGAGAGCACGCGCCCGTGCCGGATCGAGATCGCCGGCCGGCTTGCCGTCGAAGCGCATCACCGCGCCGGACTCCGGGCGATGGACGCCGCTCACGATCTTGATCAACGTGCTCTTGCCGCAGCCGTTCTCGCCAGCCAGGCACAGCACTTCGCCCGGCATCACGTCGAATCGCACCTGCTGCAGCGCCTGCACGCCACCGAACGTCTTCGACACGTTGTCGAGTTCGAGCAACGGCGCGTCGGCCACGAACGCGGCCGGCGGCGGGCTCGCCCGGCCGGACGCCGCGGATTCACGGGAATGGGCAGACATCATCGCTACGCTCCGGTTCGGACTGCCATGAAACCTCGGGAGAGTCGAACGACTTCATCGCACGGCGCGTTGCGCCTGCGTGCTTGCCGCTCACAACCCCTGCTTCGCGAGATCGTCGACGGTTTTCGCGTTCAGCTCGACGAGCTGGTTCACGATCAGGTTGTGGCCTTCCGGATGCACGACGCCGAGCCCCGGAATCGTCGTGCCGTCCTTGACCGGCTGCCCCTTCGCGAGCATCGTGCCGAGCGTGACGAACACCTCGCCGGCCTGCGCGGGGTTCCACATGTAGCCGCCGTTCAGCACGCCGTCGTGCACGAGCCGCCGGCCCTGCCCAGGGGAGAACGGCCCGAGCACCACGACCTTGCCCTTCGCCTGCTTCTCGGCGACCGCGCGCGCAGCGCCGATCGGCCCCTGGCTGCCGAACGCCAGGATTGCCTTCAGGTTCGGGTGCGCGCGCATCAGGTCGAGCGCGGTCTTGCGCGACGCGTCCACATCTTCGGCCACGCCGTAGCGATCGCCGACGAGCTTCATGTCCGGATAGTTGGCCTTCAGGTACGCGATCGCCGCGTCGGCCCACGCGTTATGCAACGGCACCGTCAGCGAGCCGACGAACACCGCGTATTCGCCCTTGCCGCCCACCGCCGCGGCGAGGTTCTTCGCGTACGCCTCGCCGAAGCCCTTCGCGGAGGCCAGCTCGAAATTCCAGTCGGCGTTCTTCTGCTTCGGCGATTCGTGCGTGATCACCTTGATACCTGCGGCCCGTGCGCGCTGCAGCACCGGCTCGAGCACCTCGGCATCGTTCGGCACCACGCCGATCACGTCGACCTTCTGCGCGATCAGATCCTCGATCGCACGCACCTGCAGCGCCGGGTCCGCGCTGGTCGGCCCGACCATGAACGCCTTCACGCCGAGCTGCTCGGCGCGCTTCCTGATGCCCGCGTCCATCGCGTTGAACCACGGAATGCCGCCGATCTTCACGACGACCCCGATCACGGGCTTGTCCGGCGACGCCGACGCGATGCCCGTTGCGAGCGCGAACGCAGCCACGCCCGCGCATACCGTGCGCAAGAAATTCACCGACATGTCTCCTCCATCCGAAGGCGACCGTCGCCGGGCTTCCGAATCCCGGCATGGCGGTCAGTTGCTAAATCCATTCAGCAAACCGTTTCGTGTATGCTGAATCCATTTAGCTTCGACGGAAAGCATGGGAAAACCCTGATAGGGAATCGCGCCCCGGAACGCATACCGTCGGCATCATCAACACAAGAACGCACACGAGGGGAGCGACGACGCAGATGGCCCGCACGACTACCGGACGCAAGTCCACGATCTACGACATCGCGAAAGCAACCGGCTCGTCCACGTCCACGGTCAGCATGGTGCTGAACGGCAACTGGGCGCGCTACAGGATCAGCGAGGAAACGGCCACGCGCATTCTCGACAGCGCCAAGGCGCTCGGCTACAACGTGAACCTGAGCGCGCGCGGCCTGCGCCTGTCGCGCTCGGGGCTGGCGGGCATGGTCATTCCGCACTACCGCAACCGCTTCTTCGCGGGGCTCGCCGAAACCTTCGAGGACGAAGCGCGCCGGCGCGGCCTGTGTCCGATCGTCGTCGGCACGCAGCGCGACCCGGACGTCGAGCTGAACGTCGCACAGACGCTGCTCGCGCAGCGTGTCGAACTGCTGTTCATCGCCGGCGTGCGCGACCCGGCACCGCTCAATGCGCTGTGCGACGCGGCCGGCATCCCGTCGATCAACGTCGACCTGCCGGGAGCCGGTGCGCCGTCGGTCGTGTCGGACAACCGCGCGGGCGCGCGGGCGCTGACCGACGTTCTGATCGACAAGATGCTCGCGCGCGGCAATGCGCCCGGCGAACTGATCCTGCTCGGCGGTATCGCCGGCGAATACGCGACCGAGATGCGGATCGCGGGCTTTCACGACGCGTTCGCCGCGCGTGGCCTGCCGCCGCCGTCGCACGACGCGATCGAGCGCTGCGGCTACGCGCCCGCGGCCGCGCGCGAGGCGCTTGCGCGGCGCTACGACACGCTCGGCCGGCTGCCGGCCGGCATGCTGACGAATTCGATCACCTCGTTCGAAGGGCTCGTGCGTTTCGCGTCGGAGCTGCCGTGGGACATCTGGCAGCGCACGGCCGTCGGCTGCTTCGACTGGGACCCGTTCGCCGCGCGCCTGCCGTTCGACGTCACGATGCTGCGGCAGGACGTGCAGCGGCTGATCACGGAAGCGTTCGCGCTGCTCGATGCGGGCGACGCCGGAGACGCCACGCCGCGTCCGGTCGTGATGGTGCCGACGCGCTTCATGCGAACCCTCGACGACGACACGCGCGCCAGCGACGCAGAGCCGGCCGGCTGAGCGCGCGGACGCGAAATGAAACAAGCCCGGCCGGTCTTGCGACCGGTCGGGCTTGTTTCATGTGCTGCGCGATTTCGTGTCGTGCCCGCCGGGACCATGTGCGGCATCTTTTCCCGGCGAGCGACGTGTCAGTTGCTCACTTCACCCACGCAAAGTAATACGACAACCAGATCGTCAGCCCCGCCCCGATCAGCGCCGCATAAGGCATCAGATTCAACCACATGCTGCGCTTCGGCACCTCGAGCTCCATGTCGCGCTGCATCTGCTCGGGGAACCGGCCGCGGTCCTGCCAGTAGTGCCGATAGAGAAACACCGGCACGATCAGCAGCATCGCGATCAGGCCATTACGCAGCGTGCCTTCGCCCTGCAGGTTCGCACCCGCGCCGACATACACGAGGTTCGCATAACCGCAGATCGCACCGCCGACGAGCAGCCACGTCGGACAGCGGAACGGTCGATCCCAGTTGCCGCGATCCATCCGGTGGATCCAGCCAGACTGAAGATTCAGGAATACGAACAGCATGTAGCAGACGTTCGAGATCGACAGCACCGTCATGTAGTCCGACATCATCAGCAACACGAGGTTGAAGCCGAGATCGGTCCACATCGCGCGCGTGGGCGAGCCGTGCTCGTTCACGTGCGACAGGTACTTCGGCAGCCAGCCGTCGACCGATGCCTGGTACAGCGTGCGCGACGAGCCCATCATCGACGTCATCACGATCAGCAGGATCGACAGCATCAGCATCACGACGACCGCGTTCGCAACCCATGCGCCGCCGCCGACGATCTTCGCCATCGCGGCCGCGACGCCGGTGCCGTCGCCGATCGCGGGATCGAGCATCGCCTGCGTGCCGAGCGCGCCCTGGAACGCCAGCGGCACGAGCGTCATCACGACGAGACACAGCGCACCCGACCAGAAGATCGCCTTCGCGGTATCGCGACGCGGATCGCGGAATTCGCGCGTGTAGCAGACGGCGGTCTCGAAACCGTACGACGCCCAGCCGGCCATGAACATCGCGCCGAGCGCCATCGTCACGCCCTGCCCGTTCCACGAGCCGAAGGTCGCGGCCGTGAGGTTGCCTTGCGCGTCGTGGCCGAGCGGCAGCAGCGGGAGCAGGTTCGACATCGGCACGTCGCCCGTGACGAACGGCACGATGCCGACGATCAACAGCGGCGTGAGCGACGCGATACCGAGGATGCGCTGCGTGCGCGCAGCCTTCGATGCACCGCTGTGCTGAAGCTTGAACGTGATGAGAAGCAGGATCGTCGCAATGATGAACGTCGCGTTGATCCGCAGGGAAAGACCGGGCTTGATGAACCCGAGATCCGCAACCTTGAGCTGCCAGTGCAGCACCGCCGCGTCGGCGGGGAAGAGGCTCGTGAGCGCGTAGCTCGCCGCGAGGCCGCAGCCGAGCGCAAGCATCGGCGACCACGCAAGCCAGTTGCACCACACGGAAACCGGAGCAATCAGCTTGCTGTAACGCACCCAGCCGATCGCGCCATACACCGACGCGCCGCCCGATTTATGAGGAAATAGCCCCGATATTTCCGCATAAGTCGCGCTTTGGATCAGCCCCATCGTGATCGCGGCGATCCAGATCGCCCACGCGGGCTGGCCGATCGTCGCGCATACGCCGCCGATCGTGAACAGCACGCCTGCCGGCACGCCGCTCGTTACCCAGAATGCGTCTTTCCAAGTCAGGCCACGATGCAGCGTGTGGCCCGTCGAATCATGTGAGATGGTTGCCTCAACGTCACTGGTGCTGTTCGCACGCAGTCCTGCTTGACTCATCCAATTCCTCCTCTCGATCAGTGTTAGCGCTTCAGCGCTTACTCTGGTCCGATGCAAAGCAGATGACTCCGCACAAGGGCCGTAGTGTAACAACTTAAGCACTTTTTTGCAGAATCAGTAAAAGAAAACCGGGATATGGCCACATGAAACCGCGATTATTTCGGATTCCTGCATGCCATTCCCGGCGTATTTTTATGGT
Source organism: Burkholderia sp. IT-111MI5 (assembly GCF_949752865.1). Lineage (NCBI taxonomy): Bacteria > Pseudomonadati > Pseudomonadota > Betaproteobacteria > Burkholderiales > Burkholderiaceae > Burkholderia > Burkholderia sp. IT-111MI5. The sequence goes on along the minus strand of NZ_CATKIF010000073.1, from coordinate 257,670 downwards.
GCTTCGTATGACGAATATTTAGTGCTTACTGCGCGCCTTCCGTCCACGCATTCACGCGGTCGGCATGCGCCGCGATCCACGCGTCGGCGGCCGCTTCCGGCTTGGAACCGTTCTGGATCGCCAGCATCACGCTGTCGATTTCACCCGGCTTCCACTGGAATTTCTTCAGGAACGCGACGACCGGCTTGGCCTTCGTTTCGAGGCCCGGATTCGCGACGCTGTCGACGTGCTCGGCGCCGCCGAACACCTTCTTCGGATCCTCGAGGAAGCGCAGCTTCCACTTCGCGAACATCCAGTGCGGCGCCCAGCCGGTCACGATGACCGGCTTGTTCGCGCTGACCGAACGCGACAGCTCGGCCGTCATCGCGCTGCCCGAGCTCGGCATCAGCGTGTAGCTCAGCCCGTAGCTCTTGATCGCTTCGTCGGTCTTGCGCATCACGCCGGCACCCGCGTCGATGCCGACGATCCGGCCGCCGAAACTGCCCTTCTCCGCGTTCAGGTCGTCGATGCTCTTCGCCTTCACATAGTCCGGCACGATCAGGCCGATCTTCGCATCCGCGAAATTCGCACCGAGGTCGACGACCTTGGTCTTGTACTCATCCCAGTACGAGCCGTGCGTGACCGGCAGCCACGCGGACAGCGTCGCGTCGAGATCGCCGCGCGCGACGCCCTGCCACATGATGCCGGCCGCGACCGGCACGAGCTTGACCTGGTAGCCGAGCTTCTTCTCGATGACGCGGGCCGCGACGTTCGAGGTGGCAACGCTGTCGTCCCAGCCTTCGACGTAGCCGATCTTCAGCGTCGGCTTCGTATCGGCAAGCGCCGACGCGCTCAGTGCCACCATCGCCGACAGTGCGCCGGTCCACAACAGTTTTCCGAACAACTTCATGGTCGATCTCCTTGATATGCGCCTGCGCGCGTTGCCTCTCTAGGTTCTTCAACCACAAATCCGCGGTATCGTTGTTTTCCGACGGATGCTTGTCCGGACGCGACGCGTCCGGACAGCCGATGGCGCGTTTTGACTACTTGTCGATCACGAGATCGGACAGCGGCTTGCTGCAGCACAGCAGCACCATCCCCTGGTCGATCTCTCGCTGGCGGATGCCGCCGTTGTGTTTCATCTCGACCTGCCCCGACACGAGCTTCACCTTGCAGGTACCGCACATGCCCTGCGTGCACGAGGCCGGCAGCCGCACGCCCGACTGGCGTGCCGCGTCGAGCACGTGCTGCTCCGAGCCGCACGCGATCTCGCGGTTGCTCTTCGCGAAGCTGACCGTGTACTGCTTCGTCTCGGCGTCGCCGCCTTCGGCCGGCGGCGCCAGATCGGCGAGCAGCTCGTCGCTCGCGGTCTGCGCGAGCGTTTCGAACGAGAAGCTCTCCTCGTGATACTGCTTGCGATCGAAACCGGCTTCGTCGAGCAGGTCGCGCACGGCCTTCATGTACGGCGCGGGGCCGCACGTGAAGACTTCGCGTTCCATGAAGTCCGGCGCGATCAGCTTCAGCAGCGGCAACGTCAGGAAACCCGTGACGCCCGGCCAGTTGGTGCGCGCACCCAGGCGCTCGACGACGAACGACGTGCGGAAATTCGTATGATTCGACGCGATCAGGTCGAGCTCGCGCGCGAAGATGATGTCGTCCGGCGTACGCGCGCTGTGCACGAACAGGATGTCGCGATCTTCCGCGAGATCATGGTGCGCGCGGCTCATCGACATCAGCGGCGTGACGCCCGAACCGGCCGACAGGAACAGGTACTTGCGCGCCGGATGCCGCGCGCACGTGAATTCGCCGGCCGGGCCGAGCACGCGCACCGATGCGCCCGGCTGCAGGTTGTCGTGCAGCCAGTTCGACACCTTGCCGCCCGGCACGCGCTTGACCGTGATCGACACCGTGTGCGGCCGCGCCGGCGACGACGAGATCGTGTAGCAGCGGTTGATCGTTTCGCCGTCGATGTCGAGCTCGAGCGTCAGGAACTGCCCGGGCTCGAACGAGAACGAGCGGCCCTGCGGCGAACGGAAGAAGAAACTCTTCACGTCGTGCGTTTCCTGCCGCACCTGGCAGCACACCAGCGTTTCCTCGACGTCGCTCGTCCAGCGCTCGGGAAGAGCGTTCCAGAACGCCGGGCGTGTCACCCGGCTGTCCGTCGGCTCGAAATTGGCCGCATCTCGCATCATGTCAGCCTCCGCCGGGCCGCCCCAAGGAGGCTGACCGCCCCCTTGGGGGGCAGGGAACGCAGTGAGCGTGGGGGTCGTTTCATCAGTTGCTCCGCTTGTCCGCTGCTATGTACTTACTATTCGCCGGTTTTTTCGGCGAGCCGCCCGATGTACCAGGCCGAGAATTTTTCGACGAGACCTTCGGTGTACGGCGAATACGGGCCCGGCTCGTATGCGCTGCTGTTCGCGCCGCGCTGCGAGAATTCGACGAGCGCGCGATCCTGGTCGTTGGTCGCGTTCCACACGGCCGTGAGGTTCTTCACGTCGTAATCGATGCCTTCCTTCGCGTCCTTGTGCACGAGCCACTTCGTGCGCACGAGCGTCTTGCCGGCCGACAGCGGGATCACCGAGAACGTCACGATGTGATCGCTCATGAAGTGGTGCCACGAGTTCGGCTGCGTCCAGAACGACAGCCCGCCGAGATCGGCCTTTTCGAAACCGCCGAGCAGCTTCTTCGACGCGACCTTCGCATCGAGCGTCTGCGATTCGCCGCTGCGGTCGAGCGGCAGGCGCTGCGTGCGGAAGCCCGTCACGTCGAGCAGCTTCTCGATCTCGGCGGACGGCAGGCCCATCTCGGCCCACTCCTTCCCGCGCCGGACGCACGTCTCCGCGAACGCGTCCATGCCCTCGGCGTTGGCGTCGGAACGCTGGTAGCCGAAGCCGTATTCGTACAACGAAATCGTCAGCTCCGGATGGTTCGCGACGCAGTGATAGCACTCGCGGTTGTTCTCCATCGTGAGCTTCCAGTTGCCTTCCTCGATGATGTCGATCTGCGCGGCGATCTTCGTGCTCGGCAGGTCGTGCGGCAGCAGGTACGGCTCCATCTCGGCGCGCATCTTCGCGAAGTCGACCGGCGGCTCTTCGGCGAGGCAGATGAAGATCAGGCCCGCGAGGTTCTCGACGTGCACCGACTTCAGGCTGTGCTTGCAGCGGTCGAACTGCTCGCCCATGTGCTCGGCGAACATCAGCTGGCCCGTCAGGTTGTAGGTCCAGCTGTGGTACGGACACACGATGTTGCCGACCGAGCCCTTGTCCTCGTTGCACAGGCGCGCGCCGCGGTGACGGCATACGTTGTGGAACGCGCGGATCGCCATGTCGTCGTCGCGCACGATCAGGATCGAATCGCTCCCCAGCTCCACGGTCAGGTAGTCGCCCGGCTCCGGAATGTCCGGCTCGACCGCCACCTGGATCCAGTGCTGGCGGAAAATCGCCTCCATGTCGAGCGCGAAGATTTCCTCGCTCGTGTAGAACGGTGCGTCGAGGCTGTGCCCTACCTTGCGCCGCTCGATCAGTGCACGAATGTCTGCCGATACTTTCATCGTTTGCTCCGGATTCCTTGCATCCCTGGGTTCTTGCCGACAGGCATCAAAATCAATAGTCGATGAGTTGATGCTCGCGCAAATACGCGAGGATCACTTGTGCTTTTTCGACCGAACTCCCTTCATTTACGACGTTGCCGCCACGGCTTTCGGTCGTCGTCGCGGACAGCATCCGGGCATGCCCGGAGCGCTTCTCGGCGGCGACCAGTTTTACGGGTTTACGCTCGACCGGACCGACCGTCCACGCGGCCGCGTCTGCGTCCGCGCCGGGCGCCGCGAGCGCCGGCCGGATCGCGCCGGCACGCAGCCGCGCATACGCGTAGCGCGGCTCGGCATTGGCGAGCGGATGGACGGCGACGACGGCCGGCAGCGCGGCGTCGACGCGGCGCCGCAGCCCCTTCGGCAAAAATTGCCGCACGGCTGCACGACCGCCTTCGACCGTCACGTCGACGGCCGAGCCGACCAGCGGATAACCGAGCGCGGCGGCGACGCGATACGGCAGCATCCCGGTGTCGTACGCGCCTTCGGCGCGCGTGCCGGTCAGCACGAGGTCGTAGCCTTCGACGCGCGCGGCGAGTGCATGCACGGCATCGTCGCCGTCGCGGCAGGCCAGCACTTCGACCTCGCGCGCGCCGAGCGCGAGATATTCGGCAAGCGCCGCGTTCGCGGGGTCGCCTGCATGGATCACGTCGAGCTGTGCGCGATGCCGTTCCGCGAGCTGGCGGCCGGTTTCGAGCGCGGCCGCGTCGTTGCGGCTGTAGCGCGCGACGCCGCTGACCGGGTGCCGGCCGACGGACACGAGCACCGCGATGCGTTGCAACTGGCGAGGGGCGTTCATGCTGCGACTCCTTCCGGTTCACGGTTGCCGACCGCGGCCGGCGATTGTCCGCGCGCGACCCGCGCGGCCTGCACCTGTTCGATCAGCGCGGCGATCGTCGCCTGCGCATCGCCGACCACCGTCAGGTTCGCACGCTTCGCGATCGGCGCGCTGCCGTCGAGGTTCACCGCGATCACGTGGCGGCAGTCCTTGATCCCCTGCAGATGCTGCACCGCGCCCGAGATGCCGAACGCGATATACACGCTCGCCTCGACCGTCTTGCCGGTCGCGCCGACCTGCTTGTCGCGCGTGAAGTGACCGTTGTCGACCGCGACGCGGCTCGCGCCGATCGCCGCGCCGAACGCACCGGCCAGCCGCTCGAACGCGCCGATGTCGGACACGCCGTTGCCGGCCGACACGATGAAATCGGCTTCCTCGAGCGCGACCCGCGCCGCATCGATTTCCTCGAGGCCGAGATCGCGATACGGCTGCGCCGCATCATGGGCCGGGCGGATGAAATCGGCGGCCAGGCGTTCGCCCGCGCCGACGAACGGCAGCTTCGCGTCGACCGCGTTCTGCGCGAGCAGGATCACGTCGGGCAGCCCGCGCGTCGCGAATGCGCGGCCGGCCTGCGCATACGCGCGGACATGCTTCGCGTCGATCTCGACCACGTGGGTCGCGACGCTCGCGCCGGCGGCGGCCGCGTAACGCCGGCCGAGATCGCCGTCGCCCGTCGCGTTGTCGGGCACGAATACGTGTTTCGGCGAGAGCGCTGCCACGCACGCCTGCAACGCTTGCAATTCGCTTTCAGGGTCGAATACGCGGCGATCGAAGCCGGCGAGTTCAACGAGCTTGTCGACGCCGAGTTCGGCAACGTCATCCTTCAGTTCGCCGAATGCAAGCAGCGCGACTTCGGTCTGGGCATCGGCGAGCACCGCGGCGGCGGCGATCGCCTGCCGTGCGTGATCGTCGAGCGCGCCGCGTTCGCCGTGCGCGACCACCAGCACCACGTGCTTCGGCTCCTGCACCGTGCGGCGCGGCTTCGCGGCGGCCGCATGGCCGTGCGCGGACCAGTGCGCGGCGCTCGCGTCGGCGCTGCCTTCCTCGCCGAGCGTGATGCGCTTCAGGCCCGCGGCCGTGATGATGAACGGCCGGCGCGGATCGATTCGTTTGATCGTATTCATCGATTCACTCCAGCGAGGCGGCAACGAGTTCGGCCACGTCGAGCACGTCGGGGCGCGGGCCCACGACGCCTTCGAGCATCGCCGTGCAGTTCGGGCACGCAACCGCGACCACGTCCGCGCCGATCGTGCGTGCATCGGCGATGCGGATGTCCGGAATGCGCTGCTTGCCGGGGATGTCGGTCAGCGGCGCACCGCCGCCACCGCCGCAGCAGCGGCCGCGCATGCCGTTGCGCTCCATCTCGACGACCTGGATGCCGATCGTCTTCAGCAGCTTGCGCGGCGCTTCCGTCTCGCCGTTGTAGCGGCCGAGGTAACACGGGTCGTGATAGGTCGTGCGCTTGTCCTGCAGCGCCTCGACGGCCTTCGGCGCGATCTTGCCGCTGTCGGCCAGTTCGGCGAGATAGGTCGTGTGATGCTTGACCGTCACGCGCAGCCCGAGCGCGCGGTATTCGTTGCGCAGGCTGTGCATCACGTGCGGGTCGGCCGTCACGATCTGCTTGTACGACAGTGTGCCGAGCGTGCCGATCAGGCGCTTCGCCATCTGCTGGAACGTCGCCTCGTCGCCGAGCCGGCGCGCGACGTCGCCCGTGTCGGTCTCGGTCGAGCCGAGCACCGCGTAGTCGACGCCCGCCTTGTTCAACACCTTGACGAACGCGCGCAGCGTGCGCTGGTAGCGCATGTCGAACGCGCCTTCGCCCGCGACGAACAGCACGTCGACCGGCTTGCCCGGCTGCGCGACGGGTGCGCTCAGGTCGACCGACCAGTCGTAGCGCGCGGCCGTGTCGTAGCCGCCCATCGTGCCGGTCTCGCGCAGGTTCGCAAGCACTTCCTGGCCCTTGCCCGGCACCGAGCCGTGCACGAGCGTGCGGTTGCGGCGCATGTCGACGATCGCGTCGACGTGCTCGATCAGCATCGGGCATTCCTGCACGCACGCACGGCAGGTCGTGCACGACCACAGCGTCTGTTCCTCGATCAGGCCCGACACGATCGGGCCGTTCGGCTCGCCGCGATGCTGGCCGACCGCGAGGCCCGGAGTCGGGCTGCCCGCGTACGCCGCATCGGTGCCGCCGGCCATGCCGACCACCAGATCCTGGATCAGCTTCTTCGGGTTCAGCGGCTGGCCCGACGCGAACGCGGGGCACGCGGCTTCGCACTTGCCGCACTGCACGCAGGCGTCGAAGCTCAGCAGCTGGTTCCAGCGGAATTCGACCGGCTTCGCGACACCGTACTCCTGATGCTCGATGTCCGGCAGCTTCAGTGCGGTCGGCGGCGTGGCCGTGCCGTTACCCGTGAACGACTCGCGCGTTGCCGCGAAGCGCTCCTGGCGCGGGTGGAAGGCGAGGTGCAGCAGGCCGGCGATCGCATGCTTCATCGGGCCGCCCTTCGCGGCGCCGACCGTCATCGTGAATGCGCCGATGCCGATCAGCAGCGCGCAGAGCACCGCGAACGCGCCCGACATCGCGCCGGTCGGCACCAGCATGAACAGCACGAGGCCGAGCGCGAACGAACCGAGCAGCCAGGGCAGCGTATTCCACGGGCCGCGCGACAGGCGGGCGGGCACGTCCTTCGCCGCGCGCCGGCGCCACACGAACACCGCGCCGACCAGCATCGCGAGCGCCGCGAGGAAGATTAGCTTGTCGAGCCACGGCGAGTAGATCGCAAGGCCGTAGTTGACGAACACCAGCGCGAGCGCGCCGATCGCGCCGCCGGCGGTCGCGACGTGGGTCTTCGCGATATACGGATCGCGGGCGACCACATGGTGCAGGTCGACGAAATAACGCTTCGGAATCGCGAACAGGTTCGCGACGCCGAACGAGCCGGGCGCCGTGGCCCGGCCGAGACGCCAGTAGGACGAACGCTTCGCGACCGCGAACGCGAGCCCCGCCACCGACAGCCACAACAGTGCGGTAATGAGGAGGGACGGATTCATCTTCAGAAATCCTTCACGAGACGCAGCGAGTCGTAGATCGCGCCGTGGACGTTGTGCATCGAGATGCAGTCGCCGACACGGAACAGCAGGAAACGGCCGTTGCCGAGTTCTTCCGACAGGCACGGCTGCGGCTCGGCCGCGAACAGCGTGTGCGGATCGATCTGGCCGCGGTTCAGCGATTCCGGCTTGAGCTTCCAGTACAGCTCGTCGTTCGGCGACGAACCGTTCTCGATCACCACCTGGTCGACCGCACGCTCTTCCAGTTCTTCCGTGTACTCGTTGCGCAGCACGGCGATCTTCTTGCCGTCTTCTTCATAGACGCGGTCGAGCATCGTATTCGGTGTCGGGATCACGCCGAGCGCGTACAGGCGGCGATAGAAGATCGGGAACGTCGTGCCGCCGCAATCGTCGGCCACCTTCACGTCCGGCGTGACGACCTCGACCTTCGAGCCGCGGCTCGCCATGAAGTCGGCCACGCCCGCACCCGCATGAGTGCTCACGCCATCGAACAGCAGCACGTTCTGCTTCGGCTCGACCTTGCCGGTCAGGATGTCCCACGAGCTGACGGCCAGGCCTTCGGCCACGCCCCAACCGGGCACCTGCCACGTGAAGCTCGAACCGCCCGTCGCGAGCACGACGATGTCCGGCTTCTCGGCCATGATCATCTTCTCGTCGGCGGCGACGCCCAAGCGGCGGTCGACGCCCAGGCGCTTGGTTTCCATGTCGAACCAGCGGATGATCCCCGACATCTGTTCGCGCTGCGGCGCCTTCGCGGCGATCATCACCTGACCGCCCACTTCCGCGTTCTTCTCGAACAGCACGACGTCGTGGCCGCGCAGCTTCGCGACGCGCGCCGCCTCCAGGCCCGCCGGGCCGGCGCCCACCACCACCACCTTGCGCTTCGGGCCGCGCGACTTCTCGATGATGTGCGGCATCGTCGCTTCGCGCGACGTCGCGGCGTTTTGAATGCACAGCACGTCGAGGCCGTTGTACTGGCGGTCGATGCAGTAGTTCGCGCCGACACACTGCTTGATTTCGTCCTCGCGGCCGTCGCGGATCTTGATCACCATGTGCGGATCGGCGATCTGCGCGCGCGTCATGCCGACCAGGTCGATCATGCCGTTCGCGAGCAGGCGCTCGGCCTGGCCCGCATCGCGGATGCTCTGCGCGTGCATCACCGGAATCTTCACGACCGACTTGATGCCGGCCGCGAGGTGCACGAACGGCTCCGGCGGCAATGCCATCGGCGGCATGCAGTTGGCGATCGTGTTGTGCGTGTCGCCGCCCGAGCCGACCACGCTCAGGTAGTCGATCAGGCCCGTCTCCGACATCGCCTGCGCGATTTCCTTCAGCGCTTCGTGATCGAGGCCGTCCTCGTGGAATTCGTCGCCGCACATGCGCAGGCCGACGCAGAAATCCTTGCCGACCGCCTCGCGCACCGCCGTCAGCACCTCGATGCCGAAGCGCAGGCGGTTCTCCAGGCTACCGCCCCATTCGTCGGTGCGGTGGTTCGAGCGCTTGCTCCAGAACTGGTCGATCAGGTGCTGGTGAGCGGCCGAGATTTCGATGCCGTCCATGCCGGCGGCCTTCACGCGCTTCGCGGCTGCAGCGAAATCGCCGATGATGCGGCGGATTTCCTCGATCTCGATGATCTTTGCGTTGCCGCGGTGCACCGGCTCGCGCACGCCCGACGGCGACATCAGGTGCGGCCAGTGCTCGCCGTGGAACGACGAGCGGCGGCCCATGTGCGTCGCCTGGATCATGATCTTCGCGCCGTGCTTGTGCATCGTGTCGGCGAGACGCGTGAGCGGATCGATGATCTTGTCGTTCGACAGGTTCACCGATTTCCACCAGCCCTGCGGGCTGTCGATCGACACCGGGCTCGACCCGCCGCAGATCGCGAGGCCGACGCCACCCTTCGCCTTTTCTTCGTAGTACCGGATATAGCGGTCGCCCGGCAGGCCGCCCGGCTCGGCATACACCTCGGCGTGCGCGGTGCTGACGATCCGGTTGCGCAGCGTCAGCTGGTTCAGCTGCATGGGTTTGAACAGGTGGGGATAACGCATCGCAGGCGACCTCTGGCGTTCGAATGTCTCGTGTTGCAGGTGTTGTTCGGTGTCGGTGAATCAGGGCATCAATGCGCGATCGGCGACACTTCGAAGACGCAGTGGTCGTGATGCTCGGCCGCGCACTGCACTTCCTTCGATTGCGCGCGCGGCGCGCCCTTGCCTTCCGGCGTCGTGTCGTTGACCCAGTCCATCGCACCGGCGAACCAGCCGGCGAACATGTAGCAGAGCTTGCCTTCCTTGCCCGGCTGCTGGAGCACGAACGACGAGTGGCGCAGCTCGATCTTCGCGCGCGCGCTGGCCGGATCGGCCTCGATGATCGAGAACAGGCCCCAGCCGCGCTGCGACAGGCGCTTCAGGTAGTGCTCGAACACGGCCATGCCGGTCAGGCCGTGCAGCTTCGCTTCCTTGTCGCACCAGTGGTATGCGGATTTGTAGCCGGCCTTGTAGAGGATCTCGGCATACGCTTCGACGCCGAGCGCTTCCTCGACCGCGACGTGGTTGTTCGTGAAGAAGTGGCGCGGCACGTACAGCATCGGCAGCGCGTCGGTGGTCCAGACGCCGGTATCGGGATCGACGTTGATCGGCAGTTGCGGTTGCATCGTGGTGACTCCGTGAGGAAAATGGCCGCGCGTCTCGGCGCGCAGGCATGACATCGTCCGCGTGCCCGCGCGGCTTGCGCGGGCACGTCCCGATTCTTTTTAGTGTTGAAGCTCTGGAGCTGGTCCGCCCGGCGTGGCGCTTACGCGCCCCACACGTCCTTGAACACGCGCACCCAGTTCTCGCCCATGATCTTGCGGATGCGCGACTCCTTCCAGCCCGCGCGTTCCATCGCCGCGGTCAGGTTCGGGAATTCGCCGATCGTGCGGATGCCGTCCGGGTTGATCACCTTGCCGAAGTTCGTCAGCTGGCGATAACGGCCCTTGTCATGCGTCAGCATGTCGAAGAATTCCTTCGCGAAATCCTGCGTGAAGTCCGTACCGATGCCGACCGCGTCTTCGCCGATCAGGTTCACGACGTAGTCGATCGCCTCGATGTAGTCGTCGATCGTCGCCTCGATCCCGCGCTTCAGGAACGGCGCGAACATCGTCACGCCGACGAAGCCGCCCGCATCGGCGATCTCCTTCAGCTGCTCGTCGCTCTTGTTGCGCGGATGCTCCTTCAGGCCCGACGGCAGGCAGTGCGAATAGCACACCGGCTTCTTCGAGAACGCGATCGCTTCCGACGACGTGTTGCCGCCCACATGCGACAGGTCGACCATGATGCCGACGCGGTTCATCTCGGTGATCACTTCGCGGCCGAAGTCCGACAGCCCGCCGTCGCGCTCGTAGCAGCCCGTGCCGACCAGGTTCTGCGTGTTGTAGCAAAGCTGCACGACGCGCACGCCCATGTCGTGGAACGCCTCGATGTAGCCGAGGTTGTCCTCGAACGCATGCGCGTTCTGGAAGCCCAGGATGATCCCGGTCTTGCCTTCCTGCTTCGCGCGGAAGATGTCGTCCGTCGTGCGCACCAGCGTCAGCAGCTCGCCGTTGTCGCGGATCTTCTTCTTCATCACGCCGATGTTGTCGACGGTCTTGGTGAAGTTCTCCCACACCGACACCGTGCAGTTCGCGGCCGTGATGCCACCCTTGCGCATGTCTTCGAACACCGGCTTCTCGAACTTCGAGATGTTCAGTCCGTCGATGATGATGCTGTCCTGATGCAGCGTGCTCATATCTGCCTCTCGCTTGAGTCTTGTCGGTGTCGATCAGTAAATCGGGAAGCGCTCGCAGAGCGCGAAGATCTCGCGGCGCACGCGCTGTTCGGTCGCGTGGTCGCCTTCCGGGTTCGCGCGCAGCGCGTCGAACACTTCGAGGATCAGGCGGCCCACTTCGCGGAACTCCGCGACGCCGAAGCCGCGCGTCGTGCCGGCCGGCGTGCCGAGGCGGATGCCCGACGTGACGGTCGGCTTCTCGGTGTCGAACGGGATGCCGTTCTTGTTGCAGGTGATGCCCGCGCGCTCCAGCGCCTGCTCGACCGGCGCACCCTTCAGGCCCTTCGGGCGCAGGTCGACCAGCAGCAGGTGGTTGTCGGTGCCGCCCGTGACGAGATCGACGCCGCCGGCCTTCAGCACTTCGCCGAGCGCCTGCGCGTTCGCAAGCACGTTGTCGATGTAGGTCTTGAAGTCGGCGTGCAGCACTTCGCCGAACGCGACGGCCTTGCCGGCGATCACGTGCATCAGCGGGCCGCCCTGCAGGCCGGGGAACACGGCCGAGTTGATCTTCTTCGCGATGTCCTCGTCGTTGGTCAGCACGAAGCCGCCGCGCGGGCCGCGCAGCGTCTTGTGCGTGGTCGACGTGACGACGTGCGCGTGCTCGACCGGGTTCGCGTGGCGGCCCGCGGCGATCACGCCTGCGATGTGCGCCATGTCGACCATCAGCTTCGCGCCGACGCTGTCGGCGATCGCGCGGAAGCGCGCGAAGTCGAGCGCACGCGGATACGCCGAGAAGCCGGCGATGATCAGGTTCGGCTTGTGCTCGTGAGCGAGCGCCTCGACCTGGTCGTAATCGATCAGCATCGTGTCGCGGTTCACGCCGTACTGAACGGCGTTGAACCACTTGCCCGACAGCGCCGGCTTCGCGCCGTGCGTCAGGTGGCCGCCCGCATCGAGCGACATGCCGAGCACCGTGTCGCCCGGCTTGGCCAGCGCGAGCATTACCGAGCCGTTCGCCTGCGCGCCCGAGTGCGGCTGCACGTTCGCATAACCGGCATTGAAGATCTGCTTCACGCGTTCGATCGCGAGCGCCTCGACTTCGTCCGCGAATTCGCAGCCGCCGTAGTAGCGCTTGCCGGGATAGCCTTCCGCGTACTTGTTGGTCAACACCGAGCCCTGCGCTTCGAGCACGGCGCGCGACACGATGTTTTCCGATGCGATCAACTCGACCTGCGACTGCTGACGCTCGAGTTCCTTCAGGATAGCGCTGCGCACCGGCGCGTCGCGCTCGGCAAGGGGCTGCGAGAAGAAAGACTGGGTGTTCGACATAGTGCGTCCGTGACGAAGAATAAAGGGCTGAAACCGAAGCTCAAGGCCCGCCCTGCCTGGGTTTCCTGCTTGTCCAGTGCAAGGCTGCCGACGGCTCTATTCTTGTCGTTCGGATTTTCGGCGGATTGATGAATTTAGACGCGTTCTTTGCCTTTTCCGCCATGTGCGTCCGTTTTATACAAGTGACCGGTCGTGCTTTTTCGGATGACCGATGAAATTCGCGGCGCCCGTTCACCTATGAACAGGCACATCGGCGGTGCCACCGCCGCCCGGTGCAGGTGCAACGCGTCACGGGTTCGGTGCAGTGCAGCATGCCTTTGAGCCAAATCAACGAAAGCGGCTAGGGTTTAGCCGTATGGCACGCTTGTTGCACTCGCTCACACAATATCGCAGCCCGATCCGTGCTCTCCGGGCATAAAGCTATTAGAGATTCAAGGAACGCTCCCCATGTCGCCCGACCGCACAGCGTCGCTGTCTCACTTCGCGTTCATGCCTTTACCGAACTTCACGATGATCGCGTTCACCAATGCGATCGAGGTGCTTCGGATGGCGAACTATCTGAGCGGCCAGCCGCTCTACCGCTGGTCGGTGATCAGCCCGGAAGGCGGCCCTGTCACGGCGAGCAACGGCCTCACGGTCGACACGGGCCCGGCCGAATGCGTCGGGCAGCCCGACATCGTGTTCGTATGCGGCGGCGTCGACGTGCAGCGCGCGACCACGCCCGCCCATCTGTCGTCGCTGCGCCGCTTCGCGCGCATGGGGCTGCCGCTCGGCAGCCTGTGCACGGGCACCTATGCGCTCGCGAAGTCGGGGCTGCTCGCGGGCTACGCATGCGCAATCCACTGGGAGAACATGTCGGCGCTGAAGGAAGAGTTTCCGGATACGCGCTTCCTGAAGGAACTGTTCGTGATCGACCGCGACCGCATCACGTGCACGGGCGGCGTCGCGCCGCTCGACATGATGCTGAACCTGATCGCCGCGCGCGTGGGCACCGCGCGCGTCACGCAGATCGCCGAGCAGTTCATCGTCGAACACGTGCGCGATACCAGCGCGCAGCAACGCATGCCGCTCGTCGCGCGCCTCGGCTCGGCGAACAAGTCGCTGTTCGAAGTGATCTCTCTGATGGAGAACAACATCGAGGAGCCGCTGTCTCGCGAGGAGCTCGCGCGACTCGCGAACATGTCGCAGCGGCAATTGCAGCGGCTGTTCCGCGAACATCTCGGGATGACGCCGACGCACTACTACCTGACGCTGCGGCTGCGCCGCGCGCGCGAGCTGCTGCTGCAGACCGACATGTCGATCATGCACATCACGATGGCGTGCGGCTTCCAGTCGGCGTGCCACTTCAGCAAGAGCTATCGTGACTCGTTCGGCGTCGCGCCGACGAGGGAGCGCCGCAAGCAGGTCGCGCCGCTCGCGCAGGGTGCGGCCAGTGCGAGCCCGGCGTTTCCGGCGCATGTGCTGCATGCGTGAAGCGCGCGCTGCGCCGTAAACGATCATGCGGTCGTGAATCCTGATGCCGTTCAGTTAATCAACTGAACGGCATTTTCGTTTGAGAGAAGGCGTTCTCCGGAGATCCGGGCGGCGCCGATCAGCGTCGCCCGTCCAAGCCCGGAAATTTCCGAAAGCAGAAATTCCGCGTCCATCATCTGATCGCATACACCATCGCCCGGCGCGACGACAGGCGCAATCACATCGGCCATGCGTTCGCAGTCCGCTTGGAGTCGCAACCTCTCTGGCATCGAGCGCAGCGCGAACCTCGATTGAGTTAACAGGTCACAACGCCATCACGACCGCGTTGCGCATGCCGTTGGCTACGATTGATTCGTCGATGCGGCGCAGCGTGTCCATTTCCAGGTCGTCGCAGTCGCCGCCGATCCATTCCGCCGCACACGCTGAATATCAAGTCCCCAATGCGTTTCGTCGGCGCTCCATGAACCAAGTTGCAGCCACTTGTGGACATGCAGTGCCGACAGCAAACGATCAGATCCGAGATTGCGGCATACCGTCCCGTTCGGTTCACGGACGTCCATACTCGATCGATCGTTCATCCTTCACCTCGGCATTGCCTACCGTCAATTCATCTTGGTTTTAGTCGCATTCCTAACGATAAATCATACTCGTCCTATATACAAACCAATCGTTACCGGCGACCTTCCATAGCTCGTTCATACATAAGATGTCCGAGCCTATGACAGGAAAAGAACACGCCGATTGTCCGTATTTTCTTCACTCTTCGATCCCGATTTACGCGATGGTGCAGCAGCTACACACCGCGCAGATCCGTTCGCCCGACGCAACCGATCCAATGCATAGTGGCAAAATGCAAATGATCTGCACTGGCGATCCGTCCATTTGCACATACCTTTCGCCTCTTGACGCAGTCATGGGCTCCCGGGCACTCGTGCGCGGCGACGATCACTTTTGGCCGATCGATTTCCGGCAAGTCGATACCCGTCGCTTTATGAAACAGCATGGCCGACTGTCGGTCGCCGTGAACTATGCCTATGGAGCGACCGAGGGTCGCTTGGTGGTTTCCGATGCGGGTCATCCGCTAATGGCCTACACGTCTGCATCCTTCGATGTACCGGTCGAACATCGCGACCACTTCACTATCCACTTCCCCGATAGCGTGGTCGAACGCATCGAAACAGCGTATCTACGGGCCGGACTATCCGGGTTCAGCGAGACGCTTGACGCAATGGATACGTGGACCGCTGATCAGATAGCCGATGCAGAGGCCGAAGCACTGGCACATATGCCATCGACCATCGCTGTTGAAGGCGCTGCAATCGATCAATACGCGATCTATGACCCCGAGTCAGCCGATTGGATCTTTACCAACTTCGATTAAGGAAACGACCATGAGCCGACGAGCAGTCAGGAACGGCGACCCGACGACAACAGGCGGCGTCGTCATCGCCGTTACGTCAACGATGTTCAATCACGGCAAACAGGTCGCCCAGGATGGCGACAAGGCGACATGCGGAAATTGCGAGGGGACATTCCCGATAGTGGGCGGTGCGCAGCGCATGATTCATCACGGGCGACGTGTTGCTCTCGAGGGTGACGCCGTACTCTGTCCATGCGGGCAAAACCGACTGATCGCGGGTAGCGACAGCACGATCTTCTACGGGGGCGACGGCGGCCATAATGCGGCGAATCCGTTCGCCGCCCGTTCGACATACGCTCCCACGAGACACGCGCCTGGGTCGGGCATCCATGACGATCAGTTCGTGATCCGCGACGTGCGGACAAAGCAGCCGTTAAGCAACGTGCGCTATTGGATCAAGGATCGATCCGGGACCGTGCTTGCGTCCGGCGTGAGTGATCGGCACGGTTGTACCGCGCGCGTGCAGACCGAATACGCGCAGACTTTGAAGCTTGTAATCGAGGATTGAGAAGATGGGGAACCAAACTACCGTTGCCGAGACAACGACAAACACCATCGCCGGATCGCAGCAATTCGCCGACGTTGACTTGCGGCCGATCTGCGAAAACATGACCAACTCGGAATTCCGCAAGATGTTTACAGTGGCACAAGGGCGTGCGGTCGATCGATTGACGATTCGCATCGCAGATTTGAAAAAGTGGTCAAAGAACGACAAGGATCGCGTGTTCAAGTGGTTCGGTCGAGACGACGAGAGAACGCGAATGCACTTGCTCACTGGCTTAACGAAGGTGCTTGGCATAGTTCGAGCATTCGACGAAAACAACGTCGTCCGCAGCGGCAGTGATGGCGATCTGGCGACGGGTTGCACGCCACATCCCCGCGGAACAGCCAATGAAGCCGCTCACGTGTGCGCGCCGGACACTGCGACACATACGATCGCGATCAGCGCACGATTCTGCACGATGCGCCCGTGGTCTGCGAATGCGGATTCTCACGTATCAACTATCATTCACGAAGCAACCCATTTCCACGACACGATGTCGTCAACCGATGACGAATACACGATTACCCCGTTGCTCCCCGGTTGGGGGCAATCAAATCCTGACTTGGCAATCAACAACGCCGACAGCATCGCGGGGTACGTCGTTGACATTGACTAAATTGCTAACTGCCGTCGCGCTCGCGTTGAGCTGCGCACATACGGCATTCGCGTGCGATGGTCCATCGAACTTGCCCGGCTGGGATTTTGATGTTCGATTCGACAATGATTCGAGTGACCTATCTATCGCCGAACTGGCGAAGCTGTCGGTGTGGTCAGCCGATATGCGCAATCGCTTTTCCATTGCCGATGTGGTCTCGGTTGTCGGTTTGGCGGAACCGACGGAGAAAGACCCGAAAGTCCTTGCTCAACGACGTGCAGCGAATGTCAAGGACGCATTGGATCAATTTTCGGTTCGAGGCGAACGAAATTCCGTCATCGCGCGAATCTACAAATTGCCGTTTCCCGCCAGCGAGTTTGACGATACCGGGCGGCGCGTCGAGATCACGTTCGGCCCCGGGTGTCCTGACCACTGTTGCCCGAACCTAAACCCGATACCTAAGACGCACTGACGTTACACGATGCAGTGACCGGCCCGCGCAAAGCGGGCCGTCTTCTTCCTGCCGTTCCAGCCTTCAACGATCGCCGCAGCAATGGGGGCGACACTCTACCGAGACATTGAAGGCCGCATCCGGCTCGCGCTTACGATCCCCACACCTGCATTTCGTACAGCGAGTAACCCCACTGCGTCGCGCGCTTCGTGCCGAGCATCCGCACGTAGCGGCCGCTTCCATTGAGGTTCGGCAGCGTGACGTGGCTATATGAACCGCCGTTGCTCGTCGAATAGATCGTCGTCCAGTTGACGTTGTCGTTCGACGTCTGGATCTGGTAGACGAGTGCGCCCGCATCCCAGTACAGATCGACGTGATCGATGTGCTTCGTCGCGCCGAGATCCACGGAGATCCATTGCGGATCGACACCGGTGCCTTCCGGCGAATCCCAGCGCGTGCTCGTGGTGTTGCCGTCGAACGCCTTGTCGGGTGTGAGCGACGCGTTGTAGCTCGCCGATGCGGCAGCCGGGCGCCCTTGCGACAGCAGCGTCGGCTGCGCGGCGGCCGGGCCGCCGTAATAGCTCGACCCGAGCTTGGCCTTCGTCGTATCGGCATTCACGCCGAACTGCGACAGGCTCCAGCGCTGGCCGGTCGTCACGTCGCCGACGTAGAGCTGGTAGCCGCCCGCCGTCGTCGACGAGAAGAACAGGTAGTTCGTACCGCTCACCGGCGCCGGATCCGAGTTGTTGCTCACGCAGTCGTTGAGCGACAACGCGTTCGGCGTCGACGCCGGGTCCGCGGTCTTCGCATAGATCTGGTCGGCCCCGCCGCTGTCTTTCCAGCGTGCGTAGAACACCATGCCGTCCGCGCGCACGATCGGGTAGTACGTCTGCAGCCCGGCCGGACGATCGAACACGGCGGTCGCGCCGGTCGCGATCGTGCGCTTCATCAGCCCCATGCTCGAGCCGGTGCCGGTCGCGTAGTACACGGCGCTCGCGTCCGGCGCGAGAAACGGCATCGAGTATTCGGCGCCGGCCGGTGCGTTCGTCAGGCTCACGACCGACGTGAACGCCGGGCCCGCACTCGTGTACGACAGCGTGGCCTGCTTGACGTCGCCGTTCTGCTTGAACACGAGCGTCTTGCCGTCCGCGCTGAATTTCGGGTCCTCGTTGCGCGTGGCGCCCGTGCTGTTCGTCATGTTGACGGGCGGCGTGCCGGCACCGAGCCGCAGCATGAACACGTTCCATGCGCCGTTACTGATGCCCATGAACGCGAGCCACTTGCCGTCGGGGCTGAACACGCCGTTCATCGGATCGGTGATGCCCCACGTGCTCTTGCTCAGTTGCGTCAGCGTACGGGCCGAGAAATCGTAGAGGAACAGCTGGCTCGTGCCATCGCCGTACTTCACGTAGCTGTGATAGACGAGCTTGCCGGTCAGCGCGGCGGGAAACGTCGTGTTCGGCTGGGCCGCGGGATTGCTGATGCAGGCCGCCGTGGCGGCGCCGTTGAACAGGTTGAGGGCGAGGCCGGCCACCAGGCCCGCGATGAGGGTCTTCGATTTCACGCTGAATGATTCCGGGTAAGGTAAGGACGCCGCAGACAAGGTCGCGCGCAGGACGCGCAAGGGTCACGGATCAGCCGCCGGGCAGCGTGGACTCCTTCATAGTCAGACGTCGGGAACAGAACTTGCGAGAGCATGCCCGCTTGTCAGACGAAAGAAAAGGATCAAAGTCCATCAAAAACTTGCGGATCAGCGATTGGGGCGCAATTGCGCGCGACGGGTGCCGTGCTACTCTTTTTTCAGCAAGGCCCGAGCGGCCGGAGGGCTGGCATGAAGCGATATGCGGCGCTGGCGCAGACGATAGCCGACGCAATCCGGCGCGGCGACCTGGCGGCCGGTGCGCGCATCCCCACCGTGCGCGCTGCGTGCCGCGCGTATCGCGTGAGCCCGTCCACCGTGTTTCGCGCGTACTACGCGCTCGAAAGCGAGGGTCTGATCGTCGCGCGTGCGCGATCCGGTTATTTCGTTGCGAACCTCGAAGACAAACACGTACGGTTCGGTCACGATCCACCGCGCAAGCCGGCCGCCGCACAACCCGGCGACGACGATCCGCTGTTCCGCCTGCTCGACTCCCTGAAGCACGAGGACATCGTCCCGCTCGGCTCGGCGTTCGCCAGCTATTCGCTGTTCCCGATGAGCAGCCTGTGGCGCTACGTGGCGTCGGCAGCCCGCAGCATGGACCGCACGACTCTGCTGTCCGGCCTGCCGCCCGGCAACGACGCGCTGCGCCGCCAGATCGCATTGCGCTACCTGAACGCGGGCGCGGCCTTGCCGATGGACGAGATCATCATCACGACCGGCGCGCTCGAAGCGCTGACGCTCAGCCTGCAGGCGCTGACGCGCCCCGGCGACATCGTCGCGATCGAGCGACCGGCATTCTACGCAGTGCTGCAGGCCGTGCAGCGCCTGCACCTGAAAGCCGTCGAGATCCCGGTCGACCCGCGCACCGGCCTCGATCTCGACGCGCTCGCCGAAGCGCTCGATACGCATCCGGTGCGCGCGTGCTGGTTCATGACGTCGTTCCACAATCCGACCGGCGCGACGTTGACCGACGAGCGCAAGCACGCGCTGATCGACCTGCTCGCGTCGCGCGGCGTTCCACTGATCGAGGACGACGTATACGGCGAGCTGCATTTCGGCACGACGCCCACGCGCCCCGCGAAACTGTATGACAACAGCGGGCTCGTCCTGCATTGCGGTTCGTTCTCGAAATGTCTCGCGCCCGGGTTCCGGATCGGCTGGGTCGCGGCCGGACGCTACGTGCGGCAGATCCGGCAGGCGACAGGCGCGAGCGCGCCGGCGGCCGACGTGCCCGCGCAGATGGCGATTTCGAGCTACCTGAGCGACGGCGGCTACGACCGCTTCCTGCGGAAACTGCGGCGCAATCTCGCCGCGCACCAGGCGCAGATGCTCGCCGCCGTTCGCGCGTATTTTCCGGACGGCACCGAAGTGTTCGCGCCGCGCGGCGGGTATTTCCTGTGGATCGAACTGCCGCCGCGCGTGGATGCGATGCACCTGTTCGGCGATGCGATGGAAAGCGGCGTCAGCATCGCGCCGGGGCCGATCTTTTCCGCGACCGGCGGATTCCGCCGTTATCTGCGGCTCAATTACGGCCGGCCGTGGACGCCCGCCGTCGAGCGCGCGATGGAAACCATCGGGACGCTCGCTGCCCGGCAGCGGCACGACGGTTAGCGCGGAACGTGTAGATCGCGACGACCGACATGCTCCTTGCGTTTCGCGCGCGAGCGACAAAGAATGAAGCGGAAGGCAGCCGCGGACGAACGTGTTCAACGCGTCCGATGTTATGGAGAATCATGTGAGCACCGCATGCGAACGACAGTCGACGACGCGCGCTCCGCTGGCTGACGGCGCGCGTGAATCGATTGCCGCGTTCGAAAAAAACACGCTCGTCGGCGACTGTTCGTCTCGTTAACGACACCTGCCGCTTCGAACCATGCGAGTCCTGCCCATCCGGAACATCCGCGCGCGCGATGCCTGGCGCGCCGTACTGAACACGCGTGCCGAATCACGACATACCGCTTGCTGCCGCTGCAGGGCATGCGGCTTCGTGGCGTTTCGCGCACTCGAGCACTGCCCCGTCTGCGGCCGATGGAACTGGCCGTTCGATCCGATTCGCCGCGCATCGGACGACGCTCACGCCACACGTGCGCCACGGTCCTTCCACACGTGGTCGTCGCGCGTCGCGCGTACGCTGCGCAACGCGGCCTTCCGGCAGCCTCGCGCATCGAGCGCACCGATCCTGAGCATCCTGACGCTCATGCTGCTGGTCGGCGGCTACGTGACGGCCGACCGGACGTGCAAGGCCGATCCCGTTTGTCGCGGCTCCGATCCGCCTGCCGCGTCAGCGGCCGAGTCCGGCCTCCATGCATCGCCCGATCCGGTGTTGCCGGTATTGCCGGTGCCCGTCTATCCGTTTCATTCGACTGACGGAACGCAACTGGCAGCCAATCCACAACGCGACGGCCCGAGCGCCGGCGAACCCGTAAACCGGATGCCGGTTGTGCAGGCTGCGCCGTCGATTCGCGAGCCCGGCCGAACCCACACCAAGGTAGTTCGCGTGAAAGACTGGCGACGCAGCCGCGATTCCGCGCATCGCACGCATGCGATCCGTCGGGTGAGCCTGCACACCGGTCACGGCCACGGCCACGCGCGGCGCAATGCATCCGACAAAGCCGACATCGCGAAGCTCTATGCCGGCCACTGAGCGTGCGGTCCTGCCGTTCGCGCCCACAGCAAAAACGGGCGGCCCGTTTCCGGAGCCGCCCGTTTTCGCGTTTCGCGTTTCGCGTTTCGCGTTTCGCGTTTCGCGTTTCGCGTTTCGCGTGTCGCGTGTCGAACGCTAGCGCATCAGGCCGCCAGCAAGCCGTGCGGGTCGATGACGAATTTGCGCGGCGCGCCGCCGTCGAACTTCTTGTAGCCTTCCGGCGCCTGGTCGAGCGAGATCACTTCGACGTTGACGATCTTCGCGATCGGCAGCCGGTCGAACAGGATCGCCTGCATCAGGTTGCGGTTGTACTTCAGCACCGGCGTCTGACCCGTGAAGAACGAATGCGACTTCGCCCAGCCGAGGCCGAAGCGGATGCTCAGGCTGCCGTGCTGCGCGGCCTTGTCCTTCGCGCCCGGATCGTCGGTCACGTACAGGCCCGGGATGCCGATCGCGCCGGCCGGCCGCGTGATTTCCATCAGCGAGTTCAGCACCGTCGCGGGCGCTTCCTCCGAGTGGCCCGACGAACCGTGGCCGTGCGCCTCGAAGCCGACGCAGTCGACCGCGCAATCGATCTCGGGCACGCCGAGAATCTGCTCGATCTGTTCGCCGAGCGATGCGTCCTTCGACAGGTCGACCGTCTCGAAGCCCATCGCCCTCGCATGCGCGAGGCGCTCGGCATTCATGTCGCCGACGATCGTCACGGCCGCGCCGAGCAGGCGCGCCGATGCGGCCGCCGCCATCCCGACCGGGCCCGCGCCCGCGATATAGACCGTCGAGCCCGGCTTCACGCCCGCGCTCACCGCGCCGTGATAGCCGGTCGGCAAAATGTCGGACAGGCAGGTCAGATCGCGGATCTTCGCCATCGCCTGGTCGCGGTCGGGGAATTTCAGCAGGTTGAAATCGGCATACGGCACGAGCACGTATTCGGCCTGGCCGCCGATCCAGCCGCCCATGTCGACGTAGCCGTATGCACCACCGGCACGCGACGGGTTCACGTTCAGGCACACGCCCGTATGCGTGTCCTTGCACATCGCACAGCGGCCGCACGCGACGTTGAACGGCACCGACACGAGATCGCCGATCTTCAGCGTCTCGACGTCGCGGCCCACTTCGACCACTTCGCCCGTGATCTCGTGACCGAGCACGAGGCCGACCGGCGCGGTCGTGCGGCCGCGCACCATGTGCTGGTCGGAACCGCAGATGTTCGTGCTGACCACCTTCAGAATCACGCCGTGGCCGATCGCGCGGCCGCTCGGATCGACCATCTTCGGATAATCGATTTTCTGGACTTCGACCTGGCCCGGTCCAAGATAGACGACACCTCGATTGCTGCTCATCGTATTGTCTCCATGTCTCGTTGGATGGCGCGGCGGCACGCCGGCGAATGCGGCGCGCACGCAACGTGCTGTTCGAGAGTAGTCCCGGAGGCAGGGGCGCCGATGTCTCAAACGCGACATGCGTTTGAACGGCGCCGACATCGATGGCGGAAATACGAAAGTCGGGCGGGAAACGACGGGAAGGCAGTGTGCAGCGGGATATACCGGGGGTCGGACCGCCCTGGCGGCCTGCCCTCCACTTTTCGGCAGGCGTTACCCGCCCTGATTCTCCCGGATGATCGCCGCGGCGGCCGCTTCCGCCTCGCTCGCGACGCCGTCGTGCACGCGTGTGCTGACGGCCGGCGTCGGCGGCTCGCTGTCGAGCGCGTGGCCGTTGCGGTCGTGCGTGTCGACCGTCACGCGCATCGACAGCCCGACGCGCAGCGGATGCGCGGCGAGATCGCGCGGATCGATCGCGATCACCACCGGTACGCGCTGCACGACCTTGATCCAGTTGCCGGCCGCGTTCTGCGACGGCAGCATCGAGAACGCACTGCCCGTACCCGCCGAGAAGCCCTGTACGCGGCCGCGATAGGCGACGCGCGTGCCATAGAGATCCGACACGACCTCGACCGGCTGCCCGACGCGCATGTGGCGAATCTGCCCTTCCTTGAAATTCGCGTCGATCCACAGCCGGTTCAACTGCACGACCGACATCAGCGGCACGCCGGGGCCGACCTGCTGGCCGACCTGCACCGAGCGTTGCCCGATCGTGCCGTCGACCGGCGCGACGATCGTCGTGCGCTTCAGGTTCCGGTACGCGAGCTTGAACTGCGCGGCCGCCTGCACGACGGCCGGGCTTTCGTCGACCGGCAGCTTGCTGCCGAGCGCACGCGCGGCATCGAGCTGCGCCTGCGCGGCCGCGAGATTCGCCTGCGCGCCGGCCACCGCCGCGCGCGCACGCGCCAGCTCCTCGGGCGCGACGATCTCGACCGACGCGCCCGAGCGCGCCGCGAACGCGCGCTGCGCGAGCGACAGGTCGGCACGCCGCGCGTTCACGGCCTCGACGTACATCGTGTTCGAGATCTTCGCGTTCGCGACCTGCCGCACGGCCTGCGCGAGCTGCGCCTTCGCCTGCGCGAACGCGACGGACGCCTCGGTGTCGTCGAGCCGCACGAGCGTCTGCCCGGCGCGCACGGCCTGCGTATCGGCAACCAGCACGTCGGTCACGGCACCCGGAATCTGCGCGGCGACCTGCACGATGCTGCCCGCGACATACGCGTCGTCGGTGTCTTCGTAATAGCGGTCGCTCAACAGCCAGTACGCGATCCACGCGAGCGCGGCCAGCAGCACGACCGCGAAGAACACGGTGAAGCGCTTGCGGCGGGTCGCGCGGCGCGCATCGAGTGCCGGATCGTTCAGCGTGGCCGGCTGCGCGGCGGTATGAAGGTTGTCGTGGTGCATCAGTCGCTTTGCGTAACGATCAGACGATCGTGCTGGAAGACGGGTATCGCCGGCATGACCGACGCGCCCGGCGCCGGACTCGCCGATGCCGTGCGCGCGAGAACAGGCGTACCGCGAAGCGTCGCGCCGGGGTTGGTTGCACCGACCGTCGACGGACGCGCCGCGTCGTTGCGCGGTGCGGATGCCGAGGCGGCACTCGCCGTGCCGGTAGCCGGCGACACTGCCACGCTCCCCGAGCGCGCGTCGTTCGACGTACCCGCCGCCGCCCGGCTCGCGGCCGCGGCACCAGCGGTCGCCGCACCGCGCCTCGCCGCCCCGCTGCGCGCCTGATGCACGGCCGGCGCCTGCGCAACCGTTGCGCCCGCATCGAACCCGCCGCCGAGCGCGCCGATCAACCCGACGCGCAGCGTCCGCTGCCGGCCGAGCAGCGCGATCATCTGCGCGCGCTCGTCGATCAGCGTGAGATCCGCGACATCGACATCCTTCTGCATCAGCACGCCGCGCCGATGGCGGTCGGCCGCGATCTGCACGATCTTCTGCGCGGCCGCCACCGCGTCCTGCTGCTGCGCGACGAGCGTCTGCGACGTTTGCAGCGACGTGACGATCTGCGCGACCTGCCCGAGCGCATCGTCGACGGTCTTGTTGTACAGCCCGATCGCGACGTCGGCCTGCGCGACATCCGCGCCGAGCTTCGCCTTCAACCGGCCGCGGTCGAAGATCGGCAGCGAGATCGCGGGACCGACGGAGCCTGCGAGCGAATCGCGCGAGAACAGCGACGCGGGCGTGAGCGCGAACACGCCGCCGAGCGCGACGAGGTTCACGTCCGGATAGAACTGCGCGCGCGTCGAATCGGCATTCGCGAACGCGGCTTCGACGCGCAGCCGCGCGGCGACGATGTCGGGCCGGCGGCCGAGCAGGTCGGCCGGCAGCCGCGCCGGCACGGCGCTGCCCGCGAACGCACCGACGCGCGGCCGCTGCAGCGCGAGCCCGCGCTCGGGGCCGCGGCCCGACAGCACGCCGAGCTGCAGTTGCGCGAGCTTGATCTGCTCGTCGTTCAGCGCAATCTGTTCGAGCAGGCGGCTGCGCTTGATCGATGCATCGCTCGCGTCGTACGCGTTGTCGAGGCCGCGCGCGGTGCGCTCGCGCAGCACGGCCGTCACGCGCTGGCTGATCTTCAGCTTCTGTTGCAGCAGGTCGCGCACCGCGTACGCCTGGTCGAGCTGGCAGTACACGGTGACGATCGCGACGGCGAGCGTGAGCCGCACCTGTTCGGCCTCGACGCCGGCCGCGTCGCGCAGCGACATCAGGCTCTTCGTCGCGGCGCGGTTCTTTCCCCACAGGTCGAGCTGGTAGTTCAGCCCGACGAACACCGACGACGGCGATACGTTCGGATCGCCGAATATCTCGACCGGCACGCGATAGCCGGCGGCCGTCACGTCGGCGATGTCGCCGGGCTTCGGCATCCGCGCGCGGCTGACCGTGGCTCCAGCCGTGCCTGTCAGCCCCGTCAGCGAATCGAACTGCTGAAGCTGCGCCTGCGCGATCCGCAGCCGCGCCTGCGCGACCTGCAGATCGGGGTTGTTCTGCGATGCCTCCGTCACCAGTTCGTCGAGCTGCGGATCCTGCAACTGCTTCACCCAGTCGGGCGCGGGCCACGCGCCGTTCGCGCCGGGGCCGGCCGTGTGCGCGAGCGCATCGCCGGCCGGCGCGCGCAGCGACAGCGAAGGCAGGAAGCCCGACGGCACGCATCCGCCCAATGCGAGCAGCACGGCCGCCGCCGCGATCATCGAGCCGCGTTGCACGCCACACGCCAAACCCGCCGCTTTCTTCACACGCCGCATCGCGCCCCTCATCCCTGCTGAATGCGCTGCGCGCGTGCGGCCAGCCGCGGCCGCGTGCGTTCGAGCGGACCGAGCCGGCCGAACAAGCCATCGGCGACACCGAACAGGATGCCGGCGAGCTTCGCGCGCTTGTCGCGCTCGACGAGCGCGATCTGCACGACCTGCCACACGGTCAGCAGGTTCGGCACGATCGCCACCGGAAAGCGCAGCCCGTACTGCATCCCGAGCTGCACCGCATTGCGCGCGCTGTAGTAGCGCCGTTGCCACGAATGATTCATCGACGTCATTTCAAAAGGGCCGATCGCATGACGCTGCTTCGCGCCGATCCGGTGCGGCAGCACCAGCGACGGCACGACATAGAGCGGCACGTTGCGCGACAGTGCGCGGAAGCTGTATTCGGTATCGACGTGATCGATGAACAGCGTCTCGTCGAACCGGCCGAGCACGTCGAACGCGTCGCGCGATACGACGCAGCCCGACGAGATCAGGAACGCGCAGCGCTGCATCGGTGCACCCGGCTCGATGCGCAGGCGGCGCAGCCCGATCCCGTTGGTCGAGAGTTCGGGCAGGAAGCTGCGCGCGTTCTCGTCGAAGATGCGCGGGCCGGCCAGGAATGCACGCCCCGCGAGCCCCGCGCAGACATCGCGCATCGCCGGGAAATACGCGGCCGGCACCGACGAATCCTGGTCGAACAGCGCGACCGCATCGATGCGGTCGCGAAACAGCGCCGCGAGCCCCGCGTTGTATGCGCCCGCGATCCCGCCGCGGTTGCCGTGATGCAGCAGCGCGATGCCTTCGCGCGCGCACAGGTCGCGCGCCCGCGCATCGGGCTGCGGCGTGTTGTCGACGACGAGCAACGCGTCGCATGCGTGCCGCCACGCGCCAAGCGCTTCGAGCTGCGCATCGCTCGGGTAATACAGGATCACGAGTGCGCCGAGTGTCGTCATGTTCGTCTCCTCAATGCCCGAAGGACGCCGCCGCGCCGCGCTTCGGCCGCGTCAGCCACATCATCGCGGCGAGCACGAGGCAGGTCATGCTCGCCATCCAGAACATGTCGTTCGTCGCCATCATGTAAGCCTGCTGCATCACGACCTGGTGCAGCGTCGTCAGCTCGCGCACGCCGTCCACGCCCATCGCGTTCAGCGTGTGCACGAAGCGCTGCGTGTTCGCCGACGCATGCGTGACGGATTGCGACACGACGTCGTAGTGATAGGTCGCACGGTTGTCCCACAGCGTCACGCTCATCGCGGTGCCGAACGCGGCCGACAGCGTGCGCAGGAAGTTCGACAGGCTCGACGCAGCGGCGAGCCGGTCGTCCGGAATCCGCGACAGCGTCGCGGCGGTCAGCGGAATGAAGAAGCACGGCAGCCCGATCCCCTGGATCAGGCCGGGCGCGGCGATCTGCGCGAACGTCATCTTCAGCGTGAAATGCGCGTCCCACGCGAGCACGGCCGCGAACACGAGGAAGCCGAACGTCGCGAGCACGCGCGCGTCGAAGCGGTGCGCATGCAGCCCGACGAGGATCGAGAACACGAGCGCGAGCACGCCGAGCGATGCCGTGGCGAGCCCGGCGTGAAACGCGTTGTAGCCCATCACGGCCTGCATCCACAGCGGGAACACGACGCCGACCACCGAGAAGCTCATCATCCCGAGCGAGATGATCAGCACGCAGAACGAGAACGTGCGGTCGCGAAACAGGCCGAGATCGACGACGGGGTGCGCTTCACCCGCCTCCCAGATCAGCAGCGACACGATCGCGAGCGCCGCGACCACCGCGAGCGTGACGATCAGCGGCGAATCGAACCAGCCGCGATCGTGGCCGAGATCGAGCATCGCCTGCAGCGAGCCGACGCCGATCACCAGCAGCACGATGCCCGGCACGTCGATCGGGCCGGCCGCGCCGCGCTGCGCGTCGGGGCGCAGCATCGCGGTGCACACCGCGAACGAGAACAACCCGATCGGCAAATTGATCAGGAAGATCCACGGCCACGAGAAGTTGTCGACGATCCAGCCGCCGACCACCGGCCCGAAGATCGGCGCAAGCAGCACCGTCATCGCCCACAGCGCGAGCGCGATCGTGCGCTTGTCCGGCGGGAACGTGCGCAGCAGGATCGTCTGCGACAGCGGCACCATCGGCCCCGAGCACAGCCCTTGCAGCGCGCGGCAGATCACCAGCACATGCAGGTCACGCGCGAGCCCGCACAGCAGCGACGTCAGCGTGAACAGCAGCACCGCGCCGACGAACAGCCGCAATTCGCCGACGCGGCGCGCGAGCCAGCCGGTCAGCGGCACCGCGATCGCGGCCGCGACCGAATACGAGCTGATCACCCACGTGCCCTGGCTGTTCGATACGCCGAGACTGCCGGAAATCGCCGGCACCGCGACGTTCGTCACGGTTGAGTCGAGCACCTCGATGAAGGTCGCGAGCGACAGCGCGAACGTCAGCAGCGCGAGCCGGATGCCGCGCACCGGCTGCGCGGCCGGCGCTGGCGCCAGGGCCGGCGCGTCGAATGCGGACGGCGCGCCGGGCGCATCGCGAAGCGGCGACGCGGTGCTCATGCGCCGGCCACCGCGACATCGGCCCGCGCGGTCGCCCGCCCGCGCTTCGGCGCGAACCGTTCGATGAAATCGGCGGCCGCATCACAGCCGTCCGGTGCGGCGGCGAGCAGCGCACGCGCGCGCTCCGCATGCACCGCGAATGCGGGTTCGTCCAGCACGTGCGCCAGCGCCGCGCCGAGACGCGCGCCGTCGACGGGACCGTCGACGCGCACGCCGCAGCCGCTCACCGCGACGCGTTGCGCGTTGTCGAACTGGTCGTGCGCGAACGGCGTCACGACCTGCACGATCCCGGCCTCGTACGCGAGCGCCGCGGTGCCGATCCCGCCGTGATGCACGAGCGCGCGGCAACGCGGCAGCAGCGTGCGCATCGGCACGAAGCGGCGCACGAGCAACCGGTTGCCGTCCGGCGCGGTATCGTGCGGCGTCAACAGGATCCCGCGCGCGCCCGTCGCGCGCAGCGCGTCCGCCACCGCGCGCGCATACGTCGCGTGATCGACGAGCGTCGAGCCGGCCGTGAACACGACCGGTGGCTCGCCGGCCGCAAGAAACGCATCGAGTTCCGCATCTTCGTCAGGCGCCGCGATGTCGTTGAACAACGGAAAACCGCTTTGCAGATGATTCGACGGCCAGTCGGGCTGCGGCGGCGCGAACCAGCCGGGAAACAGGCACAGCACGCCGTCGGTCGAATGCAGCCAGCGGCCGAGCACGCGCCGCGCGGGCGCGAGCCCGAGTTCGCGGCGCACCGCGTCGAGCGCGGGGCCGCATACGCGGTCGAGCACCTGCCGCTCGATCAGCGTCATCAGCGCCGCCTTCACCGGCAGCGGCCAGCGCGCGGGAATCGTCAGGCGCGGGTGCGTCGGCGGTGCATGCGCGGACAGCAGCGTCGACGGCGACACCTGCACCGACACGTAAGGCGTGCCGTGCAGCTCCTGCATGAAGCGCGCGGAGAACGCCCACAGCGTGCCGACGAGCACCGTATCGTCGTCGGTCAGCGCATGCAGCGCGTCGTAATGCGGGCGCAGCATCGGCGCGATCACCTGCCACAGCGTGCGGAACGACGTGCGCGGATCCCACAGCGCGGGGTTCGCCATCGCGGCCTCGTATTCGGCCGCAGTGCCGACCGGCACGAATGCGAAACCGCAACGGCGCACGGCCGCCTCGAACGGCGCGTGCGTGCAGAACACGACGGCGTGACCGCGCGCCGCGAGCGTGCGCGCGACGCCGAGCAACGGATGCACGTCGCCCGCCGAGCCGATCGCGGTCACGATCATCTTCGCCATCGCGCGCCTCGCGGTATCAGTAGAAACCGGGAATCAGCGCCGCGACCTCGCGGCGGTACTGCGTGTACGCCGACCCGAAATACCCGGTCAGCCAGCTCTCCTCGACGCGCACCTTGTACGCAAGCGACGCGAACACGAGCAGCACGCCGATCGCGCCGCGCCATTCGCCGCCGATCAGCGCGGCGCCGACGAGCGCGAGCAGGCAGCCCGTGTAGATCGGGTGACGCACGAGCGCGTACGGCCCCGTGCGCACGAGTTCGTGGTCTTCCTTCAGCGTGACCGACACGCTCCAGTTCGTACCGAGATGCAGCCGCGCCCACACCGAGAACAGCAGGCCCGCGACCAGCACCGCGAGCCCGCACTGTGCCTGCAGGCCGAAGCGCTGCCAGTCCGGCACGAGCGCCTGCCAGGACGGATCGGGCAGGATGATCAGCGCGCCGCCGACGATCAGCGGAATCGACTGCAGCGTGCGCGAGCGCGACGCTTCCTTGCGCACGGTCGTCTTCACGCCCTGCGACGTGGCGATCCAGTACGCGAGCCATGCGGCCCAGGGAACGACGATGGCGATGGTCTGAACGATATTCACGGCTGGCCTGCCTCGTTGGGATGGGAATTCGGGTGCGCGGGCCGGGCCCGCGGCACGACGTGCGGCGTCACGACGACAGCGCGTGCAGCGGCGCGGGCACGCACGCATGCGCGGCGGCGTGCGCGATGCCGGCCGCGACGGGCGACCCGTCGCAGAAGAAGTCGAGCAGCGCCGCACGCGTGTGTTCGCGCTGCGCGCGGCCTTCGATGTCGAGGAAATGGCCGGCGTCCGGCACCGTCGCGAACCGCGCGCGCGACACGTGCGCACCGAGCTGGCGAACATCGGCCGGCGTCGTGTATTCGTCGCGCTCGCCGTTCAGGAACAGCAGCTCGCAGCCGATGTTCGAGAATTCGCTGAAGTAGCGCTCGGGCTGCAGCGACAGGATCTGGTCGACGTGGAACGCGACCTGGTCCTGCTCGTCGCGCGGCAGGCGCGTGAGATACCGGTAGTTGTACAGCTTCATGATGCGCGGCAGGTAGCGGCCGACGGTGTCGTTCAGCAGCTGCGCGGCCTTCAGGTTCTCGCCGGCCGCGATGTGATCGCGTGCGCGCGTCACGTAGTCGACCATCGCGTCGTTCAGGAACGGCGAGAACGAGCAGATCGCCGCGCGCCGCACGCTCGGGCAGCCGCGCGCGAGCGCGAACAGCGATGCGACGCCGCCCCACGACACCGACACGAGGAATGCCGGCGCGAAGCGCTCGACCAGATGCTGGAGGATCGCGGCTTCGTCGTCCTTGGTCAGGATGAAGCAGCCCGGATTGTGCTGGCGCGACTGCCCCGCGTACGGCAGGTCGAAGCAGATCGTGTTCATCCGCTCGCCCAGATACTGGACGGTCTGCCCGAACGACGCGGTCGTCGCGAGCGCGCCGTTGACGAGCATCGCAGTGTCGAACGCCGGGTCGAACACGTTCCGTTCGACGTAGACCTTCAGACCATTCGGCAGCGGGACCACGTGTTTTTCGGTCGGCATCGTCGTTCTCCGGTGGATGCGGCGTCTCGACGTCGCGGCATGCTGCAGGTGCGCAATGGCGGGTGCCGGCCCTGGCGCGACCTGTCGCCGCGCCCATTGCCGACGCACCGCGGCAAATACCGGCGGCGCCCATTCATTCCTCGTAGTGCGGCGCCATACTAATACGGACAATATTACTGACTCAAGTCACTCCAACGATTCCCTCTATTCGCCCCGGGAATACATCGGATTCAAATTTTTTTATCAATTTATATGGTATGAGGGATCGCCACAAAAGCACTGGCAATCGTTTGCGAGGCATCCTCTCCGGCGAAAATTAATCGTATATTTTCCTTCAAATTCAATACGATACGTCATTTAAATCGACTGATTTAAACGGATTTCCGGAATTTGCCTATCTTCACCATCCGCACCCGCCATTCCACATCGTGAAGAATATTACAGGCATCCATACTCTTTCGTTTTGTAATAGAAACGCTACTGGAAATTTTCCGGTGCATTGCACCATCTTTTCACAAACCGTTTTAAACAAACTCCAGCTTAATTAACCTTCTTTCAATTCGTTTTTCCGCATTCGCACATCGCGGCAAGCGATCGATCCGTCCCCCTGCAGAACACCCTGCCATCGTCAGACCCCGATTTTTTGTTGATTGATCGTTCAATAAAAAACCGCTAAGCTCTCGACTTCCATGGATGGCCCGTCCGGGCGAAGGGAGTCGCGATGCCGAAAGTCGGAATGCGGGAGATACGCCGCGCACAGTTGATCGACGCCACGCTGCGTTCGATCGACGAAGCGGGCCTGCCCGGCACGACGCTCGCATCGGTCGCACAACGCGCGAAGATCTCGACGGGCATCGTCAGCCACTACTTCGGCGACAAGGACGGCCTGCTCGAAGCGACGATGCGGCACGTGCTGCGCGACCTGTGGTCGGCCACCACGCGCCGCCGCGCGGCGGCGCGCAAGGATCCGCGTTCGCGGCTGCGTGCAGTCGTCGCCGCGAACTTCGACGAGACGCAGGTCAGCGCGCCCGTGATGAAGACGTGGCTCGCGTTCTGGTCGCAGAGCATGCACGACCCGATGCTCAAGCGCCTGCAGCACGTCAATACGCGGCGCCTCCATTCGAACCTGTGCGCGGAATTCGCGAAGGCGTTGCCGCGCACGAAGGCGCGCGAAGCCGCCAGCGGCCTCGCCGCGCTGATCGACGGCCTGTGGCTGCGCGGCGCGCTCGCCGGCGGCCCCATCGACACCCGGGCGACGCTGAAGCTCGCCCACGATTACATCGACCTGCTGCTCGCGTCCGACTGACGCGCACACAGTCGCCCTCAAGGAGATCCTCATGTCCGTATTCGGTTTGCAGCGCCTCTACATCGGCGGCGGTTACGTCGACGCCACGAGCGGCAAGACTTTCGACACCTTCGATCCCGCCACCGGCGAACTGCTCGCGCAGGTGCAGCAGGCGAGCGCGGCCGACGTCGACCGCGCGGTTGCGTCCGCGCAGGAAGGCCAGCGCGAATGGGCCGCGATGACCGCGATGCAGCGCTCGCGCATCCTGCGCCGCGCGGTCGACCTGCTGCGCGAGCGCAACGACGAGCTCGCGGCGCTGGAAACGCGCGACACCGGCAAGCCGATCGGCGAGACGCTCGCGGTCGACATCGTCACCGGCGCGGACGTGATCGAGTATTACGCGGGCCTCGCGACCGCGATCGAAGGGCTGCAGGTGCCGCTACGCGCCGATTCGTTCGTCTACACGCGCCGTGAACCGCTCGGCGTGTGCGCGGGCATCGGCGCATGGAACTACCCGATCCAGATCGCGTGCTGGAAGACGGCGCCCGCGCTCGCGGCCGGCAACGCGATGGTGTTCAAGCCGAGCGAAGTCACGCCGCTGACCGCGCTGAAGCTCGCGGAAATCTATACGGAAGCCGGCGTGCCGGCCGGCGTGTTCAACGTCGTGCAGGGCGACGGTTCCGTCGGCGCGCTGCTCACGGGCCACCCTGACATCGCGAAGGTGTCGTTCACGGGCGGCGTCGAGACGGGCAAGAAGGTGATGTCGCTGGCCGGCGCATCGTCGCTGAAGGAAGTGACGATGGAACTCGGCGGCAAGTCGCCGCTGATCGTGTTCGACGATGCGGACCTCGACCGCGCGGCCGACATCGCGGTGACCGCCAACTTCTTCAGCTCGGGCCAGGTCTGCACGAACGGCACGCGCGTGTTCGTGCACCGCTCGATCAAGGACGCGTTTACGCAGCGCGTGCTCGAACGCGTGAAGCGCATCCGCGTCGGCAAGCCGACCGATGCCGATACCAACTTCGGCCCGCTCGTGTCGGCCGCGCAGCTCGACAAGGTGCTCGGCTTCATCGAAAGCGGCAAGACCGAAGGCGCGAAGCTGCTGGCAGGCGGCACGCGCCTGACCGACGGCCACTTCGGCAGCGGCCAGTACGTCGCGCCGACGGTGTTCGGCGATTGCCGCGACGACATGAAGATCGTTCGCGAGGAAATCTTCGGGCCGGTGATGAGCATCCTCGATTTCGAATCGGAGGACGAAGTAATCGCTCGCGCGAACGACACGCACTACGGCCTCGCGGCCGGCGTCGTGACCGAGAACCTGTCGCGCGCGCACCGCACGATCCATCGCCTGGAAGCCGGCATCTGCTGGATCAACACATGGGGCGAATCGCCGGCCGAAATGCCGGTTGGCGGATACAAGCAATCCGGTGTCGGACGCGAGAACGGCATCACGACGCTCGAGCACTACACTCGGATCAAGTCGGTGCAGGTCGAGCTCGGCCGCTATAACCCGGTGTTTTAAGGAGATTGACCGTCATGACGACACGCGAATACGACTACATCATCTGCGGCGCAGGTTCCGCGGGCAACGTGCTCGCAACGCGCCTGACGGAAGATCCGGACGTCACGGTGCTGCTGCTCGAAGCGGGCGGCCCCGACTACCGCTTCGACTTCCGCACGCAGATGCCGGCCGCCCTCGCCTATCCGCTGCAGGGCCGCCGCTACAACTGGGCGTACGAGACCGACCCCGAGCCGCACATGGACAACCGCCGGATGGAATGCGGCCGCGGCAAGGGGCTCGGCGGCTCGTCGCTGATCAACGGCATGTGCTACATCCGCGGCAACGCGCTCGACTACGACAACTGGTCGACGCACAAGGGCCTCGAGAACTGGACGTATCTCGACTGCCTGCCGTACTTCAAGAAAGCCGAGACGCGCGACGTCGGCCCGAACGACTATCACGGCGGCAGCGGCCCCGTGTCGGTCACCACCAGCAAGCCGGGCGTGAACCCGCTGTTCGAGGCGATGGTCGACGCGGGCGTGCAGGCCGGTTATCCGCGCACCGACGACCTGAACGGCTATCAGCAGGAAGGCTTCGGCCCGATGGACCGCACCGTCACGCCGCGCGGCCGCCGTGCGAGCACCGCGCGCGGTTATCTCGACCAGGCGCGTGCGCGGCCGAACCTCGAGATCGTCACGCACGCGCTCGCCGACCGCATCCTGTTCGACGGCAAGCGCGCATCGGGCGTCACGTACCTGCGCGGCAGCGAGCGCGCGACCGCGCATGCGCGCCGCGAAGTGCTCGTGTGCAGCGGCGCGATCGCATCGCCGCAACTGCTGCAGCGCTCGGGCGTCGGCCCCGGCGCGTGGCTGAAGGAACTCGACATTCCCGTCGTGCTCGACCTGCCCGGTGTCGGCCAGAACCTGCAGGACCACCTGGAGATGTACATCCAGTACGAGTGCAAGGAGCCCGTGTCGCTGTACCCGGCGCTCAAGTGGTGGAACCAGCCGAAGATCGGCCTCGAATGGATGCTGAACGGCACCGGCCTCGGCGCGAGCAACCACTTCGAGGCGGGCGGCTTCATCCGCACGCGCGACGACGATCCCTGGCCGAACATCCAGTATCACTTCCTGCCGGTGGCGATCAACTACAACGGCTCGAACGCGATCGAGATGCACGGCTTCCAGGCGCACGTCGGCTCGATGCGCTCGCCGAGCCGCGGCCGCGTGAAACTGCGCTCGCGCGATCCGAACCAGCATCCGAGCATCCTGTTCAACTACATGGCCGAAGCGCTCGACTGGCGCGAGTTCCGCGATGCGATCCGCGCGACGCGCGAGATCATGCGGCAGCCCGCGCTCGACCGCTATCGCGGCCGCGAGCTGAACCCGGGCGCCGACTGCAAGAGCGACAAGGAGCTCGACACGTTCGTGCGTGCTCGTGCGGAGACCGCGTTCCATCCGTCGTGCTCGTGCAAGATGGGTTACGACGACATGGCGGTGGTCGACGAAGAGGGTCGCGTGCACGGGCTGGAAGGCCTGCGCGTCGTCGATGCATCGATCATGCCGATCATCACGACCGGCAACCTGAACGCGCCGACGATCATGATCGCGGAAAAGATCGCCGACAAGATTCGTGGGAAGCAGCCGCTCGCGCGCGTCGACGTGCCTTACTTCGTCGCGAACGGCGCGCTCGCGCGCGATGTCGCGAAGGCCGTGAGGCAGCCGGAGACGGTTTGACGACGGCGGGCGTGCTGCCCGCTCATCGGCATACTGACGAAACGCCGCCGGCAGTGATGGTTGGCGGCGTTTTCGTTTCTTTTACGGTGACTTGCGCGGAAGCGAGTTCCCGACTTGCAGCCATGTGATCACATCGGCCGGATGAGTTCGCGGGCGCACGCGTTTTGAACGGCTGGAGGACTTCTGAACCGTTCGCCGGCCGGTTCATCTTCACCGGTGAGCGCGGCCCGCGGGACCCTGGCGTAGCAGGGCAACGTTCTCGTTGATGCGGCCTTGGATCGTGCGCAAGGTATCTCGAGTAATAATCCGCGGGTACATGTTCTCGGCCATGTCCGAGAATTGGCTGGCCACTTCGCAAATGCCGTCAATCATTCTGCCGGCAACGGCCTGGGGCACTTCGGCTTCCTCGGCAAGCCGAAGCATGTGCGCGCGGGAAATCTCCAGTGCCTCACCCATCACGTCCATTTGGTGATATCCACCGGGTCCCTCGCAGAAGGTCACGTCGTAGGCCGGCGCCAGTCTCCACTGACCATTTGGCGCCATGACGTAGGAGAAGTTCTTGGGATGGTCGTCTCGGTTGTTGAACGCGACGTTGAAGACGGCGCGCTCGAAGGCCCTCCCCATCTCTCGCACGTCGTTGGTACAGATCTGGGTCGCCCGCAAGAAGTTGAAGTAGTCCAACGACCCCGCAATCCGGTAATCGGCCCCCGTAAACGCCGCGAGACTCTGCATGGGGACGCGCAATCCATCATGCCGATCAAAGCGCTTGCTGGCGAACGCCGCCAGCCCATTGGGCAAACCGAAGTACTGCGTGTCCGGGGTCTCGATGCCACATCTGCGCAGACATTCGGCGTAGACCATCTCGATGGCGCACACCTCGGCATGCTCTTCTCCGCCCGGGAACTTGACCAGCCAGGCGTCGAAGCCCGGCGTGACGGCCGTGGTAAGCCCACCGGTTTGCGGATCGCGATAGACCAGGGCCTTGGGCCTTGCACCTTGGGGCGAGCCGCCCACCAGCAGCAACGTCTGCAGGAACTCACTACCTTCACCATGGAGCACTTCCTGCACTTCGGCAGCAAGCCGTTCCAGCGGGATGTGGACGTCCGGCGCCTCTCCTTCGGGTGCGACGGGTTCAAACGTCATGGCCCCCATCGCGTTGCTACCGATATAGGCCAACCGCTCCAGGGCGCCAATGCGGGCCGTGTTGAGTCCACGGCGCCTGAACATACGGTCCATCAGCAGCATGCCCCACCCGTCTGGCAAGGCGTCATAGACAGGCCCCGGAAGTTGCAACTGATGGCCTGGGAAATCTCGCCGCAACTGAGGGCCCTCCAGCGGCAGCGTGTACGAAGACAGCTCCAGGCCCCTTTGCCGGGCCTCGTTGCTGTACTCGAACACGATCAGTGGGCGACCGGTCAGGGCTGTCGTGGAGACCAGCGTGCCCCAATGCCATCGCTCCCCCCAGCCCTCGTAGAAGACATTCACTTGCTCAGGCATTGCTGGACTTCCTCCTTGTACGGAGGCGCTTGGCTGTTTTCTCGTAGCGCAGAATGTCCTCGATGCTGTCCAGCTTTGGCTGGAACAGACCTTCGAACTCCTTGATTCGGCCGAGCGCCATCGCCACCCGGACCACGGCCTCGAAGCCGACATTGCGCCCGGCCTCCAGGTTGGACACGGTGTTGGCCCCAATGCCGGCACGCCCGGCCAGATCCGACTGAGTCATGCCCAGAGCCAAACGCTCTGTGCGCAAGCGATCGCAGAGGCGCTTGACGACCTCACTCGGTTTGCTAAAGCTTAAATCCAACATAGTGTGTATCTACCCCCTTCTATGCCAGTTAGCACCCAAAATTATAGAATTAACGTCACCTTGGCTCAAGAGGCGTAATTCCTAAATTTCACGCCTTATCGGTAAAATTACGACAATAACCACAATATAATGGAGTTAAGCAGCTCCACGCCAAAGAAGCGGCCGATCAGACCGCTCCGGCTGCGCGGACTATCCGGGGCAGTGCGGAGGTCGGATCCCATGTTGCACGAGTGCACGGGATGGGTGAACCGGATCGTGTACTTCGTCGGTTCGCTCATGCCGCTGGCACCTTCGAAGGCAAAGATGTCCGCGAGCGCGGCGCTCTTCGCCTAAGGCATGCCCAGACTGCAGGACTGGTGGATGTCGACGCCCGCACGTGCGGATGGAACGACAAGAACGCTGCTCGGGGCCAAGGATCCTCGCCCTCTCAAACGTTTGCGAAACAACCCGGGACGATCTTGTTCTGCATACCTTAAGAATTAAATTGAACGAGTCCTGAAATGCGATTGGAATGAAAGGAAGTCTGTCGGGCCACAAGGCGCCAATCATGACCACACTTCAGATTCGCGGCAGGAAGCCGCTCGCGTGCGTCGTCGTGCGTTACTTCGTCGCGAAGGCGGCAAGGCAGCCGGAGACAGTCTGACGGTTGCGGGCGCGTTGCCCGAACGCCCACGAGAAACGCCGCCGACGATTACCGTCGGCGGCGTTTTTCATTTCCGGCTCAACCGTTGTTGACCTCTTGCCGCAAATGCTCGACGTCGACGTGCTTCAGGTAATTCGTGATGTTCTGCCAGATCGGATGGAACCCGTAGCCGCCGTGCTGCAGTTCGTCGAGCGCCTGCTCGCGCGTCCAGCCCTGGTACACCATCCGGTACAGCGCCGACACGAGCCCGGTGCGATCGGCGCCGTGCTGGCAATGGATCAGCACCGGACCGTCCTGGTCGGCGGTCCGCAGCGCCTTCAGCGCGGCGACCATGTCTTCGTCGCGGATGTACCACGTATTGATCCGGATGCGCTGCATCGTGATCTGCGTGCCGGCCAGGATGCTGTCGTCCGCGTGAAATGCGCGGAAGCTGATGACCTTGCGGATGCCGAGCTTCTGCAATTCCGGCACGTCTTCCCGCGAAAGCTGCGCGCTGCGGTACAGCGTCGGCGTGATGCGATGCAGGTTGTTCACGCGCGCATCGGCAATGTTTTGCGCCCATTGGATCGGGCGTGAGGAAACGCCGGACACCGGGTCCGCATGGGCCGGCTGCACGAGCCCGGCAAGCGTAACGGCGATCGCGGCAATGAAGGCGATTTTCATGTTGGTTCGGTGTTCAGTGGAATGCGCGCTTGCGCTCGCGCGACAGGATGAACAGGACGATCGCGGCGGCGCTCATCGTCCAGTAGTCGGTAGGCGCCACGCCCAGCCAGTGGACATGCCAAGGCACGTGCGCCGGGTTGAAGCGGGCAAGGCCGTAGGCCGGATTCAGCACGAACCACAGAAAATCCTCGGTCAGCCAGAACACCATGATGCACGCGATGATGCGGGCTTCGATGCGCCACGACCAGCACGCGTTGAAGATGGGCGGCAGATGGAAGAACAGCGCGACGAACGGGAACACCCACGCGTGGTATCCGGTCATCGGGCGCCCGCCCCAGAAGATATCGAGCAGCCAGTGCTTGTCGATGCGCCAGGTCGGCAGGTTGGCGGCCCAGCCCGCGCTGCCCTCGATCTGGATCTCGACGTTCGCGAAAAAGAACGCGAGCAACATGACCCACGCGACGACGAACAACGTATGGCGCGTCGGCACAAAACGCGCGACGCTCATGCGGCAGGCTCCAGGCCAAGCACGCGATCGAGCACGAAGCGTCCGGCCAGCGGCCGCCCGAGCGGGGCCAGGCGGCGGCGCATGTCGGCCAGGCGCTCCGGCGTCTGCAGCAGCG
This sequence comes from Burkholderia sp. IT-111MI5, assembly GCF_949752865.1. NCBI lineage: Bacteria > Pseudomonadati > Pseudomonadota > Betaproteobacteria > Burkholderiales > Burkholderiaceae > Burkholderia > Burkholderia sp. IT-111MI5. The sequence goes on along the minus strand of NZ_CATKIF010000073.1, from coordinate 218,076 downwards.
CGCGGATCCGGTAGACGAGCGCATCGTCGTCGATGGCCTTCAGCGCAACGCCCTGTTCGAGCAGGAAATCCGCATTGCGCTCTTCCTGGCCCGGAATCGGCGAGTTGACGATCATCGGCAGCTGCATCGCGAGACATTCGGACGTCGTCAGGCCGCCCGGCTTCGTGATGACGAGGTCGGCACAGGCCATCAGGCGTTCGACCTGCTGCGTGAAGCCCTGCGGAAAGAGCCGGCCCGGATGCCGCGCAGCGAGCGCCTGCAGCGACGCCAGCATCGCCTGGTTCTTGCCGGCCAGCGCGATCAACTGGAAATCGGCGTCCATCTCCAGCAGCCGCGTCGCCAGCACGTCGAGTCCGCCGAGGCCCGCACCACCGGACATCATCAGGAACGTCGGTCGCGCGGGATCGAGGCCGAATTCGGCCGCGCAGGCCGCGCGGTCAAGCGGCTGGCCGAACGCCGGCATGATCGGGATGCCGCTGACATGCACCGTTTCAGGCGCCATGCCGCGCGCGTGCATGCGCCACGCGATCTCGTCGTTGGCCGCGAAGTAGCCGCGCATGTTCGGCACGACCCACATGCTGTGCAGGTCGAAATCGGTGACCTGCACCCACACCGGCGTGTCGACGCGCCCCTTGCGGATCTCGCGCGACAGCAGTTCGGCCGGCAGGAAGTGCGTGCAGATGATCGCGTCCGGGCGCTGCCGTCCGATTTCCGCGAGCAGCTGCCGGCAATTGAGCCGCTCGATCGCACGCCGAATTTTCTGCGACGGCGCGGCGGGATCGACCTCGTCGGTCTTCTGGTACAGGTAGCCCCACAGCGCCGGCTGGCTGCTGACGAGCTTGATGTAGAGGTCGGTGTACAGCTTGCGAAAGCCGGTGGACACGAAATCCATCACGTCCAGGTGCGTGGCTTCGATGCCGGCGGGATGGCTGCCGGCGAATGCGCGGATCGCTTCGGCCGCGCGGGTATGCCCGGCGCCCGCGCTGACGCTCAGGAGAAGAATTTTTTTGTTGTGCTTTGACATCTGACTGACCGTTTCGATGAAGGTGATCCGGACGCGGGTTCGGCAGCGGCGCTCTCACGCGACTGCGTCTCGCGTCCGGCTTTCAACAAGCTTGGCGGATCTTCGGCGGTGCGGGCGGTCGGGTACCCCGAATCGATCGCCGGCATTGCCTGCGGAATCATACTGCGTCCGGTCGATGCGGCTCGGATCTGCTGCCGCCGCGCTGTCAGTCAGGGTGGCATGGCGCGCGGTCGGCGGGAGACGCCGACCGTGCGTGACGACGAGGGGCGCCGCTGCTTCATGCCCCACTCGCGCGCGCGAATGGGGTGCCGTATTTCAGCGCGAGCGGGTGCTCGCGCGCAGGTCATGTCGTTTCATGTCGGCAAAGCCGAGTGTCAGCGGGCCTTCTCTGCGTCTTCGCCGAACCGGGCCGTCGCCACGGCCCGCGTCCGCATCCGCTTTGCGCGGACGATCGGGTTCCATCGCGACGTCAGGCTCATCGCGTCGCGCAGGTGATCGAACGCGACATCCTCCTTCGGCCCGAAGCGGCTGACCGCCGGCCACGCGAGCACGTGATCGAGCCACGCCTGCCATGTATCGCCATGAAAACGACCGCCGATTTCCCGCACCGCGTCCGGCGCGGCGATCACGATGCCCGCCAGCAGGTAGTACGCCCAGAAGCTGCCCGCGCCGACGAGTCGATCGAGCCGGCACACGGACAGCGCGGCAAGCAACCCGTCCACCGACGCGAGATCGGCGCGATGCACACGGATCGCCCGCGCGACGAGGTTGTGCTGACCGCCGTACGCGGCAACGGAAATCCCGTTGCCGGCGGCGAGCGCGGCCGAGAACATCGCGAGCGCGGCCATCTCGTCGATGCGTGATGCATCGTCGCGCGGGCCCCACACGCGCAGCACGATCGCGTCGATGATGGCGCCGGGACGGGCCGATGTTTCCGCAGTCGTCGCCGCAACGACGGCCAGCTTTTCTCTCAGGTTCTTCGCAGGCGGCGTCTCACCCTGCTCTTCTCTTTCATGTGCGGTACGTTCGCCAACGTCTGCGCCGTTGCATTCGACACCGCCGGCAATCCGCGCGAGCGCGGCCCAGCCGACATCTTGATCGTCGAATGCGCACGCGTCGATCACGCCGTGCGCCGCGTCGAACACTGCGCTCGAGCCGGGGCAACGGCGTTCGGCTTCGGCAAGCTGCTGCGCGGACGGCACATGCGAGCATGCGCCGAGCGGGTCGGTCGGGTCGCAAGCGCAGCCGCCGCCATCCGTTGCGATCCACGGCGCAAGCCCGTGAAGAACGGCCGCTGCGTCACGAGACAGGCTCGCGCCCACCCGCATGCGTATCGCGTATGACGCGACGACGGTCGTGTCGCCGGCGTCGCCCGCCGCCGGCGCGCAAGCGGCGGCGTCGAGATGTTCGATCAGGTACTGCAGCCACGCGGCCGTGCGCAGCCGGTCAGGCGTCGCGCCGCGGGCATCACCATACTTCGCTGGGTCGGTGAGCATGGGTCGTCCGGGAGTGTTCTGGCCAATTGGAATAATGTTGTTTCGGTCCGCGCGGTACACCGTGCCGACCTTGCAGGTCCGCCCGCATCGGATCGCGACACGGGCGGCCCATCGGCCGTCGCGCCGATACGCGCGACGGCACGAATGCATCGAAGCTGCGGACACCCGCCGCGCATGCCGCGCGGCCCTCGCGCACGGCGGACGCCCCGCTTCGATCCGCGACGCTTACTGCACGTGGAACTTCGGCGACGTCGTGACCGTGCCGGACACCGTGCAATTCGGCGTCAATGCAGCGTTATTGAACGTCAGCGACGAGTTCGGGTCGTTCCAAGCCGTTACCACCTTGCTCGGGCCGCACGCGCCGAGCAGCGCGACGTTCACCTGCACGTTGTTGATCGACAACTGCGTCGTGCTGTCGGCCTGGCCCGTCCACGGCGACGTGCTGCTCGCGCTGCCGCTGATCAGTCCGCACGTGGCGCCTCCGGCGAACTGCGTCGACGTGATGTGGACGATGCCGGTCGACGTGATCGTCCCGTTGAACGTCGCGGTACAGTTTGCGCTGATCGATCCCTTGCTGAGCGTCGTGAGCCCCGATACGGAGAACGGCTCGCCGTTCGGGTTCATCGGCTGCCCGTCAGCGCGCGAAACGGTGACCGCGAAAGCAGGCGCGGCCGAAACCGCGGTGAATGCCACTGCAGCAACAAGCGATACGATTTTGCGAATGCTCATTTGAACTGCCCCCTCTCTTCACAAATGGCGGCACGCCGCCAGGAACGCAACCGTCCGGCCGAAAGAGCCCGGCCAGCCGGTCGCAGGAAGCCGCCGGCACGCGTCATGCGCGCCGGTCGGCTCAGAACTTGTAGGAAATCCCGACGAACGTGATCAGCGGATCGGCCTTCAGCCGCGTGCGCGTGGTCGCGAGCGTCGAACCGTCGGCCGCCTTGATCACGAGCGACGAGTACGTCTTCAGCGGCATGTAGGTCAGCGTCGCGGTGAGCCCCCAGTGCTTGTCGATCGCATAGCTCGCGCCGACGTTGTAGACCGGCGTGAACGACGACGACGCCTTGCCCTCCACCGACGTCGCCCCCGGCTTGCCGGCGCCGGCCGCGAGTACGCTGCCGAGGTTCTCGTTGATGTCCTTCGCGAAGTTGCCGTTCAGCTCGATGTTGCTGAACCAGCTGTAGGCCACGCCGATCCCGACGAACGGGCGGAACTTCGCCGTCGGCGCATTGAAGTAGTACTGCAGAATGATCGTGGGGCTCCACTGCCGCGCGTTCTTCACGGCCGGCTGGTTCGACGTCTTGTCCATGTCGACCGAACCGAGCGAGCCGGCCGGGCCCGGCGGCCGGATCACGCCGTGCCCGGTCAGCGTGAACTCGGGCGGCACGCCGAGCACCGACGTCACCGCGATATGGTCGGTGAAGAAGTGCGTGAGCGTGAGGCCGACCGTATCGGCGTTGTTGACCGTCAGGCTCGTGCCCGGCGACGTGAACGACCCGGGCAGCCGCAGCGGCCCGTTGATCGGCATGTTCGCGAGATTCGTCGTCAGGCCATTGGTCGAATCCTGCGGCATGATGTGCAGCCAGCCCAGCGTCGCGACGTTGTCGCCCGCCTGCTGGGCCGATGCGAGTGTCGACACGCCTGCGACGACACCCGCGACAATCAGCTTCTTCATGAAGTCTCCCCTCTCATTCTGTCCGGGCGCCGCGCATCCGCGCGCGACGCCGCCGTGTCTCCGTCCGGGTGTGGTCACTGCACGAACGCGCCGACCGTGAAGTACGGATTGCTCGTATCGGCCATGTCGAGGAACCCGAATACGCCGCCGGTGAACACGAACTTTCCGGTCGCCGGCCCCGACGCAGCATCCGCATGCACGGTCGTCACGACACCCGGCACCTTCTGCGTGAAGTCGAGGTTCAGTGCGCGCGTGAGCGCGGCCTGCGACGCGTTGAACGGATCGAGCAGCGTGGCCTGCGCGCCGACGAGCGCGGTCGCGCGATAGTTGAACGCGCTGTCGACACCCGTGTACTCGCCGTTCTGCGAGCCGGGCGCAATCGCCGTCTGCGGGCTCAGGAACGAGATGCCCGATTCGTCGTCCGCGCTCGGCGGGCCCTGCGTGAGGTCCGCGTTCGCGGCGCCGGTGCGGATGAAGATCGGCACGAGCTGGTTGCGCAGCTTGCCGACGATCAGGATCCCCTTGCCGGCCTTCGCCGGATCGAGCGCGGCGAGCGTCGGTGGAATCTGCGGCTGGTAGTTGAGCGACTGGAACGCCGGCGCATCCGGACGCAGCGTGAACGGCTGGTTCACGGTCGTGCTCGATGCAAGCGGCTGCCCGCCGTTCTTCTTGCCGAAGTTGTCGGTCTCGACGTAGCTGCCGTCCGCGTTGATCGTCACCTTCTGATCGAGCGCCACCGGCTGGAAGTTCTGCGACGGAACCTGGTGATAACCGAGCTGGTTGTAGGTGCCGGCGATCTTCGTCAGGTCGGTCTCCAGCGACGAGAAGCTGATGAACGGGTAATACGGGAACGTCGTCTTCGGAATCTTGCCGACGCCGATCACGCCGTCGAACTGGATCGTCGCACCAGGAATCGCGCCGCCCAGCACGCCTTCTCCGAGGAACAGCCGCGCGGGCCGGCCGGGATCGAGGCTCGCGTTCTGCATCCGGAACGTGCACTGGTTCAGCTTCACCGTCGGCAAGCCCGTTTCGTCGGCCAGCGTGCCGTCGACGACGTTGGCCGGCGCCGTGTCGCGCGTCGGCTGCACGGTGCCCGCGGCAGTCGGCACCGGCGATGCGAGGTAGGTCATCCGGAACGTCATCTTCGTGGTGTCGAGCTGCACTTTCACGAGCTCGCCCGACCCGGAGCCGCCGATGAACACCGTGTTGTAGTCGATCGCCTGCGGGCACAGCCGGACCACCGGCGCGGGCGGCGGGTCGCCGTCGCCGCCGCACGCAGCCAGCACGGGCGCGAGCGACGCCACGGCCATCCAATGCTTCACATTCATAGGAATCCTCTTGAAATTAGATTCGCCGGCGGCGACGCATGCGCCGCCGGTGTGACTTGTTCGGTACGCGGTTACTGGACGAACGCGCCGACCGTGAAGAACGGGTTGACCTGGCTGTTGTTGACGACCATTGCGTAGACGTTGCCGGCCGTCACGATCCAGCCCGTGTCGCCCTTCTTGAAGATCGCGACATTGCCGCTTGCGCCCTTCGCGTTGAAATCGCTGTTGGCCGTGACCTTGACCTTGCCGGGCGTTGCCTGCGTGTAGTCGAGCACGAACTGCGACGTTACCGAAGACGTCTGCGGATCGATGAATGCCGCGGTGCCGCCCTGGAACAACGTCGACGTGTAGTTCGCGGAGATCGTCGACACGGCAGTGCCGTCGTTGCAGCTACCCGCTTCCGCCATGAAGAAGCCGTTGGCAAAGGTGCCCGGCAGATCCGGGTGCGGCACCTGGTTATCGAAGCTCGGGCCGGACTGCGCGATGGTGTTCCCCACACCGGTAGATGTCACGACACCGCATGCGGATGCGCTCGTCGCGCCGATGTAACCGCCCTTCAGCGAGTTCGCGGCAATCGCCGTGGACGACGAGAGCATCGAGATCCCGACTTCGGCATCGGCGACCGACGCGAGCGGATTGCTCGCATCCACATGGGTATAGCCGACGCGAATCACGATCGGCACCCGTACGCCGTTCAGCTTGCCGACGATCATGATGCCCTTCGCCTGACTCGGCGTCACGATCACGAGGCCTGGCGCCTGCCCGGCGACCGGATACGCAACCGTACCGAACGGGTTCGCCACCGCATTGCTCACGAACACGTTGTCCGCCGACCCGTCCGCGTTCTTGCGCAGCGTCCACGGCGACCCGGTCGTCTGGCATGAGTAGTCGCTGCCCTGCGTGATCGTGCACGAACCGTCCGCATTGAACGTCTGGTTCCAGTTGACGACGTCCGGCTCCCAGCCGACAGCCCCGTTCGCATTCTGGGCGGTACCGCCGACCGGCGACAAATGGATACCGACTTCGTTGTAGTTGCCAGCGACCTTCGTGAAGTCGGTTTCCGTTTCGACAAAGCCGATGAACGGATAGAAATCGAATGTGCGCGACGGCACCACGCCAAGGACAAAACCCGGAATCGGCTCAATGCCCTGGAACGCGATCGTCGCCCCCGGAATTCCGCCGCCAACCACGCCATTGCCGACGAACAGCATCGGCGGATCGGTACGCTTGATCGTCACCGAATACGCGCCGTCGCTCGTCGCGCCGCTGTCGAGCACGAACGCGCAGCGGTTCTGCTCGGCGGTCGGAAGGTTGGTCGGATGATGGAATGCGCCGCTGATCGTCAGGCCCGCGCGCGTGTCGTTGACCTGCCCCGCCGACGTCGGTACCGACGATTCGATGAACTGCATCTGATACGTGAGCTTCGTCGTGTCGAACTTCACCTTCACGTATTCGCCGCTGCCGGCGCCACCCGTGTAGGTCGTCGTGTAATCGAGCGAATCGGGACACAGCTTCGTCACGACGGGCGGTTGCGTGATCGCGCCGCTCGGCCCGCATGCACTGCCCGAGCACTGCGGCACGTTGATCGGCCCCGGATCGTCGCCGCCGCCGCAACCGGCGACGAACGGCAGCGCCAACACCGCGCACGACAGGATCACCTTCCGCCATTCAGGAATGCAAATCATCAACCCCTCCTTTACAGGTACGACGAGTCTCGTCCGGACGGGCTGCATGGCTCGCCGGTTGGTATCGCGCCGCCGCACGAGCGCGCGGCGCATGATGGTGTTCGCAATGCGACCGCCCTTCAGCTCATGCAAATACGACGAAAGCCGCGGCGGCAGACAAGCGCGCTCCCGCGGCGCCGTCATGCGGCACGGCGCCGTCGGAACGATCGAAACGGAAAGTGGTGCGCCGCTACACGGCGATGCGGCAACGCAGGCTGACGACGTATGTCGCGCCTGCATTCAGCGAAAAACTGGGAAACGGCAGTCCGGTTGGCCCCGCGGATACGCGTCGCATTGAATTGGTCTCCGTACGTACGCTTGATTCGTTATCGTGATGCGTCGTTTGACGAGACTATGATCGGACCATTCAAACAAGTAAATGGATGCAGAGTTCCAAACGAACGGAACCGCGCGATCCTAGTGTTTTCACGGAGTTTGACAATTTTTCAAACGACCTTCATTTTATTTGCTCAGACAAATAGATGGGCCGCGCGACGGGCTTGCGCGGCAGGCCGCTTTCCGCGCCGGGCGGGCGAGCCGGCTCGCAGGCGGCCTCGTGAATGCGGCGCGCAACCTTTTACACGTCGATGATCGCGAGCGTACCGTGGCTGCCGGGCAGCACCGCGTGGCGCGTGCCGGCGAGCGCGAGATACATCTGCCCGGCCTCGACCACGACCGTTTCCGCGCCAACTTCGAGCATCAGCCGGCCGTCGAGCACCAGCAGCCCTTCGTTGTAGTCGTGCACTTCCGCTTCGTACGGCTGCGCATCCATGCGCAACACCTTGATCCTGGCCGGCCCGACCTCGCCGACGATCGTGGATTTCCATGCGGCGGCCTGCGCGGCCGCAACGGATTTGAAATCGATCAAAGACATTCGCCCCGCTCCGTGAACCGTGAAAGGAACGCATTATCGCGAGCGCCAGGCATGCCGTCCCGGTACGGCGCAGAGGCGTTCGGGCGGCACAGTCGGCGGGCCGGCCTCCGCGCGGTGGCGAGAAAACGCGATCGCCGTCCGGCTCGCCGAAAATATCCAAAATTGTTCGAACAACTCAAACAAAGCACAGCTTTATTGAGCGACACTCAAGCATTTCGAGCAAATCCGACACCAACAACGCCCGGCCTTTCCACCGAAATGCATTTCCATCTACCGATTGCTAATATGGCGGTCCCGCGATCCCGCACCACAACGCCGTTCGACATGACGCCCGTTCGCCATGCCGTCCCCGATCCCGGCCGCTTCGCAGCGGCGGCGATACCGGGCACGCGCGGCACACACCGTCGCGCCGGCCGGCCGTGCCATCCGTGAGCATGCAACCGATCCTTTCCGTCTCCGACCTCTCCAAGACTTACGCGTCCGGCTTCCAGGCGCTGAAGCACGTGACCCTCGACATCCGCCCCGGCGAGATCTTCGCGCTGCTCGGGCCGAACGGCGCCGGCAAGACGACGCTGATCGGCTCGATCTGCGGCATCGTCACGCCGACCGAAGGCCGCGTGACGGTCGGCGGCCACGACATCCGCGATCAATACCGCGCGGCCCGCGAAATGATCGGCCTCGTACCGCAGGAACTGACCACCGACGCGTTCGAAACCGTGTGGGCGACCGTGTCGTTCAGCCGCGGCCTGTTCGGCAAGGCGCCCGATCCCGCGCATATCGAGAAGACGCTGAAGGCGCTGTCGCTGTGGGACAAGCGCGACAGCAAGCTGATGACGCTGTCGGGCGGGATGAAGCGCCGCGTGATGATCGCGAAAGCGCTGTCGCACGAGCCGCGCATCCTGTTCCTCGACGAGCCGACGGCCGGCGTCGACGTCGAGCTGCGCCGCGACATGTGGAAGCTCGTCGATTCGCTGCGCGAAAGCGGCGTGACGATCCTGCTGACCACGCACTACATCGAGGAAGCCGAGGAAATGGCCGACCGGATCGGCATCATCCTCGGCGGCGAGCTCGTGCTCGTCGAGGAAAAGCACGAGCTGATGCGCAAGCTCGGCAAGAAGCAGCTGACCGTGCAGCTCGAGCAGCCGCTCGCGGACGTGCCGCCCGCGCTCGCGCCGTTCGGGCTCGAACGCGCGGACGACGGCGCCGCGCTCGTCTACACGTACGACTCGCAGCGCGACGACGCGAGCATCGCGACGCTGATCAGCGCGCTCGGCTCGGCCGGGATCGGCTTTCGCGACCTGCATACGACGCAGAGCTCGCTCGAGGATATTTTCGTCAGCCTGATCGACAACCGCCGCAACGGCGCACAAGGAGCCTGACGCGCATGAATCTTCATGGAATCCGCGCGATCTACCGCGCAGAAATGGCCCGCACGCGCCGCACGCTGATGCAGAGCATCATCGCGCCGGTGATCTCGACGTCGCTGTATTTCGTCGTGTTCGGCTCCGCGATCGGCTCGCGCATCAGCGACGTGAACGGCATCGGCTACGGGTCGTTCATCGTGCCGGGCCTCGTGATGCTGTCGCTGCTGTCGCAAAGCATCTCGAACGCGTCGTTCGGCATCTACTTCCCGCGCTTCACGGGCACGATCTACGAGATCCTGTCCGCGCCCGTGTCGTACTGGGAGATCGTGATCGCCTACGTGGGCGCGGCCGCGTCGAAGTCGATACTGCTCGGCGTCATCATCCTCGCGACGGCCGGCCTGTTCGTGCCGCTGCACATCCTGCATCCGTTCTGGATGGTGCTGTTCCTCGTGCTGACGGCGGTCACGTTCAGCCTGTTCGGCTTCGTGATCGGCATCTGGGCCGACAGCTTCGAAAAGCTGCAGCTCGTGCCGCTCCTGATCATCACGCCGCTCACGTTCCTCGGCGGCAGCTTCTATTCGGTCGACATGCTGCCGCCCGCATGGCGCGTCATCACGCTGTTCAACCCGATCGTGTATCTGGTCAGCGGCTTCCGCTGGTCGTTCTACGGGCTCGCCGACGTGCATGTGTGGATCAGCCTCGCCGCGACCGGGCTGTTCCTCGTGATCCTGCTCGCGATCGTCGCGTGGATGTTCCGCACCGGATACAAGCTGAAAAACTGACGCAAACCGACGCACCCGGCGCCGCCCGCCGATGACGCATTTGGGCAAGCAGGCGGCGCTTTTCCTCTGATGCGGCACTTTGTGGTCGCGTCTACTGAATACCGAAGCATCGGGGCCTTGGAGCATGCGCTGCGAGGCCCCTTTTCATTTCAGAGGACGCCAATGCCCGCCGCCACCGCTCCCGCCTCCGCCGCCGCCCGGCTCGAACGCCTGCCGTTCTCCGGTTATCACAAGCGGATCTTCTTCATCATCGCGATCGCGTTCTTCTTCGACTCGGTCGACCTCGGCACGATGACGTTCGTGCTCGGCTCGATCCGCAAGGAGTTCGGTTTGTCGACCGCGGCCGCCGGCCTCGTTGCGAGCGCAAGCTTCTTCGGGATGGTGCTCGGCGCGGCCGTCGCCGGCCTGCTCGCCGACCGCTTCGGCCGCCGGCCGGTGTTCCAGTGGAGCATGGTGCTGTGGGGCGCCGCGTCGTACCTGTGCTCGACCGCGCAGAGCGTCGACGCGCTGATCGTCTACCGCGTGCTGCTCGGGATCGGGATGGGGATGGAATTCCCGGTCGCGCAGACGCTGCTGTCCGAATTCGTGCCGACCGAGAAGCGCGGCCGCCTGATCGCGCTGATGGACGGCTTCTGGCCGCTCGGCTTCATCACGGCCGGCGTCGTCGCGTACTTCGTGCTGCCGCAGTTCGGCTGGCGCACGGTGTTCGCGCTGCTCGCGATTCCCGCGGTGTTCGTGCTCGTCGTGCGCCGCATCGTGCCCGAATCGCCGCGCTGGCTCGAACATGCGGGCCGGCACGCGGAAGCCGACACGGTGATGAACACGATCGAAGCGAAGGTGATGCGCTCGGCCGGCGTCGCGACGCTGCCGCCGCCGTTGCGGCTCGCCGAACCGGTGGCCGCACGCGGCCGCGGCGCGCTGCGCGAGATCTGGAGCGGCGTGTATCGCCGCCGCACGGTGATGGTGTGGCTGCTGTGGTTCTTCGCGCTGCTCGGCTTCTACGGCCTCACGTCGTGGCTCGGCGCGCTGCTGCAGCAGGCCGGCTTCGAGGTCACGAAATCGGTGTTCTATACGGTGCTGATCTCGCTCGGCGGCGTGCCGGGCTTTCTGTGCGCCGCGTGGCTCGTCGAACGGTGGGGGCGCAAGCCGACCTGCATCGCGTCGCTGATCGGCGGTGGCGCGATGGCGTATGCATACGGCCAGAGCGCGCTGTACGGCGGCAGCATGGCGCTGCTGATCGGTACGGGCCTCGCGATGCAGTTCTTCCTGTTCGGGATGTGGGCCGCGCTGTACACGTACACGCCCGAGCTGTACGGCACCGGCGCGCGCGCGACCGGCTCGGGCTTCGCGTCGGCGATCGGGCGCATCGGCTCGCTGATCGGGCCTTACGTGGTGGGTGTCGTGCTGCCCGTGTTCGGCCAGGGCGGCGTGTTCACGCTCGGCGCGCTGTCGTTCATCGCGGCCGCAGTTGCCGTGTGGACGCTCGGGATCGAGACGAAGGGGCTCGCGCTGGAGCAGTTGGCGGCGGGCGACGAAGCCGGTGGCGGCGGCCGGTATCCGGCGGCGGCGGACGAGGTGTCCTGATCCGCGAATCGGATCGCGGTTTTCCTTCAGGCCGGGAAGGCGTTCGGCGCCGTTCCCGGTCGCTGCGTGAATCGACGGGCTTCGCGTCCGGATCGACGCTGCCAGACTGCATCGAGGCACCGGTTCGTGCAGCTCCTGGTACGTCGCGGCGATCGCGCGCTCGGACTACCTGCCGTCGCTCGCGCACCTGCCAAGCGCGCTGCGCCGCATCCAGTCGCTCGATCTCGACATCATCCTGCCGATGCACGGGCCGGCCATCACGCACGACATCCCGCGCATGCTGGCCGGTGCAATCGCGCATTGCGAGGCCGCCGCGTAACGCACGCGGGCGGAGACGCAAGAGGTGGTATGACGAATGCCGGTCAGGCGCCGGTGACGACGAACTCTTCGGCCGCCTTGCGCTGGACCGCGGCCATCACCGCCAGCTCGCGCTTGCTGCGCGTGTCGGAGGACACGACGCCCGTCGCGTGCTTCGCCTTCGCGCCCAGCGGGAAAAACACGAACGACGCGCCGTCCGGGGCGGACGGCTCGGCGCGCAAGCGTTTGTTCAGGATCTTCAGGTATTTCTTCTTCGAGACTTCTTTAGCAGCCATGGCACCCTCCGCGTAAACGTGGTGAGGTTCAGCATACCAGTTTTGGCGGGGCGCTCCGCGGCAGCGCCCGCCGGTTCGCCCGTCATCGAAAATTCTTCGTGCACGATGTCGATTCGCGCCATTCTCGCGCGTCGTATTGTCGTAACCGATCGTTTTGCCGTCGGCACGACCAGCGGCAACCCCCGATTCCCGTTCAAGGAGATACGACAATGCGCGTCATGGTAATCGTCAAGGCAACCGCCGATTCCGAAGCCGGCAAGATGCCCGACACCGAACTGCTGGCCGCGATGGGCCAGTACAACGAGGAACTCGTGAAGGCCGGCGTGATGCTCGCCGGCGAAGGGCTGCACCCGAGTTCACGCGGCAAACGCGTGCACTTCGCCGGCAAGGACCGGACGGTGACCGACGGCCCGTTCGCCGAAACCAAGGAACTCATCGCCGGGTTCTGGCTGTGGCAGGTGAACTCGATGGAAGAAGCCGTCGAATGGGTCAAGCGCTGCCCGAACCCGATGCCGGGCGAATCGGATATCGAGATCCGCCAGGTGTTTTCGCCCGAGGATTTCGGCGCGGAATTCACGCCCGAGCTGCAGGAGCAGGAAGCGCGGATACGTGCGGAAATCGACGCCCGGCAGAAGTCCTGAGCGGCGGGCGGGAGCGGAGCCGGTGCGCCGCCCGGGCATGGAGCGACGATCCGCTGCCGTTCGTGAAGTCGATTCCCGGCGCGACGTGGCGGCGTCGCATCGGGCGGCATGAATTCGGCCATCGGCCGCCGGCGACCGCAATCATGCGGACCCCGTTGCTCGCGGTGCTCGCCGGCTAGCGCCGCACCGGGTGGGTCGCGCCGCCCGGTTGACGTAACCCTGCCTGGTAACGTATCGTTTTGATACGTTACCAGGCAGGGTCTGTTCGTCATGCATTCCCGTTTCGACCGTTTCCGCACCACCGCACTCGGCACCCAGCTCGAAGCACTGATCGCACAGCCCGAGCGCTATCCGGAATTCGCGGCGCTGTCGCGCGTCGGCGTCGCCGCGATCGGCGCGATCCAGCACGAGATCGCGCGCAATTTCCCCGAAATCGAAGCCGACACGACAGCCCGCCAGTTCTGCGGCGCGATGGTCGCGGAAGTCATGCGCCGCCACGGCCACGACGTCGTGCAGGCGCGCGGGCGGCTCGGCGGCTCGCTGTTCAGCTATGGCGCGGTGTTCAGCGCGTATCCGCAAACGCTGCCGTTCGCCGACGTCGTTGTTGCGCTGGCCCGCATGCCCGACCGGCTCGCCGCGTATGCCGCGCACGTGCCGGCCGCGCTGTGGGCGCGCCGCCCGGCCGGCACCGGCTTTTCGCTGGTCGAGCATGCGTGCCACTTGCGCGACCTCGATGCGGTGTTCGCGGAACGCATCGACGCGGTGCGCACGGTCGAACTGCCGGTGATCGCGTCGGTCGACGGCACCGCGCTCGCCGCGCAGCGCGACTATCTCGCGCAGCCGCTCGACCGTGCCGTCGCGGCATTCCGCACCGGCCGCGCCGCGCTGTGCGCAACGGCCGCCGCGCTGGAACCCGCTCAGCTCGCGCGCTGCGGGCTGCGCGACGGCATCCGCCGCATGTCGCTCGACGAGCTCGTGCGCGAACTGCTCGACCACGACCGCACGCACGTGCTCGAACTCGACGAACTGCTCGCCGAACTCGAGTTGCCGCCCCTTTCTTTCGCGCCCGCGCAATGACCCTGCCTGCCCCCGTCGTCTTCATTCACGGTTTCATCGGCACGTTCGACGTGCACGGATGGAACGGCCCGCACCTGGTTCCCGACCTGCTCGGCTACGGCGCGCATCGCGCGACGCCGTTCGACGCGATCACGCTCGCCGCGCAGGTCGAGCATGTCCGGCAAACCATCGACGCGCATTTCGGCCCGCAGCCGGTCGATGTCGTCGGCCACTCGGTCGGCGGCGCGATCGCGATGCTGTTCGCGCATGCGCACCCCGAGCGCGTGCGGCGCATCGTCAACGTCGAAGGCAATTTCACGCTCGACGATGCGTTCTGGTCGGCGTCGGTCGGCCGCATGACGCCCGGCGAAGCCGACGCGATGCTCGACCGCCTGCGCGCCGATCCGCTCGACTGGCTGCGTGGCGCGATTGACGATCCGTCGCCGCGCATGCTCGACGACGCACACCGCTGGCTCGCGCATCAGCCGGCGTCGACGCTGCGCGCGATGGGCCGCTCGGTGGTCGCGACGACGGGCGTTCCGGGCTACCTGCAAGCGCTCGCTCAGGTGTTCGAGCGTCATCCGGTCTGGCTCGTCGCGGGCGAACGTTCGCGCGCGGGCTGGCATGTGCCGGACTGGGCGCTCGCGCGCTGCGCCGGCTTCGACACGATCGAACGCTGCGGGCACCTGATGCCGGCCGAGCGGCCCGACGCGTTTCGCGAGGCAGTCGAGCGCATCACCGACGCGCCGCCCGCCTGACAAACCCGTAGGATTCGTCGAAATATGGTTGAAAGGTGCGGTTGCTAGAGTCGTCCGAACAGGGTTTTCCCGGTGCCCCGGCGCCGGACAGGGTCGACACATGCAAGGATCGATGCACCTGGCACGCGCCTTCTGGCTGCTTCTGCTGCTCGCCGTCACGAGCCCTGCGTTCGCATTTCATGCGCGGGTCGTCGCGATCCCGAGCGCCGCGATGAGCGAGACGCTCAGGGCGACCGTCGTGCTGCCCGACGACTACGCACGCGCCAACCGCAACGGCGAACGCTATCCGGTCGTCTATCTGCTGCACGGCTCGGGCGGCGACCATACCGACTGGACGTCGAACACGCATATCGCCGCGCTGGCCGACCATTACCGCGTGATCCTCGTGATGCCTGACGGCGGACACGAAAGCTGGTACATCGACAGCCCGTTCGATTCGGGCAGCCGCTACGAAACCTTCGTCGGCGACGAAGTCGTGTCCTACGTCGATTCGCACTTCCGCACGATCGCGACGCAGCGCGCCCGCGCGATCACCGGGCTCAGCATGGGCGGCTTCGGCGCGCTGCGCATCGCGCTCGACCGGCCCGACACGTTCGGCGCGGTCGGCAGCATCAGCGGCGCGGTCGATCCGCGCTGCTGCGAGGACGAGCCGGGCATCGACCACGTATTCGGCGATCCCGGCCGCCATCCGTCGTTCTGGAACCGCAATGCGATCGTCGAAAGCGCGCGCGCGTTCGTGCGTGCTCATCTCGACGTGACGATCGATTGCGGCCGCGACGACGCGCTCGTCGGTTCCAACCGCACGCTGCACGAACGGCTCGTCGCGCTCGGCGTGCCGCACGACTACGCGGAGCGGCCCGGCGGCCATACTTGGGATTACTGGGCAAATGCGATCCGCTACCAGATGCGGTTCTTCGCGGCGTCGTTCCAGCATCGCGGCTACGCGTTCCATCCCGCGAACCCTGCGCCGGGCATGACGCGCGCGGGCTGACGCGCGCAGTGTCGCCGCGCGATCCAGCGATATCGATTCGATGCGGACGGGATAAACGACCGACGGGCCGAACAGCGGCCCGGCAACGGAAAGGAAGCGCGCCGATCGACGCGACAAAAGCGGAAACGCCTGGTTCAGACCTGGTGTGACGCGTCGGCACTCACCACGCGATCGAAGACTTCCTGCGCACGCGCCAGCTCGTCGAGCGCGCGATCGAGACGCGACATCGCGCGTGCGTATTCGGCCGACGAGACGTCGTCGTCGCTTTCGCCGCGTACCGCTCGAAAGGCCTGATCGACGTTGCGCGTCGCTTCGACGAAGCGTTGCGCGGCCCGGGCTTCCCGCGAACAGATATGGGTCGACATCGACACTTCTCCCTCAGGATTGCAGTGTGAAGCAAGCCGACGCTCAGTGTGCGTGGCACGCATGTCGGCGGCGTGAACCACGATCCATCGATCGTCGACGCATCGGCCGCCGCGCAGCGCGCTTCGTGCCGATTGTCCCCCTGCGCTCGCCGATCCGCTACGGCGAGATTGCAACAAATTCTTGCGCAACCTTCTCCGCGCTCGTCGTCACGCGCGCCCGATGCGCGGATGCGCGAGGCCACCGAACGCAGCAGCCTCGCCCGGCGACAGGTCGAACAGATCGCCGGTGAGATCGCGCGGATGCTCGACCGCCGGCCGGCTGCGCAATCGCGCCGCATGCGCGGGTGCGACATACGCGGCCGCGGTTTCGATCGGTGGTACGTCGAACAGGTCGCGCGTGACGCCGCGCACGGCATCCGTCGGCGAACGGCCGCGCAAGCGCGCAACCAGCTCGACGAAGCGATCGAAATCGCCTGCGCGCGTCGCCTTGTTCACTTCCGCGAGATCGCGCGCCTTAAGCACGCACGGCTGCGCGAGCCGCACGAAATACGGCGCTTCGAGCTCGACCGACAGCGCGAGCGGATAGCTCTTGCCCGTCTGCTCCTTCGCGCGCCCGACGCAATCGACCACGGCCGCGCCCTGTGCGGCGCCAAGCGGCCTGCCGGTGCTCACGCTGCGCAGGTGATCGGGAAACACGCGCAACTGCGTGCCGACCGTCAGCGCGGTGGACGACGCGCACACGAGCGCGTAGTGCTGTTCGCGGCGACGGCCCGACGGCAGCGTCGAGCGGCTCGCGATGAACGTGTGCGGCGGAAGCGGCCGCACCTGACCGCTCGCGTCGACCCATGCATTCCACAGCAGCGCGTCCTTGCGCTCGCCCGCGCGCGGGCGCGATGCGACCGGCGAAAACAGCGCGAGCAGCGAACCCGTGCGATGCGCGGCGACTTGCGCGCTGCTGCCGAGCGGCTGGTTGATGCCCCACAGAAAACGCCCGCCCCCGAGCCGGCGCTCCCATTCCTTGCGGAGCACGACGGTCGGCAGTTCCTCGCCGGACTCGGTGCCGATCTTGGTCCAGCAGAACGTGGGTGGGAGGTGTTTCAGCGTCATCAACTTTCTCGGGATACAGCCTCGCTGGTGACAGGAAGCCCATTCAACAGCCGTAACTGTATAGGTATAATGCATCGCATGGAAGCCCCGGACCAAGATTTTCCCGTTCAAGACCTGTTGCGCCGCCTGATGGCAGATACACGCTCGTCCAGCGAAATCGCGCGACTTTCCGGGGTCAGCCAGCCAACCGTGTCGCGCCTGAGGCTGTCGAACGGGCATCGGCTGCGCCGCAGCGCGCCATTCAATAAGCTATGCAGTTTCTATGGTGTCGATACCGGGCCGTCGCGCCGCCGCTATAACGACCTGCTGCGCGACGCGATCGTCGACGCATGGGACGGCTCCGACGAGCACGGGCGCGCGCTGCTGGTCGTGATTCAGGGGTTGAAGGATCTGCAGGCGAAGGCCGACGACGGGTGATGTCGCGGTTCGATTTCGTTCGCTTTCGTTCGCTCGGCCGGGCGGCTTGAAGTCGGCCGGGAACGAAGCTGACCCGGCACCACAGCACGCGGGTGGCGACGATCGATCTCGTCGCCACCGGTGTTGCATCCGGATGCGGATAGGCGAGCGCGCGGCGGCAGGCGTCAGCGCCCGTTCACGTCTGTTTCGGGTTTCGCTGGCTGCGGGAAGGCATTTCTTGCGCTACTGGCGCGACGGTTGCCGCGCGGACGCTGGGTCGGTGACGAAGCCGTCGTCGCCGCATCTCGTCAGCGGTCGCACGCCGTCCCGCATTGCGCGAGCGAATTCTCCTTGCTGCGAAACACCAGCGGCTGCTCGTCGCGCGGCGCCGGTCGCCGCGCGAATTGCACCGCCTGCTCGACCTGGCCGTGATGCGCTGACTTCGCGCACACCGGATCGGCTTCCTTCGGGTCGCCGGCCAGCAGGTACGCCTGGCACCGGCAGCCGCCGTGATCCGTATGCCGCTCGTCGCACGTGCGGCACGGCTCGCGCATCCAGTCATCGCCGCGAAACGCGTTGAACGCGTCGCTGTCGTACCAGATTTCCTTCAGCGACCGGTCGCGCACGTTCGGCAGCGCGAGCCCCGGCAGCGAACGCGCGGCATGGCACGGCAGCGCGGTGCCGTCAGGCGCGACGCCGAGAAACACCGAGCCCCAGCCGTTCATGCACGCTTTCGGGCGCGCCTCGAAATAGTCGGGCACGACGAACAGGATCCGGCAGCGCTCGCCGACCAGCTTGCGATAGCGATTCACCGTGTCCTCGGCTTCGCGCACCTGTTCGACGGTCGGCATGAGCTGGTCGCGATTCAGCATCGCCCAGCCGTAGTACTGCGTGTTCGCGAGCTCCAGGTAATCGGCGCCGAGATCGAGCGCCATCTCGATGATCTGCCCCACGTGCGGCAGGTTGTAGCGATGCAGCACGCAGTTGAGCACCATCGGGTAGCCGTGCGCCTTGATCAGCCGCGCGACGTCGCGCTTCAGCTCGAACGTGCGCGTGCTGGTCAGGAAATCGTTCAGCTCGCGCGTCGAATCCTGCAGCGACAACTGGATGTGGTCGAGCCCGGCTGCCTTGAGCCGCTCGATACGCGCGACGTTCAGCCCGATGCCCGACGTGATCAGGTTCGTGTAGAAGCCGAGCCCGCGCGCATGCGCGACGAGCGCCTCGAGGTCGCCGCGCTGCAGCGGCTCGCCGCCCGAGAAGCCGATCTGCGCGGCGCCGAGCGCGCGCGCATCGCTTATCACCGCGCGCCACGCATCGGTGTCGAGTTCCGCGCCGTGCGTCGCGAAGTCGACGGGGTTGTAGCAGAACGCGCAATGCAGCGGGCAGCGGTACGTGAGTTCCGCGAGCAGCCACAGCGGCGCGGACGGACGGGAAGTGTCGGGCGCCATGTCAGTCGAGCCAGCCGCGCAGCCGCGCGTGATCGAGGAAACGGTATACGTCGGAGGCAAGGTCCGACGTGCTGAACAGGCACTCGAGTTCGCCAATGATGTCGTCGAGCTCGCGCGTGCCGTCGCAGCGCACGAGTATCTCGGCCGCGCTCGGGTTGAGCTTGACCATTCCTTCCGGATAGAGAAGCACGTAGGCATCCTGGGCCACCTCCCACTGCAGGCGGTACATGCCCCTCAGGCAGGGGCGCAGCGGCACGCCGCTGGCGGCATCGATCGCGTTCATACGGGGTAGGCCTTTTCGACGGCGTCGAGCATCGACCACAGAATGTCGAGCTTGAATTGCAGGATGCCGAGCGCGCGCTGCTGCGCATCCGGCGTCGTGAAATGCTGCAGCGTGACCGCAAGCCCGTGCTCGACGTCGCGCTGCGCGAGCGGCACGCGGCTGCGGAAGTAATGCAGCCCGTCCGGCTCGATCCACGGGTAGTGCGACGGCCAGCCCGCGAGCCGGTCGAGATGGATCTGCGGCGCGAACATCTCCGTCAGCGACGAGCACACGGCTTCCTGCCACGGCGCGCGCCGCGCGAAATTCACATACGCGTCGACCGCGAAGCGCACGCCGGGCAGCACGTGTTCGAGCGACCACAGCTCGGCGCGATCGAGACCGCACGCCTCGCCCAGCCGAACCCACGCCTCGATGCCGCCTTCGTTGTCGCCCTGCCCGTCGTGATCGATCAGCCGCTGGATCCACCGCCGCCGCGTGTCGCGATCGGGGCAGTTCGACAGGATCGCCGCATCCTTGAGCGGGATGTTGATCTGGTAGTAGAAGCGGTTCGCGACCCAGCCGCGGATCTGCGCGGGCGAACACGCGCCACTGTTGAGCCGCCGGTTGAACGGGTGATGGATGTGATAGCGCGATTCGAGCGCGCGCAGGCGCGCCTCGAATTCGGTCGCGGTCCAGGGCGTCGCGTGCAACGCCGTAGCGGGGATCGGTGCGTTCATGGTCAGACCTGGAATTGCATGCCGTCGTGCGCGACGTCGATGCCATGCGCGCGCAGGTGCGCGTGCTCGACGGAATGCGGGTCGAGAATCGGGTTCGTGTTGTTGATGTGCGTGAGCACCTTGCGCGTGCGCGCGGGCAGCATGTCGAGCCAGTCGATCATGCCGTGCTGCCCGTGTTCCGCGCACTGCGCGAGATGCCCCATGTCGGCCGCGTGCTTGCTCGACAGGCCGAGGTCGATCATCTCGGTGCCGGTCCAGAACGTGCCGTCCACCAGCACGAGGTCGGCGCCGTCCATCGCTGCGCGCACGTCGTCGGAAACGGCCGCGAGCCCCGGCGCATAAAACGCGCGCCGGCCGCTCGCGACGTCTTCGATCGACAGCGCGATGTTGTCGCCGGGCGCGGCCGACGCGCGCCGCGGCGAATACGGCGGCGCCTTGCTGTCGACGGGAATCGCGGTGAAGCGGATGCCGCGCGCCGCCGGCACCGTGAACGGCTCGCCGAGCGCGATCGTGTGCGCATCGACGCCGCAGTAGTGGCCGAGCAGCGGCACGAGCGGCAGCCCGGTCGACAGGTCGTCGAGCACCGGCGCGCTCGCGTAGAGCGGCAGCGGCGTCGAACGCTCGCGCAGCATCAGCAGGCCGGTCACGTGATCGATCTGCGCGTCGCACAGCACGACGGCGGCGATGCCGCTGTCGCGGATCGCGCGCGCCGGCTGCAGGTCCGGATTCGCGCGCAACTGGGAAAGAATGTCGGGCGACGCGTTGACGAGAATCCAGTCGATACCGTCCGCGCTGACCGCGAGCGACGACTGCGTGCGCGGCAGCACATGGCCGCTTCCGCTGCGCGCGCGGCGACAGTTCGCGCAATTGCAGTTCCATTGCGGCAGGCCGCCGCCGGCTCCCGAGCCGAGTATCTTGATCTTCATGGGCGTCAGCTCCCGAGGCCGTCCGCGCCGCGCATCGCGGCACGGACGGCGCATCGCGACGATCAGCGGTTGGCGATGTACATCGTGATTTCGAAGCCGAAGCGCAGGTCGGTGTAAGACGGGGTCGTCCACTGCATGATGTGTCTCCTGGTTGGGTTGGTAAGTCGTGTCGGTGAGTCCGACAACCGCGGCAATCTGGCGGTCGGTTCCTCTTCAGCAAGGAGCGTGCCGAAGCCGCACTTTGCCTGCGCGACGGCGGCACATGGCCGTCGCGCAGGCATCGGGACGAAATCCTTACGATTAGCCGACACGATTCGCGCGGATGCGATTCGCCGCCCCGGCGGCACGATGCGCGGGGGCGGTGACAGGTGTTGAATCGTTGAACACCGGTGTTGCAACGGGTGTTGCAACTTGACACACCGGCAGTGGCGGATCGCGGGCCGCGCAACCGCGATCGCGCGGCCCGCGCGTCAGCTTTCCTCGGACGGTTGGCGCTCCGCGTCGGCCGCCGGCATCTTCCGGTAGATCGTGTTGCGCGACACGCCGAGCGCGCGCGCCGCGGCCGACACGTTGCCGCCGTGACGGGCCAGCGCGGCGGCGATCGCGGACGCGGCGACGTCCTGCAAGCGCGCGTCGGCAGGCGGGAACGCCTCCACGGCACACGGTGCGGCGGCCGGATCGTGCTGCGCGGCCGGCTCGGCCGGCGCATCGCCGCGGCGCAGGTCGTCGAAGAAATCGTCCGGCAGGTGCTCGCGCCGGATTTCGCCATCGTCGTCGACCATCGCCGCCGCCGTGCGCAGCAGGTTGCCGAGCTGGCGGAAGTTGCCGGGCCACGTGCAGCGCACGAACAGCGCCATCACATCCGGCGCGACGGAGAGCGGCGGGCGGTCGGAGCCCGCGAATGCTTCGCGTTGCAGCATCTTCTGCACGACGACCGCGAGATCGGTGCGGTCGCGCAGCGGCGGCAGGCGCACCACGAGGCCGTTCAGCCGGTAGTAGAGATCCTCGCGGAAGCGGTTCTGCGCAATCATGTCGCGCAGGTCGCGGTGCGTCGCGCAGATGATCGAGATGTCCACGGCGATCGTCTTCGTCGACCCGAGCGGGTTGACGAGGCGCTCCTGCAGCACGCGCAGCAGCCGCACCTGCAGCGGATACGGCATGTCGCCGATCTCGTCGAGGAAAAGCGTGCCGCCGTTTGCCTGCAGCAGCTTGCCGATCGCCCCCTTGCGGCGCGCGCCGGTGAATGCGCCCTCCTCATAGCCGAACAGCTCGGATTCGATCAGCGTCTCCGGAATCGATGCGCAGTTGACCGCGACGAACGGCGCGTCGCGACGCGGCGAGTCGTTGTGGATCGCCTGCGCGAGCAGTTCCTTGCCGGTGCCGGTCTCGCCGGTGATCAGGATCGGAATGTCCTTGCCGATCACCTTGCGCACCTTCGCGATCACGCACGCAACCTGCGGATCGCCGGTGTCGAGATAGTTGAGCCGCGACAGGCCCGCCGACGTGCCCGCCGCCGGCGCCGGCACCGTGCTCGCGCGCACGGCCGGCGCGCCCGCGTCGTGGACGTCCGTCGGCCGGCTGCCTTCCGCGAGCGTCGCACGCCGGAAGTGCACGCGCGCGCAGACCACCGCGCCGGTGCCGAGGTTCAGCATCAGGTGCCGGTCGGTGCTCGCGCGCATGCGGTCGATCAGCTGCGCGCTCGTGATGTCGAACAGCGACGACAGCGTATGCGCGCGCAGCACCGCGAGCGGCATGCCGAGCTGGAACTGCGCGCTGCGATTGGCCGACAGGAAGCGGCCGTCGGCGGTGAACGCGACGATCCCCTCCATCAGCGTGCCGAGAAACTCGGGACGGCCATGGAACGACACCTGCAGCGTTTCCTGAAAGGTCGTCGTAAACAGGTGATTCTCGATCATCTGCACCGACATCTTCGCGAGCGCCATCGTGTGCTGGTGATAGCTGCGGTGGTCGCCCGTCACGTCGAGCACGCCGATCGCGTCGCCGTACGGGTCGAGGATCGGCACGCTCGAACAGGTCAGGAAGCGGTTCGCGGCCAGGAAGTGCTGGTCGCCGTGGACCACCATCGGGCACAGCTCGGCGAGCGCCGTGCCGATCGCGTTGGTGCCCTGCCGGCTCTCCGCCCAGTTCGCGCCCGGGCGCAGCGCGACCTTCTCCGCGCGCTGCAGGAAATCGTCGTCGCCGATCGAATGCAGGATCAGCCCTTCCGCGTCGGTCAGCACGATCATGCTCTGCGTGTTGACGATCTGCTCGTGCAGCGTCTCCATCACCGGCATCGCGTGCACGCAAAGCACGCGGCTCTGCTCGCGCTTCAGCACCAGCGCCGCGCTCGACAGCACGTCGTAGTCGGGGCGTGCCGATACCTGCAGGCCGAACGTCTCGGACCGCTCATGGGCTTTCTGGATCGACGGCGCGGGCCAGCCGGCGGGATGCGCGGCCCGAGTCCGGGCCGCCTGATCTACGTCATCGCGCATTGTCTCCTCCGGGGATCCTTCCGGTCATCTGCCGGACTCTTTGCCGTCATGACAAGCAAGCATCGGGCCACGCGAGCGGCGCGGCGTGGACGGGCCGTCCGATCTCGGTCATGCGTCGCGAATTGAAAGCCGGATGCAAGGCAACGATCGGTCGAGATCGTGCCGCCGGACAGTTCGGCCTTCGTAATACCGCGATTGCCCGGCTCGCGGCTACCCGTGCGAATCCCGATCTTCGCGCCTGGCGCGGTTCTGGCTTTGTCTCAGGTCAAGCACAGCAGTCGCCCCCGGCGCATACGCGGCCGAGTGACGGTTGTCCCCAATTCCGCCCGAGCCACGTCGACATGACGCCTACCCCGATTCGACTCACGCCGTCGCCCGCCATGCCGGTCTCGCCTGCCGGGCCTCGCGCACCTGTATCACCCGTCATGCCCGCCGCCCCCGTTCACCGGCGCCTGCGCCGCGACGCACAGTCGATCGCGTTCACCATGGCCGGCGCCGCGGACGGCCACCCGGTCGTCGTGCTGCACGGCGGGCCCGGCAGCGGCAGCCAGGCCGGCATCCTGCGCCTGTTCGACCTGACGCGCACACGCGTCGTGCTCGTGGACCAGCGCGGCGCGGGCGCGTCGTCGCCGCGCGGCGGCACGCGCCACAACAGCACCGCGCGGCTGATCGGCGATCTCGAGGCCGTACGCGAGCAGCTCGGCATCGCGCGCTGGGGCGTCGTCGGCGGATCGTGGGGCGCCGCGCTTGCGCTCGCGTATGCGGGCACGCATCCCGCACGGGTGACCGGCGTCGTGCTGCGCGGCCTGTTCCTGACGTCGCCACGCGAAGTCCGCCGCCTGTTCACGACGTCGCGCACGCGTGCCCCCGGCGAATGGCAGCGCCTGTGTGCGGCGGCCGTCTGCGCCCGGCCGGATCGTCTGCTGTCGTGCTGCGCGCGGCGGCTGCGCCCCGGCGCGGGCGCGGCGCGGCAGCGCGCGGTGGCCCTCGCGTGGCGCGCATACGAAAACGCCGTCCTCGCGTCGTCGCAGACGCGCCGCTCGCCCGCGCACGCGATCCGCTCGCACAAGACTGTCAGCCGGCTGATCGACAAGTACCGGATCCAGGCGCATTACCTGCAACGCGATTGCTGGCTCGGCGAGCGCCGCGTGCTCGCACTCGCGCGGCGGGCCGCTGGCGAAGGCGTGCCGCTGTTCGCCGCGCACGGGATGCACGACCCCGTTTGCCCGGTCGACAACGTCGCCCGTCTCGCTCGTGCCGTGCCCGGCGCCAAAATCGAACGCGTGCCTGCCGGGCATCTGGCGAGCGACCCGGCATTGGCGCGCAGCGTCGCCCGCGCGGTGCATGCGATGTTCGCGGCGGCGCCGTTCACGTGACGGCGCATGTCGGGCACGGCCGGCGCCGGCTCACGTCGTCATGCGACAGCAGGCGCAGCCATATAACACTCAATCCCACGCATAACGCACGCCGACCCACGCGCCGCGCGGCGCGCCCGGTCCGACGAACTGTTCGTTGACCGGATTCGCGCCGTCGAACGTGTGATTCGGCCCGTTGAAGAAATTCTGGCCGAGCACGCCGAAGCTCGCGTAGCGCTTGTCGAACAGGTTCGTCACGCTCGCGAACACCTCGAAGCGCTTCGTGATCCGATACCGCATGTCGAGATCGACGAGCACGTAGCCCGCGATCCTGCCGTTCGCGTCCTGGTTGTTCTCGTCGCCGCGCGCATACACGCCGCTGCGCCACGTGACGTTCGCGCCGATGTCCCATGCGTGCGTCGCCGCGTAGTCGAGCCGCAGCTTCACCGTGTGCGCGGGAATACCCGGGATGCGGTCGCCGGCCTTGACCGCCACGTTGCCGTTCGCGTCGGCGGTCGAGTTCGCGGGGCTGTGTTCGGTCCACGACGAGCGATAGGTCGCGTCGACATGGCTGTACGACAGCCCGACGCCGACCGGGCCGAACTGCGTGCGGCCCGCGAGTTCGATACCCTGGCGCCGCGTGTCGCCGACGTTGCGGAAATAGCCCTGCGCGCTCGCAGGACTGCTGATGAACTGGATGTCGTCCGTCAGCGTCGTGCGGTAGGCGGCGGCGCTCCAGGTCGTCGCCGCGCCGATGCGGCCGCGCGCACCGACTTCGAACGTCTTCGAGATCACCGGCTTGAGTGCCGGGTCGGCGATGAAGTCGTTCGGCAGCGAGCACGGTGCGGCCGGGTCCGCGCACGCGAGTTCGATCGCGGTCGGCGAGCGCATCCCTTCGTTGTAGGTCGCGTACGCGGTGAAGCCCGCGACCGGGTTCCAGTTGAGCCCCACCGCCGGGTTGAAGCGCGAGAACGTATGGTTGCCGTCGAGCAGCGGCTGCGAACCGCTCTCGTCGCCGATCTGCGACTTCGACCAGTCGTAGCGGCCCGACAGCGTCAGGGTCCAGTGCGGCGTCAGCGACAGCGCGTCGCTCAGGTATACGCCGAGGTTCGCATTGCGCGTCTTCGCATTCGTCTGCCGGACGAAATCGCCGATGCCGATCGCCGCGCGCGTGTCGGTGAAATACGCGTCCTGCGACGACGCGACGTAGCTCGAGTTCGCAAAGTCCGCCGCGACGCCCGCGATCAGCTGGTTCGACATCCCGCCGAGCTTGCCGAGCAGCGTGAGCTGCAGGCTGCCGCCGTAGCTGTCGGTGACGATCGTCGATTGCGCATTGGTACCCTGCGCCGTGTCGACCGTGCCGTCCGCGCCGACCGATCCGTAGTCGGTATTGTTGTTGCTGCTGAGGTTGGAATTGCGCAGGTGCCGGTAGTACGCGTTGCCGCTCAGTTCGACGTGCTCGCCGAAGAAGCGGTCGCCCGACAGCGTCAGGTACCCGGCACTGTTGCGGTTCAGGTCCGGATACGTGTACGCCTGCTTCCGGTTGTCGAGGAACGAGCGCGGGATCGTCTGGGTGCCGTACAGCGCGTTGTCGGCGCCGCCCGCGGCGATCGACAGCGTCGTGTCCGCGTCGGTGTAGCGCAGCTTGCCGAACGCCTGCCGCACGCGGCTCGCGTTGTGGTCGGCCCAGCCGCCGTCGTTCGCGACGTTCGCGGTCGCGTAGTAGTCGAGGTTCGAGCCGAGCGTGCCGCCCTGCTCGATGTCGGCGGTCTTGCGGCCCCACGAGCCGCCCGACGCTTCCGCTTCGCCGCCCGGATTCGACTTGCCGTTCTTCGTCGTGATCGCGAGCGCGCCGCCGAGCGTATTGCGTCCGTACACCGGGTTGGAGCCCGGAATCAGCTGCATCCGGTCGATCGCCTGCGCGGGCAGGATGTCCCAGTTCACGATGTCGCCGAACGGCTCGTTCACGCGCACGCCGTCGACGAACACCGACAGCCCCTGCGGCGTGCCGAGCAGCGGCGACGCGGTGAAGCCGCGATAGTTGACGTCCGTCTGGTACGGGTTGCCCTGCGCGTCCGAGATCGTCACGCTCTGCAGGTTCGCGGCGAGGAAGTCGGTCAGCGTCGCGCGATGCTGTGCGTCAAGGTCCGCCGCTCGCACCGTCTGCACGTTCGCCGGCACCTCCGACAGCGGCGTGCCGATTCCGAGCAGCGGCGTCGTGCCGACGACGACGATCGCGGGCAGCATGTCGGCCGACGCTGGCGGTGCGGCAGCGGCGGCGGCGGCGGCGGCAGCGGCAGCGGCAGCGGCAGGCGGCGCGGTGGCACCCGCCGCCGCCGTTCCGTCCGTCGCGCCGTCCGCATTCGGCTGCGCATGCACGCCCGCCGTCGACAGGCCGAACAGCGCGATCGCGCCGAGGGTCGAGCCAAAAATCGGGCTGAAAATCGCGCCGGCGTACCACGCGCGCCAGCCGCGTCGCATCGCATTACCTCGCCCGACCGCCTTTGGCCTCCTGATCATTTCCGTTGTCTCCGTCCTTGTGTTCCGCCGTGGCGCGTGCTCCAACCGAGCGGCGATATGTTTGTCGCGAAGCGAGCTTGCGATAACCGTGCCAGCACCGCAGGTTCAGCGCGCGCAAGCGTCGCAGCGCAGGCCGCGCACCATCTCCGTTCGGCATGCGCGCGTGAGGTCGCCCATCTGTCACGAGTGCCACGCCACCTGTCATGTTTGGCAACACCTCGCACACGGCGGTGTACCTGAATGCAACACCTTCGTTGACACCGTCGCAGCGCGCGCTGCGGCCCGACGCCGCACCGCGCGGCCCTCGCGCCGCGATGGCATGCGACTTGCGTGAACGGCATCGCATTCGGCCCGGAACCCCACCCGTGCCGGCGCGACGAACCGTTCGCGGCGGTGCGATCACAATGACTCAGGAGACAATCATGAAGAAACTCTCGGCTTCAGCGAGCCGGCTGGCGACGATCGGCATCGCGGCGGCAGCGGCCGTCGCGCTGAACCCCGGACTCGTCGAAGCGGCCGCGGACTACCCGGCCGTGACCTACCAGCGGCTGACCGACGCGCAACAGGATCCGGGCTGGCTGACCTACTACCGCACCTACAACGGCCGCTCGCATTCGCCGCTCAAGCAGATCGACACGTCGAATGCGAAGGCGCTCAAACAGGTGTGGGCCTACAAGTTCCCAGCCGAACTGAAGCAGGGTTTCGAGGCGACGCCGATCGTCAACGGCAATTACCTGTTCGTGACAACGCCGAAGGACAACGTCTACGCATTCGATGCGAAGACGGGCAAGCAACTGTGGAAATACGAGCCGAAGCTCGGCGCGGCATCGTTCAAGACCGCATGCTGCGACGTGGTCAACCGCGGCGTCGCGCTGTACGGCAAGAACGTCTATATCGCGATGCTGAACGGAGAAGTCGCGGCGCTCGACGCACAGACCGGCAATCTCGTCTGGAAGAAGCAGATGTTCGAGCCGGGCCTCGGCTATGCGTTCTCGCTCGCGCCGCTCGCGCTCGAAGGCGCAATCGTCGTCGGTACGTCAGGCGGCGAATACGGCATTCGCGGCTACATCGCCGCGCTGAATCCGGACGACGGCTCGGAGGTCTGGAAACGCTACACGATCCCCGGTTCCGGCGAGAAAGGCTCGGAGACCTGGCCCGACGGCATGCAGAGCCACGGCGGCGGCGCCGCGTGGCTGACCGGCACCTACGACGCGGCATCCCGCACGCTGTACTGGGGCGTCGGCAACCCCGGCCCGTGGCTCGCGGCGCTGCGCCCCGGCGACAACCTGTATTCCGACTCGCTGCTCGCGCTCGACGCGAAGAACGGCAACCTGAAGTGGCACTACCAGTACACGAGCAACGACACGTGGGACTACGACGGCGTGAACGCGGCCGTCCTCGCGGACATCCGCTACAAAGGCAAGGACTACGACGCGATCATTCACGCGGACCGCAACGGCTTCTTCCATGCGATCGATCGCACGACCGGCAAGCTGATCTATGCGACGCCGTTCGTGAAGGCGACCTCGGTCACCGGCTACACGGCCGACGGCAAGCCGATCCAGGACGAATCGAAGTTCCCGAAGGCCGGCACGACGATCGAAACGTGCCCGAGCTTCCTCGGCGGCAAGAACTGGTGGTCGATCTCGTACGACCAGGATCGCAACATCGCGGTCGTGCCTGCGCTGCACGCGTGCATGAGCCTGACCGGCAAGTCGGTCAGCTACCAGGAAGGCCTGCCGTATCTCGGCGAAGGCTTCGAGATCAAGCCCGAACCGGGTAGCGAAGGCTACGGCGAACTGACGGCAATCGACGTGAACACCGGCAAGAAGCTGTGGAGCCACTGGTCGAAGAAGCCGTGGAACGGCGGCGTCGCGACCACCGCGAGCGGCCTCGCGTTCAGCGGTTCGCTCGACGGCCACCTGTACGCGTTCGACACCGCGACCGGCAAGGTGCTGTGGGAAAG
The DNA here is from genome assembly GCF_949752865.1 of Burkholderia sp. IT-111MI5. Classification (NCBI taxonomy): domain Bacteria; kingdom Pseudomonadati; phylum Pseudomonadota; class Betaproteobacteria; order Burkholderiales; family Burkholderiaceae; genus Burkholderia; species Burkholderia sp. IT-111MI5. The sequence continues at coordinate 188,612 of NZ_CATKIF010000073.1, read as the reverse complement.
CCCGCAACTCGCGAGCGGCATCATTTCGCAGCCGTCGGTGTATGAGGTCGACGGCAAGGAGTACGTCGCCGTGCTCGCCGGCTACGGCGGCGCGAACCCGATCTGGGGCGGCCCGATGGCCGACATCGCGAAGGACGTTCCGCGCGGCGGCACGCTCTACGTGTTCGCACTCGACTGATCAGGCGCAAGCCACGGTCGCGCCCGCATGCGCCCGATGCGGGCGCGACGCCCCAACTGCTTCAACCGGAAACACGATCATGAATACTCGCCTCACTCCCGTTACCGTCGCCAGTCTGCTCGCCGTGGGCGTGGCGCTGACACCGGCAGCCGCGTCGGCCGGCGTGCGCATCTGCACGCTGCCCGGCAGCCCGACCACGGCGCTCGACCAATCCGTTGCGCGTGAAGTGTTCCGCACCGCGGGCATCGCCGCATCGTTCAACAAGCGCGGTGTCGACGACGACGGCGGCGACGACGGCATCTCCGCCAGCGAGCTGAAGAAATCGCTCGAACGCGACTGCGACGTGATCGCCGGCTTCCCGCGCTCGGAGATCGCCGATGGATCGGGGTCCAGAATGATGTTCTCGCAGGGCTATCTGCGCTCCGGCTACGTCAGCGTGTCGCTGCGCGACGCGCGAGCAACGTCCGGCGCCAAGGAAACGATCGCGGCCACGTATGGCAGCCCTTCGCAGTTGATCGCCGCGCAACAGGCCAACGCCCGTTTCGATCTGGAAAACACCAGCGAGCAAACGATCGGCGCGCTCGCCGCCGGCCGAGCGCAGCGCGCCATCGTCTGGTATCCGAGCGTCGTCGCGTACAAGCGCGCGCACCCGCAACAGCAGTTCCGGATCGCGGCGACGGCGTCGCCGTACTCGGACTGGCAACTGTCTTTCGCATTCGGGCCGGGCAAGGAAGACCTCCGGAAGCGCATCGACGCGGCCCTGTCGCGAATGAGCGGCAACGGCCGTCTCGCGGTGCTCACGCGCGGCTGGGCACTTCCGGAAACGGTCGCGCAAGCGACGGGTACGCATGCACCCGGCCGATTTCTCGACGGGTCGGTCGCATCCGCGCAGCCGGTAAGGAGCGGCTTCATCAAGGTTTCGACCAGCGAAGGCAACGACGTACCGCCGTTCGAGCAGGCGCAGGTGCAGCACGGCAAGAAGATCTATGCCGATGCCTGTGCGAAATGCCACGGCGACCAGCTCGAAGGCAATACCGCCCCCGCACTGAGCGGTGAATCCTTTGCTCCCGAAGGCAAGTCGCACATCACGATCGGCGGCATCTACCAGTACATGTCGAGCAACATGCCGGCCGATCGCCCCGGCAAGATGACCGAACAGGAATACTCGGACCTGATGGCGTTCCTGCTCTACTCGAACGGCTATGACGCGTCGAAAACCAAGCTGACCGCCGATGCCGCCAACGCGTCGAAGGCGCCGCTCATCGCCGGGCCGCGCAAGTAACGCTTCCGTCCCCTTCGTTTCGGTCCACCCGCCGCGCCGGGAAGTATTCCCGGCGCGCGGGGCAGATTTTATCTTTTCATTTCATTCAGGAAAACGACATGATCTCCCGCAATCGCAGAACCTTCATGATTCAGACGGCCGGCCTGTGTGCCGCGCTCGCGGCCGGAACCCGCGCATTTGCGGCCGCGCCGCCCGTCGACGAAAACGACGCCGCCGCGAAGACGCTCGGCTACCGCGCGAAAGCGACGACCGTCGACGCGGCCAAGTTCCCGAAGTATCAGGCAGGCCAGACGTGCGCGAACTGCCGCTTCTACAAGGGCGCCGAAGGCGACTCCTCCGGCACGTGCCCGATGTTCGCGGGCAAGACGGTCGCCGCCGAAGGCTGGTGCAACGTCTATGCGAAACGTGCCTGATCGCGCTGGCGATGCCGCGCCGCATCGCGGCGCGGACGCCGAACGCGCCGCGCATCTGCATGCGCTGATCACGCTCGGCATCGATCGCGGCTACGTGACACGCGGCGAAATCGTCGATGCGCTGCCCGACGAAGCGGCCGAAGACGCGGATTTCGACGCGGCCGCGTCGATGCTCGGCGAGCTTGGGATCGAGATGCGCGAGCATGTCGACTCGCGAAGCGCATGGACGCTCGATCGTCATTTCGCGCGAGCGACGGCCGCGACGTCGCCGCTCGCCGATGCATCGCCGCCGCTCGCGACCGCCGATCTGCTCGCGGGCCGCACGAACGATCCCGTGCGAATCTATCTGCGTGAAATGGGTGCAACGCCGCTGCTCGAACGCGAAGAAGAGATCACGCTCGCGCTTCAACTGGAAAGCGGTCGCGCGGCCTGCATCGCAGCGATGAGCCGCGATCCGGCCGCGCTGAGCGCCATCGCGTCGATTGCCGCCGACATCCGCGCGGGCAAGGCAGCAGCTTCGGTCTACGTGACAGGGTTCGTCCGCGATTCCGACACGCACGCGGAAATGCCCGCGGACTCGCCCGCGAGCGACGCGGCACCCGATCCGGATTTCGATTCGTCGCCGCTGGACGACGAATCCGACCAGTCGGCGGACGACACCGCATCGCGCGATGCCGTCGCCGAATCGCTCGACCGCGCCGCCGCGCTGGCATCGCGGATGAGCGAAACGCTGCGCACCGCAGGCTTCGCATCCGCCGGCTATCGGTCGCTGATGCGCGAGGCAGCCGAGCTGACCGGCGGAATCCGCCTTACCGCGCGGGCGATCGAGCGCATCGGCAGCGCAATTCGCGAACGCGCGACGCAAGCCCGCCGGCTCGAGAAACGCATCACGGCAACGTTGGCCGAAGCCGGCATCCTCGCCGATGCGCCGCACCACGGCCTGTTCGCGCCGTGCGACGACGTCCGCGCATGGCTCGACGCATGCACGACCGCGCATCCCGGCTGCGGCACCGCGCTCGCCCGGCACGCACCGGTGCTGCTCGAAGCGCGCACCGCGCTTGCGCAGCTTGCCGGCCAGCCGGGCCTGCCGCTCGACATCGCGATCGCGATCGACGCGCGCCTGTCGCGCATCGATCGTGCGATGCAGCCCGCGAGGAAGAAGCTGTTTCAGAGCAACCTGCGGCTCGTCGTGTCGATCGCCAAACGATATCCCGATCGCGGCCTGCAGTTCCTCGATCTGATCCAGGAAGGCAATATCGGGCTGATGAAGGCGGTCGAGCGCTACGACCACCGGCGCGGCTTCAAGTTCGGGACGTACGCGACCTGGTGGGTCCGGCAGGCCATCACGCATGCGATCGCCGATCAGGGCCGCACGATACGGGTGCCCGCGCATACGGTCGACGCGATCAACAAGCTGTCGAGGCTCGCGCGAACGCACCGGCAGCGAACCGGCGGCGTCGCCGATGCGCCCGCGCTCGCCGCGCAGTTGCAAGTCCCCGTCGGCAAGGTCCGCGACCTGATGAGTATCGTGCACGAGCCGGTCTCCGCGGACACGCCCGTTTCGCCCGATCACGACCTCACGTTGTGCGACGTCGTGATCGACCACGATGCGCCGACCCCGGAAGAAGCCGCGAGCGCCGGCCAGCTTCGCGCCGCGGTTGCGACGCTGATCGACAACCTGCCGGCGCGCGAAGCATGGATTCTTCGCTTGAGGTATGGCATCGACGTCGAAAGCGAGTATTCGCTGCGCGAGATCGGCCGACAGCTGAACCTGTCAGCCGAACGCGTTCGCCAGATCGAAGCGGCGGCGCTCGAACGGATCAGGCAATTCAGGCACGCGCCGGCGCTTCGTTCGCTGATTGCCTGACGCGGCCGTGCTGCCCTGCCGCCCGATCGCGAACCGAATCGGCCGGCCGACCACCCTCGCCGCCATACACCGGCTGTTGAGGACTGCAACACAACGTGCTGCATATCTGAACGACGATCTGCATCACGCCGCTGTCCGCGCCCCCGCCCGCTCTCCCCGGTCGATAGAAAAACGCACGGCTGCCGCGGCTTTCACCGAATGCGCACATCGATCGCCGCCGCTGGCATGCATGTTGCGTTTTCTCGAACGCAACCCGGTATCACAAGAACGTATGGAGACACTCTTGTCCACGATTGAATCGGTTCTTCACGAAACCCGCCAGTTTGCGCCGCCCGCGGCGCTCGAGCAGGCGGCGGCCATTTCCGGCATGCCGGCCTATCGCGCGCTCGTCGCCGAGGCCGAGCGCGATTACGAAGGCTTCTGGGCGCGTCTCGCGCGCGAGGGCCTCGCGTGGCACAAGCCGTTCACCAAGGTGCTCGACGAGAGCAACGCGCCGTTCTACAAGTGGTTCGACGACGGCGAGCTGAACGCGTCGTACAACTGCCTCGACCGTCACGTCGAAGCCGGCCACGGCGAGCGCGTCGCGGTAATCTTCGAGGCCGACGACGGCACCGTCACGCGCGTCACCTATGCCGATCTGCTCGCGCGCGTGTCGCGCTTCGCGAATGCGCTGAAAAAACGCGGGATCGGCAAGGGCGACCGTGTCGTCATCTATATCCCGATGTCGATCGAAGGCATCGTCGCGATGCAGGCCTGCGCGCGCATCGGCGCGACCCACTCGGTCGTGTTCGGCGGCTTCTCCGCGAAATCGCTGAACGAGCGGCTCGTCGACGTCGGCGCGGTTGCGCTCGTCACCGCCGACGAGCAGGCGCGCGGCGGCAAGACGCTGCCGCTCAAGAGCATCGCTGATGAAGCGATCGCGATGGGCGGCTGCGAGGCCGTTAAGAGCGTGATCGTCTATCGCCGCACCGGCGGCAAGATCGACTGGCATGCGGGCCGCGACCTGTGGATGCATGAGATCGCGGACGGCGAGTCGGATCGTTGCGAACCGGAATGGGTCGGCGCCGAGCATCCGCTGTTCATCCTGTATACGTCGGGCTCGACCGGCAAGCCGAAGGGCGTGCAGCACAGCACCGGCGGCTACCTGCTGTGGGCCGCGCAGACGATGAAGTGGACCTTCGACTGGAAGCCGACCGACGTGTTCTGGTGCACGGCCGACATCGGCTGGGTGACTGGCCACACGTACATCACGTACGGCCCGCTCGCATGTGGCGGCACGCAGGTCGTGTTCGAAGGCGTGCCGACCTACCCGGACGCCGGGCGCTTCTGGAAGATGATCGGCGACCACAGGGTCAGCGTGTTCTACACCGCGCCGACCGCGATCCGCTCGCTGATCAAGGCGGCCGACGCCGACGACAAGGTGCACCCGAAGAGCTATGACCTGTCGAGCCTGCGCATCATCGGCACGGTCGGCGAGCCGATCAACCCCGAAGCGTGGATGTGGTACCACAAGCACGTCGGCCAGGAGCGCTGCCCGATCGTCGATACGTGGTGGCAGACCGAGACGGGCGGCCACATGATCACGCCGCTGCCGGGCGCGACGCCGACGGTGCCCGGTTCGTGCACGCTGCCGCTGCCGGGCATCATGGCGGCCGTCGTCGACGAGACGGGCCAGGACGTGCCGAACGGGCAAGGCGGCATCCTCGTCGTCAAGCGCCCGTGGCCGGCGATGATCCGCACGATCTGGGGCGACCCGGAGCGTTTCAAGAAGAGTTATTACCCGGAAGAACTCGGCGGCACGCTCTATCTGGCCGGCGACGGCACCGTGCGCGACAAGGACACCGGCTACTTCACGATCATGGGCCGGATCGACGACGTGCTGAACGTGTCGGGCCACCGGCTCGGCACGATGGAGATCGAGTCGGCGCTGGTGTCGCACGAGCTCGTTGCCGAGGCGGCCGTGGTCGGCCGGCCGGACGATACGACGGGCGAGGCGGTCGTTGCATTCGTGGTGCTGAAGCGTTCGCGTCCGGAAGGCGAGGAAGCGGCGGCGCTCGCGAAGACGCTGCGCGACTGGGTCGGCAAGCAGATCGGGCCGATCGCGAAGCCGAAGGACATCCGCTTCGGCGACAACCTGCCGAAGACACGCTCGGGCAAGATCATGCGGCGCCTGCTGCGCTCGCTCGCGAAGGGCGAGGCGATCACGCAGGACACGTCCACGCTCGAGAACCCGGCCATCCTCGATCAACTGAACCGTTCGATGTAACACCGCCCGCTCCGCCGGGCGCTCCGCTTCACCGCGGCGCCGGAGCGTGGTCGCGTGCCTGCTCTCCATGCCGGGCACGCGGCCGCATTCCGGCGCAGCACGACGCACCGCCGTGCGTTCCCCGACAGCACGGCAGACAGACGGCACGCATCGATTCCGCCGTCGCAGCATTGATTAGTCGTACGTATTACAAAACTTGACAAAAACGGAGACAGACGATGAAGAGCAGGACATGGACGATTTGCGCGGCGCTGCTCGGCGCGGCGGCAAGCACGAACGGCTTCGCGCAGAGCAGCGTCACGCTGTACGGCGACCTCGACGCGGCGTTGCTCTACACGAGCCGGTCGCTCAACTCGGCGACCGGCGCCAATGCCGGCCGCCAGTTCGCGCTGACCGACACGGGCATGACGCCGACCAACTTCGGCATGACGGGAACCGAGGATCTCGGCGGCGGGCTGCACGCGAAGTTCAAGCTGGAGAGCGGCTTCAACATCACGGACGGCGCGTTCGGCCATTCGAACGGCAACTTCTTCGGCCGCCAGGCGTGGGTCGGGCTCGGCGGCGACTTCGGCGAGACGAAGGTCGGCCTCCAATTCTCGCCGTTCGTGCTCGCGGTGCTCGGCTCGGACCCCCGCAATATCTCGCACTTCGGCGCCGCACTGATCCCGTACGTCGACAACGTGCTCGTCACCGGCCTCTTCAACCCGAACGCGATTTCGTACACGAGCCCGACGATCGGCGGGCTGACGGGCAGCGCGATGTTCGGATTCGGCGGCAAGGCCGGGGACTTCCAGGCGGGACGCCAGTATTCCGGCAGCCTCACCTATACGAACGGCGGCTTCATGCTCAACGCGGCGCTCTACGACGGCAACGGCGGCACGTCGCCGACGCCGGTGTCGAGCACGGTCGCGTTCGTCGGCCGCACGATCGGCACCGCGTATACGTTCGGGCCCGTGACCGGCAAGGCGTCGTTCACGAGCTACAAGGTCGCCGGCTCGTTCAGCAACAACGTGTATAGCGCCGGCCTCGACTATCGCGTCACGCCGGCCCTCGACCTGAACACCGGCGCGTGGTACACGACCGATCGCAACGATTCGCACAATCATTCGCTGCTCGCCGCGGTCGGCGCCGATTACAGCCTGTCGAAGCGAACCGGCCTTTACGCGCAAGTCGGCGTCGTCAACAACCACGGCGCGATGAATACGGGCCTCGGCATCACGGGCGGCGCGTTGTTCGGATTGCCCGGCACGACGGTCGGCGCCAACGTCGGCATCCACCACGTGTTCTGACGCGGCCCATCCGGACGGGCGATCGGCATTCGCTCGTCCGGCTCCCGCGTCAGAAGACGGTCGCCGCAAAGACGGGAAACGCGCGGCGCCGGCCCGCCGATTTCCGAACCTGACGTTTACCCGATCTCAAGTCGGCGGCCACGCTGCCGTCAAGTCAGGTGCGCACACCCAGCATCCGTCAACGACCGGGAATGCGTGCCCTCAAGGAGACCCAGCAACGTGAACCTCTTCGGAATCGGCCGCGGCCGCCGTTCATCGCGCGCGCTCGTCGGCGACATCGCCGAGCAGGCCGGCAAGCTCGGCATCGAGATCTGCGACGTCTCGGGCCATGTCGAGGAAGTCGCCGCCCGCGTCGCCAGGCAGGCGGAGGTCTGCCACACGCTGCGTGAATCGGCCGCCGTCACGCTGCGCGGCAACCACCGGATCGCCGAGGCCGCGCAGCAGGTGCGCGCCGTCAGCGCCAATGCGTCGAGCGCGGTCCAGAAGTCGCAACAGACGATCGAGGCATCGCTCGCCGACATCCACGGCCTCGTCGAGGGCGTCACCTCGATCGGCAGCCAGATGGGCGCGCTGCGCGACGCGCTCGATCACGTGCGGGCCGTGTCCGAGGAGATCTCCGTCATCGCCCGCCAGACCCACCTGCTCGCGCTGAACGCCGCGATCGAGGCCGCGCGCGCCGGCGAGTCGGGCCGCAGCTTCGCGGTCGTCGCGGCCGAGGTCAAGAACCTGTCCGCGAAAACCGGGCAGGCGACGGCCCAAATCGAGACGACCCTCGCGCGCCTGGCCGAGCAGACCGAACACCTGATCGCGGAAGGAACCGACAACGCCGCGCGCGCCCATCGCGTCCGCGAGGGCACGCGCACGATCGGCGAGGTCGTGCACACGACGGGGCACGCGATCACCGAACTCGCCGGCGAAGCCGAACAGATCGCGTCGCTGACGGACGAGATCGAGACGCAGTGCCACCGTCTCGAGGAACAGGTTGGCGAAATGGCGACCGGCGTCGAGGATTCGAGCGACAACTTCTCGCAGGCCAAGGACCGGCTCGGCAACCTGCTCTCCGTCTCCGAGACGCTCATCGAACTCACGGCCGCGACCGGCATCGAATCGCCCGACACGCGTTTCATCGACACCGCGCGGAACACGGCCGCTGCGATCAGCAACCTGTTCGACGATGCGGTCGCGCGCGGCGATATCGCGCTCGACGCGCTGTTCGATTCGAACTACGTGCCGATTCCCGGCACTGACCCGCAGCAGTTCATGACGCGCTTCACGGCCTTCACCGATCGCGTGCTGCCTGCCATCCAGGAGCCGGTGCTCGAAATCGACGAACGCATCGTCTATTGCGCCAGCTTCGACCGGCAGTGCTACCTGCCGACCCACAACCGGAAGTTCTCGCTGCCCCAGCGCGCAGACGCCGCGTGGAACGCGGCGAACTGCCGGAACCGCCGGATCTACACGGACCGGACGGCGCGCACCTCCGTGTCGCATACCAAGCCGTTCCTGCTGCAGACCTATCGGCGCGACATGGGCAACGGCAACTTCGCGTTGATGAAGGACGTCTCCGCGCCCATCGTTGTCGGCGGACGGCAATGGGGTGTCCTGAGGATCGGCTACAGCGCGTGAATCGGCGCTAGCGGGCCGCCCGCGCAGCGCACGGAGCGCCGGCCCGGACGGATCGCACCAGCGACCGCCCGCTCCGGCGCCCCGACCCGCTTCACCGCGTTCGTCTGCCGCATGGGCGAGATCGCCGCGATCGATGTCGTCGCGCGCCCCTACTGCTCGAGCCCGACCGCCAGCGGCCGCTGATCGCTGCGCCCGTGATCGTCGACCACCCGCACCGCATAGCTGCCGGCCGTGCGCGGCTGCCAGAACAGCGCGTCGCCCGGCACGCTGCGGCCGACATACGCATCGTTGACGAACCAGTACAGCGCATGCGCGCTCGCATCGGCCGTCGCGTTGAATGCGATACGCGTATCGTCCGCGCTCTTCACGCGCATCGCATAAGTACTGCCGCGCAGCGGCGACGTGATGCGCGGCGGGTCGCCGTCCACTTGCCCCGCATCGCGGCAGTCCGCATTCTGCGGCGGCCGCCGGCGCGGAATGCCGGCCTGCGCGAACACCTGCTGCAAATCCGACGGCCAGAACTCGAAGATCTCCGTATGCGTGCGCTTGCCGTCGTACGGAGGGCACGCGGCCTTCCCCGTCGCATCGTCGATCACGACGGGCCGGTGCACGGTGCTCACGCGGATCGGCGACGTGCCCGGAATGAACCACGTCCAGCCCTGTTGCGGGCACCATTCGTTCGGCAAGTCGCCGCTCGCAAGGCAGATCCGCACGCGCTTCAGGTGCGGCGGCACCGCGCGCGGCGGCTCGACGAGCGTGCGCTCGGCGTTCAGCGCGTCGACGATCTGGAAGAACAGCGGCGCGGCCGCATCGACGCCGACGAAGGCCGTGTTGGTCGAGTTGTCGAAATTGCCGACCCACACGACCAGCACATACGGGCCGAACACGCCGGCCGTCCACGCATCGCGGAACGACCATGACGTGCCGGTCTTCCAGTAGACGGGCACGCCCGACGGCTGTGCGCCGCTCGTCTCGTCGGGGCGCAGGTGCTGGCGCAGCATGTCCATCGTCATGTAGCTGGCCTCCGCGCTCAGCAGGCGCCGGCCGGGCGCGGCCGGTTGGTCCGCGCGCAGCCGCAGCGGCCTGAACTCGCCGCGATTCGCGAGCATCGCGTAGAGCGCCGCGAGATCCTGCATCGTCACTTCGCCGCCGCCGAGCACGAGCGCGAGCCCGTAGTGCTGCGCGCTCGCGAGCCGGCGCACGCCGGCTTCCTGCAGGAAGCCGTACAAATCGGGCGACTTGAGCTGCGACGCGACCCACACGGCCGGCACGTTGCGGCTGCGGTTCAGCGCATCGGTCGCGGTGATCGGCCCGAGGAAATGGCCATCGAAATTCTCCGGCGCATACGGGCCGAATGCGGTCGGCACGTCGCGCAGCACGGTCTGCGGATGCAGCACGCCCTGGTCGAAGCCGAGCGCGTAGATGAACGGCTTGAGCGTCGAGCCCGGCGAGCGCCGCGCGAGCGTGCCGTTCACCTGCCCGTCGATCGTGCGATCGAAGAAGTTCGCGGAGCCGACCAGCGCCTTCACGCCCAAGTCGCGCGTATCGACGAGCAGTGCGGCTGCGTTGCGCACGCCGCGCGTGTCGTTGCGAGCGACGTAGCGCGCGATCTGCCGTTCGAGCGTGCGCTGCAGATCGAAATCGAGCGTCGTCACGAGCCGCGCGCCGGCGTCGTTCGTGTCGTCGGCGTTGCCCGATGTCGTGCGCCACGCGCTGCGCACGGCGAGCGCCTGGTCGACCGCGTGCGGCGCATCGAACGGCAGCGCCGACAGCGGCCGCATCGCGAGCGGCAACGCGAACAGCGGCTTGAGCGACGCATCGCGCGGGTGCTTCGTCAGCCAGCGTGCGTACAGCCGGTTGCGCGACGCGGCCAGCGCGCGGTTGATCTCGTCCTGCCCGCCGCGCACGCGTCGCGCCGGGTCCTGCGGAATCACCGCGAGCGCGAGCGCCTCGGGCAGCGTCAGCGCGTCGGGCATCCGGTCGAAATAGACGACGCTCGCGGTGCCCGCGCCTTCGACGTTGCGGCCGTATGGCGCATCGTTCAGATAGCCTTCGAGGATCTGCCGCTTCGAGTAGAAAAGTTCGAGCTGCACCGCGCGCGCGACCTGCTCGAGCTTGCCGGCCGGCGTGCGCGTGTTCAGCCGCCACAGCGAGCGCGCGAGCTGCATCGTCAGTGTCGAGCCGCCCTGCGGATTGCCGCCGCGCACGTACGTGATCCACGCGCCGCGCGCGAGCCCGTACGGGTTGAAGCCCGGATGCCACCGGAACCAGCGGTCCTCGTGCAGCATCACGGCTTCGACGAGCTGCGGCGACATCCGGTCGAGCGGCACCCACAGCCGGTAGCGGTCGTCCTTCGCGAGCGTCAGGCGCAGCAGCCGGCCGTGCGCGTCGACCACCGCGACCGACGACGGCTTCCAGTCGCGCAGCGGCGGATGCGGCCACAACCGGCACGCGGCCAGCGCGCCGAACACGAGCAGCGCGCCGGCGATCCAGTTCTGCCAGCGATGCAGCCAGCGACCGGCGCCGTGCAGCGCGCGCCGGAGCACGGATGCGTCAGCCACGCGCGGGCACTCCGGCCGCCCGGCACGGCCAATGCAAGCGCACCGTCATCGCACGCGCTCCACCGTCAGCGCCGTGCCGCCCGGCGCCTGCGCCTGCACGCGGCGGTCGTACATCGACTCGCCATACGCAGGCGGCGCGACGAAACGGCCCGCGTTGCTCGCCTTGATCCGGTAGACGAACTCGCGCACGTCGGTCGTCGCGGTGCCGTAGATCACCACGCGATCCTCGCGCACGTCCGCGAACTGCGGCTGCCACGTCGAACCCGTCACGCCGATCGGCGAGCGCCACGGCGCATCGGCCGCAGGCGCCGACGCGCCGCCGTCGCCATTGCCTTCGCCGTCCTGCGCGTCGGTCGCGGGCGGCGGCGCGAGCACCGGATCGAAGCCGCCGGGCAGCAGGTCGACGATCGCGACGTTGCCGACGTTCGCCGAGCCCGTCGCACGAATCTTCAGGTGCACGTCGATCTCCTGGCCGAGCGTGATCCTGGCGAGCGGCTTGCCGTTCGTGTCGGTGTAGTCGCGCACGATCTCGAGCCCGTTCTTGATCGCCTTCGTCGACGTGCCGCGGTCGTAGCCCGACTGGCTCGCGACCCACCACGCGGGCAGTGCGCTGCCGTTCACGAAGTCGACGCGCGACGCGCCGGCCGCCCACGTACCCGAGCGCACGAGGTTCGCCTGGATCGACGACACGTCCTTCGGCACGGCGCCCCCGCGCGCCTCGTTGATCGCGAGCTGATCGAGCTGGCCCGCGTTCGACGCCGCATACGCATCGAGCGCGAGGATCGTCATCGCCGACGACAGCGTGTTGTAGCGGTTGTCGACCAGCGGCGCGGCGATGTTGTCCATCGCACGCGGCGACAGCTTGCGCACGCGCTCCGGGAAGTGCTTCGCGAGCAGGTACAGCACGCTCGCGTCGCGCGTCAGCGGATCGATGTAGTAGCCGGTCGCGTAACCGCCGTCGGAAGCACGCTTGCGTTCGAGCAGCGCCTGCGGGCCTGCGATCAGCGCGGCGGCCTCCTTGTCCTGCTTCAGCAGTTGATACGACGCGGCGAGCCATGCGGCCGCGAGATCGCTCTTCCAGTCGTTCGGATACGCATCCTGCAGACGCTTCTGCACGGCCGCGAGGCTGTTGGTCGTCACGTTGCCCTGGCGCGTCAGCAGGTACACCGCATACGCGCGCTGCCGCAGCAGGTCGAGCGAGCCGAGCGAATCGTTCGCCGCAAGCTTCTGCAGATACTGGTTGCCCGCGTCGAGCATGTCCTTCGGCACGGCCGTGCCGCGCTCGCGCGCGTCGAGCAGCACGTGCATCGCATAAGCGGACACGAACGGATCGGCATCGGGCGTCGCGCTCCACAGGCCGAAACCGCCCTGCGCATTCTGCCGGCTGCGCAGCACGCCGAGGAACTGCACGATCGCGCTCGCATTCGCCGCGTCGGCGCCGGCTTCGGGCGCATGCATCGCGCTCGTCAGCGCACGCACCGACAACCACTTCGACGCGAACACGCGCGGCACGACCGAACTCACCATCTGCTCGCTGCAGGTGTGGTCGAAGTTGACGAGGTACGACGACAACCCCTCCGACAGCACGAGCGGCGCGGTCGAGATGCTCGCGTCGCGCGATGCATACGCGTCGTACATCGGCCGCAGGTTCGGCACGCTCGCCTTCTTGCCCGGATCGAGCCGCGCGATGTCGAGCTGCGTGCGGAACGCGGCGGCCGGCCGCACCGACACGTCGACGCGCTGCTGCGCGCCCTTCGCGCCGTAGCGCGCGCCGAACGACAGCATGCCCGAGCCGAGCGTGTCGGTCGCCTTCACGCGGAACAGCGCGACGCCCTCGTGCTGCGGCGCGAGCGCGACGTTCTGCGTCGCCGGCCCGATCACCTGCAACTGCGGACCCGTCTTCAGCGTGACCGCGACCGGCACCGGCTGGCTGCCGACGCCCGTCAGGTTGTTCGCGACGCCGACGCTGACGTCGGCCTCGTCGCCCGGTGCGAGCGTCGTCGGCACGTTCGGCGACAGCACGAAATCGCCGCGCACCGTCGTCGCGCCTTCGAACGTGCCGACCAGGTCCGGCGACACCGACACGGCCATCACACGCAGTTTCCCGTTGAAGTAATCGGGCACCGTGTAGCTCAAACGAGCGTCCCCATTCACGTCGACGATCCCCGACCAGTAGACGACCGGCTTGTCGCGCTTGCGCTTGAACGGGTTCAACTGGCGGCCGATCGCATCGTCGGCGTCGCCGCCGGGCGCGGCCATCGCCATCAGCTTCTCGAAGTCCGGCAGGATCAGGTCGAGGATCTGCGACGTGCCGACTTCGAGCATCCGCTTGCGGAAGAAGAACTTCAGCGGATCGCCGAGCTTGTAGCGCGCGACCTGCAGGATGCCTTCGTCGACGGCGAACACGACGACCTTCGCGGGTTTCGCCGAATGCACGGTGAAGGTGGCGGTTTCCCCCGGTTTCACGAGCGCCGGCGCGTCGACGGTGAGCGCATTGCGGCGCGCGTCGAGGTTCACCGAGAACGGCACGACGCCGTAGCTCAGCGGGCTCATGAAGATCTCGTCCGACGACGGATCGCGGATGTACTGCACGTTGATGTAGCCGTTGCCTTCGAAGCCGGCCGGCACCGTGATGTGCTGGATCGAGCTCGTCGTGTCCGCATGGAACCATGCGTGCGCATACACCTTGTCACGCTCGATCGTGATCAGGCCGCTGCCCGCGTAAGGCGCGCGGATCGCGATCTCGACCTGCTCGCCCGGCTTGTAGTCGTGCTTCGCGAGGCTTACCTGCAGCTCGGCGTTGCGGTCGAGCGAACGCGTGACGTTCGCGTCGCCCGCCACCGAATACTCGATCCGGTTCACCGCGGTGCCGTCCGCGCGGCGGATCACGAGCGCATAGCTGCCCGGCTTGTCGGTGCGCAGCGCGAAGTCGAGCCCGGCCGCCGGAATCGTCAGCGGCTTCTCGTCGACCGGCACTTCCTTCAGCCGCGAATCGTATTTGTACGCGCCGGAATCCTGCTTGGTCAGCACCGACACGTAGCGTTCCTCGACGAGCTGCGCGCGCAGGTCCTTCACGTCGATCGCCTTCGCGCCCGGGTCGATCGCGACGAGCCGCACCGTGCGCGGGCTGCCGCGCTTCACGTAGCCGAGATCGTCGACCGACTTGTAGCCGACGAGCCAGTCGTTGTTCGACACGAGCGTCTGCGCGTTCGCGGCAACGTTGCGCCCGCCTTCCGCTTCATACGCCTTCGCCTGGAAGTAGAGCTGGTAGGTCGCGTCCGCGTACTTGTCGAGATCGAGGTCGAATTCGGCGTGGCCGTGGTCGTCGGTCGTGCCGTCCTGCAGCGTCGTCGTATAGCCTTCCTTCGCGCGGCGTGCATCGAAAAAGCGATAGCCCTGCCAGCTGCGGAACGACGGCCATACCGGGCGCAGTGTCAGCGTCGCCGCGACGCGACGCTTCTCGGCCGGCGTGCCGAACAGGTTCTGCGCATCGACGATGCCCTTCAGCCCCTTCGGCTTCACCCACCCTTCGACGACCTGCTGCGACAGCTTCGCGTCGACCTTCATCCGGTCGGGCAGGAATTCCTTCACCTGCACCGTCGTGCTGCCGATCGGCTCGGCGCCCGGCTGGCCATCCTTGACGATGTACAGGTTGACCGTCCACGTGCCGGTCGGCGACGTTTCGGCCGTCGTATAGCCGAGCTCCGTGAAGCCCGTCGCATCGACGGTCACCGGCTTGCGCTCGACGGTGATCCCGCGCGGATCGACGATCTCCGCCTGCAGCGGCACGCCGGCCGGGCTGCGCGCCCAGCTCGCCGCGCGCACGATCAGGCCGATGTGGAACGGATCGCCGGGCCGGTACAGGCCGCGATCCGAGAACAGGTACGCGGACAGCTGCCCCTGGCCCGTCGCGTTGCGTTCGCCGTCGACGTCGAAGCGCGAGAAATCGAGCTGGCGATCGCGGCCGGCCACCGGCAGGAACGACAGGTCGCCGTCCTTCTTCACGACATACAGTTGCGGACGCTTCTCGCGGTCGAGCCCCTTGAACGCGGGGAAATGCACGACGCCGTCGGCGCTGGTGGTCTGCGAGAACAGCGTCTGGCCGTTCACCGCGAGCACCGACACGGTTGCGCCCGCAACCGGGCGGCCGTTGCGGATCGACTGGACGAACACGTCCTGGCTGCCGTCCAGCCCGCGCTTGACCAGCATCCCGAGATCGGTCACGACGATCAGGCGCGTGTCGCCGAGCGCGTTGTCGCTGTCGTCGCCGTTGCCGTTGCTGTCGCCCGAATCGGCGTTGTCGGACTGATCCTGGCTGCCGTCGCCCGACGATGCATCGTTATCCTTCGCATCGTCGGCTTTCTTCTTTTCGGCCGCCGGGTCGTATTTCGACAGGTGCAGCAGGAACACGCCGCGCTTGCCGCCCTTCAGGTACTGGCCGAGATCGATGCCTTCGTAATGCGCCTTGCCGGGGTCGCCGGCCGGGAACGCGCGCTTCTGCACGAAACGCTCGACGATGTGATCCTCGCTGAACGAATACGACAGCTCGGGCCGCGCGTACGTGCCGTTGTTGAAGCTCACCAGATGCTGGAGCTGGTCGGGCACCACGCGGCCGATCTCGACCTTCATCCCCGGCAGGTTGCGCGACACGACCGACAGCCGCTTGCTGCCGCTCATCGACAGCAGCGAGCCGTCGGCCATGAAGCGCAGCAGCTTCGGGTAGTCGGGCACCGTGAACGCGGTCGTCACCGGCGCGCCGAGCAGATAGCCGCCAGCCGATTTCAGGTCGCCTTCGAAACGCACGACGATGCGCTCGCCCGGCGTCGCGTGATACTTGAAGCTTTGCAGCGTCGCGAAGTCGTTCTCGGTCGGCACCGCTGCGAGCGGCAGCGGCTTCGACTGCTTGAGCACCGCATCGCTGATGTCGGCCACGGTCCATTCGTACGGTGGATCGTCGTCGGACTGATCGACGCCCGGCTTGCGCTTCGGCAGCACCCACGCCTTCGCGCGCGCGGCGAGATCGGCGCTGCGCACGCCGTCGGACGTTTCCGCGACGAGCACCTGCTCGGGTTCGTAACGCTCGTTGTCGACGAGCGTCGGCGCGACGTTGCCGATGGTCAGGCTGTAGAGCCCCGGCACGCCGACCGACGCGTGCAGCACGGCCGGCGTGCCGTCGCCGCCGCGCGCGCTCTTCACGCCCTTGTCGACGTCGAGCCGCACCGACAGCGGATCGCGCGGAATCTCGAGCGGCTGCGAATAGACCCACGCGCTCGTCTTCATCTTGTCGTAGTTGACCGTGTAGCGCAGCGGCGACACGGTCTTGCCATCGCGGCCGACCAGCACGAGGCCGACGCGCTTCTCGAACTCGGCCGGATCGACCGGATAGTTGAAGCGCAACTGCAGCAGCGCCTGCTTCTCCGCCGGATTGTCGGGATTCTGGTAGAACCGGTTGTCGCCCGACTGCGCGGTGAAGGCCGGCAGGTCGAACGCGAAATGGTCGTCCTGCATCACCACCTGCGGCGCGAACACCTGGCGCACCGCGAAGCGCACCTCGACGTGCGCGCCGACCGGCCAGTCGGCCGCCGGCGTGAAGCGCAGCGTCTTGTCGTCGGCCCACTCCCACGCGCCCTTCAGCGCGGGCGTCATCTCGATGCCCTGCCCGGCCGGCTTGCCGACCAGTTCGATCGGCGCGGCCGAGCGGGAGAACGCCACTTCGAGCGGATGCACGGTGATCTTCGGCTTGTCGCTGTCGTCGACCTCGTAGGTCGTGATCGCCGGCGCCTTCACGGTAAAGCCGACGGTTTCGGGCTCGGGCGGCTTCGGGCGATGCTTGAACCAGTATCCGCCGTAGCCGAGCGCGGCCGCGAGCAGCACGATGCCGCCGGCATGCCACGGGCGGCGGCGCACGGCCGCGGCGGTGATGCCCGCCCACGCGGGCGCCGTCCATGACACGTCGCCGACCAGCGGCCGCAGCACGCGGCCGAGCAGGCGCCAGACGAAGCCCGCCGCGCGAATCGGCAGGAGCAGCAGGAAACGCAGCAAATCCATTTTGTTATTTCCTTGTCAAGGACGTGCTGCCGGCTGCGGCGACGTACCCCGAGATTTATTGGTCTGTGACGGCGCGGCCCTGGTTGCGCCGTAAATGCTTGGAATGTTTTGTTCGACCGGATGCTGGCCGACATTATGGGTCAGAGCCGAAACGATGGAAATATCGGTGTGTCGGCGCGCAACGCAGGCGAATGACCGGCCGGTCGGGTAGCCACTCCGCCCGCCCCCTGACCTCTACACACACTCGCGCCGCGTTCGCTAGAATGCGCGGCTCGACGTGGTTCGTATCGAATTGAAAGGAAATCGCTTGAAACTCCCGTTCGAATGGCAGATCGGGCTGCGCTATGCGCGCGGCGGCCGGCGCTCGGCCGGCGACGGCTTCGTGTCGTTCATTGCCGGCGCCGCGATGGCCGGCATCGCGCTCGGCGTCGCCGCGCTGATCGTCGTGCTGTCGGTGATGAACGGTTTTCGCACCGAGGTGCGCGACCGGATGCTGTCGGTGCTCGCGCATGTGGAAATCTTCTCGCCGTCCGGCGCGCTGCCCGACTGGCGGCTCACCGCGCACGAATCGCTGCAGAACCCGGCCGTGCGCGCCGTCGCGCCCTATGTCGACGCGCAGGCGCTGCTGACGAACGCGGGCAGCGTGACGGGCGTCGCGCTGCGCGGCATCGATCCGGTGCTCGAGCCGCGCGTGTCCGAGATCGCGCGCAAGCTGAAGACCGGGCGCCTCGACGCGCTCGTGCCGGGCGAAATGGGCATCGTGCTCGGCGCCGCGCTGGCCGACGCGCTGCACGTGACAATCGGCGACCGCATCACGTTCTTCGCGCCCGGCAACGGCGCGCGCATCGGCGACGCGCTGCCGCGGTTCCGGCAGTTCAACGTGGTCGGCACGTTCGAGTCGGGCCACTATCAATACGACAGCGCGCTTGCGTATATCCATATCAGCGATGCGCGGAAGCTGTTCAACGTGTCCGCGCCGACCGGCATCCGGTTGCGTCTCGACGATCTGCAGCGCGCGCCGGACATCGCGCTGGCGCTGTCGCGCACGTTGTCGGGCGATCTTTATATCCGCGACTGGACGCGGCAAAACCGTACGTGGTTCGAAGCCGAGCGGCTGCAGAAACGCATGCTGTCGCTGATCCTGATGCTGATCGTCGCGGTCGCCGCGTTCAATCTCGTATCGTCGCTGGTGATGACCGTCACGCAGAAGCAGGGCGACATCGCGATCCTGCGCACGCTCGGCGCGCCGCCCGGGTCGATCACGAAGATCTTCGCGATCCAGGGGATGACGATCGGCCTCGCCGGCACGCTGGCGGGCGTCGCGCTCGGCTGCGCGATCGCGGTCAGCATCCCGTGGGTGCTGCCGGCGATCGAGCAGCTGCTCGGCATCCGCTTCCTGACGCCGTCCGTGTATTTCCTCAGTTCGCTGCCGTCGAAGCTCGCGGCGATCGACGTGATCGAGATCGCCGCGGCCGCGTTCCTGATGTCGTGCGTCGCGACGCTGTACCCAAGCTGGCGTGCCGCGCGGGTCCGGCCGGCCGAAGCTTTGCGCGACGAATAGGCGCGGCGTCCGGCGCGGGCGTTACGCGATGTCGTGGAAACCGGCGCTGTTGCCGTCGTCCAGCGTGACCGGAATCGTCACGCCCCTCTCTCTTTTCAGGCTGTTTTTGATTGTTTACGGATCGACTCCAGCGAAGCTGACACCGATGCCGCACGGATCCACGGCCGCATGCCGTGCGCGCGCCGAAACTTTGTTTGACACAAACTAAAAAAGTTTGACACCAAGATTTCACTGAGATAAGTTTGCGCAAGCTTCCGGAAAGAAATCCGGCCAGCCATGCCGACACGCGTCGCGCTTTCCTGCCGTTGCAGCACCGTCGTTCGCAACACCCCCGCCTCATCGCATCGTGCCGTTCCGTTTCATCTGAAACCTGAAGGAAGGTCGGGCATGCCCGCATTTGATTCGCACTCCTGCATTCGCATCACGCGGCCGATATCGCTTCGGCCGCGCGGCCCGAACCGGCCGCCGCGCTGACGCTTTCCGGTCGGGGCGATGCAGTCGCCCCGACGCTCGCCGGTTTGCGCGCCGCATCACGCGCGCCGACGCCGGCCGTGACATCCGGGCGTCTCGCCCGGCGCTTTCGAAGGTGCAGTTCCGCTTCATCCGATGCAGCACCCGGCCAGGCCGCAGGGGGCATATCGCGGACCGGCCGGTTCCGGACAATCGCAAACAAGAATGAGGTCGCTAATGAACTTTCATCGAACCGGATTGCGGCGCGCATGGCTTCCCGCGCTCGTTGCGGCCGCGACGCTCGCCGCGTGCGGCGGCGACGACGGCGGCAGCGTGGTGGGTGCATCTGCGCTCGCGCAAGGCCAACAGGAGGGGGCCGCCGCATCGGCGGCCGATACGCAGTCGCTGGCGTCACGCATTTCGCCGTCCGGCGTCCCGTACGCCAATCCGGCCAGCGGCGGGCGCTACCGGCCCGTGATCGCGAACGGCCAGGTGCAGCCGTCGCTGTCGGGCGGCACGATCGAGGAGAACGCGTGGGTCGACACGCCGGTCGATTCCGACGGCGACGGCACGCGCGACCGCATCCACGTGCGCATCGTGCGCCCGGCCGAAACTGCGAACGGCGCACGCACGCCCGTCATCGTGCTCGCGAGCCCGTACTACGCAGGGCTCGCCGACAGCCCGAACCACGACGTCGACGTCGAGCTCGACGGCACGCCGCATCCGGCCGCGAACGCATCCGCGTCGGCATCGACGTCCGCGCGCATCATGGCCGCCGCGCCGCAGACGCGAATGCTGCAGCAGGTCGAAGCGGCCGCCGCCGGGCGCTCGTGGATCGAAGGCTATTTCGTGCCGCGCGGCTTCACGATCGTCTATGCGGATTCGCTCGGCACCGCCGGCTCGGACGGCTGCCCGACGATCCTGACGCGCGACGAATCGGTCGCGATGGCGTCGGTGATCCGCTGGCTCGGCCGCGACGCGACCGCGAAGGACGCGAGCGGCAAGACGGTCGTCGCGAACTGGTCGACGGGCCACGTCGGCATGTACGGCGTGTCGTACGACGGCACGCTGCCGAAGATGGTCGCGAGCCTGCGCACGCGCGGGCTCGATGCGATCGTGCCGGTCGCCGGGTTGTCGAACATGTACGGCTATTACCGCTCGGGCGGGCTCGTGCGCGCGCCGGAAGGCTATCAGGGCGAAGACGTCGACGTGTATATCAAGGCGCTGCTGACGAACGCGCATCCGGAGCGCTGCACGCACCTGATCGACGAAGCGTTGCAGAAGGAAAACCGCACGACCGGCGACTATTCGCCGTTCTGGGCCGCACGCGACATCCCGACCGCGTTCGCGGCCGCGCCGGCACTCGTCGCGCAAGGGCTGACCGACGACAACGTGCGCGTCGACCAGTCGACGTCGTGGTATCTCGCGATGCGGCGCCAGGGCGTGTCGACGCAGCTGTGGCTGCACCGCCTGAAACACACCGATCCGACGCGCGTGCCGGCGATGGCCGATGCGTGGACCGCGGAGGTGAACCGGTGGTTTACGCGCTACCTGATCGGTTATGACAACGGCGTCGAACACGATCCGCGCGCGGTGATCGAGCAGGCGGACGGCAAGCTGCTGAAGGAAGCCGACTGGGCCGCGCGCCATGCGACGCCGGTTTCGTATTTCGCGGGCGGCGACGGCGCGAGTACCGGCACGCTGCTGCGGATGCCGACCGGCGGCCCGCTCGCACGCTTCACCGACGATGCGCGCATTACCGCGCTCACGCTGGCGAATGCACCGACCGGCGAAAACCGCAGCCGCTTCGAGACCGCGCCGTTCACGGCCGCGACGCGGCTTTCCGGCACCGCGACGGCAAAGGTCAGGCTGACCTTCACGGGCGTGGCCAACGTGACGGCACTGCTGGTCGACCGCGCACCGGACGGCACGGCGACGATCGTCACGCGTGCATGGACCGACCCGCGCAACCGGCTGTCCGACTGGCTGTCGGAACCCGTGCTGCCGGGGATGCCGTACGACCTGAAGCTGACGTTCATGCCGCGCGATTACAAGCTCGAAGCCGGCCACCGGCTGGGGCTCGTCGTGCTGTCCAGCGACAACGAGGCGACGCTGCGGCCGACGCCGGGCACCGGCCTGACGCTCGATCCGGCCGGCACGTCGGTGACGGTGCCGCTGGTTTCGGCTTCATCGTAAGCGGGCGCGCATGACGCAAAGCGGACGGCGACCGATGTCTTTTCGACGTCGGTCGCCGTCCGCACTGTTTTTATCTGCGAAAAACCCGACTCAAACGGGCGTCAGCACCGGCTGCCCCGAGAAATGCCGCGCGGCGTTGTCGAGAAACTGCTGCACCGAACGATCGAGCGCCTCGGGCGACCAGCCGCCCATGTGCGGCGTCAGCACGACGCTGTCGAGATCCGTCAGCGCGCGCGGCGGCTCCGGCTCCCCTTCATACACGTCGAGCCCCGCGCCCGCGATGCGCCCTTCGCGCAGCGCGTCTGCCAAAGCAGCGGTATCGACAACGCTGCCGCGCGATACGTTGACGACAAAACCGCCGGGGCCGAGCGCATCGAGCACCGCGCGGTCGATCATGTGCCGCGTGCCCGCGCCGCCCGGCGTCGCGACGATCAGGAAATCGGCCCACTGCGCGAGCGCGTCGAGCCGGTCGAAATAGCGGTAAGGAACGTCCTTCACGGAACGGTTGTGATAACCGATCTCGATGTCG
Source organism: Burkholderia sp. IT-111MI5 (assembly GCF_949752865.1). NCBI lineage: Bacteria > Pseudomonadati > Pseudomonadota > Betaproteobacteria > Burkholderiales > Burkholderiaceae > Burkholderia > Burkholderia sp. IT-111MI5. Next base: position 166,346 of record NZ_CATKIF010000073.1, on the reverse strand, counting down.
AAGCCGGCCGCGCGGCGTGCGCACTTCTCGCCGATCTTGCCGAGCCCGACGATGCCGAGCTTCTTGCCCGACACGTTCGGCGGCATCGGCAGCCCCTCGCGCCATACGCCCGCGCGGGTTTTCGCATCGAGCCGCACGACGCCGCGCACCGCCGCGAGCAGCAGCGCGAACGCGTGATCGGCGACGCAATCGTCGTTGGTGCCGGCGCCCGTCACGACCGTGATGCCACGCGCCTTCGCATGCGCGACGTCGATATGCTCGTAGCCGGCGCCGAGCGCGCTGACGAACGTGAGTTGTGGAAGACGATCGATGTCGGCAGCGGCCAGACCCGTGCTGCCGTTGGTCAGCACCGCGCGAATCGTGCCGCCGTGTTCGGCGATCGCGCGTTCGCGTTCTTCGGCGGTCGGGGCGTAGCGCACGTCGAACGACGCGGCGATCTCGCGATGCGCGTCGCCGCGCAATGCGATGAGGACCAGCAGCTCGGGCTTCATGTCAGCAAGTGTCCACAGGCGGGAACGGATTTCAGTGTATCAAGCCCGCATGACGGATGCGGGTTATCCCCACACGGGCTGTGGGCACGCCGCCGTACGCGGTTTGCCAAAGCCGGCTCAGTCAAGTAACTTTCGGCGTACGCCCCCGTCCTGGAGATTGGCCCCGATGAAACTCGCCCTGCCCGCCCGGATCCTGGGCCTCGCATTTGCCGCCGCGGTCGTCGCCCCCGGCGCGCACGCCGACACGCCCGTCGTGGTGTCGTCGAAGATCGACACCGAAGGCAACCTGCTCGGCAACCTGATCGCGCAGGTGCTGAAGGCCCACGGCATTCCGGTCACCGAAAAGATCGCGCTCGGCACCACGCCGATCGTGCGCAAGGCGCTCACGAGCGGCGAGATCGACATCTACCCCGAATACACCGGCAATGCCGCGTTCTTCTTCAACAAGGCCGACGATCCGGTGTGGAAGAACGCAAGCCAGGGCTACGACACCGCGAAGAAGCTCGACTACGCGGCGAACCATCTCGTGTGGCTCGCACCGGCGCCCGCGAACAACACGTGGGGCGTCGCCGTGCTCGCGCCTGTCGCTCAGTCGCAGCACCTGAAGACCTTCTCCGATTTCGGCAAATGGATCGCGGGCGGCGGCAAGCTGAAGCTCGCGGCGTCGGCCGAATTCGTGAACAGCGCGTCCGCGCTGCCGTCGTTCGAGAAGGCGTACGGCTTCAAGCTGAAGCCCGAGCAGCTCGTCGTGCTGTCCGGCGGCGATACGGCCGCGACGATCAAGGCCGCCGCGAACCAGACCGACGGCGTGAATGCCGCGATGGTCTACGGCACCGACGGCGGCATCGCATCGAGCGGCCTCGCGGTGCTCGACGACGACAAGCACGTGCAGCCGGTCTATGCGCCGACGCCCGTAATCCGCGAAGCCGCGCTGAAAGCCCATCCGCAGATCGCCGACTACCTGAAGCCCGTGTTCGCGAGCCTCGACCTGAAGACGCTGCAGTCGCTGAACGCACGCATCCAGATCAACGGCGAGCCGGCGGCAGGTGTCGCGAAAAGCTACCTGAAATCGAAGGGCTTCGTTAAATGACGGGTCGCGCGGCGGCGTCCGCGCGGCGCGTGATACCCGACAAGGTCGGCATCCTGATCGGTGTCCTGACGATCGTCGCGGTGCTCGGCATGCCGTTCGCGGTGCTGCGGCCGAACCGGATCGCGGCCGGCACGGGGCTGTCGGTGTTTGCCGCGCTGCCCGCCGTGCAGGGCGCTGCGCTCGCTGCACTGTGGATCGCCGGCGCACTGTGGGCGATGACGGCGAGCCGCCCCGCGTGGCGGCTCGCGACCGGCTGCACGTGGCTCGCGACGCTCGCGTATGCGGTCGGTGCGGCCGCGACGCACGTCGTCGCGCCCGACGACATGCTCGCGCGCGTGTCGCCCGCCGCCGGTGTCTGGCTGCTGCTGTTCGCGTGGGCCGTGCTCGTCGCCGACGCGCTCGCGCGGCTCGCGTTCGGCCCATGGCGGCGCCTCGTCGCGCTCGTCGTCGCGATTGCGGCGATCTCGGTGCCGCTCGCGAGCGGCTGGTGGGACGGCCTCTCCGTGATGCGCGAATACGCAGTGCGCAGCGACGATTTCTGGCGCGAAGCGACCCGGCACGTGTCGCTCGCGGGCGGCTCGGTCGCGGCCGCGCTCGTCGCCGGCGTGCCGCTCGGCATCGCGTGCGCGCGCATCGCGGCGGTGCGCACCGTCGCGATGCCCGTGCTCAATATCGTGCAAACGATTCCCAGCATCGCGATGTACGGGCTGATGATGGCGCCGCTCGGCCTGCTCGCCGCGCACGTGCCGCTCGCGGCCGCGCTCGGCATTCGCGGCATCGGCGTCGCGCCGGCCGTGCTCGCGCTGTTCCTGTATTCGCTGCTGCCGATCGCATCGAGCGTCGTGGTCGGGCTCGAGCAAGTGCCGCCGCACGTGACCGAAGCGGCGCGCGCGATGGGCATGACGCGCGCGCAGCGGCTGCTGCGCGTCGACCTCGTGCTCGCGCTGCCGGTGATCCTGAGCGGCGTGCGCATCGTGCTCGTGCAGAACATCGGCCTGACCGCGGTCGCCGCGCTGATCGGCGGCGGCGGGTTCGGCACCTTCATCTTCCAGGGGATCGGGCAATCGGCCGCCGATCTCGTGCTGCTCGGCGCGATCCCGACGATCGCGCTCGCACTGGCGGCCGCCGTCGTGTTCGAAGCCGCGACGTCGCTCGCGAAGGGGCGTGCAGGATGATCGAGATAGAACGTGTCGGCAAACGCTTCGGCGACGTCGTCGCCGTCGACGATGTATCGCTGACGATGAAGCGCGGCACGATCACCGCGCTCGTCGGCGCATCGGGCAGCGGCAAGTCGACGCTGCTGCGCATGATCAACCGGCTGATCGCGCCCACCAGCGGCACGATCCGCATCGACGGCGTCGATACGGCCACCGTCGCGCCCGAGCAGCTTCGGCGCGGCATCGGCTATGCGATCCAGGGGCACGGGCTGTTTCCGCACTGGAGCGTCGCGCGCAATATCGCGACCGTGCCGCGCCTGCTCGGCTGGCCGCCGGCGCGCATCGACGCGCGCGTGAACGAACTGCTCGACCTGTTCCATCTCGCGCCGGCCGAATTCGCGGACAAGCTGCCGCACGAATTGTCGGGCGGCCAGCAGCAGCGCGTCGGCGTCGCGCGCGCGCTCGCGGCCGAGCCCGGGATGCTGCTGATGGACGAACCGTTCGGCGCGCTCGATCCGATCATTCGCGGCAAGGCGCAGGACGACCTGTTCGCGCTGCAGCGCCGCCTCGGCGTCACGGTCGTGATCGTCACGCACGATATCGAGGAAGCGCTGAAGCTCGGCGACACGATCGCGGTAATGGACGGCGGACGGCTGCTGCAGGTCGCGCCGCCCGCCGAGATTCTCGGCAAGCCGGCGGCCGGCGTCGTCGAGCAGCTCGTCGCGGGCGTCGACCGGCCGCTGCGCCTGCTCGCGCTGACGCCGATCGACGCGGTAGCCGAACCCGGCCATGCCGACGGCGAACCGATCGCCGCGACGCGCACGCTGCGCGATGCGGTGTCCGAGCTGCTGTGGCGCGGCGCGGACGCGCTACCGGTAGATGACGGCGGCGGCAGCAACGCGCACAACACGCGCCGCATCACGCTCGACGCGATCCGCGAGCACGCGAGGAAGCCCGCATGACAACGCACGGCGTGCGGCCAACGCATTCGGCGCTGCGCCGGCGACTGCCCGCGTATGCGGCCCGCACGGCCGCACTCGCGCTGCTGCTCGTGCTGCTGTTGCACCCTGCATGGCTTCAGGGGCTGTTCGCGCCGTTCGCGGACAACGGCGCGCCGGTCATCTACGATCGCGCGAGCCTGCTCGATCTCACGCTCGCGCATCTCGGCACGGTCGCGCTGTCAAGCCTGATCGGCACGATTGTCGCGGTCGCGGCCGGCATCGCGGTCACGCGGCCGGCCGGCGCGGATTTCCTGCCGGTCGCGCGCAGCGTCGTCGACATCGGCCAGACCTTCCCGCCGGTCGCGGTGCTCGCGCTCGCGGTGCCGGCCGTCGGTTTCGGATTGAAACCCGTGCTGATCGCGCTCGTGCTGTACGGGCTCCTGCCGATTTTCGAAAGCACGATCGCGGGGCTCGAAGACGTGCCGCGCGACGTCGTCGACGCCGCGCGCGGGATGGGAATGAGCGGCTGGCAGCAACTGGTGTCGGTCGAGCTGCCGCTCGCGTTTCCGGTGATCGTCAACGGCATCCGGCTCGCGGTCGTGATCAATCTCGGCACCGCGACGATCGGCTCGACGGTCGCCGCGCGCGGGCTCGGCGACGTGATCATCGCGGGCCTGCAGACGTCGAACACCGCGTTCGTGCTGCAGGGCGGCGTGATCGTCGGGCTGCTCGCGGTGCTCGTCAGCGATGCGATCGGCGCAATTGCGCGGGTGGCGGCCGCGCGGCGCGCATAGGCGGCTCGCGTCGCTTTCCCGTGCACGGGGAAATGAGGATACGATCCCGGAACCGGCGGCGACGTTCATCCGGACTCCGAATGCGTGTCCGTGCAACGATCGGCCCATCGATCGTCGCGAACCGATACAAGCCTACACGGCGCTTTCATTCGAGCCGGCGCTCGACCACCGGCCGCGATTGGCCGATATACTATGCGCCTCCCAATTCCCAGCACTCCACCATGCGACGGTTTCTCTGTCTGATCGTGCTTTCGCTCGGCATCGCGCAACAGGCGTCGGCGCAGCAAGCGCCCGCGCTGCCTGCGTCCGCGCCCGAAGCGGCCGCATCGGCACCGTCCGTCGCATCCGCGCCGCTCGCCAACGCCAACGATCAGCCGAACGAAGCAAACCGCCGCATCACGGCCTACCTGTCGAAGAAATTCGGCGTCGCGAAGGAACGGGCCGCGAAGCTCGCCGATATCGTGAGCGTGACCGCGACGAAATATTCGCTGCCGCCGGCACTCGTTTACGCCATCATTTCGATCGAATCGCGCTTCCAGGAAAAGGCGCGCGGCCAGCATGGCGCGACGGGGCTGATGCAGGTCGTGCCGGCCGCGCACCGCGGCCTGCTGCGCAACGTGAAGGATCTGACCGAGCCGAACGCGAATGTCGAGGTCGGGTCCGCGATCCTGTCGGGCTACGTGAGAGCGGCCGGCGGCAACGTGCAGGCCGGGCTGAAGAACTACGGCGGTTCGAATGCATATGCGGCAAAGGTGATGCAGCGGGTCGATTCGTTCCGCTTTGTGCTCGAACCCGACGACGATGCGAAAGCCGCGAACGACACGAAGGCACGGATGGTGCCGGTCAGCGAATCGTCGATGTCGCCCGCGGCCGCGAACCGCAACGCCAAATAAACGCAATCCGCGCGGCACAACCCGTCATTTGTGCGCGAAATGCTCGCGCAGAAACTCGATGAAAATCTGCGTCTTCGCGGGCAGCAAACGCGTTTCCGTCATCGCATAGACCGGCACCGGCGTGCCCTCCCATCCGGGCAGCACGCGACGCAACCTTCCTGCGGCGACGTCGTCGGCCACGATCTCCTCCGGCATCCGGATGATCCCCGCGTCATGCACGGCCAGTTGCCGGTTCATGCCGACGCTGTTCACGACGAACCGCCCGCCCACCGGCACCTCGACCTCCCGCACGCCGTCATGCAGCGTCCACACATCGACGTGCAGCACGCTCAGGCACTGATGCCGCGTCAGGTCGTCCGGCTCGCGCGGCTCGCCCGAGCGCTCCAGATAGCGCGGCGACGCATACAGGTGATTGCGGAACGTAGTGAGCCGCCGCGCGACGAGCTGCGAATCCGCCGATTCGCCGATGCGGATCGCGACGTCGAACGGCTCGCTCACCAGATCGACGCGCCGTGACGTCAGCTCGAAATCGAACGTCAGCTTCGGATGACGGCTCGCGAATTCGACGATCAGCGGCGTCAGGTAGATCACCGCGAAATCGACCGGAAACGACGCGCGCAGCACGCCGGACGGTTCGGCCAGCAGCTCGCCGAGCTGCTCGTGCGCGAGCCGCGCCTCGTCGACGATGCGCTTGCAGCGCTCGAAATACAGCTGCCCGGCCTCCGTCAGCTCGATCCGGCGCGTCGTGCGATGCAGCAGCCGCAAGCCGATCGCCTTTTCCAGCGCGCCGATCCGCCGCGACAGCGTCGAATTCGGCATCCCCAGCGCGTCGGCCGCACTGCGAAAGCCCTTCGCCTTAACGACCTCCACGAACAGCGCCATGTCGTTCAGCAGTTCCACGCCCACTGCTCCATGAATGGATCAATGTTATCCAAATTACCATATTTATCTCGAAAAAGAAGCAATGGATGATGCACACGTGGAGGCGAGGTCGGCGCAACGTGCGCGGCCGCCGCCCGATGCGGGATCGCCCCGATCCCGGATCCCGAACTTCGAGGAGTCACGCATCATGGACGCACTGTTCACCCCGGCCCGTGTCGGCCGCTACACGCTGCAGAACCGCCTGGTCATGGCACCGATGACGCGCAGCCGCGCCGCGTTCGACGGCACGCCCGGCGAACTGGCCGCCGAATACTATGCGCAGCGCGCGGGCCTCGGCCTGATCGTCAGCGAAGGGACGCAACCGTCGGACGACGGTCAGGGCTACCTGACGACGCCCGGCATCTACACCGATGCGCACGTCGCCGGCTGGAAGGCGATCAGCGACCGCGTGCATGCGCGCGGCGGCCGCCTGTTCATCCAGTTGATGCACGTGGGGCGCATGTCTCACCCCGACAATACGCCGCATCATCGCCAGGGCGTCGCGCCGTCGGCGATCGCGCCGGGCGTGCCGATGTTCACGATGAAGGGGATGCAGGAGATTCCCGCGCCGCGCGCGCTGACGACGGACGAGGTGCGCGACACGGTGAACGACTTCCGCTTCGCCGCACGCCGCGCGATCGAGGCCGGCGCCGACGGCGTCGAGATCCATGGTGCGAACGGGTATCTGGTCCAGCAGTTCTTCGCGCCGAACGCCAACACGCGCAGCGACGCGTACGGCGGCTCGATCGAGAATCGCGCGCGCTTCGCGATCGAGGTCGCCGAGGCGATCGCCGACGAGATCGGCGCGGACCGCACGGCGATCCGCCTGTCGCCCGGCACCACGCTGTGGGGGATCGACGAAGGCGCGGAAGGGCCGGACCTGTACCGCCACCTGGCGACGCAGTTCGACCGGCTCGGCCTTGCGTACCTGCACGTGATGCATCAGGGCGACGAGCCGCTGCTCGCTGACTTGCGCAAGCGCTGGAGCGGCACGCTGATCGTGAACCGGCCGGGCCGCACGCGCGACGCGATCGGCACGGATGTCACCGCGGGCCTCGCCGATCTCGAAGCGTACGGCCAGATGGTGCTCGCGAATCCGGATTTCGTGACGCGGCTGAAGACGGGCGCACCGATGAACGACGCGCAGCGCGACACGTTCTTCGGCGGCGATGCGCGCGGGTATGTGGATTATCCGGCGTTGAGCGGCGCGGCTGCGGCGTAACGCATCCGTATAGGGCAATCGCTGCGACATGCTGAATCGGGTGTCGCAGCGTCGCCTGCCAACCGTCCGATATCAGAGAAGATCGACGTTTACCTTGGATATCATTGGGGCAATACGCAGCGTACGGTCGGCCTGAGCACACACGTACTCCGAAATATTTCGCACCCAGGCACGCTCTTCGCCCGCATACACCCCGGACTCTGCCAACTCGGGAGCCAGTTTCCTCGCCAGCGTCGCCATTTTTGTCATTTCACGTGCGACGAACGACGGCCGGATTTGCGCGCGATGCGCAAAATCCGCCAAGGCAAAAGCGGTCAGTTCCTCCATTCGGAACACATCCCCGTAAGCCATCGCCATATCCTGGACATACGCGTCACCGTACACGTTGACGCAAACGAGGTCGTATAGCGGCGCCGGATCGAGCCCACCGCCGCTGACGAAGAACGAAATATTCTTGCCGTGCGCGTCGCTGTTGCCGATCAGCAATTGCAGCAGCGCCCAGCGCAGCATCGCCGTACGAGCGGCCGCCGGCGTCTCGAGGAACGGTGTCAAGGAAAACAGCTTCTCGAAGCTCACGCCCTCGCGAATATTACGTACGTCCGCGTTGTTGCCGAGGTTGCGTTCGTATTTGAGCGTCGCAGGCAAATCCAGCGCCTGGCATCCGTCAATGATATGGAGACGCCGCACCGCGCGGACGCGCTGCGGATCGTCCGGTTCGGTCGTCACGATCCGGTCGAATCGTTCGATGAGCAGAATCGGTTCCGGAATACGCCGCATCTCGACATGGGCCACCGGCAGCCCCATTCGGGCGGCCAGCGTCATGCAGAAATGCTCGTTCGCGACCATGAACGGGGCATGCGGGTTGCGGGACTCCGGCTTCAGGATATGCGTGCTGCTGAGCCGCCCCTCGACGAGCGCGAATTGCTCGCCCTCGACCAGTACCTGCAGTTTGTCCTGATGACCGGCAATCGACAGACGGACCTGATCGTCCCAGACGGGAAATGGAATCGCGTCGCGCTTGCGAATGCGGTCGGTCAACTCCTCCGCGGATATCACGCGCCGCACCGATTCGTGGGCCTCCGGCGCCTGCGCATCGGCATTGTCGTCGGGGAAAAAGCTCAACGCGCCGACAGGCTCTTTCCCGAGCATGCGGATCAAACCGAAAACATTGTCCTTCGAGATCTGATACATCGCCGCGGCGACTTCGAGTGCGCGGCCCTCGGGCAACAGGTTGCCGATGAAGCGCTGGACCGCACCGGCAGGAGGTGGACCGCCATCGAGAGGAATGCACGGCGACAATGCGAATGCGTCGGCGCGCGCCTGCCACGTCGGATCGTACGAAAATCCGTAATCATCCTGACGGGCATCGTAGGTCAGCCGGCCGACAGGCGAGCCGTTGGTCGAAATGCTCAGGCGATGGGCCATCAAGCCACCTCCTGCGACCCCGCCGGATTGGCTTGTGATGCCATATGTTCGTGTAACGCCTTGCGTGCCACAGGCACTTCGCGTTTCGGCACGACGAGCAAATTGAGACCCAGGCCGTCGAGTACCTTGAACAATTTATCGAGGCTCACTGCGCGACCGTTTTCCAGCCGCGACAGCACGTCCTTCGAGACGCCGAGCATATCGGCCGCGTCGTCGATCCGCATCTGGTTCTGCGCTCGCCGGTTGCGGATGAGCGCACCCAGCGCGACCAGATCCAGTGCCAGCGGGTCGGGTGTCGCAATCGGGCGAGGTAAGGTACGGGCCATAATTCCGGAATTCCAGGAACAAAGAGCCGCCGGTGAGGCCGGTCGACATTGTTACGAAAATACCGGAATTATATCCGTGCAAGCCTGAAGCCGCCAATTATTCCTATATTTCAGGAACAAATGCACCCACATTCACTGGATGCCGATTGTTCTCACATTTCAGGAACTATCTATCTCGGCGAACGGACCCGACGGCACTGTCGTCGACATCAAATCTGCCCCGCCGCCCCCGTCCACCGCAAATAATCCCCACGCGTCCAGTCGAGCGACACGCCGACGCGTTTCGTGCCCGGCCGGATCTTCGGCTTGTACACCGACAGCGTCAGCGACTCCAGCGCCGGCCATTCGCGGAACGACAGCACCGCGATATCGGCGACGAGCGTCTCGAGCAGCCGCGTATGCGGCTTGTGCGACAGAAACGACGCGACACGCGCGCAATAGCCGTCGTAATCGATCCACTCGCCCTGCTCGCTCGGCTCGCAGCGATACCCGAGCCGCGCATCGATCACGATCGGCTGCGGCGCTTCATGCTCGTGAGCATGAATGCCGATCCGCGCGGGCACCTTCAGTTCGTCGACGAACACGCTCCAGCCGCGCCCGCGCAGGCGCGGCGCGTCGATCGCCACGAACGGTTCGTCGAACGGCTTCATGACGCGAGCGGCGCGGCCGCGTCGAGCATGATGCGCACGAAGTAGTCGGCGAAACTGCGGCGCAGCACGATCTCGAACGTATCGTCGCCGGTCGGGATCAGCACGATCGACGCCTTGAAGTAATGCGACTGCGCGCACTGGCCCGGCTTGAACGCACGCGGATGGAGATCGAGCGGGCAGCCGCGCGCGAGCACGTCGCGCACGCGTTCGCCGCTGATCTCGACCACCGTGTAGCCGCTGCCGACGTCGACGGCCGCCGAATACGTGCCCTGCACGGCCTCCGCGAGCTTCGCCTCGAGCACGCCGGCCTGCACCGGCCCGTTCGAGCGCACAAGCCACTCGTCGGGGCCGAGCCACAGCACGTCGTACTCGGCGCCGCGCGCGATCGTGTTCGGCCGCGCGGGCGGCCGGCAGCCGACCACGCGCTCGAACGCGCTCACGAACGCCGGATCGCTCAACTCGCCGCGCACGTTGACGAGGTCGAGGAAGGGCCGCTCGCGCAGCGTGAACTTCTTCGATGCGCGCGCCTGGTGCGTCTTCAGCACGTCGGCCGCGCCGACGAACGGCGATTCAAGCGTCACGCCGCCGGCGCCCGCCACCTGCGTCTGGTTTCTCGTTTCATTCCACATGCTGGCGCACCCCTTCGGTATCGTAGAAAACCGGGCTCGAGATCTTCGCGGTGATGCGCTTGCCGTTGGCCAGCGGAATCACGACGCTCTCGCCCATCTTGTTCAGGCCGCCCTTCACCACCGCAAGCGCGATCGAGCGCTTCAGGATCGGGCTGTAGTAGCTCGACGTCACGTGTCCGATCATCGGCGTCGGATCGACCGCCGACACCTGCGTGTCCTTCTCGATGATCTGCGCGCCTTCCGGCAGCACGAACTGCTCGTCCTCGGTCAGCAGGCCGACGAACTGCTTGCGGCCTTCCTTCTTGGTATCCGAGCGCGCGAGCGAACGCTTGCCGAGGAAGTCCTTCGACTTCGCGACGACGCCGCCCATCCCGAGGTCGTACGGCGTGATCGAGCCGTCGGTATCCTGGCCGACGATGATGTAGCCCTTCTCCGCGCGCAGCACGTGCATCGTCTCGGTGCCGTACGGCGTGATGTCGAATTCGGCACCGGCCGCCATCAGCGCTTCCCACACCGCGCGGCCCGCGTTCGCCGGCACGTTCACTTCATAGGCCAGTTCGCCCGAGAAGCTGATCCGCATCACGCGCGCCTTCGCGCCCGCGACGGTGCCGTTGCGGTAGCTCATGAACGGGAACGCTTCGTTGCCGAAATCGATGTCCTGGCACACCTTCTGCACGACCTTGCGGCTCTTCGGGCCGACCACCGCGAACGTCGCCCAGTGATCCGTGACGGACGAGAGCCGCACCTTCATGTCGGGCCATTCGGTCTGCAGCCAGCGTTCGAGCCACGTGAGCACGCGCGCCGCGCCGCCCGTCGTGGTCGTCATCATGAAATGCTGGTCGGCGAGGCGCACCGTCACGCCGTCGTCGAACACCATCCCGTTCTCGTCGAGCATCAGCCCGTAGCGGCACTTGCCGACTTCGAGCTTGTTCCACGGGTTCGTGTACATCCAGTTCAGCAGCTTCACTGCATCGAGGCCCTGGATGTCGATCTTGCCGAGCGTCGATGCGTCGAGGATGCCGACGCTGTTGCGCACCGCGAGGCATTCGCGCTTCACGGCCGCGTGCAGATCCTCGCCGTTCTTCGGGAAATACCACGGCCGTTTCCAGTTGCCGACGTCCTCGAACAGCGCGCCGTGCTCGACGTGCCATTCATGTACGCAGGTCTTGCGGATCGGGTCGAGGAAATCGCCGGTCTCGCGGCCCGCGAACGTGCCGAACGACACGGGCGTGTAGTTCGGGCGGAACGTCGTCGTGCCCGTTTCCGGAATCGACTTGCCGAGCGCCTGCGCGAGGATCGCCATCCCGTTGATGTTGCCGAGCTTGCCCTGGTCGGTGCCGAAGCCCATCGCCGTATAGCGCTTCACGTGCTCGACCGACTCGAAGCCTTCGCGCGCGGCGAGCAGGATGTCGGCGGCCGACACGTCGTTCTGGAAATCGACGAACTGCTTCGGCCCGCGCGTCGCGGCCTCGCGGCTGCCGACCAGCCACAGCGGCTGCAGTGCGCCTTCGACGGTTTCGGCAACCTGCGGTGCGGCAGGACGCTGCGCGGCCGTGAAGCCCGCTGCCTTCGCCGCTTCCGCGCCCACATCGACCGCGAGCCGCAGCGCGCGCGCCAGGCCGAATTCGCCCGCCGCCGCACCGATGCTGGCCTCTGCCTGCACCGGCTTGCCCGGCAGGAAGCAGGCCTTCTCGTCGTTCCAGCAGGCCTTGCCGCCCGACTGCGCGAACAGGTGCAGCACGGGGCTGAAGCCGCCCGACATCGCGACGAGGTCGCACGGCAGCGTCTGCAGCTTGCCGCCCACCTGGCCGTTCGTGCTGGACGCGACGTCGACCGACGATACGCGCCACTTGCCCGATGCCGCGGTCACGACCGCGCCGCTCATCACCGTCACGCCCTGCCGCTTCGCAGCGGCCGGCAGCGCGCCGTTCGACGACGCGCGCGAATCGACGACCGTCACCTTCGCGCCGCACGCCTTCAGGTCGAGCGCGGTCTGGTACGCGCGGTCGTTGTTCGTGAACACGACCACGTTGCGGCCCGGCAGCACGCCGAAGCGATGCACGTAGGTGGACACGGCCGACGCGAGCATCACGCCCGGCAGGTCGTTGTTGCCGAACACGATCGGACGCTCGTGCGCGCCGGTCGCGAGGATCACGCGCTTCGCGCGGACCTTCCACAGCAGCTCGCGCGTGCCGTTGCGCATCGACACCGGCAGGTGATCGGTCAGGCGCTGCGTGACCGTCACGAGGTTGTGGTCCTGGTAGCCGAACGCGGTGCTGCGCGACAGGATCGTCACGTCGGGCAGCTTGCGCAGTTCGGCCTCGATCTTCTCGACCCATTGCAGCGCGGGCTTCGCGTCGATCTCGGCGCGGCACGACAGCAGGCTGCCGCCGAGCTCGCGCTGGTCGTCGACGAGGATCACGCGCGCGCCGGCCACGGCCGCCGCATGCGCGGCCGCGAGGCCCGACGGGCCGCCGCCGACGACGAGCACGTCGCAGTGCGCGTAGCACTTGTCGTAGCGATCGGCGTCGAGCGCCTCGGGCGCCTTGCCGAGGCCGGCCGCCTCGCGGATCTTCTCTTCATACTTCGGCCACATCTTGCGCGGCCACATGAAGGTCTTGTAGTAGAAGCCGGCCGGCAGGAAGCGCGAGAGCTTCTGGTTGATCGCGTACTTGTCGTTCTCGAGCGTCGGCTCCGCGTTCACGCTGGTCGCGACGAGCCCCTGGTACAACTCGATTTCGGTCGCGCGCGCGTTCGGCACTGTGTACGGGCCCGATTCGAGCTGCACGACGGCATTCGGTTCCGCGACGTCCGCGGTCACGATCCCGCGCGGACGGTGGTACTTGAAGCTGCGCGCGACGAAGTGCACGCCGTTCGCGAGCAGCGCGGACGCGAGCGTGTCGCCCTGGAAGCCCTGGTACGTGCGGCCGTTGAACGTAAACGTCAACGGAATCGCGCGATTGATGCGGCCACCGGTGCCGAGACGGTCTTTCTGGCTCATTTGCTCGTGCCCTCTTCGTGTGCGTTGCCGGCGGCCGCGCCGCTGATGGCAGCCCCGCCGAACGTTTCGTATCCCTTGATATCGTAGGTCACCGTGTCGCGCGTGGCCTTGAACCAGCGGCGGCAGCCCTGCGTGTGCAGCCATTGCTCCTTGTGCAGCCCGCGCTTGTTCTCGCGCATGAACACGTACTCGCCCCATTCGCGGTCGGTCATGTTCTCGTTGTTGACGGGGCGCACGATGTCGGCTTCGCCGCCGCACGAGAATTCGGATTCGGCGCGCGGCCCGCACCACGGACATTCGATCAGCAACATGTTTCTTTCTCCAATGGTGGGGTTAGTGCGCGACGGCGGCAGCGCCGTGCTCGTCGATCAGGTGGCCCGTGTAGAAGCGGTCGAGTGCGAACGGCGCGTTCAGCGGATGCGGTTCGTCGCGCGCGATCGTGTGCGCGAACACCCAGCCCGAGCCGGGCGTCGCCTTGAAGCCGCCGGTGCCCCAGCCGCAGTTGAAATAAAGGCCCTTCACGTCGGTCTTGGTGATGATCGGGCACGCGTCCGGCGACACGTCGACGATGCCGCCCCACTGGCGGTTCATCCGCACGCGCGAGAACACCGGGAACATCTCGATGATCGCCTGCAGCGTGCTTTCGATGATGTGGAAGCTGCCGCGCTGGCCGAAGCCCGTGTACTGGTCGATGCCCGCGCCGATCACGAGGTCGCCCTTGTCGGACTGGCTGATATACGCGTGCACCGCATTCGACATGATCACCGAGTTGACGACCGGCTTGATCGGCTCGGACACCAGCGCCTGCAGCGGGTGGCTTTCGATCGGCAGGCGCACGCCGGCCATGTCGGCGAGCGTCGTCGTGTTGCCGGCCGCCACCACCGCGACCTTCTTCGCCTTGATGAAGCCCTTCACCGTATCGACGCCGACCACCGCGCCGCCTTCGCGGCGAATGCCCGTCACCTGGCAGTTCTGGATGATGTCGACGCCGGCGCGGTCCGCGCCGCGCGCGAAGCCCCAGGCCACCGCGTCGTGGCGTGCAACGCCCGCACGGCGCTGGATCGATGCGCCGAGCACCGGGTAGCGGCTGTTCAGGTTGATCGTCGGCTCGATTTCCTTGATCTGCGCGGGCGTCAGGAATTCGGCATCGACGCCGTTCAGCCGGTTCGCGTTGACGCGGCGCTCGGTGTCGCGCACGTCCTGCAGCGTGTGCGCGAGGTTCATCACGCCGCGCTGGCTGAACATCACGTTGTAGTTCAGGTCCTGCGACAACCCTTCCCACAGCTTCATCGCCTTCTCGTACAGCGCGGCCGATTCGTCCCACAGATAGTTCGAGCGCACGATCGTCGTGTTGCGCGCGGTGTTGCCGCCGCCGATCCAGCCCTTCTCGAGGATCGCGACGTTCGTGATCCCGTGTTCCTTCGCGAGGTAGTACGCGGTCGCGAGGCCGTGGCCGCCGCCGCCGACGATCACGACGTCGTATTCCTTCTTCGGTTCCGGGCTCTTCCACTGCTTTTCCCAGTTCTCGTGATACGAGAGGCCGTTGCGGAACAGGCTGAATATCGAGTAGCGGCTCATGATGATTGACCCTTCGTTAGCATTCGATGACGTTCACGGCGAGACCGCCGCGCGACGTTTCCTTGTATTTCGTCTTCATGTCGGCACCCGTCTCGCGCATCGTCTTGATCACGGAGTCGAGCGACACGTAGTGCTGGCCGTTGCCCTTGAGCGCCATGCGCGACGCATTCAGCGCCTTGATCGCGCCCATCGCGTTGCGCTCGATGCACGGGATCTGCACGAGCCCGCCGACCGGATCGCAGGTCATGCCGAGGTTGTGCTCCATGCCGATCTCGGCGGCGTTCTCGACCTGGTCGGGCGTGCCGCCCATCACGGCGGCGAGCGCGGCCGCGGCCATCGAGCACGCGACGCCCACTTCGCCCTGGCAACCGACTTCCGCGCCGGAGATCGACGCGGTTTCCTTGTAGATGATCCCGATCGCCGCGGCCGTCAGCAGGAATTCGACGATGCCGGCTTCGTTCGAGCCCGGCACGAACTTCACGTAGTAGTGCAGCACCGCGGGAATCACGCCGGCCGCGCCGTTGGTCGGCGCGGTGACGACGCGCCCGCCCGCCGCGTTTTCCTCGTTGACGGCCATCGCGTACAGGTTGACCCAGTCGAGCATCGACAGCGGGTCGCGCAGCGACTCTTCCGAACGCGCGCGCAGGTTGCCGTTCATCTCGGCCGCGCGGCGCTTCACGCGCATCGGGCCCGGCAGCTCGCCTTCGACCTTGCAGCCGCGCTCGACGCATGCGGCCATCGTGCGCCAGATCGCGAGCAGCCCGGCGCGCACTTCGTCGGCGGGGCGCAGCGCGCTTTCGTTGCGCAGCATCAGCTCGGCGATCGACAGCCCGTGTTCGCGGCACTGGCGCATCAGGTCGTCGCCGGTGCGGAACGGATAGGGCACCTCGACCGCCGCGCGCACGCCGTTCACGCGATCGCCGTCGCGGTTCACGACGAAGCCGCCGCCGACCGAGTAATACTCTTTCTCGACCAGCAACTGGCCGTGTTCGTCGAATGCCTGGAAGCGCATCCCGTTCGGGTGCACGATGCTCGTGCCGCTCATCAGCTTGCGAAAGAAGCCGATGTGCTCCTTTTCCTCGAAGCGGACCGTCTGCTTGCCGAGCAGCGACAGCGACTTCTCCGCGCGGATCGCGGCGAGCCGCGGCTCGATCAGGTCCGGATCGATCGTGTCGGGCAGGTGGCCCTCGAGGCCGAGCAGCACGGCCTTGTCGGTGCCGTGGCCCTTGCCGGTCGCGCCCAGCGAGCCATACAGCTCGACCCGCACGCGGCGCACGAAGCCGAGCAGGTTCGCGTCCTCCACGTGCGACGCGAAGCGGCACGCGGCGATCATCGGGCCGACCGTATGCGAACTGGACGGGCCGATGCCGATCTTGAACAGGTCGAACGCGCTGACGTTCATCTGGCTTCCTCTGGATGACATGCGTGGAATGACGTTGGGCACCAGTACATCAAAGCGTAAAATTGGCCGATAGAACAAAAACGGCATCGGCGTGGGATACCGCCGCCAAGCGCCGCGCCGGCCGGTGCAAAAGTACGGTTTGGCGATGGTTCGCGACGGAAAACCACAAGTCCGGCCGAAGCCGATCGGCGACGCTGGCACCATCCGCGCCGCCCCGGCAGCCGTACCCGCAACCAGAGTGAAACGAGTGAGACCGCCTGCCCGGCGTGACGAGATTGGCCGCGATGACACCCGACGTACCCGCTTCCCCCCTCGCAGAACCCGCGCCGCGGCGCATCCGCTTCGGCATCGTGCTGCTGCCGAACTTCACGCTGACGGCCTTCTCGGGCTTCGTCGACATGCTGCGGCTGTCGGCCGACGACGGCGACTACAGCAAGCCCGTGCGCTGCGCGTGGAGCGTGATCGGCGAGACCCTCGCGCCGGTGCGCGCGAGTTGCGGGATCCAGATCACGCCGTGGGAGACGTTCGACGCGTCCGAACCGTTCGACTATGTGGTCGTGGTCGGCGGGCTGCTGCATTCGGGGCCGCAAGCCGGCCCCGAAACGCTCGACTTCGTCCGCCGCGCGGCGGCCGGCGGCGCGACGGTCGTCGGGATCTGCACCGGCGTGTTCACGCTGATGCGCGCCGGCGTGCTCGACGGCTACCGCACCTGCGTGAGCTGGTTCCACTACTGGGATTTCATCGAACGCTTCCCGTCCGCCGATCCCGACCTGCTGATCGCCGACCGGCTGTTCGTGATCGACCGGCGCCGGATCACCTGCTCGGGCGGCCGCGCGTCGATCGACGTCGCCGCCGCGATCCTGCTGCGCCATTTCGACCACGCGACCGTGCAGAAGGCGCTGCGCATCCTGCTCGTCGGCGAGATGCAGAAGGGCAACGCGCCGCAGCCGCACCCGCCGGGGCTCGAACCCGCGACGCATCCGAAGGTCAAGCGCGCGATTCTCCTGATGGAACAGCATGTCGGGCGCACGCTGCCGCTCGATGAACTGGCGTGCAAGCTCGACCTGTCGACACGACAGCTCGAGCGGTTGTTCAAGGCCGAGACGGGCAAGAGCCCGCAGGTGTTCGCGAAGCAGGTGCGGCTGCGCACGGCCGCGTGGCTGCTGACGAGTTCGGACCGGACGGTCGCCGATATCGCGTCGAGCTGCGGGTTCGCCGATGCGTCGCACCTCGGGCGCGAATTCCGCAAGCAGTTCGGCGTGCCGCCGGCGACGTATCGCGAGCGCGGCGGCGAAGCGGTGGAAGCCGGCGCAGCGCCGGATGCGGCGGCCGACCCCGTCGAGGACACGGCCGACTGACGGCCACGCTCGGGCCCGCGGGCCCTACCGTTCGCGCGCGAGCCTCGTCGCCCCGGGGCTCGTCAGCGTGCGGTCGCGCTCCAGGGCAGCGCTTCCACCACGCCCCGGATAATGTCGCGACAATGCCGTGCCGCCGGCGTGAGCTGCACATCCCGGCGCGTGACGATGCTCGGCGCGACTTCCGGTAGCACGTCGTCGAACGCGAACGTGGCCACGCGGTCGCGTACAGCCGGGTGCCGGACGAACGGCACGGAGAAAAGAGCGACGATGTCCGTATCCGTCACGAGCGCCAGGGACGCCATCGACGACTGGCAGGAAACGACCCGGCGCGGCGCCGCGATCCCGATGCGGGCGAACAGCGCGTCGAATTCGTGCCGGTCGACGATCATTTTCGGAAACAGCCACTCGAACGCGGTCAGGTCGGCCAGCGACGTCACGCCGGCCCGCGTCGCCGGATGGTTCTTGCGTACGGCGACGACGAGATGCCCGCCACACAGAATGGTTTGCTCGCAGTCGAGCCGTGCGTCGACGCGCGCGTGCGTGACCAGGAAATCGAGCGAGCCGTCCAGCAGGCTGGCCGTCAGGTACTCGACCGGGAGTTCGGATATCTCGATGTCGACGCCCGGCATCGTGTCGCGGAACTGCTGGAGCGCCGCCGGAATCGCCGTCAGCGCCATGCTGCCCGACACGCCGATCGACACCTTGCCGGTCAGGCCGCCCTGCAACTGACTGATCTCGTCGGCCGCCCGACGCAGATCCTCGAGAATCTGGCGCGCCCGCTTGCAAAGCGCCTGTCCGTAGCGCGTCAACTCGATGCCTTTCGCGCTGCGCACGAGCAGCGGCGCCCTGACCTCTTCTTCCAGTTCGCGAATCGTCTTCGTGACGGCCGGATGGGTGAGCGACAGCCGATCGGCGGCCCCCCGCAGACTGCCCGCTTCCGCACAGGCGACGAGCACGCGAAGCTGATGCACTTTCATCGGAAACGCCCCCGGTTCCAAATGGTTTCCGCTCACCCTGATATTCGGGCAAACCCGAGTGAGGCAATGGTCGATTCGCCAATGATCACATGACAAAAATGCCGTCCTCGGCCTTAACCAAAAGTATCCGGCCCTTAGAAAAATGTTAATTCCGGGATCTTTTTTGCCTTCCTAGACTGGCGCACCACATCGACCAAAGGAGCCCGCGCCATGAATACGGCGTCGACCTGTCACGACACCGCCGCGGCCATCGCCGACGAGCCGGCACCGCCCGCCCTGAATACAATTGCGGCTCGCATCGAACGGATGCCGCCGAACGGCATGCATGCCCGCGTGCGGGTGCTGATGGGTCTCGCCACGTTCTTCGACGGCTTCGACTCGATTGCGATCGCGAGCGCGCTGCCGCTGCTGATCGCACAGTGGTCGCTGCGCACGGAACAGGTCGGCCTGCTGCTGTCGGCCGGCGCCGTCGGCGCGCTGATCGGCGCGTTTCTGTTTCCGTCGCTCGCCGAACGGTACGGCCGCGTAAACGCAGTCGCCTGGAGTTCGGCGCTGATCGGCGCGACCACGCTCGCGTTCGTGTTCGCCCGTTCGTATGAAACGCTCGTGCTGCTGCGGGTACTGCAAGGCATCGGCCTCGGCGGCGAAGTGCCGATTGCCGCCGCCTATATCAACGAGGTCACGACAGCGCGGAACCGCGGTCGCTTCGTGCTGCTGTATGAACTGATCTTCCCGGTCGGGCTGCTCGCCGCAAGCGCGCTCGGATCCTGGCTCGTGCCGCGCTACGGATGGCAGGTCATGTACTGGCTCGGCACCGTTCCGCTCTTTCTCTGCGTGCTGCTGCGGCGCTACGTGCCCGAATCACCGCGCTGGCTCGCCAGCAAGGGGCGACTGAAAGACGCCGACCTCGCCGTCGCGCGCTTCGAGGCGCGTGCGCGCACCGCACTCGCGCCGGTTCGCGGCATCGCGGCCGCGAGCGACGGCGTTCCGCCTGCGCCGGTCGCACCGTCGCGATCGAAGCTGTCGATCGTGGTGAGCCGCGCGTACCGGCGGCGGTCGGTGTCGGTCTGGTTCCTGTGGATCACCTGCGGGTTCCTGCAATATGGCCTCTCCACGTGGCTGCCGACGATCTACCGGCAGGTGTATCACGTGCCGTTCCAGCAGTCGTTGAACCTTGCGCTTGGCGCATCCGTGCTCGGCATCGTCGGCTCGCTCGTTTGCGCGCTGATCGTCGACCGCGTCGGACGCAAGCCAGTGATCGCCGTGTCGCTGACGCTGTGCGCGCTCTGCCTCGCATTGGCGGGCATCTTCCACGCCAGTTCGGTGTATGTCGTCGCCGGCCTTTGCGCGCTGGCATTCGGCCTGATGGCAAGCGGCTTCATCACGGCCTACGTCTACACGCCCGAGCTGTATCCGACGAGCGTGCGCGCGGCGGGCTGCGGGCTCGCGAGCGCATGGCTGAAGATCGCGTCGATCGTTTCACCGGTCGTGCTCGCGACGCTCGTCCAGCAGGGCCGCCTGCAGGCCGCGTTCTTCCTGTTCGCCGCCGTGCCGCTGATCGCCGCCATCGCGATCGCGAGGTTCGGCATCGAAACCCGCAACAAGACGCTCGAAGCGCTCGAAGCCTGATCTGCGCACCCCGGCCACGGCCGGGGTGACGCCGGCCCATTTTCCACCGGAGCAGGAGACCATGAAGAAGCGCAGGCTTTCGGCCATTTCATTCGCATTACTAATTTCAAGCACGGCGTCGCACGGACAGAGCAGCGTAACGCTCTACGGCATCGTCGACACCGGCATTGCCTATGTCAGCAACGAAGGCGGAAAGCGCGCGATCGCAATGGTCGGCGGCGGCGGCGACCGTCCGAACCGGATCGGATTCCGCGGCACCGAAGCGCTCGGCGGGGGCCTGAGCGCGAACTTCGTGCTCGAGAACGGCTACAACCTCGCGACGGGCGGGCTCGGGCAAGGCGGCCTGCTGTTCGGCCGGCAAGCGTATGTCGGCCTGAGCAGCGAGCGTCTCGGCGAACTGCGCGTCGGACGCCAGTACGACTTCATGATCGATCTCGTGCCCTACACGGCGGCGGCAAGCGGGAACGGCGGCTTCTATTCGTTCCATCTCGGCGATCTCGATCGCCTCGGCGGCGAGCGGCTGAACAACAGCATCCAGTACCGCACGCCGACGATCGCGGGCTTCCGCGCCGGCGCGATGTTCTCGTTCGGCGGCATAGCGGGCGATTTCAACCGCAACAGCGCGAAAAGTATCGGCATCACCTACAAGAACGGCAACTTCCAGGCCGGCGGCGCGTTGACGTCCGTCGAGAATTTTCAGGCGGGCCTCGGGATCGGCACCACGGTGCTCGGCACCAACCTGACCGGCACGCCCGTCAACGCGGTGTTCGACCGCATCGACGTGTACGGCGCGGGCGCCGCGTACCAGGCCGACAAGTGGACCGTCGCCGCGCTGTTCACGCTGTCGAATCTGCACAAGGACGGCCGCTCGGCCGCGCTGCGCGCGTTCGACGCCGGTGCCACGTACTGGATCTCGCCGGGGGCGTCGGCCGGCGCGGCGGTCACGTACTACACGCTGGACGCGCATCGCTGGATCGTGCCGTCCGCATCGCTCGACTACTACTACTCGAAGCGCACGAATGTCTACCTGCAGGTCGTGAGCATGCACGTCGACGATTCCGGCGCCGTCGCGCAGTTGTTCGTGCTGCCTGCCTCGTCCAGCCGGAACCAGACCGCCGTCACGATCGGCATGCGCCATAACTTTTGAACCGAGGTCCACATGCATCCACTGCTGAATGCACTCCACGAGCAACTGCCCCCGCTGTCCCGCCTGCGCCGGGACATCCACGCGCATCCCGAACTCGGCTACGAGGAACTCCGGACCGCGGCCATCGTCGCCCGCGAACTGCAGGCGGCCGGCATCGACGTCGCGACCGGCATCGCCGGCACCGGCGTCGTCGGCACGCTGCGGGCCGGCGCGAGTACCCGCGCGATCGGGATCACGGCCGACATGGACGCGCTGCCGATGCAGGAACGGAACACGTTCCCGCACGCGTCGCGCCACGCCGGGAAAATGCACGGATGCGGACACGACGGCCACACCGCGATGCTGCTCGGCGCCGCACGGCAACTCGCGCGGACCCGCCGTTTCGACGGCACCGTGCATTTCATCTTCCGCCCGGCGGAAGAAGGCGGCGCGGGCGCGCTCCGGATGCTCGACGAAGGCCTGTTCGAGCGCTTTCCGTGCGACGCGGTGTTCGGCATGCACAACGTCGCCACGCTGCCGGAAGGCGCACTCGGCACGCGTGTCGGCGCGATCACCGCCGGCACGACGACGATCGACATCGAAGTGACTGGCCGCGGCGGCCATGCGGCCCGACCGCATCTCGCGATCGACCCGATCGCCGTCGCCGCGCAAATCGTATCGGCCGCCGCCGCACTGCCGACGCGGCTCGGCCATCCGGGCGACCCGATCGTGCTGTCGATCACGCAGATCGAGGGCGGTGTGTCGCCAACCATCATTCCGGAAACCGTCAGGATGCGCGGCACGCTGCGCACCTTCTCGGTCGAAGCGGCCCAGACGGTCAAGCAGCGCCTGGCCGCATGTGTCGAAGGCATTTGCGCGTCCAGCGGCGCGCGCGGCACGACCCGCTTCGACGACGGCTATCCGCCGTCGATTTGCAGCGCCGCGGAAACGGCCGTCGCAGTCGACGTGGCGCGGACGCTGCTCGGCCCCGACGCGGTGTTCCCCGACATCGAGCCGACCATGGCCGGCGACGATTTCGCCTATCTGCTGCAAGCACGGCCGGGGGCATTCCTGTTCATCGGCAACGGCGACGGCGCCCATCGCGGCGACACCGAAGGCATGGGGCCGTGCATCGTGCACAACCCGTGGTTCGACTTCAACGACGCGTTGCTGCCGGTCGGCGCGGCGTACTGGACGGCGCTGGTCGAGCGCCTTTTGTCGTTGCACGACGCAGGTCGATCGACATAAGCGGCACGGCCGGTGTGCGTCCCTGCCGCACACCGACCGCACGTTCACGTCAAATCAACGCCAACTGGAACTGGTTCCAATCAGACTGACCGACGTTGCACACCGTAGATCGAGGGTTATTCCGGATGCTTCGCTTCGCTCAAATTTGTATGATGACCACATCACCTTACAAACCAGAGCCCCATGTTCGAGAAAATTCCCGCCCGCGCGATGAGCGATCACGTCGCGCAGCAACTGCTCAAGCAGATCGAAGTCGGCAGTTTCTCGGCCACCGGCAAGCTGCCGACCGAAGCCGTGCTCGCGCAGGAATTCGGCGTGAGCCGCACCGTGATCCGCGAGGCGATCTCGCGGCTGAAGAACGAAGGCGTGGTCGAGCCGCGCCAGGGCAGCGGCGTGTACGTGAACCAGCACGGCGCGATCCGGCCGCTGCGGATCGACTACGCGGAAGCCGTCGAGGCGAGCTCGATGCCGCACCTGCTCGCGGTGCGCCGCGCGATCGAGGCTGAAGTCGCGGCCGAAGCCGCGCTGCATCACAGCGACGACGACATGGCCGACATCGACGACGCGCTGCGCAAGATCGACGCTGCGGTCGCAGAAGGGCGCGACGGCGTCGCGGAAGACGTCGCGTTCCACCGCACGATCGCCGCCGTCACCGGCAACCCGTATTTCCTGAAGACGCTGCAGTTCCTGAACCAGTACCTCGAAGCCGGCGTGAAAGTCACGCGCAGCAACGAAGCGACGCGCGAGGATTTCTCGCGCCAGGTGCGCGAGGAACACGCGGCGATCGCCGACGCGATCCGCGCGCGCGACCCGATGGCGGCGCGCAACGCGGCGCGCACGCACATGTACAACGCCGCCCGCCGTCTCGCGGAAGCCGGCATCTGCTGAAGCCGGCGGCGCCTGCCGAGCCAGGTGCCGCCGTTGTCCCGAACCTCTCCCGAATCGATCAAGGTTGACCATGTCACGAAATGTTGGAGTCATCGGCCTCGGCGCGATGGGCCTCGGCGTCGCCCGCTCGCTGCTGCGCGCAGGTTTGCGCGTGCACGCATGCGACGTGCGCGACGCCGTGCTGCAGGCATTCGCCGCCGAAGGCGGCATTGCCAGCGCGACGCCGGCCGAACTCGGCGCACAGTGCGACGTCGTCGTCACGCTCGTCGTCAATGCCGCGCAGACGGAAACGGTGCTGTTCGGCGAGCACGGCGCGGTCGCGGCGATGAAGCCGGGCGGCGTCGTGATCGCGAGCGCGACCGTCGCGCCCGAATTCGCGGTCGCGCTCGGCGCACGCATCGAGGCCGCCGGCCTGCAGATGCTCGATGCGCCCGTATCGGGCGGCGCCGCACGCGCGGCATCGGGCGAAATGACGATGATGACGTCGGGCCCGGCCGCCGCGTACGCGGGCTGCGAGGACGTGCTCGCCGCGATCGCCGGCAAGGTCTATCGCCTCGGCAACGCGCACGGCATCGGCTCGAAGGTGAAGATCATCAACCAGTTGCTGGCCGGCGTGCACATCGCGGCGGCCGCCGAGGCGATGGCGCTGGGCCTGCGCGAAGGCGTCGATGCCGACGCGCTGTACGACGTGATCACGCACAGCGCCGGCAATTCGTGGATGTTCGAGAACCGCGTGCCGCACATCCTGAACGGCGACTACACGCCGCTGTCGGCCGTCGACATCTTCGTGAAGGATCTCGGCCTCGTGCTCGATACCGCGCGCCGCAGCAAGTTCCCGCTGCCGCTGTCGGCCACCGCGCACCAGATGTTCATGAGCGCGTCGAGCGCCGGCCACGGCGGCGAGGACGATTCCGCCGTGATCAAGACTTTCCCCGGCATCACGCTGCCGCCCGCCCGCTGATTCGAACGACGTTCCCGCCATGACCGCTTCCGCTTCCCGTCCCCTGCTCGGCTGCATCGCCGACGATTTCACCGGCGCGACCGATCTCGCGAACATGCTCGTCAAGAGCGGCATGCGCACCGTGCAGACGATCGGCGTGCCTGCCGGCGATGCCGCAGTCGACACTGCAGTCGACGCCGACGCGATCGTCGTCGCGCTGAAGTCGCGCACGATCCCCGCGGCCGATGCCGTCGCGCAATCGCTCGCCGCGTACGAATGGCTGCGCGCGCAAGGCTGCCGGCAGTTTTTCTTCAAGTACTGCTCGACCTTCGATTCGACCGATGCGGGCAACATCGGGCCGGTGGCCGACGCGCTGCTCGATGCGGCCGGCGGCGGCTTCACGATCGCGTGCCCGGCGTTCCCGGAGAACGGCCGCACGATCTATCGCGGCCACCTGTTCGTCGGCGACGTGCTGCTGAACGAATCGGGCATGGAGAACCATCCGCTCACGCCGATGAAGGACGCGAACCTGGTGCGCGTGCTGCAACGGCAAACGAAGTCGCCGGTCGGCCTGATCCGCTACGACACGATCGCGCTGGGCGCGGCTGCCGTGCGCGCGCGGATCGACCAGCTGCGCGCGGAAGGCGCGCGCTTCGCGATCGCCGACGCGCTGTCCGACCGCGATCTCTACGTGCTCGGCGAAGCCTGCGCGGGCCTGCCGCTCGTCACCGGCGGCTCGGGCATCGCGCTCGGCCTGCCCGCGAATTTCCGCCGCGCGGAGCAACTGCCCGAACGCGACAACGCGGCATCGCTGCCGCGCATCGACGGGCTGTCGGCCGTGCTCGCCGGCAGCGCGTCGAAAGCAACCAACGCACAGGTCGCCGCATGGCGCGCGACGCGGCCGAGCTTCCGCATCGATCCGCTCGCGGCGTCGCGCGGCGAGCCCGTCGTCGACGAAGCGCTCGCCTTCGCACGCTCGCACCTGCCGCAGCCGGTGCTGATCTACGCAACTGCCACGCCCGACGAAGTGAAGGCCGTGCAGCAGACGCTCGGCGTCGAAGCGGCCGGACATCTCGTCGAAAGCACGCTCGCGGCGATCGCGCAGGGCCTGCGCGAACTCGGCGTGCGCAAGTTCGTCGTCGCCGGCGGCGAGACGTCCGGCGCGGTCGTGCAGGCGCTCGACGTGAAATCGCTGCAGATCGGCGCGCAGATCGATCCGGGTGTGCCGGCCACGGCCACCATCGACGCGCAGCCGCTCGGCCTCGCGCTGAAATCCGGCAACTTCGGCACGACGGACTTTTTCGACAAGGCGCTGCGCGCGCTGGACGGAGCCGCATGATGAGCGACGAAGCAAAACTGCGCGAAGAGATCTGCGTCGTCGGCGCGAGCCTGTATGCACGCGGCCACGCGGTCGGCAGCGCCGGCAACATCAGCGCGCGCCTGCCCGACGGCTGGCTGATCACGCCGACCGACGCGTGCCTCGGCCGGCTCGACCCGAACGACATCGCGAAGGTCGGCGCCGACGGCCAGCCCGTATCGGGCGGCAAGCCGTCGAAGACGCTCGCGCTGCATCGCGGCATCTACGCGCGCAATGCCGAAGCGAACGGCGTCGTCCACACGCATTCGACGCACCTCGTCGCGTTGACGCTCGCGGGCGTGTGGCGCGACACCGACGTGCTGCCGCCGATCACGCCGTACTACGTGATGAAGGTCGGCCACATTCCGCTGATCCGTTACCGCCGCCCCGGCGACCCGGCCGTCGCGGCCGAAGTCACGGCGCTCGCCGACCAGGTGCGCGGCGTATTGCTCGACCGCCTCGGCCCCGTGATGTGGGGGCCGTCGGTGTCGCACGCGTCGTATGCGCTCGAGGAGCTCGAGGAAACCGCACGGCTGTGGCTGATGACGAACCCGAAGCCCGAGCCGCTTTCCGACGCGGCGCTCGACGAACTGCGCCAGACCTTCGGCGCGCGCTGGTAACGCGGCGCGCACCCCGTACCGATTCCCATGCCCGCCGTGTGCGCGGGCCCTTCCGTCAGCACACACATACGATCCGGCAGCCTACGCGCCGCCGGCACACGACATCCCTGGAGACACGACGATGACTGCTCTTGACGCGGCCGCAGGCCGCTCGCCCGCCGCGCCCGCCCATGCCGCGGAACTCGACCGCACCTACAAGAAAGTGTTCTGGCGCATCGTGCCGTTCCTGATGCTCTGCTACGTGGTCGCGTATCTCGACCGCGTGAACGTCGGCTTCGCGAAGCTGCAGATGTCGCAGGATCTCGCGTTCAGCGAAACCGTGTTCGGGCTCGGCGCGGGCATCTTCTTCCTCGGCTACTTTCTGTTCGAACTGCCAAGCAACCTGCTGATGCACCGCCTCGGCGCGCGCATCTGGATCGCGCGGATCATGATCACGTGGGGCCTGCTGTCCGCGCTGTTCGCGTTCGTGAAGACGCCGACGCAGTTCTACGTGCTGCGCTTCCTGCTCGGCCTCGCGGAAGCCGGCTTCTATCCCGGCGTGATCCTGTACCTCACGTACTGGTTCCCGTCGCACCGCCGCGCGAAGATCATCGCGGTGTTCATGTCCGCGATTCCCGTATCGGGCATCTTCGGCAATCCGCTGTCGGGCTGGATCATGGAGCGCTTCCACGGCGGCTCGGGCTTCCACGGCTGGCAATGGATGTTCATGATCGAAGCCGTGCCGGCCGTGCTCATCGGCATCGCGACGATCCTGTATCTCGACAACAGCATCCGCGGCGCGAAGTGGCTCGACGAGCGCGAGAAGCAGCTGCTCGAGGACGAGATCGCCGCGCAGCCGCAGGAACAGCAGCAGCACGGCCATTCGCTGAAGGCCGTGTTCTCGGACCCCCGCATGTGGTGGATGTCGCTGATCTATTTCGCGTTCGTCACGGGCCAGTACGGCCTCACGTTCTGGATGCCGACGCTCGTGAAATCGACCGGCATCACCGATACGCTGCAGATCGGCCTGCTGTCCGCGATCCCGTTCGTCGTCGCGATCGTCGTGATGAACCTGTTCGGCCACAGCGCGGACAAGCGCCGCGAACGCCGCTGGCACCTGATCGTGCCCGCGCTGATGGGCGCGGTCGGGTTTGCGGTCGCGGCGTCGTACTCGCACAATACGGTGGTATCGATCGTGTTCCTGTCGCTCGCGGCGGGCGGCGTGCTGACCTGCGCTCCGCTGTTCTGGTCGCTGCCGACCGCGTTCCTCGCGGGCTCCGCGGCCGCGGCCGGGATCGCGATCATCAACTCGATCGGCAACCTCGCCGGTTTCGCGAGCCCCTACGTGATCGGCTACCTGAAGGACGCCACGCACAGCACGTCGTCCGGCATGTACGTGCTGGCGGCAATGCTCGTGATCGGCGCGATCGCCGTGTGGCTCACGCCCGCGAAACTCGTGAACCGCTGAGTTGCCGAACCGCTGAGCCACCATTCGACGCGGGGCGCGGTACGCCCCGCCCCATTCATTCACCGGACCCGCTGCCATGCCACGCTTCGCCGCCAACCTCTCGATGATGTACAACGAGCACGCGTTCCTCGAACGCTTCGCCGCTGCCGCCTACGACGGCTTCAAGGCCGTCGAGTACCTGTTCCCGTACGACTTCGCGGCCGAGGACATCCGCGCGCGCCTCGACTCGCACAACCTCGAACAGGCGCTGTTCAACGCGCCGCCGGGCGACTGGGCCGCGGGCGAACGCGGCATCGCGTCGCTGCCGGGCCGCGAGGACGAGTTCCGACGCGGCATCGACCAGGCGCTCGACTATGCGCGCGTGCTCGGCAACAAGAAGCTGCACGTGATGGCCGGCATGGTCGCGCCGGGCGCCGACCGCGCGCGCCATCGCGACACCTACCTGTCGAACCTGCGGCATGCGGCACAGGCCGCCAACGCGCGCGGTGTCACGATCCTGATCGAGCCGATCAACCAGCGCGACATGCCCGGCTATTTCCTGAGCCGCCAGGACGACGCGCAGGCGATCTGCGCGGAAGTCGGCGCGCCGAACCTGAAGGTGCAGTTCGACTGCTACCACTGCCAGATCGTCGAAGGCGATCTCGCGATGAAACTCAAGCGCGACTTCGCGGGCATCGGCCACATCCAGATCGCGGGCGTGCCCGAGCGCCACGAGCCGGATCTCGGCGAACTCAACTACCCGTATCTGTTCGAGCTGATCGACGCGCTCGGCTACGACGGCTGGATCGGCTGCGAATACCGCCCGAAGGCCGGCACGTCGGCCGGCCTCGGCTGGCTCAAGCCGTACCTGTGATTCCCGTATTCCCCAGAGGATAAAGAACATGAAAGTACTGATCACCGGCGGCGCCGGCTTTCTCGGCCAGCGTCTCGCGCGCAAGCTGCTCGAGCGCGGCGAACTGACCGGCCCCGACGGGCGGACCAGCAAGATCGACGAGCTGGTGCTGCTCGACGTCGTCAAGGGCAGCGATTTCGGCGATGCGCGCGTGACCTCGATCGTCGGCGACATCGCCGATCGCGCGGTGCTCGAAAGCGCGATCGACACGCAGACCGGCGCGATCTTCCACCTCGCGGCGATCGTCAGCGGGCAGGCCGAAGCCGATTTCGATCTCGGCATGCGGATCAACCTCGACGCATCGCGCACGCTGCTCGAAGTGTGCCGCGCCCGCGGCCACCAGCCGCGCGTCGTGTTCACGAGCTCCGTCGCGGTGTACGGCGGCGCACTGCCCGACGTCGTGCAGGACGACACCGCGCTGAACCCGCAATCGTCATATGGCGCCGAGAAGGCGATCGCCGAACTGCTGCTGTGCGACTACGCGCGGCGCGGCTTCGTCGACGGCCGCGTGCTGCGGCTGCCGACCATCAGCGTGCGGCCCGGCCGCCCGAACGCGGCTGCTTCGTCGTTCGCGAGCGGCATCATCCGCGAGCCGCTGAACGGCGAGGAAAGCGTGTGCCCGGTACCGGGTTCGACGCGGCTGTGGCTGCTGTCGCCGCGCGGCGCGATCGAAGCGCTCGTCGCGGGCTGCGAGATCGACAGCGCGAAGCTCGGCAACAAGCGCGTGATCAACCTGCCCGGCCTGTCGGTGTCGGTCGACGAGATGATCGAAGCGCTGCGCGAAGTCGCGGGCGACGACGTCGTGAAGCTGATTCGCCATGCGCCCGACGAGCGCGTCGAAAAGATCGTCGGCAGCTGGCCGGGCCGCTGGGACACGACGCGCGCGGAAGCGCTCGGGCTGAAGGGCGACACGTCGTTCGCGGACGTGATCCGCAGCCATATCGCCGACGAACGGCGCTGATTCACGCGCCGCGCTGCGTCGGCCGATACGTGCCCGCCCGGGCACGCACGCAGCGTCGTCGGGCCGCGTCAGCGCGGCCTGGCGGATTCCCCGATGCTCGGCGACGCGCGCTTCGTGCCGCCCTGCCGGTTCGCCGAACCGGCCGCCCACTGCCACGCCAGCAAGCCCGGCAGATAGAACAGCAGATCGCGCACGCGGCGGGCGCCGGCCAGCGCGAGACAGGTCGGCGCGTCGAACCCGAGCAGCCCGCCGATCAGCACGAACCCGCCCTCCTGCACGCCCAAACCACCCGGCATCATGAACGCGATGCTGCTCACGAGCTGGATCAGCGCCTCGATCGCGAGCGCCTGCGCAAAGGTCGGATCGGCGCCGAGGAAGTAAAGCGCGAGCCAGATTTCCAGCGCATAACCCGCAAACTGCAGCGTCTGCCAGATCCCCAGATAGCGCACGACGATGCCGGTCTTTCTCCAGATCATCCGGATCGACTGATCGGTGCGTGCCGATTCGCCGACCAGCGCGACCACCTTGCCGCTCGTGATCCGGTTGACCGCGCGCATCGCGCGCTCGAACGGCCGCGCATGCTGCACCAGCGCGAACAGCAGCAGCACCGGCACCAGCGCCGCCATGCCGATGGCGAGGTGCGCGGCCACCTGCGCGGCGTCGGACGATACGTGTTCGAGCACGTAGCCGATCGCGATCAGCGCGAACACCAGCTGGCTGATCAGCGTGAGCTGCATGTCCGCGACGAGGCTGGCCACGATGGTCGCCGGCCGCACGCCCGCCTGCCGCAACAGCCCGAACGACACGATCTCGCCGCCGATCCGCGCGACCGGCAACAGCCCGTTGATCGATTCGCGGATCCACACGAGCTTCAGCATCGTCGCGAACGACGGCCGGCGCGGGCCGCGGATCAGCATCCGCCAGTCCCACGCATTCGCGAGCATCGGCAGAACGTGGGCCAACGCGGCGACGAGCAGCCCGGCGCCGGCGACCCGCAGCCGATGCAGGATCTCCAGCGGATGCTCGCGCCAGATCAGCCACACCGCGAGCGCCAGCCCGGCCAGCGCCGCCGCGCGTCCCGCATGTCGCAGCCGTGCGTCGTGACGCGCGGACACGCGTTCCGCGTCGGCGTTGGCGGTGTTCGTCTGCGTCGTCATGATTCACCTGCCGGCGACAGCAAGCCTTCCCGGTCGACGCGAAAGCGCGTGCCGCGCCAGACGACGTGCGACGAGAAGAAGCTCGCCACGAAGACCACGAACTGCAGCAGATCGACGAACGGCAGCCAGAGGGCGCCGCGCAGGCCGGCGCCGGTCGCACGGCTCGTTTTCAGCATCAGCAGCGCCCGCGCGGCGAGCGCCGCGACCGTCAGCCAGCAGGCGGCCGGCGTACCGCCGGAGAACAGCACGGCCAGCAGCGCGAGCGGCACCGGGTGCATCAGCACCGACCCGGCATGACCGAGCCGGTCCGCCGCGCGAATCGTGCAACTCCAGCGCAATTCGTGCGCATACAACTTGGCGAACGTCTCTTCGACACAGGCATGCCCGACGACGAACGGCGGGATGACGACCTGCGCGCCCACCTGCCGCACCGCTTCGCCGAGCGCGTGATCCTCGGCCAGGTGATGCGCGAAACGCGCGAGCCCGCCGATGCGTTCGAGCGTCGCGCGCGTGATCGCAATCGTCTGTCCAAAGCATGGCCGTGCACGCCCGATGAAAAGCCCGGTAATCACGCCGGGCAGGAAATGGTAATTCGTCATCGCGACGGCGACGCCAGGCCAGAAGCCCGGCGACGCGACACCGCGATACACGCTCGTCACGATACCGACTTCCGGCTGCTGTAGCGCGCCGACGACCGCACTCAAATAATCGCGCCCGACCAGCACGTCGCTGTCGGCAAGACAAAGCACCGAATGCTCCGCATGTTCGAGCATGTTGACGAGATTCGCGACCTTGCGGTTCGGCCCGTACAGCCGCGCATCGGCGACGACCTTGATGTTCGCGTCCGGATAGCGCGCGCGCAGCGTCTCGACGGCCGCAAGCGCCGCGTCGCCCGCATCGTGCACGCCGAACAGGTGCTGGACCGGCCCCGGATAGTCCTGCACGAAGTAGCTTTCGAGATGCTGTACGAGATCCCATTCGTCGCCGTGCAGCGGCTTCGCGACGGTGACGCCCGGATAATCGCGCGGCACCGCCGCCGCCCGGGAAAAGAACCTGCCGACCAGCACGCTGGCCGTGATCGTGTAGGCAATGCCCAGCAACACGCCCAGCCCGCAGACGATCGACAGTGCCCCGGCCAGCGCGTGCAGCACATGCAGCAAAACCATGCTTCTCCCCAGTGGTGACCCGTACGACCGCAACCGGCCGCGCACGCGGGATCACCCGTGCACGCTGCCGTATCGATTCCCGTTGAGCCGGATATGAAGGACGACCAACCGACGGTACGCGCAATCAGATGACACAACTACCGTACGGCGATCGATTCCGGTCACGCGCACGTATCCGCACGCGACTGCGGCCCTGAACGCCGCATCGGCAAGCTTGCGGGCCGAAAGGATCGCGGTCGCAACCGCGACGACGATCCACGCGCGAAATGTCATCGTCGTGAAAAACGCCTCGGGTACGCGCAATGCAAGCAGCGAAACCAGCACGAAGCACTGAACGAACATGCCGGCCAGCGCGGCGATCAGCAGGTGGGCGCGCCATCGCTCGATCGTCGAGGGTGCCATGAAGAATGAACCTCCCGTGCGGGCGACCCGGATCGATTTGAAATCAAACTGAAGGGTCGCGGATTCGTGGGCCGCTGCATTCGGTCCGTGCCGAACGCCGCAAACCCGGGTCGGGGTCAGGGGGGAGAAATGTCGAGGCCGATAGTAGCGGGAATGCCGGCCGCAAACCTTAAGCGTTCTTCAGAATCGGACGATGTTTGAGATCGCTCAATTACAATCGGTTGCCTTGCACGCACAGTCGGGCTCGTACAATCGCATACACCTGCACGCGAATCGACCATGCGACTCCTCCTTGTTGAAGACGACGACCTGATCGGCAGCGGCCTCGAGGTCAGCCTGAGCCAGGCCGGCTATCACGTCGACTGGCTGCGCGACGGCCACGCGGCCGCCGCGGCGCTCGCGACGACGCGCTTCGCGCTCGTCGTGCTCGATCTCGGCCTGCCCGGCAAATCGGGAACGGAACTGCTGCGTGCGTTGCGCGATGCGGGCGATACGGTCCCCGTGCTGGTTCTGACCGCGCGCGGCACCGTCGCCGACCGCGTGCGCGGCCTCGACGACGGCGCGGACGACTATCTCGCGAAACCGTTCGAACTGTCCGAGGTGCTCGCCCGCTGTCGCGCACTCGTGCGCCGCTCGCAGGGCCGCGCCGGCGACGAGATCGTATGGCGCGACATCACGATCGACCTGACCGCTCACACGGTGACACGCGATGCATCGCGCATCGCGCTCACCGCACGCGAATGGGCGATCCTGGTTCAGCTCGTCAGCCACCCGGGCAGCCCCCAGTCGCGCGCGCGTCTCGAGGACGGCCTGTACGGCTGGCAGGAAGGCATCGAAAGCAATGCGATCGAGGTCCATATCTCGAACCTGCGCAAGAAGCTCGGCGCGGAATTGATCCGCACCGTCCGGGGTATCGGCTACGTCGTCGACCCGCCATGATCTCGCGGTCGATACGACGCCGCGTGTCGGCGATGGCGCTCGGCTGCGTCATCGTCGTCTGGATCGTCGCCGTGTTCGGCAGCTTCCGGCACGCCACGCGCGAGATCGGCGAATGGGAAGACGCGCGCCTCGTCGAGTATGCGTCGCTGCTCGTCGGTCTGTCGCCGGCCGACCTCGCCCGCCTCGCCCGCTTTCCGCCCGACGCGCGTGTCGAACTGGCGCTCGGCGAATCAAGATCGGGCTCCGACAACGACGGCGATCGCCTGCCGCGCGACATGCTGTTCGAGGTGCGCGACGCGCAGAACCACGTCGTCGCATCGAACCTGCCGGCCGACGCCGCCGGCCTGCCCGATGCACGCGAGCCGCGCGGCGCCCCTCGGACGATCGTCATCGGCGACACGCAATGGCGCACGCATACGCTGCGCGACAACCCGTCGGGGCGATGGATACGCGTGATGGAAACGCTCAACACGCGCAGCGACCTGGCGACCGGCATCGCACGCGGCATCGTGTTGCCGCTGATCGTCGCGCTCCCGGTGCTGGCGCTCCTCCTCTGGTACCTGATCGGACGCAGTCTCGCGCCGTTGAAGACGCTGTCGACGCTAATCGGCGCACGCGATGCGCGATCGCTCGAACCGCTCGGCATCGCCACCGTGCCGGAGGAAGTGCGCACGCTGGTCGACGCCATCGACCGCCTGCTGGCGAGGCTGCGGCAATCGATCGTGCGCGAGCGCGCGTTCACGTCCGACGCGGCGCACGAACTCAAGACGCCGCTGGCCGCGATCAAGGTTCAGGCCCAGGTCGCGATCGCGACCGACGATCCTGCGCGCAAGCAGCTGGCGATGCAGCGCGTCGTGCAAGGCGTCGACCGCAGCGCGCGTCTCGCCGAACAGTTGCTGCTGCTCGCGCGGCTCGACGAATACGAACGCATTCCGACGCGCGCCGTCGTCGTCCGCGAACTCGTCGACGCCGCCGTCGATCGCCATCTCGCGAAGGCGTCGGACAAGGCCATCGACATCGTGACCGGGGATGTATCCGAACGCGCGATCGATGCCGATCCGATCCTGATCGGCATCCTGCTCGACAATCTCGTCGACAACGCGATCAAGTACGGCCGCCGCGGTGGCCGCATCGAGCTCGGCGTGCACGACGATGGCGCGCTGCAACGCATCGTCGTGCGCGACGACGGGCCAGGCGTCGCTCCCGGCGAGCACGAACGGCTCGGCGATCGCTTCTATCGCGGCAGCGGTACGCAATCGCCCGGCAGCGGGCTCGGGCTGTCGATCGTCACGCGCATCGCGCAATACTTCGGCGGCACGGTGCAGTTCGAGCCCGGCATCGGCGGCCAAGGCCTTGGCGTCGTGGTCGCGCTGCCGTCGGCGAACGCGGCCGGATCGATGCCGCACAGTGCGCCGGCCGGCGAACACGACGATCGATCGCGCGCGATGCCGGGTGCTTAACGTTTCGTTAAGGATTCGCCCGTAGAATTCGCCGATATAAACGATTCCCGCCATTCGTCAGGAGTTTTCATGCCCACGCCCGCCCGATATGACGCAGTTGCACGCTTTCTTCACTGGCTGATCGTGACGCTGGTCGTCGCGCAATATGCGATCGGCTGGACGATGCCCGAAGTGCATCGCGATACGCAACCGATCGGCCTGATCGCCGCGCACCTGATCGTGGGTACCGCGTTGCTCGCGGCAATGGCTTGCCGCGTGCTGTGGCGCGCGACGCATCGTCCGCCCGCGAGCGACCTGCCGCCCGCGATGCGCGCGCTGTCCGGCGTGACGCATTTCGCGCTCTACGCGCTGCTGATCGCGGTGCCGCTGCTCGGCTGGATCAACGCGTCGTCGCGCGCCTGGGCCGTGACGCTGGTCGGTGTCGTCCCGTTGCCGGCGCTGTCGGCGGTCGGCTCCGGATTCGGTCATGCGATGGGCGACGTGCACGGCATCCTTGCATGGGTACTGTTTGCCGGCATTTGCCTGCACGTGGCAGCCGCACTGGCGCACCGCTTCGTGCTGCGCGATCAGGTCGTGCAACGCATGATGCCGTGGTGATCGTCGCGCCCCTGTTTCAGCACACCATCCCATTGCCGGCATGAACCGGATTGTTCCGGTTCGCGACATCGCCTGCCCTCCTGTTCATCGCGCGATCAACCTGCCGACCCATCGGGACCGGTTGAAGAGATGATCGCGACGCCGCGCGAAGCGGCGTGCGATGAGCGGCATGGCGGCAGGCGCCCTTCGGCCACGTCGCGCGGCGCGCAGCGCACGCGGATTACCGTACCGCGAACACGACGGCCAGAAGCCACACGCGTACATATCGACACCTAGTTGCTGATCTGAGCCGGCATACCGGGGGCCGGCGCATGCATGGCGGCAGCCGCCTGCCGCGCCCGATCCTGCTCGGCGAGCTTCGCTTCCGCGGCCTGGATGTCCGCCGGATACTCGCCGTCGTCTCCCTTCGCCGGGTCATATCCGGCCGCTTCCAGACGCATCAGCTCGTCACGAACCTGCGCGCGCGTCAGCGGCGCGGCTGATTGCGCGAATGCCGACTGACCGACGATCGCCCCGATCATCATCAGTACTACGATATATGCTTTCATCATCAACTCCTTCAATGTTCCGTATCGATCAACCGTTGTGAATGCCGAACCTGCGGATGCAGGCCGGTTTGTCAGCTTCCGAAATAGATCGTGCAGAAGCTCGCAGGGCCGACGCACGCGGCCGGACGCTGGCGCGGCGACATCGCCGCCGGTTTTCCTGCTTCGGATGAAACGGCCGGATCGCTGCCGACCGCCGTGCTGGACTGACGCTGCGGCATCTGTTCGACCTGCCGCTGGAAGAGCGGGCTCACGTCCGGATACGACGTATCGGTCACGAAGCGCAGCCCGTTGTTTTCGGCGTCGATCAGTTCCTGCCTGACCTGCGCGCGCGTGAGCGCCTGTGCCGACGCTTGCGTCGCGACACCCGCGACAGACATCGCCACCACCGTGGCGGCCACCAGCCAATGCGTGTTCATGGTTTACTCCTTCAGAAGTCAACGAGACGATGTGCTACACCCGTATGACGACGGAAGGCGTTCGTTTATTCCCGCGCTTCGCAGTTCGAACCATGCGGCCTCCCGGCTTCCCGGGCCGCTCGGGCCGGACATTCATCGAACTGTCATTCTTTCGTCAGCCGGCGTAACCTGACGTAACGCAGCGCCCGCCGCGCTTCGGGCAGACTGACGCCACCTCATACGGATCGCCCATCGATCGACCATGTCCGCCGCTTACGACTATGCAGCCGGCCTGCTCCGCACGCTGTACGACCGCCATATCGACGGCGGCGCGGTGCTCGATATGGCCGCGTTCCCGGACGCCGAGCGTTTCATGCGTGAGTGGCCGGCCATCCGCGCGGAAGCGCTTGCGGTGGCGCGCGACATGCCGCGTATCCCGCGCTTCCACGAAATCATGCGCGAGCAGTACGACATCTCGGCCAACGATGCGCGCGACTGGCGGATGTTCATCATGCAGGCGTACGGCCAGCCGTTCTCGCGCAACCTGTCACGCTGCCCGACCGTGGCGTCGATCGTCGCGGCGTCGCCGGACGTGCTGTCCGCATCGCTGTCGTTCCTCGCGCCGGGCAAGCACATTCCGCCGCACCGCGGGCCGTTTCGCGGCATCCTGCGCGGCTACCTCGTGCTGTCGATGCCGAAGCGCGCGGACGGCACGCCGGCCGCCGTGCTGAAAGTGGATGGCCGCGAATACCGGCTCGACGAAGGCCGCTTCCTGCTGTGGGACGACACGTTCATGCACGAGGCATGGAACGACAGCGATGAAGTGCGGATCGTGCTGCTGCTCGATATCCGCCGGCGCGGGATGCCGCGTTTGCTCACGTGGCTGTCGAATGCGGTGATCGGCGTCGTGCGGCTCGGGATTCGCGTGCGGGGGCGGTCGATTCCGGTTTAGCGGCACACGGCCGGCGCACGCCGGACCAGCAGCACCCATGCGACGCCATCCTGACTTTCAGCTTCCATCGGATCGCCTAAACTACAAACCGTCCCTTTCGCGCGGCTCCTGCCAGCCACTGCCATGGCGCATATCTTCTTCGCCGCTTCGATCCAGCGGCACGTCGAAACACCCGAGCGCGAGATCGATGCACACACGCTCGGCGAAGCATTCGACACCGTTTTCAGCGAGCAGCCGCGACTGCGCGGCTACATCGTCGACGACCAGGGTGCACTGCGCAAGCATCTCTCCGTATTCATCGACGGCCAGCCGGTGCGCGACCGGCAACGCCTGTCCGATGCGCTCGGCGACGCCAGTCGGGTTTATGTCGTGCAGGCGCTGACGGGCGGATAAAGGGACTTATGCATCAGCCCCGACCAAACGCCGACGCACCCGGCCAGGCAATCAGGAGACATCCAACATGAACGATCGATTGCTCGTCGCCACCCGCAAGGGTCTGTTCGTTCTGCAGCCCGACGGTTTCGGCGGCTGGACGCTCGGCAAACCGCATTTCGTCGGCGAACCGGTCAGCATGGCACTCGCCGACCCGCGCGACGGAACGCTGTACGCCGCGCTCAACCTCGGCCATTTCGGCGTAAAGCTGCATCGCAGGCGAGCGGGCGCCACCGACTGGGAAGAATGCGCAGTCCCCGTTTATCCGCCGCAGCCTGCCGACGAACCGCCCGCCAGCGCCGTCGCCCGTGCCGGCACGGGCGACGCTGACGACGAGCCCCCCGCCCCGCCGCAGCCGCCCTGGACGCTTCAGCAGATCTGGTCGCTCGAAGCCGGCGGCACCGACGAGCCGGGCGTACTGTGGGCCGGCACGATACCCGGCGGGCTGTTCCGCTCCGACGATTACGGCGACTCGTGGGTGCTCAACCGCCCGCTGTGGGATCGCCCGGAACGCGCCGAGTGGGGCGGCGGCGGGTACGACGCGCCAGGCATCCATTCGGTGATGGTCGATCCGCGCGACAGCCGGCACGTGACGGTCGGCATCTCGTGCGGCGGCGTCTGGCAGACCATCGACGGCGGCTCGACCTGGCGCGTGACCGCCGACGGCATGGAAGCCGACTACATGCCGCCCGAGCGGCGCGGCGAGCCGAACGTGCAGGACCCGCACCGCGTCGTGCAGTGCGCGGCCAACCCGGACGTGCTGTGGACGCAGCATCACTGCGCGATCTTCCGCTCGACCGACGGCGCCGCGCACTGGCGGCGGATCGAGGCGCAGCCTTCGAGCTTCGGCTTCGCGGTCGCAGTGCATCCGCACGAACCGGACACCGCGTGGTTCGTGCCGGCCGTGAAGGATGCGTGCCGGATTCCGGTGAACGGCCAGTTCGTCGTCACGCGCACGCGCGACGGCGGCCGCAGTTTCGAGAGCCTGTCGAACGGGTTGCCGGCCGCGCCCGCGTACGACCTCGTGTACCGGCACGGGCTCGCGGTGGACGATTCCGGCACGCGCCTCGCGATGGCGTCGACGACCGGCGGGTTATGGACGTCCGGCGACGGCGGTGACAACTGGCAGATGGTGTCCGCGCATTTGCCGCCGGTGTATTGCGTCAGGTTCGGGTGACGGCGTAACGCGGGCACCCGGAGGCCGACACGTCCGGGTTTCCGGTCACTCGCCGGATCGCGCATCCATAGGCTCGTCGGCGCAGCCGTCGCCCGGCGCCATCCGCGCCACCGCCGCACGCGTGTGCGCGATTTCCGCTTCAAGCCAGTCGAGAAACCGCCTGACCTGCGGCTCGCGTTCCCGCCCGGGCCGGCACAGCGCGACGAAGCGCGCACCGTCGAGCCGCACCGACGGCTCGATCGGCATCAACGCGCCGCGCTCGACGTGCTCGGCCACCAGCACCGAACTCAACAACGCGACGCCCTGCCCGAGCAACACGGCCTGCAGCGCGTATTGCTCGTCGTCGTAATGCCTGAACACCGCGCGTTCGAGCCACGCGTCGCGACCGGCCGCGCGACACCACGACGCCCAGTCGATCGACACGGGCAGCGGCGTATCCCACACGGTCTCGATCAAGTCGAGACGCTCGTCCGAACGATGCGCATCGAACCCGGCAGCCGCATACGCACCGAAATACTCGTCGATCAGCGCAATCTCGTGCAGCGCCGGAAACGTGCGCGACGTCGCGCGAATCGCGAGATCGATCCGCGCGTCGCGTTCGAGATCGGCGAGTGCGTTGCCGGTTTCGACCTTGATGTTCAACTGCGGATCGACGCGGCGGAACCGGCCCAGGCGCGGAATCAGCCACATCGCTGCAAATGCGGGCGTGGTGGTCAGCACGAGCGTGCGCTCGTCGGCCGCTTCGGGCCGCACCGCATCGAGCCCGCGGCTCAGCGCAAGCAATGCATCGTGACTCGCGCGAAACAGCCGCTCGCCCTCCGCCGTGAGCCGCACGCCGCTCGCGCCGCGCTCGAACAGCAGCACGCCGAGCCGGCTTTCGAGCGACTTGATCTGGTGCGACACGGCGGCCGGCGTCACGGACAGTTCGTCCGCGGCGGCCTTGAACGTGCCGAGCCGCGCCGACGACTCGAATACACGCAATGCGGTCAGGGGAATTTTCGAGAACACGGAGCCTCGCGGGCCGGATGCGGCCGGGTTGAATTCGATTCAATCGGGGTGAGATTAGGTGAATTGAAGCAGGCGTGCAACGCGAATAGCCTTGCGGAACGTCGCGGCACGGTGCCGCGGCGGTTGCCGTCGAACCGGAGAAACCACGTGCAAGGCCTACCGCGCAGGATCACGCAGGCGGTGCTCTACGAAGCGATCGCCATCTCCTGCATCTCGCCCGTAATCGCGGCGATCTTCAAGCAGGACCTCGTCTATTCGGGCGCGCTGTCGGCAACGATGTCGGCGATCGCGCTGCTGTGGAACATGATCTTCAACGCGCTGTTCGAGCGCTGGGAAGCATCGCGCCGGCAGCCGGCGCGCACGCTCGGGCGGCGGATCCTGCACGCCACCGGATTCGAAGGCGGGCTGATCTTCATGCTCGTGCCCGTGGTGTCGTGGTGGCTCGACATCTCGTGGTTCGACGCGTTCGTCGTCGATATCGGGCTGTTCGCGTTCTTCTTCTGCTATGCGTTCGTATTCCAGTGGGCGTTCGATCGCGTGTTCGACGTGCCGGCGGCGACGAAGGGGATGTGACCTTCGTCCTCGCGCGCTGCTTCGCCACACCAAAAGCAACGCGGCCCGCCCGCACGATGCGGGAGGGCCGCGCTTCATCACGCCGGCGCGCCGCCTTCAGCAGGCGCGCCAGCCACGTCGACGCTCAATGCACGCCGAGATACGCCTTCACCGCCGGCAGCCCCGGCTTCCCGTCGAGCGTCGTCACGCCCGCGAGCCACTTGTCGAGCGCCTGCGGGTTCGCCTTCAGCCACGCGGCGGCCGCCTTGTTCGGGTCTTCCTTGTTCATGATCGGCATCATCACGTGATTCTCGATCGTCGTCGTGAACTGCAGGTTCGACACGAACTTCGCGACGTTCGGGCAGCGCTGCGCGTAGTCGGGCGGCGTTGCCGTCAGCACCTTCGCCTCGCCGTAGTTCGGGCCGAATACGTCGTCGCCGCCGCTCAGGTAGTCGATCTTCATCTGCACGTTCATCGGATGCGGTTCCCAGCCGAGGAACACGATCCACTGCTTGTCGCGGATCGCGCGGTTCACCTCGACCAGCATCCCGGCCTCGCTCGACTCGACCATCTTGAACTTGCCGAGGCCGAACTGGTTGCCGTCGATCATCTTCTTGATCAGCAGGTTGCCGTCGTTGCCCGGCTCGATCCCGTAGATCTTGCCGTTCAGCTTGTCCGCGTACTTCTGGATGTCCGCGAACGACTTCAGGCCGCCCTGGTACACGTAGTCGGGCACCGCGAGCGTGTATTTAGCGCCGGTCAGGTTCGGCGTCGAGAGCACCTTGATCGTGCCGGCCTTCGTGAACGGCTGGATGATCGGGTCCATCGTCGGCGACCAGTAGCCGAGGAACACGTCGATCTGCTTGCTCTTGATCCCGGCAAACGTGATCGGCACCGATGCGATCGTCTTCGTCGGGCTGTAGCCGAGCCCCTGCAGCATCGTCGATGCGAGGCCCGTGGTCGCCGCGATGTCGGACCAGCCGACGTCCGCGAAGCGCACGTTCTTGCATACGGGCGGATCGGCCGCATAAACGGCCGACATCGGCGCGGTTATCCCGATCCCGCACACCGCTGCGATCAATAGGCGCTTCATCTTTCTTCTCCTCAAAGTGATGTCGTTTGCATGAATGCGGGATCGTTTATTGAAGCCGCGCGCCGCGATCCCGGCGGCGACGCGGACCTTGAAGACTACGGACAGTCAGCGCCCCGGCAGCCTGCGCTCGTAGCTCGGCGCATGGCCGAACTGCGCGCGGTACGCCTTGCTGAAATGACACGGCGAATGAAAACCGCAGACCGTCGTCACGCGCGCGATCGACGCATCGGTCGTGCGCAGCAGGTCGCGTGCGCGTTTCAGGCGCAGTGTCAGGTAATAGTGGGTCGGCGACACGTTCAGGTACACCTTGAACATCCGCTGCAGGTGCCGCTGCGACAACCGTACGAGCCGCGCGAGTTCCTCGAGCGACAGCGGCTCCTCGATGTTCGCCTCCATCAGCCGCACGACCTCGATCAGCTCCGCACGCGAGAAGCCGACGCGCGCATCGACGGGAATCGGCTGCGTGTCGGTCGAGCTGCGGATGCGCTCCAGGATGAACTGCTCCGACACCTGCGCGGCAAGCTGCTGGCCGAACCGCATGCCGACGAGGTTCAGCATCAGGTCGAGCGGCGCGGTGCCGCCCGTGCAGGTCAGCCGGTCGCGGTCGACGACGAACAGCTCATCGGCGAAGCCGACCTGCGGAAACTCGGAATGCAGCGCGGACAGGTTCTCCCAGTGCACGGTGCAGCGATAGCCGTCGAGCAGCCCGCTCGACATCAGCGCATACGCGCCCGTGCAGATGCCGCCGAGCGGCAGCCCGCGTTCGGCGAGCGCCGCGAGCGTATCGCGCGCGCCCTCGTCGACCACATCGCGGATGCGGATGCCGCCGCACACGATCATCACGTCGGGCAGGTTCTCGTAGTCGAGCGCCTGCGTGGGCCGCACCGCGATGCCGTTGCTGGCATGAGCCGGCGCGCCGTCGAGCGAGTAGATCGACCACTTGTAATGATCGGCGCGCCCGACGTAGTTCGCCATCCGAAGCACCTCGACCGCGCTCGAAAACGCGATCATCGAGAAGTTCGGCAGCGTCAGGAAGCCGAAATGGGCGAGGGACGAAACCGGTGAAACGCAGGCGGCGGGCGCGACAGCGGCGGCGGACGTCACATCGGACTCCTGTCGAACAGGTTACGAGCGGCCAGCCCCGCGGCAAACGCCGCGGAAGCGGTTATCGAATCAGGGAAGGCGGCCGGAAGACGGGCCGGCCGCCGGTCAATCAGGCTTGCGCGGGTGTGGCCTTCGCGCGAAAAAGCTGCTTGAGGCCCGAGAACAGCGGCGATTTCACGGTGCCGGGTGCACGGCCGAAGCTTTCGGTGATGCGATCGAGAATGATCGCGAGCAGCACGACCGACAGACCGCTTTCGAAACCGAGGCCGATGTCGAGGCGCTGGATACTCGCGAGCACGTCGTTGCCGAGACCGCCCGCGCCGACCATCGACGCGATGATCACCATCGACAGCGCCATCATGATCGTCTGGTTCACGCCCTGCATGATCGACGGCAGCGCATTCGGGAACTGCACCTTGTACAGCAGTTGCCACGGCGTGCAGCCGAATGCCTGGCCGGCTTCGACGATCTCGCGGTTCACGTGGCGGATGCCGAGGCTCGTCAGGCGCACCGCAGGCGGCATCGCGAAGATCACCGTCGACAGGATCCCCGGCACGCGGCCGAGACCGAACAGCATCGCGGCCGGAATCAGGTAGACGAATGCGGGCATCGTCTGCATCAGGTCGAGGATAGGACGCACGATCGCGGCGACCCACTTGCTCTTCGCGGCCCAGATGCCGAGCGGGATGCCGAGCACGAGGCTGATGATCGTCGACGACAGCGTGAGGCCGAGCGTGATGACCGTCTGGTCCCAGAAGCCCGTCGCGAAGATCAGCAGCAGCGACGCGGTCGTGAACAGCGCGAAACGCCAGCCCACCCGCCATAGCCCGACGCCGATGAAGATCGCCATCATCAGCCACATCGGGATCGCTTGCAGGCCGTGTTCGACGAGCGCCGCGAGGCCCTCGATCGCCTGGCCGATCGCGTCGAATGTCTTGGCGTCATGGTCGAGCAGGTAGTGAACGGACTGGTCGACCCAGGTACCGAGCGGAATCATTTCAGACATGGGAACCTCGC
Organism: Burkholderia sp. IT-111MI5; assembly: GCF_949752865.1. NCBI lineage: Bacteria > Pseudomonadati > Pseudomonadota > Betaproteobacteria > Burkholderiales > Burkholderiaceae > Burkholderia > Burkholderia sp. IT-111MI5. The sequence goes on along the minus strand of NZ_CATKIF010000073.1, from coordinate 122,384 downwards.
GAACGCGTGATGGCTTTCAGGATGAGTGCGCGGTCGACCGAGCCGCAGTAGCAGCCGTCGTCGTCGACGACGGGCAGTGCGTTCGGGCTCGCCACCACGCGGGCGACAACGTGATCGAGCGTCGCGTCGCGGCGAATGCTTTCGATCGGACGGACGGACGGCGACGCATCGCCGATCGCGTCGCGCGTGACGAAGCCGCGGATCTTGCGTTGGCCGTCGAGCACGAACGCGTATTCGTCGCTGCCGTTCAGCGCCGCCGCGACGTTCGCGGCATCGCACTTCGACATGGTCGGCACGGCACCCGTCTGCATCAGGTCGCCGGCGGTCAGGTAGCGGCTCGTGTCGATGCCGTCGAAGAACGCGCGCACGTAGTCGTCGGCCGGGTTCGCGATGATGTCCTGCGGCGTGCCGACCTGCACGAGCCGGCCGCCTTCCATGATCGCGATGCGGCTGCCGATGCGCAGCGCTTCCTCGAGATCGTGCGACACGAACATGATCGTGCGGCGCTGCTCCTTCTGGAGCTGCAGCAGCACGTCCTGCATCTCCCTGCGCTTGAGCGGATCGAGCGCGGAGAACGCCTCGTCCATGATCATCAGCGACGGGTTCACGGCCAGCGCACGCGCGAGGCCGACACGCTGCTGCATGCCGCCCGACAGCTCGGACGGCAGCTTGTGCGAGAACGGCGCGAGGCCGACTTGCTCGAGCACTTCCATCGCACGGCGCTCGCGTTCCTTCTTGCCGACGCCCGCGACCTCGAGGCCGAACGCGGCGTTCGACACCACGGTGCGTTGCGGCATCAGCGCGAACGACTGGAACACCATGCTCATGTCCTTGCGGCGCAGCGCGGTGAGCGCCGAGCGGCGTGCCGACGCGACGTCGAGCCCGTCGATCAGCACCTTGCCGGCGCTCGGATCGACCAGCCGGTTCACGAGGCGGATCAGCGTGGATTTGCCGGAGCCGGACAGGCCCATCAGCACGAAAATTTCGCCTTCCTGCACATCGAAGGAGACGTTGTGTACGCCGACGACCTGACCGGTGCGCTTGAGCACTTCGTCCTTCGTCGCGCCGGCGGCGAGCATGTCGAGCGCCTGCTTCGGGTTGTTTCCAAACACCTTGCACAGACCTTCGACTACGACCTTGGGGGCATCCATCGAAACCTTCTCCTCGTGTAGCGGGGACTCACGCGAGTCATAGCGTGCCTACATAGTTGCTAGAAAAAACCCCGGCCTGCCGACGAATTACGACAAACGCTTGCGCAAATACGACACGGCCTCCAGCCCCGCCAGGCGGGCCGCGGCACGCGGCGCCCCCCGATTGCGGCAGCGCAATACGCGCACACCCAATAACGACGGGCATCGCACGCGGAGCTTGTGCGCAGCAGCGCGGCGCGAATCGCATGTTTTTTCGCGCCAATCCGCATCGGGCGCGCGTCGTTTTGCGACAATTTCACGTCCGATCAGCCGGCGTCGCGACTGTCGTCAGATCAATGCATCCCGGCGGCCGTCTCGCCGTGCCTGTCGGCCCCCCGCAAAAAGCATGACCGTACAGAAAAAACCGTGCCGCGCGATCGTCATCAACGAAGATCAGGCACGCATCGGGGCCTCTCCGCAACCCAGAAAATCCCGCATGCCCGCTGTGATACATTGCCGGCAAACACGCCGATCGCGCTGTTGCCGCGCGCCTCGCGCACGACGATCCGCCAACGGCGCGCATGCCGGTTCGCCTGCCGGCCGTGCTGAACCCGCCTCGATCCGGCGCGAACCGCGAGCGAAGGACGATAACGATACGAGAGAGGGAGTAAGGCGTTGAACTGGGCATTCGCCGTAATCGGCTTCATCGTGGGCGGCATCGCCGCATTGATCGGGGATTTCTCGGCCGCGAACGGCTCGCTGCTCGGCGCCGTCGTCGGATTCTGCATCGGTCACGCGCTGCGGCAACACAAACCCAAAAACGACAGCGCCGCGCCCGACGCGTTCGCGATGCCCGCGACGCCACCGCCGCTCGTCGATCGTGTCGCGCGCCTCGAAGCGACCGTCGAAACGCTCACGCGCGAACTCGATTCGCTGCGCGGCCAGCTCGCCGGCGCGAAGGCCGGTGCGGCCGCCGCCGGCAGTGCCGCGCAAACGCCTTTGTCCGGCGCGGCCGGCGCCTCGTCCGCTCCGCTCTCACCCGCTGCTTCGGCAACGCCACCGACACCGCCTGTGCAACCCGCAATCGCAGCCGCGGCGCGCGCGGGCATGCCGGCATCGACATCGGTGCCGACGCCGGCCGCGGCACCGGCAACCGCAGCGGCCGCCCCCGTTCTCGCCGCCGCCCACGCAACGGCGAACGCGCCCGCAACTCCCGTCCGCCCCACCCCGCCCGCACCGCGCGAACCCGGCATCGCCGAACGTGCATTCAGTGCCGCGCGCGACTGGCTGCTCGGCGGCAACACGGTCGTGCGCGTCGGGATCGTCGTGCTGTTCTTCGGCGTCGCGTTCCTGCTCAAGTACGCGGCCGACAACAACATGCTGCCGATCGAATTCCGCCTCGCGGGCACCGCGCTCGCCGCGGCCGCGCTGCTCGCGATCGGCTGGCGCGTGCGCGCGCGCCGCGCCGCATACGGCCTCGTGCTGCAAGGCGGCGGCATCGGCATCCTGTACCTGACGATCTTCGCCGCGACCAAGCTCTATGCGCTGCTGCCCGTCGGCGCCGCGTTTCCGCTGATGGTCGCGGTCTGCGCGCTGAGCGCGTTCCTCGCGGTCAGGCAGAACGCGCTGCCGCTCGCGTTCATGGGCAGCGCGGGCGGCTTTCTCGCGCCGGTGCTGCTGTCGACCGGCCAGGGCAACCATGTCGCGCTGTTCAGCTACTACGCGCTGCTGAACGCGGGCATCTTCGCGATCGCGTGGTTCAAGGCATGGCGCCCGCTGAACCTGCTCGGCTTCGTGTTCACGTTCACGATCGGTTCGGCGTGGGGCGTGACGGCCTACCGCCCCGCGCTGTTCGCGAGCACCGAGCCGTTCCTGATCCTGTTCTTCCTGATGTATGTCGGCATCGCGCTGCTGTATGCAGTGAAACGCGAACTCGCGCTGCGGCACTACGTGGACGGCACGCTCGTGTTCGGCACGCCGATCGTCGCGACCGCGCTGCAGGCGTCGCTCGTGAAGGGCATGCCGTTCGGGCTCGCGTGGAGCGCCGTCGCGCTGTCGGCGTTCTACGTCGCGGTCGCCGCATGGCTCGCGCGGCGCCGCGACCGTCTCGCGCTGCTGTTCGAAGCGATGCTCGCGCTCGCGGTGATCTTCGCGACGCTGGCCGTGCCGCTCGCGTTTTCCGGCCCGACGACGAGTGCCGCCTGGGCGATCGAAGGCGCGGCCGTCGTGTGGCTCGCGGTGCGCCAGAAGCGCCTGCTGCCGTTCGGCTTCGGCCTGCTGATGCAGGTCGCCGCGGCCGGCGCGTTCTTCACGAGCCTGCTCGGGCCGGCCGACGCAACCGCGCTGCCCGTGCTCAACGGCCCGTATATCGCGATGCTGCTGATCGCGCTCGCCGGCCTGTTCACCGGCTGGTGGCTGCACGGGCGCGGCGAAGCGCGCGCGTGGCATGCGTGGATGCCCGAGATCGGCGCCGCGGCCGCGGCATGGGGGCTGCTGTGGTGGGTGAGCGGCGGGCTGCACGAGATCCTCGTCTACGCGAGCCGTCACGTCGACCTGCATGCCGACCGCTTCGTCGTCGACGCAACCGCGCTGTTCGCGGCCGGCACCGCGTGGCTCGCGCACGTCGCGCGCCGCCGGCTGGCATGGCCGCTCGCGGAATGGCCCGCGCTCGCGCTGACGCCGGTGCTGGCGCTGCTCGCGTTGCGCGCGTTCGACGCGTACGAAGCACCGCTGTCGGGCATGGGCGCGTTCGCGTGGCCCGTCGCCGTCGGCGCGGGTCTTGCGCTGCTGTGGCGCCAGTCGCGCGGACCGGCAAGCGCCGATGCCGCGCAGGGTGCGGCATCCGGCATCGGCCCATCCATCGCCGCAGGCGTGATCGCGCCGCTGCATACGCTGATGTTCTGGACGCTGTGCGGGCTGCTGTCGCTCGACGGCTTCTGGCGCCTGCGCGCATTCGTGCCCGAAGGCGCGTGGAGCTGGAGCGCGTGGGCCTACGGTTTCGGTGCGCTGCTCCTGCTCGTATCGGGCCCCGGCTCGCGCCTGCGCTGGCCCGTCGCCGCGTTCCCGCGCGCTTACCAGGTGTGGGGCGCGGCGCCGCTCGCCGCGCTGCTGTGGCTGTGGAGCATTGCCAGCGTGACAAGCGACGGCGACGCATCGCCGCTCTTTTGGCTGCCGCTGCTCAATCCGCTCGACATCGCGCAGTTCCTGGTCTTCGTCGCATTCGCCGCGTGGCTGCGCCGACTGAAGACGCTCGGCATCGCGTGGCATCCGCGCGCGGTCGACTATGTTGCGATCGCAACCGTATTCCTGTGGTTCAACGCGCTGATGCTGCGCACGCTGCATCACTGGGCCGGCGTGCCGTACGAATTCGGTGCGATGGCCGAATCGACGCTCGTGCAGGCGTCGGTGTCCGTGTACTGGACGGTCTGCGCGCTCGCGACAACGATCTGGGCCACGCGCCGCGGGCTGCGCCCGCTGTGGTTCGTCGGCGCCGCGCTGCTCGCGCTCACGGTCGTCAAGCTGTTCCTGTTCGACCTGTCGCACGTGACCGGCATCGAGCGCATCGTGTCGTTCATCGGCATCGGCGTGCTGCTGCTGTTGATCGGCTATTTCTCGCCGCTGCCGCCGAAGGCCGCGGCCCAACGGGACGACCCGCAATGAAACGACTCGCCGCCCTGCTCGGACTGAGCCTGCTCGCGTCGTTCGCGGCCGCCGACGGCACGCCGGGCGCCGGGCGCGTCGCGCAGCGCTTCTCGCTCGACCTCGACGGCAACGCCGCGTATTACCAGCTCACCGTGCCGCAGCCCGTGTATGCGGCCAGCCGGCGCGACGACCTCGGCGACGTGCGCGTCTTCAACGGCGCGGGCGAGCCGGTTCCGTATTCGCTCGACGCACCCGCCGCGGCCGCGCCCGCCGTGCCGACGTCGCGCACGCCGGTGCACTGGTTCCCGCTGCCGCCGGTGCGCGCCGATAACGGCAACGCGCCGCTCGGCGTGACGGTCGGCCCGGACGGCTCGCTGCGCGCGGCCGTCGCCACGCCGGCACCGGCAAAGCGCGGCGCGGATCTCGTCGACCTGTCGCGTGCGAACGGCGACATCGACGCACTGCTCGTGCACGTGGGCGACGACAGCTACCAGGGGCGTGTCGCCGTCGATGCCAGCGACGATCTGCGCAACTGGCGCTCGCTCGGCAGCACGCAGTTGCTGAAGGTCGGCCGCGGCGGCGACATGCTGGTGCAGGAACGCATCGCACTCGACGGTGCGGCGCCGCGCTACCTGCGGCTGGACTGGCTCGACGGCGCGCCCGCGATCGCGTCGATCGACGTCGAGACGCATCCGCGCGACGCGCGCGGGACGGACACCGCATCTGTGCCGCGCCAATGGCGCGACGCCGCGCACGTACGGGCCGGCAGCACGCCCGGCGAGTATCTGTTCGACACCGACGGCGCGTATCCGGTCGACCGCGTGCGCATCGACCTGCCGCAGCCGAACACCGTCGCGCGCGCGACGCTGCAAAGCCGCGCCGACACGCAGGCGCCGTGGCGCGACGTCGCAGGCGGCGTGCTGTTCCGGCTGCAGGGCAAGGCCGGCGAGCAGCGCAATCCGCCGCTCGAGTTCGCGGCGAACACGGATCGCGCGTGGCGGATCGTCGTCGACATGCGCAACGGCGGATTCGGCGCCGGCCAGCCGGCCGTCGCGATCGGCTGGCATCCGGCGGCGCTGACCTTCGTCGCACGCGGTGCGCCGCCGTTTACGCTCGGCGTCGGCGATGCGTCGCTCGTGTCGTCGGCCGTCGGTCGCGATGCGCTGCTGGTCGGCATGGCACCCGAAGTCCGGCCCGCGCGCGTCGGCACGGCGCTGCCGGTATCGGCGGTCGCGCCGGCGGCGGCCGATACGGACGCGAAGCGCCGCTACGTGCTGTGGGCGTCGCTGGTGATCGCGGTCGGTGCGCTCGGCACGATTGCCTGGCGGCTTGCGAAAAGCGGCGGCGAGTCACGCAACCGCGACGAGTGACGCGACTCGCCCGCCGCGTGTCTTTATGCAGCGTTTATCCGGCACACCTATTTCTTTCGACGGTCGCAACGCGTCACTGCGACGAACCGTCGTGACGGCGTTCGGCTTCGCTCTTCGCTGGCCGACACCATCGCGCGCACGATCGCGCAGCATCCGTTTTCACTTGAACCATCTTGTGAAGGTTCGCGTGAAGATCGCGGCAAAGCATAAAAAGCGCGTAAACATCGGTTTCGCCGCGATGCGGCGGGGGTGTCTGATGGGCCGTACACGAGCGGAAGCGCCACACTCCGCTCATACGACGTTTACGCGGTAAAACCGGGAAAAAGAGCCGGTGCGCGGCGCTCAACCGAACGTGTAGCGCCCGTGCTGGCGCGGCCGCCACGGCGTCGAACGGCAGCTCGCGGCGCCGGCCGCGCGGCGCGCCGCCCATCCCGCGCCACGGCGTACGCGCGGGTCGCGCCGTGCCACTGCCACCACGCGTGCCGGCAACGCATGCGCCAGACGCCGCACGGCTGCCACGCGCACGGCCAGCCGCGACGCAGGCGACACGCGGCGCACGACCTGCGCGACGGGCCGCTTGCAGAGGATCGCACTGTCGTAGCGCTTGCCGGCGAAGCGCATCACGTCGACGACCTCGAAACCCTGCGCGCCGTAGAACGCCAGCAGATGCGACGCGGGATGCGGCGTATCCAGCGCGAGCAGCGTATAGCCGCGCAACGCGGCCCACTGCTCGGCGAACGACAGCAGCAATGCGCCGATCCCGCGGCTCTGGCAATCGGGATCCACGGCCACCTGGCGCACGCTCGCGACGCCTTCCTGCCGGTACAGCGAGCAGGCCGAAGACGGATCGGTCCCATACAGCGTGGCCGTGCCGATCACGCGTCCGCCACGCACGGCGACGTAGCACTCGCCCGCTTCCGCGCGACGGCGCGTGACGTCCTCGTCCTGATCGACGCACGTGCAGTTGAGCCCCATCGCGCCGAGCCGCGCGAACGCGCGATGCAGCATCGGCGTGAGTTGCGCATAGCTGTCGACTGCCGGATCGAAACGCCGTACGACCACCCGGTCGGCGCACGCGGAAGGCGGCGCAGCAGGGAGACGTTCGGCAATCGCGTTCCAGGGTATCGACATCGCAGTGCTCCGTGGTTGGGATGCCCGAAGTCTAGGAGCGCGCCGACCGCCCTCGCAAGAAAAAATGTCGTAAAAGTTCGGGGAAACGCGCGCGGAAAAAACGGCGGCGACGGTACGTTCCGCCGCTCTGCCAGCGTCGTTGCGAACGCATGAAAATGCGCCGATCGTTGTTCGCGCAAGCAATGAATCCCGCGACGGCGTCGACGCCCCGCAGGTGCTCCGTTGACACCTGCGGCGACGCGATCCAGACTCGCTGTTCCGTCACCGCACCGCGAGCGCACATGGTCACCTGCTTCCTCCGCTACGTCATCGATCCGTACAAGCTCGACCAGTTCGAAACCTACGGCAAGATGTGGATTCCGCTCGTCGAAAAGTTCGGCGGCACGCATCACGGCTATTTCCTGCCGTCCGAAGGTGCGAACGACATCGCGCTCGCGATGTTCTCGTTCCCGAGCCTCGCCGAGTACGAGCGCTACCGCGAACGCTCGAAGGATGATCCGGCATGCCAGGCCGCGTTCCGCTATGCGGAGGAAACGCGCTGCATCGTCAGCTACGAACGCAGCTTCTTCCGGCCGGTATTCGAGTAACCGGCGACGTCCGCCGGCATCGCGCCCCTTTTCCTGACCGGGACGAAAAAAAGCCCCGCCTGCATCCGCGCGGCGGGGCCAACCCATGTCAGTAGAGACATTCATGGAGGAGACGGGCCCATCTTATCGACCGCGGCGCACCGTCCCAACCAAGCATTTCTGCTATCGATCTGCGCGGCCGCGCACACGATTGCCCCCGCCGCGCGGCATATCGATAGAACGAAAAGTCGTTTTCAGAGTGGCGATGGGGTCGTTACCATCTGGTTTTAAGCCTGTGCTTAGCCGGGCAAGCCATCCCCGAGGAGCGCCCCTTGACTGCATTCGATCAACACCGCCGCCCGTTCGTCGTCGGCATCGGCGGTACCACCCGAGCAGCGTCGTCGACCGAACGCGCGCTGTCGTTCGCGCTGCGCGGTGCGCAAGCCGCCGGCGCACGCACGCGCCTGTTCGACGGCCCGTTCCTGCATACGCTGCCGCACTACGCACCCGAACACAAAACGCTGACCGACGCGCAGCGCGAACTGATCGACGCCGTGCGCCAGGCCGACGCGATCATCATCGCGACGCCCGGTTATCACGGCGGCGTCTCCGGCCTCGTGAAGAACGCACTCGACACGCTCGAGGAACTGCGCGCGGACGAGCGCCCCTATCTCGACGGCCGCGCGGTCGGCCTGATCGTCACCGCGTACGGCTGGCAGGCAGCCGGCACCGTGCTGACGTCGCTGCGTTCGATCGTCCATGCGCTGCGCGGCTGGCCGACGCCGTTCGGCGCGACCGTGAACACGCTCGAAACGCGTTTCGAAAGCGCCGACAGCTGCTCGGATCCGAAGGTCGTCGCACAGCTCGAGACGGTCGGCGCGCAAGCCGCCGAGTTCGCACTCGCATTCGCGTCGCATCGCGCGACCACGCACGCGGCATCGGTCGACGCGCTCGCCCCCGTGCTGAAGGTCGCCAACCAGTAATCCCGTTCACTCCGCCGCCCGCGCCCGGCCGACAAGGTTCGCCGTGCGCGGGCGGCGCGTCTTCGGACGCGCGGCGATGTGCAGCGCGCGCCGGCACCGCGCTACGCACAAACCACACCGACGCTTCGCGTCGAATCCCCTTCCCCGGCATGCCCCGTCGATATCGATTCGGCCCGCCGCGTGATTTGCATTGGCCGAAAGATTGGTTCACGCGGCCTGCGGGTTTTCGTACGCTGAAAGTCCGAACTTTCTCCGCGCACGCCATGAACCGTACGATCCGCTACAAGGGCTATGAAGTCGCCCCCGCCGCCGCCCGGTTGCCGAACGGGCTGTTCGCCGCCAACCTGACGATCGAGCGGGCGGGCGGCGGCCCGTCGCCGCGCTCCGTTTCGTTCGACGCGATCGACTTCTTCTTCGAAGAGGAACACGCGCTCGCCTATGCGTCCCGCTGGGGCCGCCTCTGGGTCGACACGCACGCGTGACGCACGCGTGGCCGGCGTGCGCATGGCCGCACGAAAATACGCGTTTACGGAAGCTATGCAAGAATCTTTCGACCCGTAATCGCATAACAACAGCCATGACTGACACGCTGCAGGAAGAGCACGCAGCCGCAGATCACGCGATGCGCAACTGGACCTTCGAGAGTCAAGGTCCGGTCAGGATCGGTTCCGATGCGCACAAGCAGATGTTCTGTCGCATGCTGCTCGACACACACAACCCGTACAAGCCGGCCGTGATCGACTGGCCGGCGCTCAAGCCCGACGAGCTCAGGCGGCTCACGTCGCTGCCGATCTGGGACATCGCGGTGCAAACCGAAGGCCGTGCATCGATTCGCGTCGCGACCTACGCAGCGACGATCGACGATCCGCTGCTGCGCCGCGCGCTCGAGATGGACGGCGGCGAGGAAGCGCGCCACAAGGTCGTATTGTCGAAGCTCGTCGAGGCCTACGGCATCCGGCTCGCGCCCGAGCCAGCCTACCCGGCGCCGAAGGACCCCGAGTGGTCGTGGATGATGACGGGCTTCAGCGAATGTATCGACAGCTTCTTCGCGTTCGGCCTGTTCCGCTCCGCGCAGCGCTCCGGTTATTTCCCGCCCGAACTCGTCGACACCTTCGAGCCGGTGATCCAGGAAGAAGGCCGCCACATCCTGTTCTTCGCGAACTGGTACGCGTGGTACTGGCGCACGATCCCGTGGTGGCGCCGGCCGTGGTTCTTCGCGCGCGTCGCGGCCGTGTGGGTGCACCTGATCCGCGACCGCATCGGCATCGCACGCGGCATCGATGCCGACGGCGTCGCGCGTGACGCGAACTTCCCGGCAACCGGCACCGCCGACATCGGCGATGCGCTGAACCCGCGCGAGCTGATCGAGCTATGTCTCGTCGAGAACGACCGGCGGATGGCCGGTTACGACAAGCGCCTGCTGCGCCCGATGTTCGTGCCGCGGATGGCGCGGTTCGCGCTGCGGTTTCTCAAGAAGTAAGGTCGAGGGGCGCGGCCACCGGCATGCGGGCAAGCCTCTTCGTGCTGGGCGTGGGCTGATCGTCGCCGCTGCGGCCGATTCGATCCGGAACGCTTGCGTCGCACTCCGGACGAATCGACGCCCCTCCTGCTCGAAGCCGGCTCATTGCATGCGGTGAGCGACCGCTTCGGCTCACATCCGTGGACCGAATGTGGCGCGCCCGATACATCTTCTCCCGCCTTTTTTCCTCCGACGATTCGGCGCGCCCACGGCGTGAGGGCGCTGACCAATGGTCTTTGACGCCCCTGTCGAGACGCCACGCGGGACACCGCTGCGGGGCCGTCTCCCCGGCTGTCCGGCATGCCTCTCAATTTCGCTCGGAAACCGGCATCACCGATATCGTCAATAGGACAAATCCGATAGTTGGACTCCAAGACTCCAATCTGTCGCTTTGTAGCAATTTTCGTAGCAATTTTTTACAAATTCGACGACCCAGCCGGCCCGGAACGCCCGCCGCACGGGCAGCGACGGCGGACGAGATGCGCAAATCGGCACAGACCGATATTCGTCATTTCGAATTAAATTGATTTATACAAAATCAAATAAAACAAAAATCAATCAATCATCAAATCACAACTTAATAAGAAAACAAGACATTCAATACATTATCAATCCGCGCGCCATCTGACATTACAAAAATGAAAGAATGATCTCGCGCGCAAACGTTTGCTATTTCATTCGTCTTACGTATTCGCCCATTTCTTGTGTCATCTACCGCACAAAACACACGCAAGTCATTGATTTTTATAGATATTAACGACGTGACCGAGGAAAACCAAAGCCCTACACGTAACATTCTTACACCTTTCATATTCATTCTTCCTGGATACATAAAAACACGATCCATTGACCATCTTTTAACTTTTCAAACCCTCCATTTATCACTATTTAGCAATTAATAAAATCCACCTCCAATAAACTCCGCCCATCAATTTTGAGATTCGCGCGAGCGCACGGAGTATTCCTCTAACAAAAGAGACCGGTGTGTAGCGTGCACATTTGGAGGTAGTAGGACATGAACCGCACATACCGCTCGATCTGGAACGAAGCTCTTGGCGCCTGGGTCGCGGCATCGGAAATCGATTCGGCACGGGGCAAGCCGAACAAGTCGGCCGTCGTGGTCGCCGCAGTCGCAGCACTGGCGATCGGCCTGCCGGGGCTCGCCGAGGCCAACACGCTCAACACACAACAGACCTGCTTTACGGGAAGCAACGGCGCAGTCGGCCGAGTCAACCCGGGCGGCACGGCGAACCAGGCTGGCGACGGCTCCGGTACGTATTCGGTCGTGGCCGGCTGTAATTCCAACGGCAACGGCTGGACCGGCGTCACGGTTTACGGCTCCTTCGCGCAAGCGACCGGCAACGGCGCCGTCGCCACCGGCATGCAGTCGTCGGCCGGCCTGTGGGGCGTCGCCGCCGGCCTCGAAACCACCGCGAGCGGCGCAGGCGCCACCGCGCTCGGCTTCGGCTCAACGGCAAACGCGCTGAACTCGGTCGCGATCGGCGGTGCGGGCGGCAACGGCACGACGCCGCTGTCGCAAGCGAACTCGACCATCGCGTCGGGCGCGGGCTCGATCGCCATCGGCAGCAACGCAACGAAGGGCGCGCAGTCGGCCGCTTCGGACAGCATCGCGATCGGCGGGCAGTCGTCCGTCGCATCGACCGCGACGTCGGGTATCGCAGTCGGCCGCGGCGCGACCGTCAACGGCGCATACGGCATCGCCCAGGGCGACGGTGTCGTGTCTGGCGCGACCGGGCAGAACGTGGCGATCGGCTCGAGCGGCACGACGGCAAACAGCAGCACGGCTGCCGGCGGCGCGGTTGCAATTGGTCGCGGCCAGACGGCGACGGGCAACGGCGCGGTCGCGATCGGCGACCCGAACTCGGCGATCGGTACGGGCGCCGTCGCGCTCGGTGCGAACGACTCGTCGAACGGCCAAGGCGCCATCGCGATCGGCAATGCCAATTCCGCGACCGGTCAAGGCTCGGTCGCATTGGGCAACAGCAGCACGGCCACCGCGGCCGGCGGCGTCGCGATCGGCGACACCGCGGTTTCCGGCGCCACCAACGCCCTGGCCTTCGGCTCCGGTTCCAATGCGAACGTCGCCGGCTCGGTCGCGCTCGGTTCCAATGCCGTCACGACCGGCACCGCGAACACCGCCACCGGCGGCACCGGTACCGTCAGCAGCACGACGATCGGCAGTCAGACGTTCGGCACCTATGCCGGCGCGAGTTCCGCCGCCGGCGTGGTCAGCGTCGGCGCGGCCGGGGCGGAGCGGCGCATCCAGAACGTCGCCGCCGGCCTGGTCAGCGCGACCAGCACGGACGCGATCAACGGCAGCCAGCTTTTTGCGGTCGCCAGCACGACGACGTCGAGCATTGCCAGCCTGTCCACGTCGACTTCGACGGGTCTGTCGTCGGCGAATAGCTCGATCACGTCGTTGTCGACTTCGGCCTCGACCGGTATCAGCTCGCTGTCCACCGGCCTGAGTTCGACCAACAGCTCGGTGGCTTCGCTGTCGACGTCCACGTCGACGGGCTTGTCCTCGGCGAACAGCTCGATCACGTCGCTGTCCACGTCGACGTCGACCGGCATCGGCTCGCTGTCCACCGGCTTGAGCTCGACCAACAGCTCGGTGGCGTCGCTGTCGACTTCCACGTCGACGGGCTTGTCGTCGGCTAACAGTTCGATCAGCTCCCTGTCCACGTCGACGTCGACGGGCCTCTCGTCGGCCAATAGTTCGATCACCTCGCTCTCCACGTCGACCTCGACGGGCCTCTCGTCGGCCAATAGTTCGATCACCTCGCTGTCGACTTCCACCTCGACCGGTCTGTCGTCGGCAAACAGCTCGATCACGTCGTTGTCCACCTCCACGTCGACGGGCATCGGCTCGCTGTCCACCGGCCTGAGCTCGACCAACAGCTCGGTGTCGTCGCTGTCGACCTCCACGTCGACGGGCCTGTCTTCGGCCAATAGCTCGATCACCTCGCTGTCCACCTCGACTTCGACGGGCCTCTCGTCGGCGAATAGCTCGATCACCTCGCTGTCGACCTCGACCTCGACTGGCATCGGCTCGCTGTCCACCGGTCTGAGCTCGACCAACAGCTCGGTGTCGTCGCTGTCGACTTCCACGTCGACCGGCCTGTCCTCGGCCAACAGCTCGATCACGTCGTTGTCCACCTCGACCTCGACGGGCCTGTCCTCGGCCAACAGTTCGATCAGCTCCCTGTCCACGTCGACGTCGACGGGGCTCTCGTCGGCCAATAGCTCGATCACGTCGTTGTCCACCTCGACTTCGACCGGCCTCTCGTCGGCCAACAGCTCGATCACCTCGCTGTCCACCTCCACGTCGACGGGGCTGTCGTCGGCCAACAGCTCGATCACGTCGCTGTCCACCTCGACCTCGACGGGCATCAGCTCGCTGTCCACCGGCCTGAGCTCGACCAACAGCTCGGTGTCGTCGCTGTCGACTTCCACGTCGACCGGCCTGTCCTTGGCCAACAGTTCGATCAGCTCGCTGTCGACCTCGACCTCGACCGGCCTCTCGTCGGCCAATAGCTCGATCGGCTCGCTGTCGACCGGCCTGAGCACGGTCACGACCAAGACGGACAACCTCGGCAACAGCACGGCGTCGGCACTTGGCGGCGGCTCCACGTACGACCCGACGACCGGGACGGTCTCCGCGCCGGCGTATACGACCTACAACGCGAACGGCACGACGTCGACCGCCAACAGCGTCGGCTCGGCGATCAACAACATCAACAGCCAGGGTATCAAGTACTTCCACGCGAACTCGACCGGTGCCGACAGCGTCGCGACCGGCACCGACGCCGTCGCCATCGGCAGCGGTGCCACCGCCGGCACCAACAATTCCGTCGCGCTCGGCGCCAACTCGCAAACCGCCGCAGCCAATCCCACGAGCAGCGCGACCGTCAACGGCGTCACGTTCGGTGGATTCGCAGGCGCCGCGCCAGTCGGCACCGTCAGCGTCGGCAGCCCGGGCAACGAGCGACAAATCACCAACGTCGCCGCCGGCCAGGTGACGCAGACCAGTACCGACGCGATCAACGGCAGCCAGCTTTATTCGGTTGCCCAACAGGTTGGTACCGCGACCAGTGCCATTTCGTCGCTGTCCACGTCGACGTCGACGGGTCTGTCGTCGGCGAATAGCTCGATCACGTCGTTGTCCACCTCGACCTCGACGGGCCTCTCGTCGGCGAACAGCTCGATCACGTCGTTGTCCACCTCGACCTCGACCGGTCTGTCGTCGGCGAATAGCTCGATCACGTCGCTGTCCACCTCGACCTCGACCGGTCTGTCGTCGGCGAATAGCTCGATCACGTCGTTGTCCACGTCGACTTCGACGGGCCTCTCGTCGGCCAACAGCTCGATCACGTCGTTGTCCACCTCGACCTCGACCGGTCTGTCGTCGGCGAATAGCTCGATCACGTCGCTGTCCACCTCGACCTCGACCGGCATCAATTCGCTGTCCACGGGCCTCAGCTCGACCGACAGCTCGGTGGCCTCGCTGTCGACGTCCACGTCGACGGGTCTGTCGTCGGCTAACAGCTCCATCACGTCGCTCTCCACCTCGACCTCGACAGGTATCAGCTCGCTGTCCACCGGTCTGAGCTCGACCGACAGCTCGGTGGCCTCGCTGTCGACTTCCACGTCGACGGGGCTGTCGTCCGCGAACAGCTCGATCACGTCGCTGTCCACGTCGACCTCGACCGGCCTGTCGTCGGCGAATAGCTCCATCACGTCGTTGTCCACCTCGACCTCGACCGGTCTGTCGTCGGCGAATAGCTCCATCACGTCGTTGTCCACCTCGACCTCGACGGGCTTGTCGTCGGCCAACAGCTCCATCACGTCGTTGTCCACCTCGACCTCGACCGGTCTGTCGTCGGCGAATAGCTCGATCACGTCGCTGTCCACTTCGACCTCGACCGGCCTGTCGTCGGCGAATAGCTCGATCACGTCGCTGTCCACTTCGACGTCGACGGGCTTGTCGTCGGCAAACAGCTCGATCACGTCGCTGTCCACCTCGACCTCGACCGGCATCAATTCGCTGTCCACAGGCCTCAGCTCGACCGACAGCTCGGTGGCCTCGCTGTCGACGTCCACGTCGACGGGGCTGTCGTCCGCGAACAGCTCGATCACGTCGCTGTCCACCTCCACGTCAACGGGTCTGTCGTCGGCGAATAGCTCGATCACGTCACTGTCCACGTCGACGTCGACCGGCATCAGCTCGCTGTCCACCGGTCTGAGCTCGACCGATAGCTCGGTGGCGTCGCTGTCGACTTCCACGTCGACGGGCCTGTCCTCGGCCAACAGCTCGATCACCTCGTTGTCCACGTCGACTTCGACGGGCCTCTCGTCGGCGAATAGCTCGATCACGTCGTTGTCCACCTCGACCTCGACAGGCCTCTCGTCGGCCAACAGCTCGATCACGTCACTGTCCACGTCGACTTCGACGGGTCTGTCGTCCGCGAATAGCTCGATCACGTCGCTCTCCACCTCGACCTCGACCGGCATCAGCTCGCTGTCCACCGGTCTGAGCTCGACCGATAGCTCGGTGGCTTCGCTGTCGACTTCCACATCGACGGGCCTGTCCTCGGCGAATAGCTCGATCACGTCGTTGTCCACGTCGACTTCGACCGGCTTGTCGTCGGCAAACAGCTCGATCACGTCACTGTCGACTTCCACGTCGACCGGCCTCTCGTCGGCAAACAGCTCGATCACGTCGCTGTCGACTTCGACGTCGACCGGCCTCTCGTCGGCCAACAGCTCGATCACGTCGCTGTCGACTTCGACGTCGACCGGCCTCTCGTCGGCCAACAGCTCGATCACCTCGTTGTCCACCTCGACCTCGACCGGCCTCTCGTCGGCCAACAGCTCGATCACGTCGCTGTCGACTTCGACCTCGACCGGTCTGTCCTCAGCCAACAGCTCGATCGACTCGCTGTCGACGTCGACCTCGACCGGCCTGTCGTCGGCGAACAGCTCCATCACGTCGCTGTCGACTTCCACGTCGACGGGCTTGTCCTCGGCCAACAGCTCGATCACGTCGCTGTCCACGTCGACCTCGACCGGCATCAACTCGCTGTCCACCGGCCTGAGCTCGACCAACAGCTCGGTGTCGTCGCTGTCGACTTCCACGTCGACCGGTCTGTCCTCGGCTAACAGTTCGATCACGTCGCTGTCGACCTCGACCTCGACGGGCCTGTCCTCGGCCAACAGCTCGATCACGTCACTGTCCACCTCGACCTCGACCGGCATCAACTCGCTGTCCACGGGCCTGAGCTCGACCAACAGCTCGGTGGCGTCGCTGTCGACGTCCACGTCGACCGGCCTGTCCTCGGCTAACAGCTCGATCAGCTCCCTGTCGACGTCGACTTCGACCGGCCTCTCGTCGGCCAACAGCTCGATCACGTCGTTGTCCACGTCGACCTCGACCGGCATCAACTCGCTGTCGACCAGCCTGAGCTCGACCGACAGCACGATCCTGTCGCTGTCCACGTCGACGTCGACCGGCATCGGCTCGCTGTCCACCGGCCTCTCGTCGACCAACAGCTCGGTGGCGTCGCTGTCCACGTCGACCTCAACCGCGATCAACGCTGCGAAGACGCACTACTACAGCGTCAACGACAACGGCACGCAGCAAAGCAACTACGCCAACGACGGCGCAACCGGCACCAACGCCCTCGCCGCCGGCGTCAACGCCAGCGCGGCGGGCGCAAGCAGCGTCGCAGTCGGCGACGGCTCGAACGCGCAGTCGGCAGGCGCGGTCGCGATCGGCCAGAACGCATCGGCAACGGGCGGCAAGGCCGTGTCGATCGGCTCCGGCAACACCGCGAGCGGCGACGGCGCGGTCGCGATCGGCGATCCGAGCATCGCGACGGGCACCGGCGCGGTAGCGATGGGCGCGAACGACACGGCGACCGGCAACGGCGCAGTGGCGCTCGGCAACGCGAACACCGCAAACGGCGCCAGCGCACTCGCACTCGGCAGCTCGAACCAGGCCACCGCGGACAACACGATCGCGCTGGGCAGCCAGTCCACGGCCAGCGCCACCGGCGCACAGGCCTACGGCTCGGCTGCCAAGGCCACGGCCGCCGACGCGCTCGCCTTCGGCACGAACGCGCAAGCCAACGTCGCCAACTCGATCGCGCTCGGTGCGAACTCGGTCACGAGTGCCGCGAACCCGACGTCGAGCGCCACGATCGGCGGCGCCACGTACTTCTTCGCGGGCAGCTCGCCGGTCGGCGTGGTGAGCGTCGGCGCGCAGGGCCAGGAACGCCAGATCACGAACGTCGCCGCCGGCCGGATCTCGGCCAGCAGCACGGACGCGATCAACGGCAGCCAGCTCAACGCGACGAACCAGGCGATCACGAACCTGTCCACGTCGACCGCGTCGAACATCTCGTCGCTGTCGACCGGCATCAACTCGCTGTCCACCGGACTGAGCACCACGAACAGCTCGGTGACGTCGCTGTCCACGTCGACCTCGACCGCGATCAGCTCGCTGTCGACGGGCCTCAGCTCGACGAACAGCAACGTGTCGTCGCTGTCCACGTCGACGTCGACCGGCATCGGTTCGCTGTCCACCGGACTGAGCTCGACGAACAGCACGGTCGCCTCGCTGTCGACCGGCGTGACGAACATCAACAACACGCTGAACTCGCTGTCGACGACGCTCAACAACAACACGACGCGCTCGCTCAATTCCAACGGCATCGCGGCCGACATGAACGGAACCGGCTCCGACAAGCCTACCGTCACCGCCGGCTCGAACTCGGTGGCGATCGGCGCGAATTCGACGGACGGCGGCCGCCAGAACGTCGTCTCGGTCGGCAGCGACACGCAGCAGCGCCAGATCGTGAACGTCGCACCGGGTACGCAAGGCACCGACGCGGTGAACGTGAACCAGCTGACGCAGGTGCAGACGACGCTGTCGACGGCACTGTCGGGCCAGCAGGCGCAGATCAACTCGCTGGGTTCGCAACTGCAGCAGACCGACCAGATGGCGAAGCAGGGTATCGCGGCCGTCGGCGCGATGGCGTCGATCCCGCAGCTCGATCGCGACGCCAACTTCGGGATGGGTGTCGGCACGTCGACCTTCCTCGGCCAGAAGGCGATGGCGGTCAACATGCAGGCCCGCATCACGGAGAACCTGAAGGCGTCGATCAACGGCGGCTTCAGCGGCGGTCAGAAGGTGATCGGCGCCGGCATGCTGTACCAGTGGAAGTAATGCGTCGCGCCGCCAGGCCGGCCGGCCCGCGGCGGCCCCGACGGCAGGACGAGCCGGCCGCGCAGCCCGCGGCCGGCTTCTGTCAACCCAAGCTTTGAGGACGTAACCGTGAACAAACTCGCTCTTGCGCTCGCGCTTTCCGCAATGGCCCTCGCCGCGTGCTCGACCGCATCCGGCCCGACCTTCAGCGCCTCCGAACTGCAGCCGCGCGACGGCGTGCGCACGTTCCAGGTGGACTGCCACGGCCTGCTGTCCGGCCCGCAGACCTGCATGAAAGCTGCCCGCAAGATCTGCGGCGACCAGCCGGTGCGCACCGTCGACTCGGCCCGCGCGCTGCGCGACAAATCCGATCCCGCGACGCTGGTCTTCCAGTGCGGCGCCGCGCCGGCCGAAGCGGCCGCGGCAGCCGAGCCGGCGCCGGCGCCTGCCACCGTCGAACGCGTGAACCTGTCGGGCGACGCGCTGTTCGCGACCGACCACGCGACGCTCGCACCGACCGCACGCGAATCGCTCGACCGGCTGTTGAGCGAGCGCGCGGACCGCACGTACTCGCAGGTGACGATCACCGGCTTTACGGATACGGTGGGCAGCGACGACTACAACCTCGCACTGTCGAAGCGCCGTGCCGAATCCGTCGCCGCCTATCTGAAGGCGCACGGGCTGAAGGCCGACACGCTGACGGTCACGGGCCGCGGCAAGGCCGATCCGGTCGCGTCCAACGCAACGCCCGAAGGCCGCGCCAGCAACCGCCGCGTCGAAATCACGCTGCAGCACTGAGCGGACGACCGCCGCGCGCGGCGGCCGATCCGGCAGGCCGCCAGCGCCGCGCCGGACATCCGCCGATCAACGCGCGCGTCGCTGCGCCGGCGCCCCGTTTCCGCTGGCCGCCGGCTATGTCAAAGTTCGTCACGTGCCTCCACAAACCGGCGATTTCCGTGCCACAATCGCCGCAGACAGTCGCCGGGGCAGCCTGCCCGAATCGCACGCCGTGCCAGGCGTGCCCGGCGACACGCCGGAACCCGGCTGCCGCCCCCGCGAACCACGTCGCCCGATTCGCGTGCCGCGGCGCACCGGCGCGAATGCAACCATGACAATCCACGGCGCGCCGCTTCCGGGCCAGACGCTCGACGCCATGCCCGGACGCACGACGCCGCAGAGGAAACCAACCGGTGACGGACATCAATGAAGCCGCCGCGGGCGGCACCCGCAAGCAACGGCCGGCAGTCGGCATCTCGCTGTTTGCGCGGGACGGCCAGGCGATCTGGGAAAACGGCATTCACCAGAACATCGCGTTCCTCGCGATGATGCTCAAGCGCTCGGATCGCGTCGGCCCCGTCTATTTCCTGAACGGCGGCGACGCCAACGCACTGCCGGCCGGCCTCGAACTCGATGGCCTCGACATCCCGCTCGTGAATCCCGCCGACGTCACGCACGAACTCGACGTCGTAATCGAAATGGGCGCGCAGCTGCCGGTCGAATGGCTCAGGCACATGAAGGCGCTCGGCAAGAAAATCGCCGCGTTCTTCTGCGGGCACGTGTATGCCGGCCTGTGCGAAACCCCGATCTTCGAAAAACCGTCGGGGCACATCTTCAACGGCGCACCGTTCGACGAAGTGTGGCTGCTGCCGCAATACGACAAGACCGCGGCGCCGATGCTGCAGACCATCCTGCGCGCGCCGGTGCACCTGATGCCGCATATCTGGTCGCCGTACTTCCTCGATCGCCGCGTCGCCGCGCTGGCGAGCGAAGGCGCGACGTTCGGCTATCGGCCCGGCCACCGCCCGTGGCGCCTGGCGATGCTCGAGCCGAACATCTCGGTCGTCAAGTCCTGCCACTACCCGATGCTCGCGTGCGACGAGTTCTATCGCGCGCGGCCGGACGCGGTGCAACACATGTTCGTCGTCAACGCGATGCACATGAAGGAGCATCCGACCTTCGTGCACTTCGCGAACAGCCTCGATCTCGTGCGCCAGCACAAGGCGACCTTCGAACCGCGCATCGACCTGCCGGGCTTCATGGCGCACCATGCGGATGCGGTCGTGTCGCACCACTGGGAAAACGGGCAGAACTACCTGTATTACGACGTGCTGCACGGCGGCTATCCGCTGCTCCACAACTCGACGCTGCTCGGCGACGCCGGCTATTACTACCCGGACTTCGACTCGGCCGCGGGCGGCCGCGCGCTGCTCGACGCGTGGCTGCATCACGACGAACGCCTCGACGACTACCGCGCGAAAGCCAACCGGCTGCTGCAGTCGGTCTCGATCGACAACCCCGCGAACCTGGACGCGTTCGTCTCGCGTCTGGTCGCCTGAACCGGAGCATACGCATGTCGGACTCCAATGCCCGTCAAGCGCCCGGCGAGGGCAAGCGTCTCGTCGTCGGCGTATCGCTGTTCGTGCGCGGCGCCGGCCAGTCGCTGTGGGAAAACGGCATCTTCCAGAACTGCCTGCTGCTGATCCTGCTGCTGCGCCAGTCGCCGCTCGTCGCGGAAGCCGTGATGGTGAACGGCGGCGAACAGGTCGCCGATCCGCAGATGATGCTCGGCGAATGGGACGTGCCGCTGCTGTCGATGGACGAAGCGCTGCAACGCTGCGACGTGCTGATCGAAATGAGCGCGCAGTTCGGCGCGGACTACCTGCGTGCGTTCCGCGAGCGCGGCGGCAAGGTCGTCACGATGCGGGTCGGCAACGACTACGTGATCGACATCGAACGCGCGATGTTCAACAAGCCGTCGGGCTTCCTGTTCTCGGGCGCGCCGTACGACGCGGTATGGACGATTCCCGAATTCGAGCGCTCGTGCCTGCACTATTACCAGACGGGCCTGCGCGCGCCGGTCACGATCGTCCCGCACATCTGGCACCCGATGCTGTTCGACAAGGCGCGCGCGACGCTCGGCGCCGGTTTGTCGTACGGCTATCGGCCCGGCAAGCCGCGCTGGCGCGTGACGATGTTCGAACCGAACATCTGCATGGTGAAGACGAGCATCATCCCGATGCTGGTCACGGAAGAGGCATACCGTGCCGATCCGAAATTCCTTGAATTCGTGCGCGTATGCAACACGATCCACATCAAGGAGCATGCAACCTTCGTCCACTTCGCGAAGAGCCTCGACATCGTGAACCACGGCATCACGACGTTCGAAAGCCGCTATGCGGTGTACGAGTTCATGGCCGCGTACGGCGATGCGGTGGTGTCGCACACGTGGGAAAACGCGCAGAACTACCTGTATTACGAGCTGCTGTACGGCGACTATCCGCTGATCCACAACTCGCCGTTCCTCGGCAAGGCCGGGTATTTCTATCCGGACTTCGACTGCCAGGCCGGTGGCCGCGCGCTGCTGCAGGCATTCGCCGAACACGACGCGAACCTGGAAGCGTACCGCGAGCAGTCGAAGCACGTGCTCGACTCGGTCAGCATCTATAACCCCGAGAACGTCGCCGCCTATACGGACGCGATCGCCACCCTCTATCGCGACGCGTGACGCGCCGCCCTTTCCGGATCCCGACATGAATGCACGCACGCCCTTCACCCGCGCCAAATGGATGATCGGCTGCGCCGTCGCTTCGATCGCGATCGGCGCGCACGCGCAATCGGCCGGCGAATCGGCCGACTCGCTGCTCCGCGATTCGGACGCAGTGTTCAAGCAGCTCGACGCCGGCCAGTACGGTGCGGTGTGGAGCGATGCCGCCGCATTCGTGAAGGCGCGCATCAAGCAGGACCAGTTCGCGGCCGACATGCAGCAAGCCCGCCAGTCGGTCGGTGCGGTCAGCCATCGCGGCTGGGCGCAGATCACGCGCATCCGCTATACGAATGCATCGACGACGCCCGACGGGCTCTACGCGAACGTCGACTATGCAACCACGCTGACGAACGGCGCGACCGTGTTCGAGAAGCTGAGCTTTCGCCTCGACGACGACGGCCGCTGGCATCTGACGGGCTACGTGCCGCGCCGGTCGCAAGGCGCCGTGCAGTAAGCCGCGCCCCGCCCGCCTCACGGAGCTGCCATGAAACTCAATGTCGCGATAACGATGAACGTGCAGCGCGACGCGACGCAGTCGATCTGGTACAACGGCGCGAACCAGCATTGCGTGTACCTGTACATGCTGCTGAAGCAGTCGCCGCTGATCGGCGAGGTCTGGCTCGCGCACGACGACGGCATCACCGACTATCCGCAGGCGCTGATGATGGACGCGTTCGGCGCCGCGCTGCGGCCGCTGTCGTCGATCGTCCACCAGACCGACCTGCTGATCGAGATGAACGCGTTCATCGACCCGTCGCACACGGACGTCGTGCGCCGGCGCGGCGGCAAGTGCGTGTCGTACCGCTTCGGCAACGACTACGTGATCGCGGTCGAGACGATCAACTTCGAGAAGAACGACTGGCGGCCGAACCCGCACCGCGTGCAGTTCGACGAGATCTGGACCAACCCGCAGCACATGCATACGTGCGCGGCGTATTTCCAGGCCGTGTATCGCGCGCCGGTGATCGAACTGCCGCACATCTGGTCGCCGTATTTCATCGAGCGCAGCCTCGACGCGGATCCCGAACTGAAGGCCCGCTTCGGCTACCGGAACCACGGCCCGGCAAAGCGCATCGCGTTCTTCGAACCGAACCTGAATGTCGTGAAGAGTTCGATCGTGCCGATGCTCGCCGCGAACGCGTGCTACGTCGAGCATCCGGAACTCGTCGAGCACGTGTACATGACCAACACGTTCGACAAGAAGGAGAACGTCGCCTTCAAGCATCTCGCGCTCGGGCTCGAGATGGTGCGCGACGGCAAGGCGACGGCCGACGTGCGCGCGCCGTTCGTCGCGTGGGCCGCGCATCACACCGACATCGTCGTGTCGCATCACTGGGAAAACGGCCTCAACTACCTGCTGTACGACGCGCTGTACGGCAACTACCCGCTCGTGCACAACTCGCCGTTCCTGCGCGACGTCGGCTACTACTATCCGGACTTCGAGATCTTCGATGCGGCGCGCGCGATCGCGACCGCCGCGCAAACGCACGACGCGCGGCTCGACGACTATGCGGCGGCCGCCCGCCGCTGCCTGCACCAGGTCGACACGCTCGCCGAACACAACGTCCGCGCGTATTCCGCGCAGATCCAGCAGCTGTTCGCCGGCCGCGCACTCGGCTGACCTCCTTCGCACACGTCCCGCCCATGAATCAGACCGTCCGCAATTTCGTCGTGATCGATTCGATCCACGGCCCGTTCGTCATCAACCGGCACTGCGCGCTGCAGGCCGAGGCGCTGATCAAGACCGGCCGGCCGCATATCCAGGCCGAGCTCGACACGATCCTGCAGGTGATCGACCAGTTGCCGGACGGCGCGATCGCGGTGGACGGCGGCGCGAACGCAGGGCTCGTGTGCGTGCCGATCGCGCACCGGCTGCGCGCGCGCAGCGGCCGTGTGTACGCGTTCGAGCCGCAGCGCACGCTGTTCCATGCGCTCGGCGGCACCATCGCGCTCAACGAGCTCGACAACCTCCATCTGCTGAACATGGGGCTCGCCAGCGCCAACGGCACGATGAAGGTGCCCGACATCGACTATGGGCAGGATGCCGATTTCGGTTCGGTATCGCTCGTCGACGGCCAAGCGGCGGGCGGCACGCCGACGCCGGTCGCCAGGCTCGATTCGCTCGGCCTGCCGCGGCTGGATTTCCTGAAGCTCGACATCGAAGGGATGGAGATCGACGCGCTGCGCGGCGCGCGCCGATTGATCGAGACGCATCTGCCGTGGTGCTGGATCGAATACTGGAAAGTCGGCGAAGCGCCGATCATCGATACATTCGCCGGCCTCGACTACACGTTCTACCGGATCGACGGGCTGAACATGCTCTGCGTGCCGAACCCGCGCTGGGACCGGCAGCGGCTGTTCATCTCGGGCGAGCCGCTCGCCACCGCATCGACGGCCGAAAGCAACGCGAATCATGCGACCGCCGGCACAGTGGGCGCCGACGCACCCGAAACGAACTGGAATCGCGCGCTCGACCACGAATCGCGCTGCGAGTGGGGTCATGCGATCGACCGCTGGCAACGCGCGCGCGGCCGCGGGCTCGACGACGATGCGATCGCGCTGCAGCTCGCGTCGTGCTATGGCTTCGCCGGCGCGCCCGACGCCGGGCTCGCGGCACTCGACCGCTTCGGCGATCCGGCCGCGCTGCCCGACGCAACGCGCGGACGCATCGAACTGGCGCGCTCGGCGCTGCTGCTGCGCGCCGGCCGGCGCGACGAGGCCGCCCGCGCCACCGTCGCCAGCGAAAACGTGCTGACGGCCGCGCAGTTCGGACTGCCGACCGAGCGGCTCTACCAGGGCCAGCCGCTGCACGGCAAGCGGCTGCTCGTGGTCAGCTACGGCGGCGCCGGCGACCAGTTCCAGTACGCACGCTACCTGCACGCGCTGGACGCGCTCGGCTATGCGGGCGTGACCGTCGTCGTCCCCGATGCGCTGACGGGCCTGCTGCGCCATACGTTCCCGCGCATCGAATTCATCGGCGTGCACGGCGCATGGGCCGATACGTCGCAGATCGCACACGACTACTGGTGTTCGTTCCTGATGCTCGCCGCCCTGTTCGGCTACGCGCCGGCGCCGGAAGGCGCACCGGCCGCCTACCTGTCGTGCCCGCCCGCGCACGCGGCCGCATGGCGCGAGCGCGTGTCGCGCGATGGCCACGCGCCCGGCACGCGCCGCATCGGGCTCAACTGGCGCGGCCGCGACGAAAGCGACGCGCGCTTCCATCGCGCGGCGAGCCTGCGTGATTTCGCACCGCTTGCACGGATGCAGGGCTACGCCGCGTATTGCATCAACCGCGACCTGTCCGCGCAGTCCGAGCAATCGGACCTGCCGGTCACGTTCCCGCATCACGCGATCGGCGATTTCAGCGATCTCGCGGCGCTGATGCTCGCGATGGATGCCGTCGTGACCACCTGCACCGCGCACATCCACCTCGCCGGCGCGCTCGGTGTGCCGGCCGTGCTGCTGCTCAGCCCGAAAGCCGATGCGCGCTGGGAGACCGGCTCGCGCACCGCGCTCTACCCGGGCATCCGGATCGTGCGCGCGACACACGTCGGGCAATGGGACGACGCGATCGACCGCGCGATGGCGCTGGTGCTCGGCGGTTTCGGGAGGGATTGATCGATTTGCAGTGCGTCCGGGAGGCCGGGCCGCCGGGCCGCTACGCCCGCGCGATGTCGAAACCGCGTGCCGGCCCGCACGCGCACCGGATGCGCCCGGGCCTGCTCACGCCAATGACGGCACCTTCTGGTGGCCAGCCTCACGAATGATTTTGTCGAAACAGGGGATCGCGCCCTACACCAGCACCCGAGCGCC
Organism: Burkholderia sp. IT-111MI5; assembly: GCF_949752865.1. Lineage (NCBI taxonomy): Bacteria > Pseudomonadati > Pseudomonadota > Betaproteobacteria > Burkholderiales > Burkholderiaceae > Burkholderia > Burkholderia sp. IT-111MI5. Next base: position 96,456 of record NZ_CATKIF010000073.1, on the reverse strand, counting down.
GCTTTGCGCGGCGAATGCGCGGCCATGCCGCCGCCCCGTGCGTGCGAGCATGGCGAAGCAACGGGCCGCCAGCCGGCTTGCGCCGCCGGATTGCTTCACGAGGCTGTCGGACACGCCGCGCGCGATCGCCGAATCGTCGCCGCACGCGCCCGCGATGACGCCCGCGTAATAGTGCTGCGCCGCCAGCTCGCGGCTGTTGGCGTTGAGCGGCGTCATCCGCTGAATACGGCGCGCGACGGCCTTCAGGCCGTCGAGATACGGCGTGACGTCGATCGGCACATCGGTCGATTCGGCGCCCAGTTGCCACAGCATGTCGGCCAGCTCGGCGAGCGCGACCAAGTCGCGCGCATCGGTCGCCTGCGTGCTCGTTCCGCCTCCAGTCTTCGTCTCCGCCATGCCCACGCCCCTTTGCGATTCATCCCGGCCACGCGCCGGCCCCGCCCGACTCCGGCGCGCATCACGCACGCCGCCCGCCTGTTCCCGCGCCGTCACGCGGCGGCCGGCGGCCGCCATGTAAAACGGATGCCCTGCGCCCATGCGACGCCGGCATCCACGATGATCTGCCGGTCGATCTCGTTCTCCACGCCTTCGACGACGACGTGCCGCGCGCCTTCATGCGCGAACGCGATCAGCCTGCGGAACTGGTATCGCCCGATCGCGTTGCGCTTGATCATCGACAGGACCGACCGGTCGAGCTTCACGATGTCGGGATTGCCGACCACCAGATTGTTCAACGCGCTGAAGCCGACGCCGAAATCGTCGATCGCGATCCGGCATCCGGCTTGCCGGAAGCGGTTCACGAACGACCGGCCCGCGACGGGATTCAGCGGCCCCGTCTCCGTGATCTCGACCACCAGACGCGCCGCGACCGACGGTTCGCGCTCGAGCCGCCTGAAAATCGCCAGCCACGCATCGTCGACGACCGCGCTCGCCGCCGCGACGTTGCACCCGTAGACGGCGCCCGGATCGGCGCGCAGCCCGTCGATCGTCCGGCTCACCACGAGCCGGTCGAACCAGCGCATCAGCCCGAGCGCCTCGAGGCGCGGCAGGAACGCGACCGGCGGCAGCACGTCGCGCTCGCCCCAACGCAACCGCGCCAGGCATTCCTGATACAGCACGCCGCCCGACAGGTCGGATCGGCACACCGGCTCGTGCGCGAACCCGAGCCGGCTTTCCACGAAACTGCGTACCGACGCGAGGTCGGGATGATCGTCAGGGGCGCCGAACACGAGATCGATTTCGTCACGATTCGCTTCCCGATTCGCCTCCAGGCGAGCTTCGACCGCATTCATCCGGCGCTCCGGCAAATGGCGAGCCGCCGAAGACGGCTCGACCTCAACAAACATGCGGAGCGAACCGACCATGACGCGCTCCGCCGCCTACCCGGCCCATCCTGTTATGTCGATCTTTTCCGGGAGCGTACTTATCGCTTCGGCGCGCCGTCAAATTCGATATTTTCAACGATATTCAATTACTGGGAATACACCATGTACGCACGACACCGACAGTGCGACAGGTTACACAACGCGAATGACGGAAACACAATCCGGAAATCGCTCATCTTTTTTGCTCAAACAACTTTATCCGAATCGATTTTCCGCGATATGCCAGCTTCTAAAATCGAAAATCCTTCAATTGATCAGATAAATACCGACCCGTGATGCACCGCCCGCATTCGATGCCAAGCCACGCCGCCGTGGCCGGCTGCCCGGACCATCACTCGCTGAAAACCTGCCGCCGCGAGTCATTCGATCATCGCAGCATTCAATTTCCCGCCTCAAACGAAATTATTGAATTTCAAAACGGAATCGAACCGCCTTGAATCGATAATATCAAGTTTAATTATATGATGATTGCCGATCGAAACAAATTTAACAATCTTTCCGACTTGTTAACCTATAAACTTGTTTTCGACGGACTTCCCTCGGAGCCGTCAAATTCGTGCCTTCAAAAAACCGTCGACCCGAACGGGTTCGACGGTTTCTTTTTAACGGCATCAATTCATCAGACATTAGGGTGGGACAACCCCGATGGCGGCCCGCGGCGCAACGGGCAAGCGCCTCGAAAAATCGGGCGTTATGCGGCCGTCGCACCGATCAGGTTCGCGAGCAGCGCATCGTATTCGGCGACTAGCGCGGGATTCGCCGACGTATAGCGGCTGAGGATGTCGCGCTGGCGTCGCGTGTACGCTTCCCAGTCGTCGTCATGCGTATGCAGCGCGCGCAGCAGCGCATCGGCGCCCTGCTGCACGTCGTTGTCCGGATAGTAGTAGCCGAGATCGGGCGCGAGGCTCGCGTTGTGCACGAGCGGATAGCCCTGCCAGCACACGTCGAAATAGAAATAGTTGAGCGGGTTCGACCATTGATGCGACACGACGATATCGGTCAGGTCGGCCAGGAACAGCGGCGTATCGAAGCGCCCGACGAAGCTCGCCTTGCCCGCGCGCACGATGTCCAGGTAGTTCATCAGCATCACGAACTCGGGGCTGTCGTGCGCGAGGCGATCGGCGTTCGTCACGTGCGTGAAGCAGATCGCATCGGGGTCGCGGCGATACGCCTCGTCGATGATCAGCATCGGATACACGCAGAACTTCACGACGTTGTGGTTCGGCTCCATTACCGTCAGTCGCTTGCCGGGCTCGCTGCGCGGCCGGTATTCGCCGTGCTCCGGCAGCGATTGCGCGCGTGCGCTCAGGAACATCGGATCCCACACGAACGGCACGACGCGCCCCGGGCAGCGGCGCAGCGACTGCAGGAACGGCAGCGACGACGGCGCGATCTGCGGAATCGCCCACACCTCGTCGTAGCCGCGGTTGATGAACAGCGTGTCCCACAGCCGGCGGCCGAACAGCATCGACTCCATCGCGTTGATGTACTCGACGCCGCAGCAATAGCTGACGAGCTTCGCGCCGCGCGCTTTCAGGTAGGCCGTCTGCTCGGCGTCGATCTGCCCGCCGAGCTCGATCACCACGTCGAGCGAATCCTTCATGTCGGCGAACGCGCGCGTGTCGTACACGGCGCGATCCCACGGCAGCGCGTCGGTGAGCGGCACGTCGGTCGTGTTGACCAGCGTCACGCGATAGCCGTACGGCGAAGCCATCAGCAGCTTCGCGAGAAACAGCGCGTTCTGCTTGATGCCGTTGATCCACAGGCTTTCGTCGGGGGCACGCAATCCGATCGTGATACCGATGCGCAGGCCGTTCAGGACAGGAGACGTCATCGTCGGCGGGATGGGAGGTTGGATGGGAATGGAATGAACGCAGTGTAGCGCGCGAAGCGCCGCCCGCGTCAAGCGGCGGCGGCGATCCGGCATTCTAGCGAACCGCTGGCGGGCACACTGTCATGGATGGTTAGCACCTGGCTGGCGAGCGCAAATCCGCGAACCGGTTCTGCGATACTCCGGCAACCAGCTGCATTTCATTCGCGCGATGGAGCGCGACGGGCAGTTGCACGGCGAAGGCGTGGTCGATCTCGTCAGCTTCGACACGCTCTGGCTGTTTCGCCGCGCGGACAGCTACATCGTGCGTTACTACGGCATGTGGCCCGCGATGCTGCGCGCCGATCATGGCGCACGACGACAGGCTGATGCCCTGACGCCGCTACCGCTACCGCAACCTCGACATCGCATGCGCGTGCGCCGGCCGGCTCCAACCAGCCGGCAGCGCACGCCTCTTGTCGTCAGATCGCCGTAATCGTCGGCGCCACGGCAGCCGGATCGGTGATGCTGGCCTTGCCGGTTTCGACGTGCCCCGCGATGCGACGCATCCAGCCCGCATTCCCCGCAACCGCGAACTGCAGGTCGTACCAGTGGCTGCTGCACGACAGATCCCAGTGCGCTTCGACGCGCTGCCCTGCCGGAATCGTCAGCGTGCGCGCCGCCCCGCCGTACGCGACATCGGTCGCCGTGATCGTCAGCGCGCTGCTGCCCGCATTGGCGAACGTCACATAGACGTCGCCGTTCGCGGCGTCATAGCACGCGGTGATTTCAGGCTTCGCGGCGGCGTCCGCGGCGGCGGACCCCGCAAAGCGCCGGAAATAGCCGTTCGGCCCCCAGACGCTCACCAGGTAGTTGCCGTTCGCGTCGAGCGCCCACGTATCGGTCAACTGCTTGCCCGCTTCGACCGTGTAGCGGCGCGGCATCGCGGTGGCGTCGCCCGTATAGACCCAGAAGTGCGCACCTTGCGTGCCGGTATTCGCGAACGTCAGCGCATAGCCTTGCGCGCCGAGCTGGCCGGTGACGTGCAGTTCGTACGGCAGCGCGCGCGCCGGCCGCGTGCCGGATTCCTGCGCTGTCACGACCTGCTGCGCGGTGCTGGTCGGCGCGGTCTGCGACGACGCACGCGAGCATTGCAGGTCCGCCTGCGCGACATACGCCTGCGTGCTCGGCAAGGTCGGCAACGTCGCATCCGATTTCGAGAAGTCGAGCGCCGACGTCAGGTCGCCGCAGATCGCGCGGCGCCACGGCGAGATGTTCGTTTCCATCACGCCGAAGCGCTTCTCGATGAATTGCAGCACCGACGTGTGATCGAAGACCTGCGAGCAGACGAAGCCGCCCTTCGACCACGGCGACACGACGAACATCGGCACGCGCGGGCCGAGGCCGTACGGCAGGTTGTCGGCGGTATACGTGCCGGTCTGCGTCGAGGTCACGACGTTGTGCCGCTCGAGCGACACGTCCACCGTGCTCATGCCGGAGCCCGGCAACGTCGGCGCTTGCGGCGGCACGACATGGTCGAAGAAGCCGTCGTTCTCGTCGTACATGACGAGCAGCACGGTCTTGCTCCACACGTCCGGATTGGACGTCAGCGCGTCGAGGATCGTCGACAGGTAGTAGGCGCCGTACAGCGGCGTGAACTTCGGGTGTTCCGAATACGCGGCCGGCGGCAGCAGCCACGATACCTGCGGCAGCGCGTTCGCCTGCACGTCGGCTTTCAGTTGCGTGATCGGGCGCGTGCTCATCCCGCGCGTCTGCAGCGACGAACCGGCCGGCGCATTCACGAAGTTGTTGAAGCACGCGAGCATGTTCGTGCCGTAGTTGCCTGTGAAGTTGTCGAACCCGGTGCCCTGCTGGTAGACCTGCCACGAGATGCCGGCCTGTTCGAGCCGCTCCGGGTAGGTCGTCCAGCTGAAGGGCGGCAACTTGATCTTGTCGAACTGGTTGTCGATGTAGTCGGTGTTGTCGAGCAGCGGGCCGCCGCCCGTGCCGAGCGGATCGACCATGCCCGTCATCAGGTACATGCGGTTCGGGTGCGTGTTGCCCGGGATCGAGCAGAAGTAGTTGTCGCACACGGTGAACGCATCCGCGAGCGCGTAGTGGAACGGGATGTCGTCGCGGACGTGATAGCCCATCGTCATGTTGGACTTCTGCATCGCCCATTGATCCGCACGGCCGCCGTCGATCGCGCCGTGCGTCGTCGCCCACGTATGCGGCAGGCCGCCGATGCACTGCGCGTTCACGCCCGGGTCGGTCGTGTCGTAGCGGAACGGCGCGATCACGCTCGCCTTGTCCTCCTGCCGCGGCTGGAACCAGACCGGCTTGCCGTTCGGCAGCGTGACCGGGAAGCGGTCGTTGTAGCCGCGCACGCCGCTCAGGTGCCCGAGGTAGTGGTCGAACGAGCGGTTTTCCTGCATGAACACGACGATGTGCTGGACATCCTGGATCGTGCCCGTCACGGTATTCGGCTCGATCGCGAGCGCCTTGCGGATCGATTCGGGAAGCAGTGCGGTGGCGGCGGTCGCACCGGCGAGGCCGGCGGAGAACTTCAGAAAATCGCGTCGTGAATGAGTGGCCATGCTGGTTGCTCTTGATTGGATTTCTGGTTGGAACGACCGGTATCAGGAAGCGGGCGAAGATGCGGGCGCGGTGAAACCCGGCGGGCAACGCATCTGCGCGGTGGCGACGGCGGCGCCGCCGCAGGCGGCCTTCTGCTGCGCGACGGGCGCGGGGTCTGCATTCAGGTCGTCGCCGCAGGCGCTGAGGAGTGCGATCAGCGCGACCAGGCCGGCGACCGCGAAAGGCCGTAGGGCCGACGTTCGCATAACGTATCTCCGTGGACGTGATGAAGTGACACGGACGCGAACCCGCGCCGGTCATATCGACGGCGAGATGCTATGTTCGACTTGTTACACGACGGTGTCGAGTGGAGATGGACGTGCGGCGGGAGGGTGTGGCGCAACGGGCCACGCGTTCGATGGAAGTATGGATTTCGCCGGCAAAACGTAATTCGATCGAAAGATTCGTGCGGCGCCGGCGTGTCGATGCAATCGAAGCAGCACCTGTCGCAACCACCAGCGTGCGGTGATGCGCGAAGCGGTTTTCACGGGCCGGCAGCCGCCGACCCGCGCACAGCGAAAGCGTCGATCAGCCTTCCGCCATCATCAGCAACTGCGCGCCATCCGCGACCTGGTCGCCGACGCCGTACAGCACTTCCGCGACTACGCCCGCGCTCGGCGCGCCGATCGTGTGCTCCATCTTCATCGCTTCCATCACGATCAGCGGCGTGCCGGCTTCGACCTTCTGGCCCGGTTCGACCAGCACCGCGATCACCTTGCCGGGCATCGGCGCGGTCAAACGCCCGCCGCCCTGTTCGGTGTCGCCAGCATGCGCGAGCAGGTTGCGCCATTCGAACGTCTCGGCCGCGCCCTGCGTGAACACATGGAACGTGTCGCCGTCCGCATACACGCGGCCGCTGCTGCGCACACCGCCGAGCGTCACGTCGAAATCGAGCGGCGTTGCGCCGCGCGTCCATGCGAACGGCTGCGCGGCCGCGTCGCCGGCCGCGATGCGCGCAACGGCGCCGTCGTCTTCATACGCAACCGTCACGTCCGCTTCGCGATCGACCGCATGCCATTCGAGCGTGCGGCGATAGCCGCCGTTCAATCGCCAGTCCGGCAGCGCGCCCCATGGCGATGCCCCCTGCGCGGCCGCGCCGCGTTCGCGCGCGAGCAGCGCCGCGCAAGCGAGCGCGAGCGTCGCGCGCGGCGGCTGTTGCGGGGCGAACAGCGCGTCGTGGTTGCGCTCGATCAGGCCCGTATCGAGATCGGCCGTCGCGAACGGCTCGCACGCGACGATCCGCTGCAGGAATGCGGCGTTCGTATGCAGGCCGACCACCTCGCACGCACGCAGCGCGCGCAGCATCAGGCTCAGCGCTTCCGTGCGGTCTGCGCCATGGACGATCAGCTTCGCGATCATCGGATCGTAGAACGGCGTGATCGCATCGCCTTCGCGCACGCCGCTGTCGACACGCACCGCTGCGCCGATGTCGAACTCGACGCCGTTCGGCAGCCGCAGGTGCTTCAGCGTACCCGTGGACGGCAGGAAGCCGCGCGCGGGGTTCTCCGCATAAAGGCGCGCCTCGAGCGCGTGACCCTGCACGCGCAGTTCGTCCTGCTGCAACGGCAGCGGCTCGCCGGACGCGACGCGCAGTTGCCATTCGACGAGATCGAGCCCGGTGACCATCTCGGTGACCGGATGCTCGACCTGCAGGCGCGTGTTCATTTCCATGAAGTAGAACGCGTCGCCCGTCATGATGAATTCGACGGTGCCCGCGCCGACGTACCCGACCGCGCGCGCGGCCGCGACGGCCGCCTCGCCCATCGCGCGGCGCACGTCGTCGTGCAGGCCCGGCGCCGGCGCTTCCTCGAGCACCTTCTGGTGACGGCGCTGCACCGAGCAGTCGCGGTCGAACAGGTAGACGGTATTGCCGTGCGTGTCGCCGAACACCTGCACCTCGACGTGGCGCGGGCGCGTCAGGTATTTCTCGATCAGCACGCGGTCGTTGCCGAAGCTGCTCGCGGCCTCGCGCTGGCACGACGCGAGCGCCGCCGGGAAATCGTCGGAGCGCTCGACCACGCGCATCCCCTTGCCGCCGCCGCCCGCGCTGGCCTTCAGCAGCACCGGATAGCCGATCTCGTCGGCTTCGCGATGCAGGTTGCCCGTGTCCTGGTCGTCGCCGTGATAGCCGGGCACGAGCGGCACGGCGGCCGCGTGCATCAGCGCCTTCGCGGCAGCCTTCGAGCCCATCGCCGCGATCGCGTCGACCGGCGGCCCGATGAATACGATGCCGGCCGCTTCGCACGCATGCGCGAAATCTTCGTTCTCCGACAGGAAGCCGTAGCCGGGGTGGATCGCCTGCGCACCGGTCGCGCGCGCGGCTTCGATGATGCGCTCGATGCGCAGATAGCTGTCCGCGGCCGCCGAGCCGCCGATATGCACGGCTTCGTCGCATGCGGCCACGTGCTTCGCGTTCGCATCGGCGTCGGAATAGACGGCGACGCTCGCGATCCCGAGACGTTTGCACGTCGCGGCGACGCGGCACGCGATTTCGCCGCGGTTGGCGATCAGAATCTTGTCGAACATGGCTTCGGTTTCGTCCGGAAAGAGTGGGTCACGACGACGTCATTCACGCCACGACGGCGTGCGTTTCTCAAGGAAGGCCGCGATCCCTTCGCGCGCTTCCGCGCCTGCGCGGGTGCGCGCGATCCAGTCGGCGGTCTGCTCGATCAGCGTCGCGTCGAGCGCGCGGCCGGCCACGTCGGCGACGAGTTGCTTGCACGCACGCACCGCGTCGGGGCCGTTCGCGACGAGCGTCGCGGCCAGCTTCGCGACCGTTTCGTCGAGCGTATCGGCCGGCACCGCGTCGTGAATGAAACCGATCGAAGCGGCGCGCGCGCTGTCGAACACCTCGGCCGTCGTGAAGTAGCGGCGCGCCGCGCGCTCGCCCATCGCGCGCACGACGTACGGCGCGATCGTCGCGGGAATCAGCCCGAGCCGCGCTTCCGACAGGCAGAACTTCACGCCGTCGGCGGCGATCGCAATATCGGCCGCCGCGACGAGGCCCACGCCGCCCGCATACGCGTCGCCATGCACGCGCGCGATCACCGGCTTGCCGCAGCGATGGATCGCCTCGAGCATCCGCGCGAGCTTGCGCGCATCGGCACGGTTCTCGTCGTCCGAGTAACCGGCCATCTTCTTCATCCAGTTCAGGTCCGCGCCCGCGCAGAACGCGGTGCCTTCCGCCGCGAGCACGATCGCGCGCACGCCTTCGTGCGCGTCGAGCCATTCGAACGCGGTGGTCAGCTCGGCGATCGTCGTCTCGTTGAACGCGTTGCGCACGTCGGGACGCGCGAGCGTGACGGTCGCGACGCGGTTTGCTTCGTTGACCTTGATGGTTTCGTATCGCATCGTCCGCTCTCCTCGTTACATCCGGAACACGCCGAAGCGCGTATCGTCGATCGGCGCGTTCATCGATGCGGCAAGGCCGAGACCGAGCACGTCGCGCGTCTGCGCGGGATCGATCACGCCGTCGTCCCACAGCCGCGCGCTCGCGTAATACGGATGGCCCTGGCGCTCGTACTGGTCGCGAATCGGCTGCTTGAACGCTTCCTCTTCGTCGGTCGACCACTCGCCGCCCTTCGCCTCGATACCGTCGCGACGCACGGTCGCGAGCACCGACGCGGCCTGCTCGCCGCCCATCACCGAGATCCGCGCGTTCGGCCACATCCACAGGAAGCGCGGCCCGAATGCGCGGCCGCACATCCCGTAGTTGCCGGCGCCGAACGAGCCGCCGATGATCACGGTGAACTTCGGCACCTTCGCGTTCGACACGGCCGTCACCATCTTCGCGCCGTGCCGCGCGATGCCTTCGTTCTCGTACTTGCGACCGACCATGAAGCCCGTGATGTTCTGCAGGAACACGAGCGGGATCTTGCGCTGGCAGCACAGCTCGATGAAATGCGCGCCCTTCACCGCCGATTCGGAAAACAGGATGCCGTTGTTCGCGACGATCCCGACCGGATGGCCCCAGATGTGCGCGAAGCCCGTGACGAGCGTCGTGCCGAAGCGCGCCTTGAATTCGTCGAACTCGGAATCGTCGACGATGCGCGCGATCACCTCGCGCACGTCGAACGGCTTGCGCGTATCGACGGGAATCACGCCGTACAGGCTCTTCGCGTCGTAGCGCGGCGGCTTCGGCTCGCGCAGCGCCACCGGCGATGCGATCTTCGGTGCGAGATGATCGACGATGTTGCGCGCGATCGACAGCGCATGCGCGTCGTTCTGCGCGAGATGGTCGGCCACGCCCGACAGGCGCGTGTGCACGTCGCCGCCGCCGAGGTCCTCGGCGCTCACTTCCTCGCCGGTCGCGGCCTTCACGAGCGGCGGCCCGCCGAGGAAAATCGTGCCCTGGTCCTTCACGATGATCGACTCGTCGCTCATCGCGGGCACGTATGCGCCGCCCGCCGTGCACGAGCCCATCACGACCGCGATCTGCGCGATCCCGGCCGCCGACATCGTCGCCTGGTTGAAGAAGATGCGGCCGAAGTGGTCGCGATCGGGAAACACGTCGTCCTGGTTCGGCAGGTTCGCGCCGCCCGAATCGACGAGGTACACGCACGGCAGCCGGTTTTCCGCGGCGATTTCCTGCGCGCGCACGTGCTTCTTCACGGTGATCGGGTAGTAGGTGCCGCCCTTGACCGTCGCGTCGTTGCACACGATCACGCACTCGCGGCCCGCGATCCGGCCGATCCCGGTGATGACGCCCGCGCCCGGCGCGTCGTCGTTGTACATGCCGTTCGCCGCGAGCTGCGACAGCTCGAGGAACGGCGCGCCCGGATCGAGCAATTGCGCGATGCGGTCGCGCGGCAGCAGCTTGCCGCGCGACAGGTGCTTGTCGCGCGCGGCCTGGCCGCCGCCCTGCGCGAGCTGTTCGATCTTCGCGCGCAGGTCGGCGACGACCGCCTCGAGCGCCTCGGTGTTCGCGCGGAAGTCTTCCGAACGCGGGTTCAGTCTGGATTCGATGATCGGCATCGACGGGGCTCCGTTCGCGTGACGTGGGGCGTTACATCGTTTCCGCGAACAGCTCGCGGCCGATCAGCATCCGGCGGATCTCGCTCGTGCCGGCGCCGATTTCATAGAGCTTCGCATCGCGCCACAGGCGGCCGACCGGGTATTCGTTGATGTAGCCGTTGCCGCCGAGGATCTGGATCGCCTCGCCGGCCATCCACGTCGCCTTCTCGGCCGTATAGAGGATCACGCCCGCGCAGTCCTTGCGCACCTGGCGAATGTGGTCGCTGCCCGCCGAGTCGAGATGGCGGCCGACCGCGTACAGATACGCGCGGCACGCCTGGAACGTGGTGTACATGTCGGCGACCTTGCCCTGGATCAGCTGGAATTCGCCGATCGCCTGGCCGAACTGCTTGCGGTCGTGGATATACGGCACGACCGCATCGAGGCATGCGGCCATGATGCCTGTCGGGCCGCCCGACAGCACCGCGCGCTCGTAGTCGAGGCCGCTCATCAGCACCTTCACGCCGCCGTTGAGCTGGCCGAGGATGTTCTCTTCCGGCACCTCGACGTCCTGGAACACCAGCTCTCCCGTGTGCGAGCCGCGCATGCCGAGCTTGTCGAGCTTCTGCGCAACCGAGAAGCCCTTCATCCCCTTCTCGACGATGAACGCGGTGATGCCGCGCGCATTCGCTTCGACGTCCGTCTTCGCGTAGACGACGAGCGTGTCGCAATCGGGGCCGTTGGTGATCCACATCTTCGTGCCGTTCAGCACGTAGCGGTCGCCGCGCTTGTCGGCGCGCAGTTTCATGCTGACGACGTCGGAGCCGGCATTCGGTTCGCTCATCGCGAGCGCGCCGATGTGTTCGCCCGACACGAGCTTCGGCAGGTATTTCTGCTTTTGCGCTTCGGTGCCGTTGCGGTGGATCTGGTTCACGCACAGGTTCGAATGCGCGCCGTACGACAGGCCGATCGACGCCGATGCGCGCGAGATCTCTTCCATCGCGACCATGTGCGCGGTGTAGCCCATGTTCGCGCCGCCGTACTCCTCGGCGACCGTCATGCCGAGCACGCCGAGATCGCCGAACTTCTTCCACAGATCCATCGGAAACTGGTCGGTGCGGTCGACCTCCGCCGCGCGCGGCGTGATTTCCTTCGCCGCGAACGTCGCGACGGCATCGCGCAGCATCTCGATGTCTTCACCGAGCATGAATTGCACGCCGGGCAGGTTGATCATGTCTCCTCCGTCTCCAGAAAGTGTGTCGCACGCACCGATTTCTGAGTTTCGCTCAAATCGAATGAATGCGTCGATTCATTGACCAATACAGCGGAAATTTTGCACAGTTTCGCGCCTCGTCCGGTTCGGCGTCAATAGTTTTTTGAGTGACACTCAGATATCATGCCGACATGACAGCCGCTACCGCCGACACCATGACCGCCACCGTCAAAGCCGACCGCGCCGACACGCCGCGCGCGCCCGCCGGGCGCAAATCCCAGCAGCGCGTGCAGGACATCCTGCGCGCCGGTCGTGAAGTGTTTGCCGAAAAAGGCTACGAGCATGCGACGGCCGCCGAGATCGCGCAGCGCGTGGGGGTATCCGAGGCGACGGTGTTCAGCTACTTCCGCGGCAAGCGCGAGCTGTGCGCGCGCGTCATCGCGGATTGGTACGACGAAATCATCGCCGCGTTCGAGCACGGGATGCCGCAGGATGCGTCGGTGCAGCAGCAGTTCGCGTTCATCGTGCGCACCCACCTGCGGCTGATGCTCGTGAACGGCACGGGGCTGTGCGCGCTGGTGCTGTCGGAAGGCCGTGCGAAGCAGCATGCGCTGAGCGACGAACTCACCGCGCTGCAGCGCCGCTATACGGCGCCGCTGATGGACGTGCTCGCGCGCGGCCAGGCGGCCGGGCAGGTCCGCGCGGACCTGCCGCTGAGCCTGCTGCGCTCGATGGTGTTCGGGCCGATCGAGCACGTGCTGTGGGATGCGATCCTCGGGCACCGCAAGCTCGATACGGAAACCACGGCCACGCAGCTGATCGACATGCTGTGGGCCGCCGTGCAGCCGCCCGCGCCGGAACAGGCGGCGCTCGTGCGCTTCAGGAACGAGGTCGCGGAAGCGGTGCGGCGGCTGGAAGGGGAAGCGTCACGCCCGTAATGCAGGCAGGCGGCGCGAAGCTGCTGCCGCGTTGCCGCATGCCCTCTTCCATCGCGCGGAAATCAGCCGCTACTACTCCTCGCCGACCCGCAGCGGCGCGCGGCTCTGCTCGTTGTTCAAGTGGACGAACTTGCGCAACAGGCGCATCAGTTCCTGCGAATCGTCCTCGCCCATGCCGTCGAACAGGCCGGCACGCAGCTCCTGCACCGACGGAATCAGGTGCGTAAGCAGGTTGACGCCCGCCGGTGTCAGCAGCAAGCGCCGCTGACGTCGCGGCAGCACTTCGCGAACGATCAATCCTTTCGCTTCGAGCCGGACCGCGAGGTCCGCGGTCGTCGACGTGTCGAGCGCCACCCGCTGCGCGAGCGTCACCTGATCGAGCCCCGGACACTCGTACAGCATCCGCAGGACCGCGTACTGCACCGGCGTCACGTCCCGGCCCAGCTTCTCGTAGAACATCGCAACCGCGATCTGATGGGCGCGCCGGATCAGGTGCCCGGGTTCGTCGTACAGATCGAGCGGGAAAGCCGGTGCGTCGGCGGGATTCGTTTTTTCCATGAATGAGTCGATGACATAGGCGGCGCACGCTGTTGCGTGCGCCCACGGCATGGCGCTGCCTCGCGCCATTTCCCGGGAAAACCAGTATACCGCTCGCCTTGCCCCGGCCAATCTCAATGAGTACACTGAATCTCATTCAGTACACGGAATGAAGAACTGCCGCGTACCAGCGGCACCGCCCCGAAGGAGACGATGAACGTGTTTCTCAAGAACGCTTGGTATGTGGCGTGCACGCCCGATGAAATCGACGGCAAGCCGCTGGGCCGCAAGATTTGCAACGAATCGATGGTGTTTTACCGCGCGGCGAACGGCCAGGTCGCCGCGCTCGAGGACTTCTGCCCGCACCGCGGCGCGCCGCTGTCGCTGGGATTCGTGCGCGACGGCGTGCTCGTGTGCGGCTATCACGGGCTGGAAATGGGCTGCAACGGCAAGACGGCCGGCATGCCGGGCCAGCGCGTCGGCGGATTCCCGTCGATCCGCAGCTTCCCGGTAGTCGAGCGGTACGGATTCGTCTGGGTCTGGCCGGGCGATGCGTCCGAAGCCGATCCCGGCAAGCTGCCCGCGCTGTCGTGGGCCGAAGATCCGGCCTGGGCGCACGGCGGCGGCCTGTATCACATCCGCTGCGACTACCGGCTGATGATCGACAACCTGATGGACCTCACGCACGAGACCTACGTGCATGCGACGAGCATCGGCCAGAAGGAAATCGACGAAGCGCCGCCGAAGACGACCAGCCACGGCGACGAAGTCGTCACGAGCCGCTTCATGGAGAACGTGATGCCGCCGCCGTTCTGGCGGATGGCGCTGCGCGGCAACGGCCTCGCCGACGACGTGCCGGTCGACCGCTGGCAGATCTGCCGCTTCACGCCGCCGAGCCACGTGATGATCGAAGTGGGCGTCGCGCACGCGGGACACGGCGGTTACGACGCGCCGGCCGACCTGAAGGCGTCGTCGATCGTGGTCGACTTCATCACGCCCGAGACGGACACCTCGATCTGGTACTTCTGGGGGATGGCGCGCAACTTCCGGCCCGACGATCACGCGCTGACCGCCGAGATCCGCGAGGGCCAGGGCAAGATCTTCGCCGAGGATCTCGAGATGCTCGAGCGCCAGCAGCTCAATCTCGAGAAGTGGCCGGACCGCAAGCTGCTGAAGCTCAACATCGACGCCGGCGGCGTGCTGTCGCGCAAGGTGATCGAACGGCTGCTCGCCGACGAAAACGCGTCGAACCCGCAGCGGCCCGTGATTCCGCTCGCGCACATCAAGGAGGCGTCATGAGCGCCGCGACGCTGACGGTCCGGGTGGCCCGCAAGTGGCAGGAAGCGCGCGACATCTGCGGCTTCGAATTCGTCAGCGATGACGGTTCGCCATTGCCGCGCTTCGACGCCGGCGCCCATATCGACGTGCATTTGCCGGGCGGGCTCGTGCGCCAGTACTCGCTGTGCAATCACCCGGAGCACGGCGATCGCTATCAGATCGCCGTGCTGCGCGATGCCGAGGGCCGCGGCGGGTCGCGCGCCATTCACGACGAAGTCCGGCAAGGCGACACCGTGCGGATCGGCATGCCGCGCAATCAATTCCCGCTCGCCCCCGACGCACCGCACCATCTGTTGCTCGCGGGCGGGATCGGCGTCACGCCGATTCTCTGCATGGCGGAACGGCTGTTCTCGTCCGGCATGCCATTCGACATGCACTACTGCGCGCGTTCGACCGATCGCATGGCCTTCGTCGAGCGGATCAACGCAGCCGGGTTCAACGACCGCGCCCGCTTCCATGTCGACGACGGCGACCCCGCGCAACGCTTCGACCTGGCCTCAGTGCTCGCCGCCGCGCCTGACGGCACGCACTTGTACGTATGCGGCCCGCGCGGCTTCATGGATGCGGTGCTGAACGCAGCGCGCGAGCGCAACTGGGCCGACGAGCGGCTGCACTACGAGTTCTTCGGCGGCGCGGTTGCGACGTCCGGCGCGGATCGCGCGTTCCAGGTCCGGATCGCGAGCAGCGGCAAGGTGATCGACGTGCCGGCCGAATGCACGGTCGTCGCGGCGCTGGCGGCCAACGGCGTCGACGTGCTGACGTCGTGCGAGCAAGGCGTATGCGGGACCTGCGTGACGCGCGTGCTGCAAGGCGAGCCCGATCATCGCGATTCGTATCTGACGGAGGAGGAACAAGCGGCCGGCGACCAATTCATGCCGTGCTGTTCGCGATCCCGAACCGACCTGCTGGTACTCGATCTGTAGACGGACCGCCCGACACGCGGCGGCCAACCACAATACCGGAGACGATCAATGGAGCAAGATGCCCGACCACCGATCAATACAACTAAATTCCCGATCGACCGATGGTGGGTCGCCGCGCTGTCATCCGAACTGACGGACAAACCCGTCGCCCGCACCTTGCTCGGCCGCCCGGTCGTCCTGTTCCGGTTGCCGTCCGGGGAAGTCGGCGCGCTGGAGGATCGCTGCTGCCACAAGTCGCTACCGCTGTCGTGCGGCTCGCTCGAAGCGCGCGGCCTGCGCTGCGGCTACCACGGGCTGCTGTTCGACCGCGGCGGCACCTGCGTGGAGATTCCCGGCCAGGACCGGATTCCGGCGAAGGCGTGCGTATCGGCGTATCCGGTGCAGGAACAGGACGCCATCGTGTGGATCTGGATCGGCGCCGACGCGCACGCCCAACCGACCTGCGCGCCGCCGCGCTATGCGTTCCACACGGATCCGCAATACCGGTTCGGCGGCGGCAACTACCATTACGACGCACCATATCAGCTGATTCACGACAACCTGATGGACCTGAGCCACCTCGGCTATGTCCATCTGAAAACGATCGGCGGCAACGCGCCGCTGCACATGGGCGCGGAAACCCGCGTCAGCACCGACGGCGACACGGTGACGCTGGTCCGCCGGATGCCGGATTCCGACCCGCCGCCGACCTACACCGCCGCATGGCCGTTCGCGGGCCGCGTCGATCGCTGGCAGGAAATCGAATTCCACGTGTCGCATATCCGGATCTGGACCGGCGCGATGGACGCCGGCACCGGCGACCTGCTCGATCCGGCGCGCGGCGGCTTTCACATGCGCGGCTTCCACGGCATCACGCCCGAGACGGACACCACGACGCACTACTTCTGGACCGTCGCGACCAATCCGCGACACGATGTCGAACGCGTCGCGCAAACGGTCATCGAGCAATCCGCGGCGACGTTCGATGAGGACAAGACCGTGATCGAAGCGCAATACCGGAACCAGATGCGGTTTCCGGGCCGCCACCAGATCGACATTCACGTCGACGCGGGACCCAATCGCGCACGGCGCGTGATCGAGCGGCTGCTGCTGCAACCCGAACCCGCGTAACCCTCGCGCCGGCGCGCGAACGACGCCTGCCGGTCGCGGCGGGTGCTCCCTGGTTGCCCGTCAACCCACGCCTTCGCTTTCGTCCCATTCGCTACTGCCGGCTTCGATTTCGTCCTATTCAATTAGTCATACTATTTTTTATGAAGGATCTTTGACGTGAGCGCAAATATCCGCAATACGCTCGACGAATCCCCGATGAGCGCGTTCCAGACGACGGCTGTCGCAGCCTGCGTCGTGCTGAACATGCTCGACGGGTTCGACGTGCTGGCCATCGCGTTTGCCGCGCCGCACCTGGCGGCCGAATGGAAACTGAGCGGCAAGGAAATCGGCCTGCTGCTGAGTGCCGGGCTGGCCGGCATGGGCATCGGCTCGGTGCTGATCGCGCCGCTGGCCGACCGGGTCGGCCGCCGCCGCATCATCCTGCTCTGCCTCGCCGTGATCTCGACCGGGATGCTTGCCTGTGCGGCCACGCACAGCACGCTGCAACTCGCGATCGCGCGTGCCTATACGGGGCTCGGCATCGGCGGCATGCTGGCGAGCCTGACCGTCATCAGCGGCGAGTACGCATCGAACAAATGGCGCAGCGCCGCGATCGGCATGCAGTCGACCGGCTACGCGATCGGCGCCACCGCCGGCGGCGTCGTCGCCGGCTACCTGCTGTCGGTGTGGGGATGGCGCAGCGTGTTCGCGTTCGGCGGCATCCTGACCTTGATGTCGATCCCGATGGTGCTCGCGCTGCTGCCGGAATCGCTCGACTTCCTGCTGGCGCGGCGTCCGGACAACGCGCTGCAGAAAATCAACCGCATCCTCGCGAGAATGAAGCACGCACCGATCGACACGCTGCCGGCTGCGACTGCTTCCGTCGACACGGCGAACCCCGCGTCGAGCTGGACCGCCGTGCTGCGCGCACCGCTCACGCGTCGCACGATCGCACTGTGGATCGCGTTCTTTCTCGTGATGGGCAGCTTCTACTTCGTCGTGAGCTGGACGCCGAAGCTGCTGGTCCAGGCCGGACTGTCGGCGTCGCAGGGCGTGACCGGCGGCGTACTGCTCAATCTCGGCGGCATTGCGGGCGCCTCGCTGTTCAGCCTGCTGTCGACGCGGTTCGGCCTGCGCAACCTGCTGCGCGCGACGCTGCTGCTGGGCGGCGCACTGATGGTCGTGTTCGGTGCGAACACGGGCTCCCTCGGCATCGGGATGACCGTCGCGGTGCTCCTCGGTGCCGTGATCAATGCGTGCGTGGCCGGCATGTATGCGCTGTCACCGACACCGTATCCCGCCGAGATCCGCACGACCGGCATCGGCCTCGCGGTCGGCATCGGCCGCCTCGGCGCGATCCTGTCGCCGATGACGGTCGGTGCGCTGCTGGACGACGGCTGGTCCGTGCCTCATCTCTATCTCGCGTTCCTCGTTCCGATGGTCGGCGCGGCGATCGCCGTCGCCGTGGCGGGCGCGCGTGCCGCGGCACCGCACCGGCAACGCGATCCGGCGATGTCGTAACGCGCGACGCCCGCAGTCTTGCCGATACCCGTCAGTATCCCGGACGTGTTCGGGGCATAAAAAAATCGATAAGTATATCTACATAACGTTTGGAGACAGCAATGAAAACGAAACTGGGCGCCGCACTCGCGACGGCGACGGCGCTGGCCGGACCGGCCTGCGCGCAAAGCAGCGTCACGCTGTACGGGATCATCGATACCGGCGTGTCCTACTACAACAACGCCGCGCACGGCGGGTCGTTCACCGGGATGCCGACGCTGACCGGCGAGGTGCCGTCACGCTGGGGCCTGAGAGGCACGGAGGATCTCGGCGGCGGCTACCAGGCCTTCTTCGTGCTCGAAAACGGCTTCCAGCCCGGCACCGGCGCGCTGAACTACGGCGGGCGCCTGTTCGGGCGGCAGGCGAACGTGGGCGTGAACAGCCCCTTCGGCGCGCTGACCCTCGGCCGCCAGATGAACATGTCGATGATCGTGCTGACCAATGCCGACGTGATCGGTCCGTCGATTCATTCGATGGCGGATTTCGACTCCTATCTGCCGAACGCGCGCAGCGACAATGCGATCGGCTACAAGGGCACGTTCCACGGCGTGACGCTCGGCGCCACCTACAGTTTCGGCCGCGACGCGGCCGGGCCGGCAGGACCGTCGGCGACGGGCTGCGCCGGACAGGTGCCCGGCGACATCGTCGCCTGTCGTCAATACACGGCGATGCTCGCCTATGACGCGAGCAATTTCGGGCTGGCCGCATCGCACGACGTGATGCGCGGCGGCGGCGGCGCGCTCGCGCCGCTGAACAATCCGGCGTACACCGACACGCGCGACATCGTCGCCGGCTACGTGAAGATCGGCCCCGCGAAACTGGGCGCCGGGTGGATCCGCCGCAACCTCGCGGCGGCCGAACACCTGCAGGCCGACATCGTGTTCGCCGGCGGCACGTACTATGCGACGCCCTACCTCGCGCTCGACCTGCAGGGCGTACGCTACCTGCAGCGTCGCGAAAACAGCAAAGGCGGCACGAACGCCACGCTGCTCGTCGGCCGCGCGAGCTATTTCCTGTCGAAGCGGACGACCGTTTATACGTCGGCGGGCTACATGTTCAACAGCACGCTGGCCGCGAACGCGGTCGCCGCCGGCGGGACGGTCGGCACCGGGATGAATCAGCTCGGCGTGATGGCCGGCATCCAGCAGAAGTTCTGAATGCCGGCCCCCGCACTACCTCAATCGGCGAGCCGGCAGTGCGAGAGCTTCAACCCCGGCAGCACCGGCGCGTCGAGATAGCCTTCGTTCACGCAACTGAAGCGGAAGTTCGCGGATGCCGTGAACGGCTTGATCTCGCCGCCGGGGAATTTCGGCTTCAGCGCGGCCTGGTCGGCCACGTCGAAATGCGTGTCGAACTGCCCGCCGTCGGTCGTCAGCGCGCCGAAGTACGTGCCGCCCGGATCGCTGCCCATCCGGATCACCGCGCCGACGAACGCGAGGCGCTTGCCGTCGTATTTCGTCTTCGCGGCGGCCATGTCCTGCGTATAGGCCTCGATCACGACGCTGTAGCGCGCATCGATCGCGGGCTCGTCCGACGATGCGGCGCAGGCGTTCTGGTGAACGCCCGCCAGCATCACGCACGCCGCAAGCGCGGCCGTCGCGAACGGCGCGGAAATCTTTTTCATTGGGTGGTCTCCCGTCAGGCTTGGTGGTTGAAATGATTGAAAGCGGCGCGGTGCCGGCTGCCCGGCATAACGCCAGATGAATTCGCTTCCGTTTTAATCGTTCGAATGGCGGAACACGGCTGCGATCACTTCACCACCCGCATGGTCGAGTGCGGTACGTTGCGTCGCGCCGAACGCGACGTGACAGGAAGATGACATGGTGCGGCCCCCGGCTCTCATTGAATTTCACTGCGTCTGATTTTGGCCGCTACGGTAGCAGACGGTCGACGGCCCGGCAACCAAGGCCCGCCCGCCGCCGACCATCTCATTACAATTGCAAATAATTCTCATTACATATATCATCCGCATCCCGGTTGCGGCGCAGTGCTGCGGCCCGCGACACGATCCTTAGCACGCCGTCCTGCATCGATTCATGCCATCCCGTCGAACCACCCGCCGCGCCCGGACCCTTCGTCCGTGGCGCACGAGCCTGCCTGCCCTGATCACGCTTTGCGTCGCAAGCGGCGCGCATGCAGACGCCGCCGAACCCGCCAACGCCAAACCCGTTGCGTCCGCATCCGCATCGACGCCCACGACGCCCGCCGAACACGAACTGCCGGCCATCAGCGTCAACGCATCGGCGGCCGTCGATCCGACGATCGGTTATCAGCCGCGCACCACCAGCATCGCGGGCGGCAACGACCGCCCGCTCAAGGAGATTCCGCAATCGGTCGCGGTGGTCAGCAGCAGCGTGATGCAGGACCAGCAGGCGCGCTCGCTCGACGACGTGCTCGGCAACATCAGCGGCGTCACGCAGACCAACACACTCGGCGGCACGCGCGACGCGTTCACCAAGCGCGGCTTCGGATCGAACAACGACGGCTCGGTGCTCGTCGACGGCGTGCGCACGCCGGTGCTGCACAGCTATCTCGCGACGATCGACCGCGTCGAAGTGCTGAAGGGCCCTGCTTCGCTGCTCTACGGGATGCAGGACCCGGGCGGCGTGATCAACCTCGTCACGCGCAAGCCGGAAGACACGTTCGGCGGCTCGATCTCCGCATCGCGCACGAGCCACGGCGGCAGCAGCGCGCTGTTCGATCTCACGGGCCCGCTCGGCAAGCCCGGCCAGGTCGCGGGCGGCACGCTCGCGTTCCGGCTGACCGGCGAATACGACACGAGCCGCTACTGGCGCAGCTTCGGCCGCCAGCGCGACGCGCTGATCGCGCCCGCGCTGTCGTGGCACGACGCGAACACGTCGGTCGACGTCAGCTACCAGTACGTCGACTACACGACGCCGTTCGATCGCGGCACCGTGCTCGTGAACGGCCAGCTCGACGATGCGCTACGCTATCGCCGCTACGAGGAAGCATGGTCGCAAAGCAGCGGCATCCAGGAAACGCTGCGTGCGCGCATCGAGCACCGCTTCTCCGACGCGTGGCGCGTGCGCGCGACCTACGGCTGGGGCCGCGACCGCTACGACCAGTACATTACCCGCGGCAACTCGTTCAACAGCAAGACGGGCGCAATGACGCGCTCGTCCGATGCCAACCTCGGGCGCAACGACTCCGACCAGATCGCGACGCTCGGCCTGCTCGGCAACGTGACGCTTGCCGGGATGAACCACGCGATCTACCTCGGCGGCGAATACGAGCGGCAGCGCAGCTTCCGCGGCGACACGATCCGCGGCAAGGCAACGACGGGCTTCAATCTCTACGATCCCGTGTACGGTCTGCTCGCACCGGGCGGCATACCCAACCCGAAGCAAAGCGATTCGCGTTCGGTGGTGCACGCATATTCGATGGTCGTGCAGGACTCGGTGAAGCTCACCGAGCGTCTCACCGCGGTCGGCGGGCTGCGCTGGGAAAACTGGCAGCAGGAATCGGGGATGGGCCGGCCGTTCGTGTTCGCCGACCGCTCGCGCGGCAATGTCTGGCTGCCGCAGTTCGGGCTCGCGTATGCGCTCACGCCGGCGCTGACCGCGTATGCGAACGTGAGCCGCTCGTTCAAGCCGAATGTCGCAACGAACGTCGCCGCACCGCTCGCACCGGAATACGGCCGCGTGCTCGAGGCCGGGCTGAAGTTCAGCCTGAAGCCCGCGATCACGGGCACGCTCGCGGTCTACCAGATCGACAAGCGCAACGTCGCGGTCACGAACGGCGACATCACGTCGACGATCGGCACCGCGCGCTCGCGCGGGATCGAACTCGACGTCGCGGGGCAGATCACGCGCCACCTGAGCGTGATCGGCAGCTATGCGTATACGAACGCGACCGATCGCGACAGCAATACGCCGCTCGTCAACGTCGCGCGCCACACGGGCAGCCTGTTCGCGGTGTACGACACGGCGATCGCGAACCTGCCCGGCCGCTGGCGCTTCGGCGGCGGCGCACGCCTGGTCGGCACACGCTCCGGCGACACCGCGAACAGCTTCACGCTGCCCGGCTACGTGACCGTCGACGCGTTCGCGGCCTACGAAACGACGATCGGCAAGTTCCCGACGCGCTTCCAGCTCAACGTGAAGAACCTGCTCGACAAGACCTACTACCCGTCGAGCAACAACAACCTGATCGTCGCGGTCGGCGAGCCGCGACTCGTCACGCTGACGACGACGGTGTCGTTCTGACGGCCCGGGCAGTCGGAAGCCGGGCCCGGCTCGACGTCATTCCGCCGTCGGCGGACAGACCCGGTAGAACACGACGCTGCATAGCAACAGGAAGCCGGCAAGGATCGCCATGCCGGTGCGGATGCCCGCATAGCCGATGATCATCGCGCCGAGGATCCCCGACAGGCTCCCGCACGCGTTGATCAGCGCGAGGCCGGCCGCCGCGGCCGCACTGGACAGCACGCGTCCCGGCAGCGTCCAGTAGATCGGCATCAGCGACAGGATGCCCGACGTCGCGACGGTCAGCATGATCAGCGCGAGCCAGAAGCTGTCGTGCGCCACCGTCGCGACGAACAGGCCGACGGCGGCCAGCGCGACCGGCACCACGCCGTGCCTGCGCAGCCGCCCGGACCGCTCCGCGACCTTCGCGTTCATGTACATGCAGATCGCCGCGACGCCGAACGGGATGGCCGTGAACAGCCCGACATCCAGGCTGTTCGCGACGCCGGCATCATGAAACAGCGTCGGCATCCAGAATGTCAGTCCATAGAATGCGGTGTTGAAGAGGATCATCACGACGATCAGCGCATAGATCTTCGGTGTCCGGAACGCATCCGCGACGCGATGCGACTTGAACGCCGCCTCCTTCGCGACATTCGCTTCGATGATCTGCTTCTCGCGCGGCGTCAGCCAATCGACGTCGGCCGGCCGGTTCCGCAGCAGCGCCAGGATGACGACGCCCAGCACTGCAGACGGCAGCCCTTCGAGCAGGAACAGCCACTGCCATCCCCTGACGCCCGCCACGCCGTCCATCGTCTCCATGATCGCGCCGGACAACGGCGCACCGAACACGACGGCAATCGGCAACGCCATCAGGAACAGCGAATACATGCCGCTCTGGCGCCGGACGGGCAGCCACGTGTTCGTGTAATACATCACGCCCGGAACGAACCCGGCCTCGCATACGCCAAGCAGAAAGCGAAGCGAGTAGAACGCGGCTTCGTTCCTCGAGAAGATCATCAGGGTCGACACGATCCCCCACGTGATCATGATCCGCGCGATCCATGCGCGTGCGCCGACCCGCCGGAGGATCAGGTTGCTCGGAATCTCGAACAGCATGTAGCCCCAGAAGAACACGCTCGCGCCGAGTGCGAAGGACGCATTCGTCAGGCCGAAATCGGCCGCCATCTGCAGTTTGGCAAAGCCGATGTTCACGCGGTCCAGATAGGACATGATGAACCCGAGGAAAAACAGCGGGACGATCCTCAGTATCACCTTCCGGTACAACGCATCTTCGTGCAGTGCTTCGGTGCTTGCGCCGAGCGCAAGCGTGACGTCCGCCTTCATGATCAGTTCTCCGGATTAATACAGGAACATCGACGGCGACGGGATCGATCCGTACGCTGGTACGTTTCGCATGCTCGTGGCGGGCCGGGTCGCCTGCCGGCGCCGCGTCACGGATTCGGCGGCCTCATCGCTCCGCCAGCGCGAGCACGTCGGCCCAGATTCCGTCGTCGACGGCAACGCCGTGCCGCCGCTGTTCGATGCGGGTTCGCAGCGCGCTTTGCCCGGGATACAGCACCTCGTCGCTGTCTTCCGCGACTTCCGACGTATTCACGTAATCGGCCACGCCGTCGGCGACCTCGTTCGTGAACGCTTCCCCGCCCAGCTTGCGCGGGTCGATCAGGATGAACACCTGCGAGCAGCCGGTGCAGCTTCCCTGCTGCACGGCATCGATCCCGTTCGTCGCCAGCCCCTCCGACAGCACGGCGGCCAGCACGTCGAGCATGATCGCGAATCCCGAGCCCTTCCAGTACCCCATCGGCAGGATCCGCATCGACGCCTCGATCGGGCCGGGCTCGACGGTCAGTTTCCCTTCGCTGTCGAAACCGGCGGGAAACGGCATGTTTCTCCCCTTGAGGCGGGTCGCCTGCAGTTTGCCGTACGAGTACTGCGACATGGCCATGTCGAGCACGATAGGGCCCTTGTCCCGCGGCACCGCCATCACGAACGGGTTGTTGCCGACGCGCGGTTTCTTGCCGCCCCAGCCCGGCATGCAGGATTCGGTATTCGTCCAGCAGATCGCGATGTAGCCGCGATCCGCCGCGTGCCAGCCATACGTCCCGCCGCGCATCCAGTGCGTCGTGTTGCGCAGCGCGACGATGCCGACGCCCTGCTCGTCGGCGATCGCCATCGCGCGCTCGGTCGCGGACAACGCATTGAGAATGCCGGGGCCGCGATTGCCGTCCAGGATCTCGATCGCGCCGAAGCGCTTGACCGGCGTGGGGGCGCCTTGCAGATTCACCCAGCCCTTGCGGACGTAGTCGACGAAGCGCGCGACGCGATTGATGCCGTGGGAATTGACGCCGTCGCAGGTCGCCTCCGCATGAACCCGTGCGCAGACGCCCGCGTCGTGCTCGTTCATGCCCGCATTCAGGAGCGCGAGATAAATGGCGCCCTGCAACTCCTCGAACGGAATTCGGATCATCTTGCGTGTCTCCTGAAGTTCTTGTGGTGCGGTTCGATGCGGAACCGGATGCCGCCGCCCCGGCTCGCGGCGCGAACCGGTATCAGCCGCCCGCGAAATCGAGCAGGATCTTGCAGCTCTCGGCAGGCCGCTGCTCGGCCATCTCGAACGCCTGCGCGACGTCGCGGAAACCCACCTTGTGCGTGACGATATGCTCCGGCTGGATCAGCCCGCGGCCGATCCAGTCGATCACCTGCGGGAACATCGCGCAATTCAGCCGCGACGCGGCGAGCGTCAGTTCCTTCTTCGTCAGCTCGGCCTGCACGATCGCCGACGGCTCCGACGAGAAGCCGAGCACGCCGATCCGGCCCGCCGGCGCGGCGATCCGCACGGCTTCCTCGAGAATCGACGGATGGCAGACCGCGTCGAAGATCAGCGTCGGGCCACCGTCGACGCCGCGCTGCACCAGCGCGTCCGGCAACGACTCGACGCTCGTGTTGATGATCTCGTCCTCCGCCGCGCCGCACTTGCGCGCGAGCTGCAGGCGCGCGTCGAGCCGATCGGTGATGAACGCGCGGATGCCGTACACGCGCTTGAGCACCTGCAGGATCGTCAGCCCGACGGTGCCGGCGCCGTAGATCAGCGCGACATCGCCCGGCAGCACGCCGGTGCGCGACGTCGCGTTCGCGGCGACCGCGAACGGCTCGACGATCGCCGCGCACGTGTCGGCGATCTCCGCCGGAATCCGGTATGCATTGCCGGCCGGCACGCAGGTGTACTCGCTGAAGCCGCCGTCGCGATGCACGCCGAGCACGGTCAGGTGCCGGCACACGTTGCGCCGGCCGATCGTGCACGCATGACAATGCCCGCAGCTGATCACGGGATCGACCGCGACGGTCTCACCGAGCCGCGCCGCATCGACGCCCTCGCCGACCGACTCGATCGTCCCGACGAATTCGTGGCCGATGATGCGCGGATACGACACGAACGGATTCTTGCCGTGAAAGATATGCAGGTCCGACCCGCAGATGCCCGCATAACGGACCTTCACGCGCACTTCGCCGGCGGCGGGCACGGGCAGCGGCACCTCGCGCACACCCATGCTGTTCGGACGATCGACAACGACGCTCAACATTTCGGTTCTCTCCTTCGATTCTTCGCCGCTCACCAGTTCCACATCGACCCATCGCGCAGCCGCGCGACCGGCAGGTACGCGCGCTCGTACGGGTACTTCGCGGCCAGCGCCTCGTCGATGTCGACGCCGAGGCCCGGCACGTCGTCCATCACGAGATAACCGTCCTCGAACCGATAGCTGTGCGGAAACACTTCATCAGTTAGCGGGCTGTGCGGCATCAGTTCCTGGATGCCGAAGTTCGGCGCCCACAGCCCGAAGTTCACGGCCGCCGCCATGCAGACGGGCGACAGGTCGGTCGCACCATGAAAGCCCGTGCGCACCTGGTACATCGCCGCGTAGTCGGCGATGCGGCGCACGTGCGTGATCCCGCCCGCGTGCACGATCGTCGCGCGGATGTAGTCGATCAGCTGATCGCGGATCAGGTCCTTGCAATCCCAGATCGAGTTGAACACTTCGCCGACCGCGAGCGGTGTCGTCGTGTGCTGGCGGATCAGGCGGAATGCGTCCTGGTTCTCGGCGGGCGTCGCGTCTTCCAGCCAGAAGAGACGATGCGGCTCGAGATCGCGGCCGAGCCGCGCGGCCTCGATCGGCGTAAGCCGGTGATGGGCGTCGTGCAGCAGGTGCGGCGCATCGCCGACCGCGTCGCGCACCTTGCGGAACAGGTCCGGCGTATGGCGCAGGTAGAGCGCGGTATCCCACGGCTCTTCAGGCGGCAGGCCCTTTTCGGCGGGTTCGTACGCGCCCGCGGTCTTGCCGACGCCGTACACCTTGTCGAGCCCCGGCACGCCCGACTGCACGCGGATCGCGCGAAAGCCTTCCTCGATATGCGCACGCACCGCATCGACCGCTTCCTCGTGATCGCGCCCGTTCGCGTGGCCGTACACCATCAGGCCGTCGCGGCTCTTGCCGCCGAGCAGCTGGTAGACAGGCATGCCCGCGAGCTTGCCCTTGATGTCCCACAACGCCATGTCGATTGCGGCGATCGCCGTCATCGTCACGGGCCCGCGCCGCCAGTACGCGCCGCGATACAGGTATTGCCAGATGTCCTCGATGTTGCGCGGGTCGCGGCCGACGAGGCAGGGAAATACATGGTCTTCCAGGTACGCGCGCACCGCGAGCTCGCGCCCGTTGAGCGTCGCGTCGCCGAGACCGTAGACGCCTTCGTCGGTCACGATCTTCACCGTCACGAAGTTCCGGCCCGGACACGTGACGATGGTCTGCAAGCGTTCGATTTTCACTGCGCTCCTCCAGCGGGCGATTCAGTCGACAAAGTAATGAGGCGCGCGGCTGCGCACGTCCGGCAGATGCGAGCCGATCCGGTCGACGTGCGTCGCGACCGATGCGCCGAGCAGCGCCATGTTGCGCGACGCGATATGCGCGAGGATCTGCTCGTGCTCCTGCAGCGCGCGGCGCGCATGATCCTCGACGCGGTCGAGCAGCAGCCAGCGCACGCGGTCGAACTGGCGCTTCATCGGCTGCAGCATTTCCCACACGTGCGGCCGGCCCGCGAACGCGAACATCCGGCCGTGCATCGCTTCGTCCAGTTCGAAGAAGGCCTCGACATCGTGCGCGGCCACCGCGGCGCGCTGCGCGTCGATGATCCGCGACAGCTCCGCGAGTTGTTCCGCCGTGATTTTCTGCGCGAGCTCGACGTGGTTCGCGCATTCGAGCGTGCTGCGCGCGAACCGCCCTTCCTCGAGGATCGACACCGGAATCGGCGCGACGAACGTGCCGACCTTCCGGTGGATCTGCACGAGCCGCTCGTCGGCCAGTTGCGCGAACGCCTCGCGCACGGGCGTGCGGCTGACCTTGATCGTCGTCGAGATCACGGCCTCCGACAGCGCGGTATGCGGCGGCAGCGCGCCCCGCACGATCGCGTGGCGCAGCAGCGCGTGCACCTGCTCCGTATAAGACCGGCTCTCGTCCAGCGAGAACCCATGCAACGCCGTGACGACGACGTCTTCCTCAAATGCTGCCGTTTCGCTCATGTTTGCCGATGCATCCGACTCGATTTCGATAGCTACCATGGTACACAACACAAAGAAATTGATCGAACTGGCGTTTACACCAATAACTTCTCGCAAAAACCCGCAATAACCTTCACTCACTCCGATATCTACCATGGTACAACCCGTTACCGATCGTCATGCCACCCGCACCCGACTTCCTGCGCACCGCGCCGCCCGGCACGCGCCGCCCCCGCTATGACCGGCACGCGGTCCGCACGGGCATCGTCCATCTCGGCCTCGGCGCATTCCACCGCGCGCATCAGGCGATCCATACGGAAACGGTGCTCGAACAGGGCGACCTGCGCTGGGGGATCGTCGGCGTCGAGCTGCGGCGGCGCCATACCGTCGACCTGCTCGCCGCGCAGGACCACCTGTACACGGTGACCGAACGCGACGGCGACGGCGCGTGCACCCGGATCGTCGGCGCCGTGCACGACGCGCTGTTCGCGCCGGAATCGCTGCCCGCGCTGCTCGCGCTGATCGCCGATCCGCGCGTGTCGATCGTCAGCCTGACCGTGACCGAGAAAGGCTATTGCCGCCGGCCCGGCGGCGGCCTCGATGACGACGATCCCGCGATCCGCGCAGACCTCGCCGCGCCCGACACGCCGCGCACCGCGCTCGGCGTGATCGCCGCCGGCCTCCGGCAGCGGCCGGCCGGCGCGCCGCTCACCGTCGTCTGCTGCGACAACATGA
The DNA here is from genome assembly GCF_949752865.1 of Burkholderia sp. IT-111MI5. Classification (NCBI taxonomy): domain Bacteria; kingdom Pseudomonadati; phylum Pseudomonadota; class Betaproteobacteria; order Burkholderiales; family Burkholderiaceae; genus Burkholderia; species Burkholderia sp. IT-111MI5. The sequence goes on along the minus strand of NZ_CATKIF010000073.1, from coordinate 67,564 downwards.
CGTCGAACGGCGACACGCTGCGCGCGCTGCTGCTCGACTACGCGACATGCATCGACGACGGCGCGCTTGTGCGGCGCATCCGCGACGACGTCGCGTTCCCGAACAGCATGGTCGACCGGATCGTGCCTGCTGCCACGCCCGAGTCGCTCGACTGGGCGCAAGCGCATCTCGGCGCGCGCGACGCGGCCGCGATCGTCTGCGAACCGTTCTCGCAATGGGTGATCGAAGATCGCTTCGCCGGCCCGCGCCCGCGCTGGGAAGACGCCGGCGCACGCCTCGTCGCCGACGTGCGGCCGTACGAAACGATGAAGCTGCGACTGCTGAACGGCTCGCATTCGGCGATCGCGTATGCAGGGCAGTTGCGCGGCCGCGCGACCGTGTCCGAGGCGATGGCCGATCCGGCGATCGCGGCGTTCGTCGACGGCGTGATGACGCACGACCTGCTCGCGACCGTCGACGTGCCGTCCGGCTTCGACGCGCACGACTATTGCGCGACGCTCGTGCGGCGCTACCGGAATCCGACGCTCGCGCACCGCACCGAACAGATCGCGATGGACGGCACGCAGAAGGTGCCGCTGCGCTGGCTGCCCGCGCTCGCCGAAAGCGCTGCGGCGGGCGTCGAGCGCCCGTATCTGGAGCGTGCGCTTGCGCTCTGGCTGTACTACCTGACCACCGCGCGCGACGCTTGCGGCCGGCCGCTGACGATCAGCGACCCGGGCGCGGCCGCGCTCGCCGCGACGCTCGGCGCGGCCGGCGACGCGAACGGCGCGGTGCGTGCGGCGCTCGCCAGTCCCGCGCTCGCCGGCCCGGTCGCATGGCCCGACGCGCTGGTCGCGCGCGTCGGCGCGCATCTGTCGACGCTGCGCGCGCACGGCACCGACGCATTGCTCGCACCGCTGCACGCACGCTGACCGCCCGCACGGCCGGTTGGCCGTCGCCGACGCGAACCGCGTGACGCCCCTGCCCGCCGATGTCGGTGTCGACGCGGCGAACGATGGAAAAGACATGACGGCCGGCCCACCGGCACGAAGGAGACAGACATGAAGCAGAAGTCGCAGGCATGGTTCACGGTATTCCTGCTGTTCATCGTGTATGGCATCAACTATCTCGACCGCGTCGCGCTGTCGATCGTCGCGCCGATCGTGCAGACCGATCTCGGCATCGACGCCGCGCAGATGGGCATCGTGTTCAGCACGTTCTTCGTCGGCTACGCGCTGTTCAATTTCATCGGCGGGCTCGCGTCCGACCGGCTCGGGCCGAAGCTCGTGTACGTGCTGGCGGTCGGGCTCTGGTCGATCTTCTGCGGGATGACCGCGCTGACCGTCGGCTTCGTGAGCCTGCTGATCGTACGGCTGCTGTTCGGCATGGCCGAAGGCCCGCTGTGCTCGGCCGCGAACAAGATGGTCAACAACTGGCTGCCGCGCGATGGCGCCGCGACCGCGATGGGGCTGCTCAGTGCGGGCTCGCCGCTCGGCGGCGCGATCGCGGGGCCGATCGTCGGCCTGCTGGCCGCGCAGTTCGGCTGGCGGCCGGCATTCTGGATCGTCTGCGCGATCGGGCTCGCGTGGGTCGTGCTATGGATGGCGTCGACGTCGGACCGTCCGGCCACGCCGGTGAACGACGCGCCGAACGTGCCTGCCGCCGCCCGCGCGGGTGACGACGACGCATCGGCGCCCGCGCGCACGCTGTCGCACTACGTGCGCCAGCCGCGCATCCTCGCAACCGCGGTCGCGTTCTTCAGCTACAACTACGTGCTGTTCTTCTTCCTGAGCTGGTTCCCGAGCTATCTCGTGCGCGCGCATCACCTGAACATCAAGGAGATGAGCATCGCCACCGTCGTGCCCTGGCTCGTCGGCACGGTCGGCCTGGCATGCGGCGGCGCGATCTCGGACGCGCTCTACCGGCTCACCGGCAACCTGCTGCTGTCGCGCCGGATCGTGCTCGTCACCTGCCTGCTCGGAGCGGGCGCATGCGTCGCGATCGCGGGCACCGTGCAGTCGACGCAAGGCGCGGTCGCGCTGATGTCCGTGTCGCTGTTCTTCCTGTACGTCACCGGCGCGATCTACTGGGCGATCGTGCAGGATGTCGTGCACCCGGCGCGCGTCGGCGGCGTGAGCGGCTTCCTGCATTGCATGGGCAGCCTGTCGGGCGTGATCGGGCCGGCTGTGACCGGCCTCATCGTCGAACGCAGCGGCTCGTTCGCGGCCGCATTCGTGCTGGCCGGCGCGATCGCGCTGACGGGCGCCGTACTGGCAGCCGTATTCGTGCGCAACAGCCGGCCGTCGGAAGTCCTGCGCGAACGGGCGGCGCACTGACGCCCGCCGCGCGACATTCGCAACGCGACGCCGCTTCAGCCGGCGTCGCCCCCTCCCGCCCAATCATCGGACCCCCGAATATCTCCCATCCGATATCGCGATTTCCGGGATCGATCGCGCGCCCCTAGACTGGCTACGCGATGGCGACGCTGCGCCGCTGCACGGCAACGCGACACGCCCCCACAAAAACGATCCCGGGAGATAAGCCATGTCCGACCGGCATGCGCGCCGAGGCGCGCTCAAGACACTCGGCCTCGCGGCCGGCACCGCACTGCTCGCGGCCACGCGCCACGTTCAAGCGGCGGCGCCCGAAACCGGCGCGCTGCTGCCCGGCGCCGCGGCGCGCCTCGCCGACCTCACGCGCCGCCTCGCGGCCGTGCCCAGACGGCGCGACTTCAAGACGGTGCCGATGATCCTCGATCGCCCCGACCAGTGGGATCACGCGGCGCTCGCCGAAGTGATCGGCTATCGCGGCGGCCCGAAGCAGGTGTGGGACAACACCGAGCTCGGCGGCCCGTGGCTGAACCTGATGCGCAATTCGCTGAACGCGCAGATCTGGTCGTACGGCCATCCGGATTTCCTCGTCGTGTCGGCCACGCACGGCAGCGCGCATCTCGCGCTGTTCGACCAGGCCGCGTGGGACAAATATGGCCTCGCGAAACTGGCCGGCGCCGCCTTCCCGGCCAACACGCTGCTCGACGCGAAGCCCGCGCAATCGAAGGGCGCGCAGGATCACGCGTTGCCCGACGGCGCCTTCTCGTCGCACGACAACAGCATCGCCGCGCTGCGGCAGCGCGGCGTCGTATTCCTGTCGTGCCACAACGCGATCTGGGAACTCGCGGAACGGCTCGACGGCGCGAACGCGAATCCCGACAAGCTGCCGCTCGACGCGCTCGCCGCCGACCTGACCAACCACGTGATCCCGTCGGCGATCGTCACGCCGGGCGCGGTCGGAACGCTGCCCGAGCTGCAGCAGGCCGGTTTCACGTACGCGAAATGAGCTCCACGATGACCTCGATCCACTCGCAATCGCCGTCGCGCCGCCGGCGGCGCACGCTGCGCGCCGCGCTGGCCGCGTGGCTGTGCTGCGCGTCCGCGCTTTCGCTCGCCGCCACCGCCACCGCCACCGCCACGACCATCTTTCCGCCCTGGCAGGACGGCCGCAACAACGACGCGATTCATCGTGGCCTCGAATTCACGGTGCCGCAGGTCGACGTGCTCGCCGATTTCCACGGCGACCTCACCGCGCCGAAGCTCGTGCTGTTCGTCGGCGGCAACTACTTCTTCGCGATGGCGCCGCTCGTCGCGAAGTTCGAGGAAGACCATCCCGAATACCGCGGCCGCATCTACTGGGAAACGATCCCGCCCGGCCTGCTCGTGAAGCAGATCCACGCGGGCGGCACGATCACCGTCGGCAACATGACGTGGACGGTCAGGCCCGACGCGTATTTCGCGGGGCTCGGCAAGATCGACGGGTTGATCGCGGACGGCACGCTCGCGGGCCCCGCCGTGCCGTACGTGACGAACCAGTTGACGATCATGGTGCGCGCGGGCAATCCGAAGCGCATCGCGTCGCTGAACGATCTCGCGCGGCCCGACGTGAAGCTCGCGATGCCGAACCCGGAATTCGAGGGCGTCGCGCGGCAGATCCACGCGTCGCTCGCGAAGGCCGGCGGCGACGCGCTCGCGCGCACCGTCTATGACGACAAGGTGCGCGCCGGCACGACCGAGCTCACGCACATCCACCATCGGGAAACCGCGCTGTTCCTGATGCAGGGGCGCGCGGACGCCGGCGTGCTGTGGCAATCCGAAGCGGCGTTCCAGGAGCAGGTCGGGCATCCGCTGATGCACATCGACATTCCGGCCGCGCAGAATACGACGGCGATCTATGCGGGCGCGATGGTGAAGGACGCGCCGCATCCGGAAGCCGCGCGCGCGTGGCTCGCGTTCATCCGGTCGCCGGAAGCGTTCCGGATTTTCCAGCACTACGGCTTCGGCCGCTACGATGCGACAACCCCGGTGCAGCACCTCGCGCCGGGGCAGGACCGGCCCGACGCAGGCTGACGGCAAAGGCCCGACCGCATGGCGGCGCGCACGCGACATACAACAAGGAGGGGACACGTGAACGATATGGTCGACACACGGCGACGCCAGATCGCACCGCTGCTGCTTGCCGCAGCGGCACTGCTGGCCGGCCACGCGCACGCGGACGACGCGACGCTCGGCAAGACGCTCGCGACACAAGGCTCGGCGACGGGCGTCGCCGCGTGCATCGGCTGCCGTGGCAGCCAGGGCGAAGGCAACCCAGCGGCCGGCTTCCCGCGCCTCGCGGGCACGAACGCCGTGTATCTGTCCGCGCAGCTTGCCGCGTTCGCGGACGGCAGCCGCCAGAATCCCGTCATGCAGCCGCTGTCGAAACTGCTGACGCCGCACGAACGCGACGCGGTATCCGCGTACTTCGCGAGCCTGCCCGCACCGGCCGGCGTCTTCACCGCCGACGACACGTCGATCGATGCCGCGAACACCGGCGCGTGGCTCGCGACGCGCGGGCGCTGGTCGCAGGGCCTTCCCGCATGCGCGCAGTGCCACGGCCCCGGCGGCCTCGGCGTCGGCACCGCGTTTCCGCCGCTCGCGGGGCAGCCTGCCGCGTATATCGCCGGCCAGTTGAACGGCTGGAAACACGGCACGCGCCCGCCCGGGCCGATGGCGCTGATGCCGATGATCGCCGGCAAGCTGTCCGATACCGACATCGACGCGGTGGCCGCTTACTACGCGCGCGGCGGCGCCGCACAAGGAGACCAGCGATGATCGACCGCACGACGCTGATCCGCCGCGCACGCACCGCACTGCTCGGTGCGGCCTGGATGCCCGCGCTCGCGTTCGCGGCGGCGCCGCAGGACGCGCCGGCCGCCGCTTCCGCACCCATGGCCACACCGGCACCGGCCACAACCGCGGCGACAGCGGTCAAGCCGTTCACGCCGCCCGCCGAATCCGCGATGCCCGCCGACGGCTTCGGCAAGACCGTGAAGCTCGGCGAGCAGATCTTCCTGCACACGCCCGAGTTCGCGGGCAAGTACGTCGGCAACAAGCTGACCTGCGCGAGCTGCCACCTCGACGCGGGCCGCCGGCCCGATTCGAGCCCGATGTGGGCCGCGTACCTGCTGTATCCGGCCTACCGCAGCAAGAACGGGCACGTAAACACGTTCGCCGAACGCCTGCAGGGGTGTTTCCAATACAGCATGAACGGCAAGGCGCCGCCGGCCGGCGACCCGATCCTCGTCGCGCTCGAAACCTATTCGTACTGGCTCGCGAAGGGCGCGCCGATCGGCACGAAGCTGCCGGGGCAAGGCTTCCTGAAACTGCCGCCGCCCGCGCAAAAAGCCGACTACGCGCGCGGCGCCGCCGTCTACACGCAGCACTGCGCGCTGTGCCACGGCGCGGACGGCCAGGGGCAGTCGAGCGGCGGCAAGCCGGCCTTCCCGGCGCTGTGGGGCGCGCGTTCGTTCAACTGGGGCGCGGGGATGGGCGACATCCGCAACGCGGCCGGCTTCATCAAGGCCAACATGCCGCTCGGGCTCGGCGGCACGCTGACCGATCAGGAAGCGTGGGATGTCGCAACCTTCATGGACAGCCACGAACGTCCGCAGGACCCGCGCTTCACCGGCTCCGTGCAGGACACGCGCGCGAAGTTCCACGATTCGCCCGACTCGATGTACGGGCTCGGCGTGAACGGCCGCGTGCTCGGCGCACCATGACGCCAGGCCGCACCGGCCAGCTCGGCCGGCGCGGTCACGGACGCCAGCGATACACGACGATGCTCGTCCCGTTGTAGTTGTCCTTGGTAATCACGTACTCGCCGGTCGAGCGCAGGTATGCACGCACGCCGTACATCGAGTCGACGTCGTTGCCGACGTCCATCGCCGACGTGTTCGAATTCGTCAGCGTGGTGACGAGCGCACCGGTGTTCAGGTCGAACACGTCGATGTTCGGCACCGTGTGCACGTAGCCGACGAACAGGTAGTGGCCGGCCGCCGCGATCGATTTCGGGTTCGCGCTCGTCAGGTTGATCACCGGATTCGGCGCGCTCGTGTTGCCGTTCTTCCAGCCGTGATAGACCTCGATGTGTCCGTTCATCGCGGTCCAGTCCCAATTGCCCGCGAGGCCCTGCGCGAGGATCATCGTGTCGCTGTCCGCCTGGTAGATGATTCGCGTGACAGGCGACACGGTGCTCGGCACGGGCGTGGTCGTCGGCTTGCCCCATGACGGCTTGCCGGTCGCGTCGAAGCCCGTCATCGGGTAGCGGGAAATCGCGTTGGATCCGTCCAGCCCTGCCCACACGTCGCCGTTGTCGTCGATCGCGAAACCGGCCGTCACCTGCAGCGTCGTGTTGAACGGCTTGCCCGGGAGCGAGCCGGCCGGAATCGCGATATAGCCGCTCGCCGTGTTGAAGTAATAGAAGTTGAAGTTGCCCGGATTCTGGCCCGTCGCGACGAGAATCCGTTTGCCGCCGACCATCACGAGCTGGCCGAAGTGCTGGCCGCGCTGATAGTCTTTCATGTCGAGGCGCGGGTCCTTCGGATAGGTGAACGGGTCGACCGTGTTCGCGACGAACGTGCCGCCCGCCGAACCCGTGTACACGTTGTTGCCGCTGTAGAAGAACGCGCCGTCCGTCACCGGATCGGGCGCGGCGATCCCCTCGAAGTTCAGCGCCTGCAGCTTCCATTGCAGCACGCCCGTCGGGCTGTACGAATGCAGGTCGGTGCTGCCGTTGCGGCCGAGATCCCAGCCGCCGCCCCATGCGTTGTTCAGCACGTACAGGTTGCCGGCCGAATCCTTGCCGAGCGCGGCGACGCGCGTGAAGCGCTTGTCGCCGACCTGCCCCTTGATGCCCGTCGTCGTGTCGAGATAACCGCCCTGCACGCCGAACGTGCCGACCTGCATCGGCAGGCCGAGGAGCCCGCTGTAGACCTTGATGTTCATGTCGGGCCCTTCATCGCCCACCATCAGCTGGCCCATCGACGCATCGAAGTACAGCGACGCCGGCCGCGCGCCGGCCGCCATCTGGATCGTGTTCATCGCCGCGCCGGTCGCGCTGAACTGCGCGACGACGCCCGCGCTCTTGCGCGCGACCCACAGGTTGCCGGCGGCGTCGAGCGCCAGCGCGCCCGGCCCCGATACGCCGATGTCGCGCTGCCACACGCCGTCGGTCGTATAGACGCGCACGCGGTTGCCGTAGAAGTCGCTCACGTACAGCAGGTTGCCGGCCGTCGCGAGGCCCGTGATCACGTCCGCGTACTGGACGCCCGTCCACACACTGACCGGGATGCGCAGGTCGCGCTGGTTCGTGCCGCGGTTGTAGCGGCCCACCGAGCCGCTGCCGAAGGTGCGGTTGTAGCCGAGCGCGACGAACAGCGACGACGAATTGCCGGTGATCGCGCCGCCCTGGAATTCGTCGTGGATGCCGATCGTGCCGAGCGGCTGCCCGTTCTGGTAGATCGCGACGCCGCCCGCGTTCTCGTCCCAGCGCGACGCCGTGTAGATCACGCCCTCGGGCGCAACCCACATCGAGCGCGCGCCGTTGCCCACGTGCGCGGCCAGCGTGCCGAACGTGTTCGCGAGCCAGTCCGTCGAGTATTGCGCCTGCGCGGGACTCGCGGGCGCCAGCACGGCGATGCACATTCCCAGCAATGCCGCGCGAATTTGTTTCATTGACATGAATAATACTCCCGGACGATCGTGTGTCGACACTGTAAATCGCGACGCATGAAATATTGGTGATTCAGGCAAAAGCGCATTCGTCGCCATCCCGAATTATTCACCGCGTGCTTTATGCCGTCCGGCGCTTTTTCGTCAATGATGGTCAAACCCGCTCGCCGTACCGAAACGACCCGCCGGCAGCGCGATTTCGGCGCCTTTCCCCGGCATTTTCTTCCGGGTCGCCCAATGCGAATGCGTCATTTTTTCTGACATGCCCGCATTGCCATTTCATTTCGCCGGAAAGAGGCTCGATGATTACAAATCGAAATTAAAATGAAAGAGAAAAAATATTATCCGGCGCAATCGGCGTTTCGCAAACTGGCGTATCGGGCGTGCCGCGAACGCGGCGGGAGGAAGGGCGGGCGGAAGAAAGAAAGGAAAGCTGAAGAAGGATGCGGCGGAACAAGCCGCGCGTCGGCCGTGCCGGCACGCGGTCGCGATCGTTCAGTTCGCGTTGTCGAGCGTCGGGCCGTCCCAGCCGTCGAGGTATTTCGGCAGCGCATCGATGACGTCGATCACGCGCTGCCGATAGAACAGGTGCATCGTCGGCTGCAGGTCGTCCGGCAGTTGCCCGCCGTGCGCACGCGCGGTCAGGCTGTTCGGCACGACTCGCATGCCGAACCGGTTCGTTCCGGACACGATCTCGCCACACGACACGCACCATGTGCGCGACATCGACTTCGACGGGTGCGGGAACGTTGCGCCGGTGCCGTCGACGGCAACCTGCTCCGGCGGCCACGCGGTCGCGGACAGCATCGGCGTGCCGTAGAAATCGCGGCAAGTCGCGCAATGGCAGTTCGCGCGCGCCGCCGGCTCGCCGCGCAGCGTGACGGTGACGGCACCGCACAGGCAGCGCGCAGAAAGCGTTCGGGTCATGTCGTCTCCTCGAAGAACAGAGGCGACAGTATAGGAGCCAGCGTGCAACGTCGCCCGCACCGGCTGCGAACGACGTTGCGGCCGCAACGAATGCTGCGCGTCAGAACTTCTGGCGCAGCCCGAGGCTGACGATCGCCTGCGACCGCGAGTCCGATGAATGGCCATTCGCCTTGTCTGACACCGACGCGGTCGCGGCCACCGGCCGGCCGAGCGCATCGAGCGTCATGCCCGATGCATGCTGGTACGCGCCGAGCAGGTACACGCTGGTGCGCTTCGACAGGTCGTAGACGGCGCCGAGCGTGACGTTGTGATACTGCGCGCGGTCGTCGACGCCATCGACATCGCTGCCGCGCGTATAGCTGTAGCCGGCGAACAGTTGCGTCTGCGGCCGCACGTTCCAGCGCGTGAACACGCCCGCGACGTTGAACGTCGCGTGGCCGGCGAACAGCGAACGGTCGCCGCTGCGGTACTGCACGTTGCTGTAGTTCACGCCGACGACGGCCGGGCCGAAGTCGTACGTCGCACCCGTCGCGATGACCTGCTGCGACTGCGCGCTCGCATAGCCTTCGTTGATCGACGAGTTGAACAGGCCGTCGTCGGTGCTCTGCCATTTGCCCGTCGTCGGGTCGGTCGCGCCCGTCTTGCTGTTGTCCGAGCGCTCGTAGCCGACGCCGACGCGCAGCGGGCCCGCCGCGTATGCCGCGCCGACGCTCCACGTGTTGCGCTGCTTCATGCTGCCCGGCTGGCCGCCGAAGCCGTACAGCGCGCCGAACGTGAAGCCCGCGTAGTTGGCGCTCGTGTACTTGATCGAGCTGTCGACGCGCGCGGTCTGGTCGAGATCGTCGATGTCGCCCGGGTGTGCGCCGAACCCGCCGATGAACGACGACGGGCCGACCGGGCTCACGAAGTCGTCGAGCGACGTGTACTGCCGGCCGAGCGTGACCGAGCCGTAGCGGTCGCTGCCGATGCCGACGAACGCCTGCCGGCCGAACTGGCGGCCGCCCTGGCCCGACGTGCCGTTGGCGATGTCGAAACCGTTCTCGAGGACGAACAGCGCGCGCATCCCGCCGCCGAGATCCTCGGAACCCTTGATGCCCCAGCGGCTGCCGGACAGGTTGCCGGTCGTGAGCCCGACGCTCGAATGCCCGGTGTACGCGCCGGCCGAGCCGACCCGTTCGTTGCTGCGATAGGTCACGCCCGCGTCGACGATGCCGTACAGCGTGACGGAGCTTTGCGCGGAAGCGATGCCCGCGAGCGAGAGCAGCAGCGGTGCTGCGATCAGTTGCTTGTTCATGGTTCTGTGTCTCCGGGCGGTGAACCCGTTGTTCTGGCTTGATGTTGCGAGTAGCGCGCGGGCGGCGAGATCCGCCGGCAGTGCGAGGCCGGCGGCGTCCGCGCGCGGCGTCGCGGCGGGCAGGCCCGCTGCGGCCGCCATGGTAGTTGGAACCGGTCCCAGACTAAAGCGCAATAATGAAAACAGTTTCTTGCCAAAATCGAGATAGTCGAAAACACGGCCAGGCACACGATCGCCGTGCCTGTACAGCACGGGCGCACGCCCCCGATAATCGAACGCGCGCCATCCATCGGGAGTTCCTTCATGAATGAAACGACCCTGCTGATCTTCGCCGCCGTCGCGTTCGTCGGCATCGCGACACCCGGCCCGACCGTGCTGCTCGCGCTGACCAACGGCTCGCGCTACGGCGTGCGCCGCGCGGCCTACGGCTTCGCCGGCGCGATGCTGTCCGACTTCGTGCTGATCGTCGCGGTCGCGCTCGGCCTCGGTGCGCTGCTGATGGCGTCGGCGTTCTGGTTCTCGGTGGTGAAGTGGCTCGGCGCCGCATACCTCGCGTATGTCGGCATCCGGCTGCTGACGTCGAAGGGTTCGCTCGACGTCGCCGCCGCGCATGGCAGCGCGGCGCCCGGGCGCAACGCGTCGATCTTCGCGAAGAGCTTCCTGACCGCGGTGACGAACCCGAAGGGCTATCTGTTCTTCTCCGCGTTCCTGCCGCAGTTCCTCGATCCGTCCGCGCCGCTCGCGCCGCAATACGTCGCGCTCGCGGTCACGTTCGCGCTGCTCGACGGGGCGGTGATGTTCGGCTATGCGCTGCTCGGCGCACGCGCGGTGCGGCTGCTGAAGCGCTCGGGCGCGCTGTGGCTCGAACGCACGTGCGGCGCGATGCTGCTCGCGCTTGCCGGGTCGCTGGCGCTGTACCGGCGTCATGCCGCGTAGGAGCGGGTTCCGATGAGAGTCGATGCGCCGCCCCGCTCCGGCTTTCCGGGCCTGTCGCTCAGGCAGCTCGAACGCGCGGATCTCGGCGCGTGGTATGCGTACCTGTCGAACCCCGACGTGATCCGCCACACGAGCTGGAACCTGCGCTCGCGCGACGATCTGCTGCCGCTGTTCGACAACGTCGAATCGGCCGACCCCGATTCGATCCGGCGTCTTGCGATCGTCGACACCGCATCGGGCGCGCTCGCCGGCACGATCGGGCTGCATACGGTGTCCACCGCGAACCGCTCGGCGGAAATCGCGTACGACCTTGCGCCGGCGCACTGGGGGCGCGGAATCGCGAGTGCAGTGTGCGAAGCCGTCACCGCGTGGGCATTCGCCGATGGCGGTTTCATGCGCGTCCAGGGCGTCGTGCTGACCAGCAACGCCGGCTCCGCGCGCGTGCTGCAGAAGTGCGGCTACCGCTACGAAGGGCTGCTGCGCGCGTACCGGATGGTGCGCGGCACGCCGGGCGATTTCGCGATGTACGCGCGGCTCGCGACCGACTGACTGACTGACTGACTGACGCATCGCACCGGGCCTCACCGCGGATGCGATTGACCGGCCCGCGCCGAATTGGCGACAATCGCCGTTCCCTGCCTCGACGGTCCGCCATGAAAATCGCCGCGCTCTCCGACATCCACGGCAATCTCGCCGCGCTCGACGCTGTGCTCGACGACGTCCGCCGCCGCGGCGCCGACGTGATCGTCAATCTCGGCGACATCGTGTCGGGCGCGCTCCATCCGGCCGAAACGGCCGACCGCCTGATCGCGCTCGACCTGCCGACCGTCAAGGGCAATCACGAACGGCAACTGCTCGCCGACGATCGCGAGTCGATGGGGCTGTCGGATCGCTGGGCGCGCGACACGCTGCGCGCCGACCATCTCGACTGGATCGCCGCGCTGCCCGAACGCGTGACGCTCGACGACGACGTGCTGATGGTGCACGGCACGCCGGCCAGCGACCTCGTCTATTTCCTCGAAACGGTCACGCCCGACGGCTGCCGCGCGGCCACGCCCGACGAGATCGCGCAGCGCGCGGGCGACGCACCGGCATCGCTGATCCTGTGCGGCCACACGCATGTGCCGCGCACCGCGAAGCTTGCCGACGGCCGGCTGATCGTCAACCCGGGCAGCGTCGGGCTGCAGGCGTACACGGACGACCGGCCGCATCCGCACCGGATCGAGACGGGCTCGCCGCATGCGCGCTACGCGATGGTGTCGCGCACGGCGGCCGGCTGGAACGTCGAATTCCACGCGGTCGAATACGACTGGCACACGGCCGCCGCCACCGCGGCATCGCGCGGGCGCGACGACTGGACCGTCGCGCTGCGCACCGGCCGGTGCTGACATGCCCGCGCCGTCTCACATCACCCCGCATTCCTCAGCGTCAGCCTCGCCTCCAGCCCGCCGCCGTCCGGCCGGTTGTTCAGCGTGAGCGTGCCGCCCATCGCGAGCGCCAGTTGCCGCGCGATCGCAAGACCGAGCCCCGTGCCGCCCGTCTCGCGATTGCGCGACGTCTCCACGCGCCGGAACGGCTCGAACACCGCGTCGAGCTGATCGTCCGGAATGCCGGGCCCGCGATCGAGCACGGCGATGACCGCGCCGCCATCCGGCGCGGCGTGCACGTCGATCTCGGCCGCGCCCGCGAACTTCAGCGCGTTGTCGACGAGGTTGCCGACGATGCGGCGCAGCGCCTTCGGCCGCGTGACGAGCGCGAGCGGCGCGCGGCTGTGCAGTGCGACGTCCTGCCCCGCATCCGTGTAGTCGTACACGATGCTGTCGAGCAGCGCGTCGAGATCGATGCGGCGCGCGGCTTCCTCGGTGCCGTGCAGCGTCCGTGCATACGCGACGCCCTCCTTCACCAGATGCTCCATCTCGATCAGGTCCTGGCGCAGCTTCGTGCCCTGCACGTCGTCGTCCATCACGTCGACACGCAGCCGCATCCGCGTGATCGGCGTCTGCAGGTCGTGCGAGATCGACGCGAGGATCTGCATGCGTTCGGCCATGTACTGCGCGATGCGGTCCTGCATCGCGTTGAACGCACGCGCGGCGCGTGCGACCTCGGACGGCCCGTCTTCGTTCAGGCGTTCGCCCTTCAGGTCGGGGCCGAGCGCGTCGGCGGCCTGCGCGAGCTGCTTGAGCGGACGCGTCGCGAGCCGCACCGCGAGCCAGCAGCACGCGGCCAGCACCGCGAGCTGCAGCACGAGCACGACCGGCAGCCAGCCCGACAGCGGCACCGTCGACATCGGATGAATGTCGATCGTCAGCGGCGACCCGTCGGTCAGCCGCAGGTGCACCTGCAGATGTTCGCGGTCGCCGGGGAGCGCGTTCGCGGTCAGCGGGTAGTCGCCGCCGATGCCGTCGGAAATCGACCGCTCGACGCGCGCCGACAGCCGCGCTTCCGGCGGCGTGCCCGTTTCGCCGGGCCCGAGGATGAACGTATAGCTGCGCCGCGCGAGGCGCGGCAGCCACGCGGCGCGCTCGGCGGGCGGCAGGTGGTCGAGCAGCGCGACCGAGCTCGCGACCTCGCGCTCGATGTAGCCCATCATCAGGTTGGTGGTCGCCTGGTCGCGCTCGGTCACCGTGAGCCAGAACGACAGCGTCTGCGCGAGCGCGAGGCCCACGCACAGGATCAGCGCGAGCCGCGCGAACAGCGAGCGCGGCCAGTGCCGCAGCGTGCGCGCGCTCATGACGTACCGTCGACGGCGGTCACGGCCGACGAGAACACGTAGCCCTCGTTGCGCAGCGTCTTGATGTAGCGCGGTTCGCGCGCACCGTCGCGCAGCCGCTGGCGCAGCCGGCTCACGAGCAGGTCGATCGACCGGTCGAACGGGTCGGACTGCCGCCCCTGCGTGAGGTTGAGCAGCTGGTCGCGCGTCAGCACGCGCTGCGGATGGTCGAGGAACACGCGCAGCAGCCGGTATTCGGCGCCGCTCAGCGCGACCAGCGTGCCTTCGGCGTCGAGCAGGTGGCGCCCCGTCGTGTCGAGCCGCCATTCGCCGAACGCGAGCAGCTCGGCCGTTTCCGTCACCTGCATGCCGGGCGGCAGCATGCGCGCGCGGCGCAGCACCGAGCGAATCCGCGCGAGCAGCTCGCGCACCGCGAACGGCTTGGCCAGGTAGTCGTCGGCGCCCATCTCGAGGCCGATGATGCGGTCGGTTTCCTCACCGCGCGCGGTCAGCATCAGCACGGGCACCGTGCGGAACTTGCCGGCGCGCAGGTCGCGGCACAGCGTCAGGCCGTCCTCGCCCGGCAGCATCAGGTCGAGCACGATAAGGTCGGGCGCGCCGTCGTCCAGCGCGTTGCGCATCTCGCGGCCGTTCGCGGCCAGCGACACGCGCATGCCGTTCTTCTCCAGGTAGCCCGCGATCAGTTCGCGGATCGCGCGATCGTCGTCGACGATCAGCACGTGGTCGATCTTGTCCATGAGTCGGTGTCGGGTAGTTCGGCAGGTGTTGTCCGCTTTTATACCGCACGGCGGGCATGTGTTTGTATCCCAATGTATCGCGCCGCCGTGACGACACACAACATTGCACACGCGCGGCTTGCCGGACATATCTCGGATACGTCGGCGCAGCCTAATGGGGCCTGTCGAAACCCGTCCGGCCGCCGCTCCGAGCGGCGGCCTCCCGATCAGGAGAACGCCATGCTGCCCCGCCTCAAGACCGCCACCCTCGTCATCGCCCTCGCCGCCACGGCCGGGCTCGCCGCCTTCGCCGGCACCCGCGACGACGCGGGCATGACGACCTCGCTGACCGGCACGCCGGCACCCGATTTCACCGGCATCGACCGCTGGCACAACAGCACGCCGCTCAAGCTCGACCAGTTGCGCGGCAAGGTCGTGCTGGTCGATTTCTGGACGTACTCGTGCATCAACTGCATTCATACGATTCCGTACGTGAACGACTGGTACCGGAAATATCGCGACCAGGGGCTCGTGGTGGTCGGCGTGCATACGCCCGAATATCCGTTCGAGCGCGACGCGGGCAACGTCGCCGATGCGATCAAGCGCTTCGGCATCCAGTACCCGGTCGCGCAGGACAACCGCTACGACACGTGGCGCGCGTACGGGAATCAGTATTGGCCCGCGCTGTACCTGATCGATGCGAACGGCAAGGTCGTCTATACGCGTTATGGCGAAGGCGGGTACGACAAGACCGAGGCGGCGATCCGCGGTGCGCTCGCGCAGGCGGCGACAGGGGAGAAACGGACGCAATAGAGGGTACCAGCAGCCGGCGGAAACCGATTCGGCGATCGCAGCATGATGTTTTGTCCGCAACAGTTGATGGCTGCAACGTTCCATCTCAACCCATCCTATCAATATCAAGATACGTTATAGCGCCGCGCAGCTACGATTACTGCTTTCCGAGAGGGCCGAACAATGAATAGAAGAATTGCCGTTGTTGGCGATAGTCTTTCAAGCGGCGGGACAATTAGCCCATACGACGGCCCGCGATTCCTCGTGCACGGCCATCAAGCAGCCCTGATTGGGGGTAGTGCATTCTGCCCCGCATGCCAAAGCATCGGCACCATCGCGAAAGCAGGCGGCCCATATCGACTCAAGTTCCGGGGAGAAGTAGCGCTAGACGACGATGTCGTCCTGTGTGGCTGCTCGACTCCACCTCGCATCGTTGCATTACTTGCCGGTGAGGCGTGGTGCAGTGACGGGCTAAAGGGCCTCGGAGAAGTTGTTTCGAGTCGCACGACAACGGGAGGCGTCGCATCGATCAGGAAAGGCGCATTTCACCAGCAAGTCGCGGCGACGGTGGCCAGCGGTGCTATTGTCAGGCCAGAAGGCTATCCGTACTACATCGAGACTGCGGACGGACGCGTACATTCAGGCGTGCTCGATGCGAGCGGCGAGCTACCACGCATCCATACCGGTGATGCCTCAGGAGAGTTCACCGTCTATTGGGGAGACGAGGCCATTGCCAAACAACACGGAGGGGTAAGGCATGCCTAATCCCGCCACGAAGGTCCGCACGATCGACACACCGAAATCAAAGAAGCCCGTACAACTCAAAGCGCTATCCTTTCAGGAGCTTTGGAACGCGTACCCGACTAAAGACCCATACAACGACCCCACTGGCGAGTATGAGAACCAATGCGCCATTCGCATGAGCGTCACGTTTCACAGCATTGGTAGCGACATGAAGTCGTTTTCGCAAAATGTGTTAAAACCGATGCCTGACAAGAAGACGCTCGGCCGTTTGATTCTGAATGGAAAGGCGACCGCGACCCGCGCTTACGAACTGGCCGAATGGTTGAAGCTTCGTCCGTTTCTAGGTATGGGTAAACCTGAAAACATCACCGGTCAGGAATGGCAAGACAAGGTAAAAGGTCGAACCGGCATCATCTACTTTTTCGGCTATTGGCGGCAGGAAGGCGACTCCGCCGGTGCATTGAGCGGCGGCCATATTGATTTGTGGAACAAAGATACGCTTACTCCGTCTTTTGCTTCATTTTGGCGGTTTCGCCTTGGCAGACAAACAATGCCAGATCCAATGTCATGGTTTCGTGGCCGAATCGAGAATCGGATATCTGATCTAGGGGAATCCAAGGAAATTTTATTTTGGGAAGTGAAATGAAGCGCATAGCTTTCGTTGCTCTAGGTTTCGTATGGGGTCTACTCGTCACGGGGGCATCGTTCTATATTTTCAATCGAATCAATTGGCCCAAACCATCGTCCCCTTCAGCCGGTTGTGGAGAACCCTGTGGATCTCACGCCGGGCTAGTCGCGACGATGCTATTTATTCTCTTATGGCCATCGATTGTCTTTGCCGCACTCAATGCCTTTTCTTACAAACGATGGTCTCAGCGCAAATGGACCGTCTCGTTCGCCGCCGTGACCTTGTTGGCGGTTCTGTTTCACCTTGCGACCTATGTGATGCCCATGCTAGGCCCTAGCGCCTAACCATTCGCCCCATAGAGGCCAAATGAAACGGCTGCCGACATCACCGGATGGTTTTTTTTTGAGGGGCTCGTTGCATGGATTTCCGTTCATACGACTTATTCTCAACAATGCTTTCTGATTCTCCTATCGCCGTCGATTGTCTTTGCCGCACTCAATGCCTTGTCATACAAACAATGGCATTGGCGCAGATGGGCCGTCTCGTGCGCCGCCGTGACCTTGTTGGCGATCCTGGTTCACTTTACGGCCGCAGCGCTATTTAACCTTGCGCTCGATTTCCATCAGCATCGCTTCCCCGATCGCAAGCTTCCCGTCCGCGATCAGCGCGTCGCCGGCGCCGCGGATATCCTCGGCCGCCTTGTTCTGCCCGAGCTTGCGCTTGCCGACGAGCCGCGTGATCTCGATCTGCAGCCCGACGATCGCCTGCAGCATCGTGTCGAGATAATCGGCCGGCGCGTCGCCCATCTTCCACGGTACCGGCTGCGACGCTTCGTGCGTGCGCGTCAGCCGCGCGACCACGCTGCGCACGAACTTCTCGTCGTCGCGCACCGTGATGCGGCCGTGCGCATGCACGACCACGTAGTTCCAGGTCGGCACCTGGCGGTGCGCGACGTGCTTGCTCGGATACCAGTTCGGCGAGATGTACGCGTCGCCGGCGCGGAAGATCACGAGCACCTCGTCACCGTTCGCAACGTCCTGCCAGACCGGATTCGCGCGCGCGACGTGCGCATGCAGCTCGCCGAGCCCGCCGTCGCCCGGCAGCAGCTCGAACGGGATGTGGTTCGCGTCGAGTCCGCTCTTCCCGTGCGTGATCAGGCTGCCGAACGGATGCTGCACGATCAGTTCGCGCAATGCGTCGGGGTTGGGCTCGTTGAAATCGGCGGGGACGTACATGTCGGCTCCACGGTCGTGCGGCGGTTGAAATGGCTCGGGCGCTGGCCCGTCTTGCGCAAATTGTTACCCCAAACTGGTTTATGCTGTAGAGCCGGTTTGGAACATTTTCAGCAGACCAGAATCATGGCAAGAACGGCCCGGAACATCGAAATCCCGTCGCTCGGCGCGCTCGACCGCGCGGCCGGCGACCTGAGCCGCCAGCTCGCGCAGGCGCTGCGCGACGCCGTGCGCCGCGGCGATGTCCGTCCGGGCGATACGCTGCCATCCACGCGGCTGCTGGCGGCCGCGCTGCAGGTCGCGCGCGGCACCGTCGTCGACGCGTATGCGCAGCTGGTCGCCGAAGGCTTCCTCGAATCGCGCGGCGGCGCGGGCACGCGGGTCGCGCACGCACTCGCCGAGCCGCCGCCCGTCGACGAGCCCGAACCGCCCGCCCAACGCAGGCGCCCGGCCCACGCCGGGCTGCCGGAGCCGGCCGCCACCTTCGCGCGGATCGCCCGCGAATTCCTTCCGCTGCCGGCCATGCCGTTCGCGATCTCGGTGCCGGTCGGCCTCACCGCGCCCGACGACATCTGGCGCCGGCTCGGCAACCGCCTGCGCGCGCGCGGCGCCGGCGCGCCGTCCGGTTATGCCGATCCGCAAGGCGCGCTGCCGCTGCGCGAAGCGATCGCCGGCTACGTGCGCCGGTCGCGCTCGGTGCGCTGCACGGCCGACCAGGTCGTGATCACGAGCGGCACGCAGCAGGGGCTGCATCTCGCGAGCCAGGTGCTGCTCGGTGCGGACGACCAGGCGTGGGTCGAGAATCCGGCCTATCGCGGCATCACCGCGCTGCTCGAAAGCACCGGGCGACGCGACGCGATGGTCCGCGTGCCGGTCGACGCCGACGGCATCGACGTCGACGCGGGCATCCGCCTGGCGCCGCATGCGCGGGCCGCATTCGTCACGCCGTCGCACCAGTACCCGCTCGGCATGCCGCTGAGCATGGCGCGGCGCAACGCGCTGCTTGCGTGGGCGCGCACGCATCACGCATGGGTGGTCGAGGACGACTACGACAGCGAGCTGCGCTACGAAGGCTATCCGTTCCCGTCGCTGCAGGGGCTCGCGCCCGACCGCGTGATCTATCTCGGCACGTTCAGCAAGATCCTGTTTCCGTCGCTGCGGCTCGGCTACGTGATCGCACCCGACGATCTCGTGCCCGCGTTCTGCGGCGCGCGCGTGCTGATGGATCGCCATGCACCGACCGCCGACCAGCACGTGCTGGCCGCGTTCATCGCGGAAGGCCATCTCGACCGCCACATCCGCCGCGTGCGCGGCGTGTACGCGGAGCAGCGCGCGCTGCTGATCGACACGCTCGGCGCGCGGCTGCCGCGCGAACGCGCATGGGTGCAGCCGGGCGACCAGGGGATGCACGTCGTGCTGTGGCTCGCCGAAGGGATCGACGATCTCGACGTGGTCGCGCGCGCGGCGCAGGCCGGCGTCGCGGTGCGCGCGGTGTCGCCGATGTTCGCGCCGGGCACGGCCCGCCCGGGGCTCGTGCTCGGCTTCGGCGGGTTCGGCCGTGCGCAGATGGAGGCGGCCGCGCAGCGGCTCGCGGACGTGGTTTCGTCGGAAGAATCGCGGCCGGTCGCGCCGCAAAAGGTTGTCCGCAGGCAACAAACGTAATCGTCTGTAAATCCTGCAAGCAAACAGCCGTTTCGGCCGCCGGCAAGCGTGCGCCGTTTGCTAGGATCGCGCCTCTTCCGTCCACGCCCCTGCCGCCGTGAATCGCTTCGTGCCGTTTCTTCGAGACGCGTGGCTCCGTTGCCGCGCCCGTGTCGCGCCGCTCGCCGCCGCCTGCCGTTCGCGCACCCGCGCGCTGTGCGCCGGCGTGCTGCATCGCCTGCGTCATCCGACGCGGCGTGGCGTGGCACTGACGCTCGCCGCGATACCGGTGCTGGGCCTGCTGGTCCTGCTTGCGTTCGTCCCGTTCACGCCGAGCATCGGCGACATCCGCAAGGCACGCATCGATCGCCCCGCGCGCGTGCTGTCCGCCGACGGCGAGCTGATCGCCGAGTTCCGGCCCGTCAACCGCGAATGGGTGCCGCTCAAGCAGATCTCGCCGCACATGGTCGACGCGCTGATCGCGACCGAGGATCACCGCTTCTACGCGCATCACGGCATCGACTGGCGCCGCACGATCGCGGCCGGGCTGCATACGTTCTCGGGCGCGCGCCAGGGCGGCTCGACGATCACCCAGCAGCTCGCGCGCAACCTGTACCCGGACGAAGTCGGCCGCTCGCTGACGCTCACGCGCAAGGTGAAGGAGCTGATCACCGCGTTCAAGATCGAGACGGTGTACAGCAAGGACGAGATCCTCGAAACCTACCTGAATACCGTGCCGTTCCTGTACAACGCGTTCGGCGTCGAAATGGCCGCGCGCACCTACTTCGGCAAATCGGCGAACCAGCTCGACATCGCCGAAAGCGCGACGCTCGTCGGGATGCTGAAGGGCAACAGCTACTACAACCCGGTGCTGAATCCGGAACGCGCGGTACAGCGGCGCAACATCGTGCTCGACCGGATGGCGACGATGGGCATGCTGTCGCCGCGGCAGCTCGCGAAATTGCAGCGCCAGCCGCTGCGCGTCGACTTCGAGCCGCAGACGGCGCAGCCCGGCCTCGCGCCGCACTTCGCGGTGCAGCTTCGCAAGTGGCTGATCGCGTGGGCCGACCGCAACAACTACGACCTCTACTCGGATGGCCTCGTCGTGCGTACGACGCTCGATGCGCGGCTGCAGGACATGGCGACGCAGGCGCTGACGCAGCAGACCGAGCGGCTGCAGGCGATCGCCGACAGCGCATGGCGCGGCCCGTCCGGCTGCGGGCTGCGCAACGACCTGTTCCGCGGCTTCATCCGCCAGACACCCGACTATCGCAGCGCCCGCGACGCGGGGCTCGCGGATGCGGCGGCGCTGAAGCAACTCGGCGCAAATCGCGAGTTCATGCATGCGCTGTGCGAACGCAAGACGCAGGTGCAGGCCGGCTTCGTCGCGATCGATCCGCGCAACGGTGCGATCAGGGCATGGGTCGGCAGTCCCGATTTCGGCAGCGAGCCGTTCGATCACGTCGCGCAGGCGCGGCGCCAGCCGGGCTCGACGTTCAAGCCGTTCGTCTATGGCGCCGCGTTCGCGGACGGCATGCGGCCGGGCGATACGTTCATCGACCGCCCGGTCGCGATTCCGATCGACGGCCGCGCGGTCTGGCGCCCGACCGACGAGGAGCCGCCGACGGGCGAGCCGATGACGCTGCGCGACGCGCTCGCGCTGTCGCGCAATCGCATCACCGCGCAGGTGATGCAGCAGGAAGGCGCCGCGAAGGTCGCGCAGCTCGCGCGCGCAATGGGCGTGCGCGACAGTCCGCTCGACGCGGTGCCGTCGCTCGCGCTCGGCACGAGCCCCGTCACGCTGAAGGAGATGGTGTCCGCGTACGGCACGATCGCGAACCGCGGCGTGTACGTCGCGCCGCAGGCGATCACGCGCATCGAGGATCGCGACGGCAAGGTGCTCGCCGCATTCGGCAGCGCGCCGCCCGAACGCGCGTTGCCGGCGCCTGCCGCGCAGACGCTCGTCGACGTGATGCGCGATGTCGTCGATCGCGGCACCGGCGCCGACATCCGTTCGCGCTACGGGATTCGCGTGGATGTCGCCGGCAAGACCGGCACGACGCAGGACAACACGGACGGCTGGTTCATCCTGATGCATCCGCAACTGGTGGCCGGCGCATGGGTCGGCTTCGACGACGGCAGCGTGACGCTTCGCAGCGACTACTGGGGTGCGGGCGCGCACAGCGCGCTGCCGATCGTCGGCAGTTTCTACGATGCGGCGCTGCGCGCGCGTGCGATCGATCCGCATGCGCAGTTCTCGCCCGACTTCCGGCCGCGCAGCGCACCGGCGCCGGCGCCGAGGCGGCGCCCGCATCCCGGCCTGTTCGACTGGCTGAAGCTGTTCCGCTGAGCATGCCGTCGGCGGAACATATACATACAACTGCGCTCAGCCCGCCGCGATAGTGGCGGCCAGCACATCGAACTCCGGCGCCCACGCCGCACGCCACGTTGCCTTCGTCGCGTCGTCCACCCACGCGCCGTCGATCCCGTTCAGCATGAACTGCTTCAGCTCGGCAACGGTGAAGCCGAAATGGCTGAACATCAGCTCCCACGCCTCGCTCGGGTTGACCTTGTGCAGCGTCGGATCGTCGGTATTCGGATGGATCTTCAGCCCGAGGCCCGGCATCTTGCGCATCGGATGCAGCTCCGCCCATTGCTCCGGCGGCAGTGTGCGCAGATAGTATGAATTCGTCGGCACGACGGTGAAGACGATCCCGCGTTCCGCATAGCGCGCGCACAGCTCGGGGTTATCGACGATCGTATAACCGTGATCGACGCGGTCGACCTGCAGCAGATCGACGGCCGTCTCGACGTTGCGCCACGGCATCCCGAACTCGCCCGCATGCGCGGTCGTGCAGAAACCGGCCTCACGCGCGTTGCGATACGCCTTCCAGAACAGTTCCGGCGGCCGGTCGTTCTCGCGATAGTCGATCCCGAGCCCCGCCACTTCATCCGCGCGATTCGCCTTCATCCACTCGACGATCGCGACGGCCTCATCGGAATCCTGCTCGCGGTCGATGCTCGGGATCAGGCGTGCGCCGATCCCGAAATCACGCGCGGCATCGCGGATCGCCGTCACGATCGCAGCTTGCGCGTCCGCATACGCGATGCCCGATACGCGCACCGTGCCGGTCGGATTCCAGAAGAATTCCGCATGCCGCACGTTGTGTGCGGCCGCATCCTCCAGATACTCGTATGCAATCCTTCGCAGATCGTCGGGCTGTGTAAGCAGATACTTGTCGAGCGCGCGCAGCACGTGCAGCACGCCGACCGGCTTGTCGCCGCGCGCATAGAACACATCGATCTCCGCGCGCTCGATCGGTGCACCGCTGCGTTCCGCGAGCGCGACGAACGTGTCGTGCCGCACCGCGCCGAGCAGGTGGCAATGCAGCTCGACCTTCGGCAGCGCGTGGAAGAAGGCCCGATGGGCCGGCGTGATCTCGATGCCCGTGCGCGCGGCCGGGACGTTGCCTGGTGTTCCCTTCATGTCTTTCTCTTTGGGTATTGCGGTTGCGTCGCGAAAGCCGTCTCTCAGTGCGGCTTCACGACAGTCCAGAAGTAATAGCCGAGCGGAATCGCGAGCACGACGAGCCCCCACGACACGTCGCGCCAGCGGCCGGCCAGCAGCTTGACCAGCACGTAGCACAGCAGCCCGCCCGCGATGCCGGTGCCGAAGCTGTTCGACATCAGCGTGAGCAGCACCATCGACATCACGGGCAGCGCATCGGTGAAGTCGTCGAAATGCGTATGGCGGATCGTCGCGAACATCGACAGCCCGATCAGGATCAGCGCCGGTGCGGTTGCCTCCTTCGGGATCGCGAGCGCGACCGGCACGAACAGCAGCATCGCGGCGAACAGCACGGCCGCGGCCAGCGACGACAGCCCGCTGCGGCCGCCGGCCTCGACGCCCGCCGCCGATTCGATCAGCGCGGTCAACGCGGGGATGCCGAACACGGGCCCGATCGTCGCGGCGAGCGAATCGACGAGGAACGGCCGGTTGATGTCCGGCAGGTTGCCGTGCTCGTCGAGCAGGTTCGCCTTCGCGCCGACCGCGAGCGCGGTGCCGAGCGTCGAGAAGAATTCCGCCGCGAAGAACGCGAACAGGTAAGGTGCAGCCGCCAGGCTCAACGCGCTGCCGATATCGAGCTTGAACGCGATCGGCGCGATGCTGTGCGGCAGCGACACGAACGACGCGGGCAGGTGCGTGACGCCGAGCGGCACGCCGGCCGCAGCCGCGGCGAGGATCGCGATCAGGATCGCGCCGGGCACCTTGCGCGCCTGCAGCACGACCGCAACCGCCAGGCCGATCAGCGCGACGAGCGCGCCCGGCCGCGAGAAGTCGCCGAGCGCGAACGCGTTGGTCTTCGCGTTCGCGACGACCATCCCCGCATTGCGCAGCCCGAGCATCGTCACGAACAGCCCGATCGACGCGCCGAGCCCGAGCTTGATCTGCACCGGAATCAGCCGCACCACGACGCCGCGCGCGCCGAGGATCGTCAGCAGGAAGAACAGCACGCCCGACACGCACGCGATGCCGAGGCCCGTCTGCCAGCCGACGTGTTCCGTCGTCGCGAGCGTCACGCCGACGATCACCGAGCCGCCGATGCCGGGGCCGACGAGGAACGGCAGGTTCGCATAGAGCCCCATCAGCGTGGTGAACAGCACGAACACGACGATCGTCGCGGTCGTCGCCGCGCCGCGCTCCATGCCGCCTGTCGCGAGCAGCGACGGGATCACGACGAGCAGGTATGCGGCCGCGAGAAACGACGTGACGCCCGCGATCGTCTCGGTGCGCACGCTCGTGCCGCGCGCGGCGAGCGCGAAGCGGCGTTCGAGCCAGTTGGCCGGCGCTCGCGCCGGCATCGTGTCAGTCGCTGACATGGTGGTTCTCCTGTGATTCCGAATATTGTCCTGTGCCGATTCATGCAGCGCGGTCTTATACTGCCGCGTACCGCACCCCGACCGTTATTGCCCGATGTCGTCCGACCGCTCGTCGCTGCTGCCCGCGCTCACGCTGCGGCAGGTCCAGCACTTCGTCGTGCTCGCCCATGCACGCAGCTTCACGCAGGCCGCGCAGGCGCTGTCGCTCACGCAGCCCGCGCTCACCGCGTCGATCCGCCAGATCGAGTTCCTGCTCGGCGGGCGCCTGTTCGCGCGTTCCGCGCACCGGCTCACGCTGACGTCCGCGGGCGAAGCCGTGCTGCCGCTCGCCGAACGCCTGCTCAACCAGGCGCGCGGCACCTTCGACGACATGACGCGGCTCATCGGCGAACGCATCCAGACCGTGCGGATCGCGTTCATCCCGTCGGTCGCGGGCCGCCTGCTGCCCGCACTCAACACGCTGCGCGGCACGCATCCGACGCTGCGCTTCACGCTCACCGACCTGCCGAACAGCGCACTCGTCGAAGCGGTGCGCGACGGCGTCGCCGATCTCGGCATCGGCGTGCGCGAACCGGACAGCGACGACGGCACGCTGCGCTACCGGCAACTGTTCGAGGACGAGATCGTGATCGTCGTGCGGCACGACGATCCGCTTGCCCGCGCGAAGAGCGTTACGTGGGCGAAGCTCGTCGATCGCGAACTGGCCGTGTTCGTGCGCGGCAGCGTCAGCGAATCGCTGCATCGCACCGGCGGCGCCGAGAAGCTGCGCCTGAACGTCACGTACCGGATGGAATACACCGAGCCGCTCTACGCGCTCGCGCGCAACGGCCTCGCGACCGCCGTGCTGCCGAGCCTCTACACGATGCATCTGCACGATCCCGAACTCGTCGCGCTGCGCGTCGACAAACCGCGCGTCACGCGCGCGATCTCGCTGATCTCGCTCGCCGCCGACGATCGCGGCCCGCACGTGCGCGCGTGCCGCGAGTGGATCGCCAAGCACATCTGATTCCGTTCGCCGCGCGACGTCACGCGCTCAGGGCAGCTTCGCGATGCGCTCGACCAGCGCCGCGTAGAAGCGGTCCGCGTCGACCTCGTTGATCCATGTCGCGTTCGCCGCCCGGCCGCTGCGCCCGTTCCAGTCGACGATCGTCTCGCCGAGCGTCCACTGCCCGGTCGTCTCGACGACGACATTCACCTTGCGTCCGTTGAACATCGTCGGATCGACGAGATAGCCGACCGCGGTCGGGTCGTACATCGGCGCGTCGTCGACGCCGCGCCGCTTCTTGTTGTACGCGAGCTCGGCCGTCATGATGTCCGCGACGATCGCGCCGCAGCGGTTGCCGAGCGCGCGAAACGGCGCAACGCGCGCCGGTGTGATCGGCGCCTTCACCGCGACGTCGCGCGGCAGCACGACGATCGGCACGCCGCTGCCGAACACCACTTCTGCCGCCTGCGGATCGACGTAGATATTGAACTCGGCGGCCGGCGTGATGTTGCCGCGCTCGAAGAACGCGCCGCCCATCAGCACGATTTCGCGCAGCGCGCCGCGAATCTGCGGCGCTTCGACCAGCGCGGTCGCGATGTTCGTCAGCGGGCCGAGCGCGCACAGCGTCACGCTGTTCGGCGCCGCGCGGCTCAGCGTATCGACGAGGTACGACACCGCGTGGCCGGTCGCGAGCGGCGCGCGCGGCTCGTGCAGTTCGACGCCTTCGAGCCCCGTCTTGCCGTGCACGTTCGCGGCCGTCACGAGCTCGCGCACGAGCGGGCGCGGGCAGCCCGCGTAGACGGGCAGCGTCTTCGTGCGGCCGGCCCAGTCGCGGATGATTCGCGCATTGCGTTCGGTCAGGTCGAGCGGCACGTTGCCCGCGACGGCGGTCAGCGCGCGCACGTCGAGCCGGTCCTGCGCGCCGAGCGCGAACAGGATCGCGATGGCGTCGTCCTGCCCCGGGTCGGTATCGATGATCACCGTGCGGCGCGCGGCATCGCCGCCGGCGGCGAACGCACCCGTTTCGGGCAGCAGCGCGGTGCCGGCCAGCGCGGCGGACAGTTTCAGGAAGGTGCGGCGCGATGCGATCGGATGGGTCATGGTCGGGCTCTCAAGAAAACGCCGGGCCGCCCCAAGTTTTCTTGACCCCCTCGGGGGGCCTGGCTCGAAGCGGCAGGTTTGGGGGCGCTCAAAACACGTGCCGGACGCCGAGCGTCGCCATCATCTGGCGCGTGCCGGTCGAGCGCGCGTACGCGAAGATCTGCGCATGGTCCGCGTCGCCGGCCGCCTGCTGCGCGATCACCGTCAGCGCGACGTCGGTGCGTTTCGACAGGAAATAGTCAGCCTGCAGGTTCACCTGGTGCCATTTCGGACGCTTGTCGATCACGTCGTACTTGCCGTTCGTGAACGCATACGCAGCGCCGAGAAAAAGCTGCGGCGTCATCGTGTAGACGATGTTCACGCCGAGGTTCTGCAGGTGCAGGTGCGAATTGTCGAGGTAATCGTAGCGCACGTCGGTAAACATCGCCGCGAACTGCGCACGGCCGATCGTGTAGAAGCCGCCCGTGCCCGCGATCCGCTGCCGGCTCGCGTACGCCGCCGGCGTCATCGCGCTCTTGCTGAAGATCAGCAGCGGCGACGCGTAGTCGTTCGCGATCGCGCCGTCCTGGTTCGTGCTGCTGTACGGATGGTTGTACTGCGCGTAGACCGCGCTCCAGCGCAGCGCGCCTCGCTCGTAGCCGAGCCCGAAGCTGTATGCGCTGTTGTTCGCGAAGCCCGTCGCGTTGCTGAAGCCGTACAGCGCGGTGAATTTCAGGCCGTAGTAGACGGGGCTCACGTACTTCACCGAGTTCTGCACGCGGATGTCGTTGTAGCCGTTGTCGTTGTCGCCGATGTTCACGCCGTTGCTCGCGATGATCACGGGCCCGATGTAGTCGTGGATCGCGTCGTACTGGCGGCCGAACGTCAGCGAGCCGTACGTGCGGTCGGCAAGGCCGACGTAGGCCATGCGCCCGAACTCGCGGCCGTTTTGCGCGGCCGTGCCCGTCATCACGTTAAAGCCGTTCTCGAGCTGGAAGATCGCGGACAACCCCTGCCCGAGATCCTCCTTGCCCTTCAACCCCCAGCGCGGGTTCTGGTTCGTGCCGGACAGCGCCTGCCAGGCGTTCTTGCCGCCCTGGTTCGTCGCGAACCCGACGCCGGCCGAGATCAGACCGTACAGCGTGATGCTGCTTTGCGCACCGGCATGGGTCGCGAAGGCGCCGAGCATCGCGAGCGGAGCGAGCTTGTAGAGAGTTTTCATGCGGGTCGTGTGATCGGTGGTGGTCCAGGCGCGGCAGGGTTCCGCGAAACTGGCCTCGACTATACGAACCCGGATCGGATAATAAAAGTTTGCTTTTCTTATGTGTCAATAAAACGGATTTATTCTCATCCTCGTGCCTCCCGTGCCTCCCGTGCCTCCCGTGCCCGCCGGGGCGGCCGTCAGTCCGCGGTGTCACCGCCCTTCGGCAGCTTCGACCACGCATTGCGCCCCGGCAGCGGCGACCACGCCGGGCGCGTCTTGCGTGCGCTGTCGATCACGACCAGGTAGCGGCCTGCGATCGGCGTGATGTCGCGGTCGCGGCGCAGCACCCACAGCGACCTGCCGGCCTCGACGCGCGCCTGGTAGTCGTCGTCGAGCAGGCCGTGCCGGTCGAAGAACAGGTTCAGCGACGCGGGAATCCGCACGCATCCCTTCGAGTGCCGGATGCCGAGCAGCGGTTCGAGGCGGTCGGGGTCGGTCGCATGCATCTGGAAGCGCATCGGCGACACGCCGCCCTTGCCCCAGCCGCGCTCGCCGTCCTCCCATCCGAAGTCGTAGATGCGCATGTCGCGGCGGCCGTAGCCGCGAATGCCGTTGTCGTTCGTCGTGCCTTCCGCGCGGAAATCCATGTTGTCGGGCGAGTGATGGAACACGCCGAGCGGCGTCACGAAATGATCGTACTTGCCCGGCAGCCCGGTGCCGACCGGCGATGCGCCAATCATCAGCCACGCATTGGCCGGCGTCGCGCGGAAGTAGATGAAGAGCGCCTGCACGTTCGGCGCGCGGTCGACCATCGCGACGTATTCGCCGGCCAGGTCGCCGAGGTCCGCATCGGCGAGCGCCTTCTGGAGCCGCTCGCCGTATGCGCGCTGCTCGCTTACGGGTACGTTCAGGCGCCGCGTCACTTCCTGCGTGAAGCGCTTGCGCATGTCGATCGCGCGTGCCGTCGCGCTTTTCGCGTCGTCGGCCGACAGCGGCGGATGCCGGCGCGGCGGGGTCGGCACGGGCGGCTCGGCCTCGCTGGCCGGTACGGCGGACGCGGCCGACGCAGGTTCGGCAGTGGACGCGGCGGAAGCCGCCGATGCAGGCGCTGCGACGGACGCGGCGGAACCCGCCGATGTGCCCGATGCCGCGCTGGCAGGCTCCGCATGATGCACATGCGATGCCGCAGGCGCGGGCTGCGCGGCCGACGCACCCGACGATGCATGCGCGTGCGACGCCGGATGCACACGGGAAGCCGCCGACGCCGGCGATGCAACTGATGAGGATGACGTAGCAGCAGACGACGGAGCGCCGGATGCCGCAAAGGCAGGCCGCCAGGCAAGAGCGGCAATCGGCAGCATGGCAGCGAGCCACACATACGCGGCGACAGCGCGGGTACGGCAACGCGGCTTCGCAAATTGCCGCGTCAGGCTGGAAAGCATCATATGTTCGAAGCCATCGGCCGATCCGGCCGCCGCATGCTGCTGTTGCGAGCGGCGCATCTTCCGCGCGAGCCATCGACACGTCCGGCACATCGCGTGCGCCCGGCGCCGACGCCTCTTCGCGGTGGAGCCGTTCGCTGATGCAACGCGTGCGGTCCGATGGCGGCTAATGAGTCGTCAGGCCCTTCATTCTACGCGCCAGCGCAGGAATCGGCAGCGGCGAAAGTCGCGGTTTCGCGGCGGATTTGCGCTTCGTCACGCTTTGTTTCAACTCGTTTCCGCTTGCGGCTTCGTCGCGTGTCAACCTTATAAGTTGGATGTTTCAAAACATGCGCCCGGTGGGTTTGTGCGTTCCGCCCGAAACGATGTTTCCACGAAACAAATTCGCATGCCAAATCATTTTGGCGATGCCGTTTCCCTCCGAGAAAACCGCATCGCACGCATGCCGCACGAACCATGCGACACGCGTGCGCAACCACCGACTACTTCGAGATGGTTTCGAGCGCGATGCCCTTCGTGCGCGGCCCCATGAGCCCGATCGCGGCCATCACGATCGCCATCGCGCCCGCGATGAACGCGAACACGCCGAAGGTGCCGAAGCCCTTCAGCACGGCCGCGATCACGAACGACGAGAAGATCGCCGAGAAGCGGCTCCACGAATAGACGAAACCGACGGCCCGTGCGCGGATCGACGTCGGGAACAGCTCGGCCTGATACGCGTGGAAGCTGTACGACATGATGTTGCTCGCGAGCGTGAGGCCGATGCCGAGCACGATCAGGAATGCGCCCACCGTCGTCTGGCTGAACAGCAGCCCGCAGACGACGATCGCCGCCGCCATCGCGACGATCACCGACTTGCGCTCGAAGCGGTCGGCGATCACGAGGCCGATCAGCGGGCCGATCGGCGCCGCGAGCGCGATCACGCTCGAATACATCAGGCTCGACGTGATCGTGATGCCCTGCTTGATCAGCAGCGTCGGCACCCAGTTCGCGAAGCCGTAGAAGCCGACCGTCTGGAACACGTTGAAGATCGTCATCATGATCGTGCGGCTGCGATACGGCGGCACCCACATGTCGCGGAAGCTGCCGCGCGGCGGCACGGGTTCGGCCGGCGCAGGCGGCGGCAGCGGCCGCCCGTATTCGGCTTCGACCTTCGCTTCGAGCGCGCGCATGATTCGGTCGGCTTCGTCGACCCGGCCCTGCTGCGCGAGCCAGCGCGGGCTTTCCGGCAGCTCGCGGCGAATCCACCATACGAACAGCGCGCCATGCGCGCCGATCAGCACGACCCAGCGCCAGCCGTCGAGGCCGAACGGCGCATGCGGCACGAGCAGATACGCGAGGAACGCGACCACCGGCACCGCGACGAACCCGACCGCCTGCTCGCACGCGAATGCGCGGCCGCGGATCTGCTTCGGCACGAGTTCGGAGATGTACGTGCCGATCGTCACCATCTCGACGCCGAGCCCGAGACCGACGACGAAGCGCCAGAAGTTCAGCCCGGTCGCGGTGTCCTGGAACGCCATCACGACGTTGGCGGCCGTGTACCACAGCAGCGACCACGTGAAGATCGCGCGGCGGCCGAAGCGGTCGGCGAGAAAGCCGCATGCGATCGTGCCGATGAAGAGCCCGGAGAACAGCGCGGCGATGAAGCTCGCGACGCCGGTGGTGCCGAACAGGCCGTGCGTCGTCGCCGAAAGAATGCCGCTTTTCACGAGGCCGGGGGCAACGTAGCCGCTGTAGAGCAGATCGTAGAGTTCGAAGAAGAAGCCGAGGCTCAGCAGTACGACGAGCTTCCAGACGCTGCGGGTGGGCGGCAGGCGGTCGAGGCGGGCCGAGATCGAGCCGGGGTCGACGGATGGGGATTGGGCAGGTGCCTGCGAAAGGCTGTCCGTTGAGGCCATCTTGGGCGCGTCTCCTGATCGTGTCGTGTTGTGTGTTGTTGTCCGGCGACCGTCGAGCCGCCGTCGGGCGAATCGCTGCATTGTACCGGCACGCCCGTCCTGCGGGCCGGCCGCGCTGCCCGCACCGACCCGATTCGGCCCCCCCGATTTCGCGCCGGACAATATGTAAATTGCGTAACCGTCTGTCGGGTATGGAAAAAGCGTCGGAACGACGATCCGGCGCCGCCCGTGCCGAGCCTCGGCGGCGCCGGCCCGACGGTACGGGCCTGCCGCGCCGTTTCGCGCGGGCGCGCACCGCCGGAATCGCTGCAAACTGGGTACGCAATCGGTACAACCACGCGTTCCGCGCCCCGGTAACATGCTACCGGGCCAACTACCGGCTTCCGGGCGCCTTTCGGCGACCGGCATTGTCGGCAAATCGTAAGCATTCCATGTTCATACAACGACTATCCACGTACGCCCGCCGGATCGCGCTGATCGCATTGCTGCAGTTCGCGGCGATCGCGACCGCGTCGGCGTTTCCGGCGGCCGCTTCCGCCCCGGGGGCGAGCGGCACCGACGCGTCCGTGCCGGCCATCTCGCTGAACGACGCCGTCGCGCAGCTCAAGCAGATGCAGGCCGAACAGGACCGCATCAAGCAGCAGACTTCGACCGCGTCCAACAGCAAGGAACTGGACGCGCTCGACGAAGCGACGCAGGAGCTGAGCACCGACGTCGCGAAGCTGCAGAGCGAGCTCGCTCCGCAGCGTACGCAGGTCCAGGCCCAACTCGACGTGCTCGGCCCGGCGCCTGCCGAGGGCGCCGCGCCGGAAACACCGGCCGTCGCGAAGCAGCGCGCGACACTGACCGCGCGCAAGACGCAGCTCGACGCGGCACTGAAACAGGCCGCCGACCAGAAAACCAACCTCGCGAACCTGACCGAACAGTTCGCGAAGCTGCATCGCAGCCAGTTGAAGAACCAGCTCGCGTTCCGTTCGGGCGGCATCTTCAGCGCGCAATTCTGGCTGCCGCTGTTCCAGCGTTCGCCGGACGACATCCAGCGGCTCGAGGATTTCAACGACGAACTGCGCGACATGCTGCGCTCGTCGTGGGTGCCCGGACAACGGGCGATCACCACGCTGCTGCTGATCGCCTCGTTCGCGATGTGGCTCGGCGGCCGCCGGCTCATCGAGCGCGGGCTCGCGTGGATCTGCCTGAACCGCCTGCCGCCCACCCGCTTGCGCCGCAGCGCGCTGGCGCTGTCGACCGCGTTGTCGACATTCCTGGCAACCGCCTTTGCCGTTCAGATCCTCTACCTCGCCGTCGCGCGCCACTACGAGCTCACGCCGTCGCTGACCGATCTGTGGGACCAGTTCGCGAAGCTTGCCGCGACCTGCGCACTGATCGCCGGGCTCGGCCGCGCGCTGCTCTGCACGAAGCATCCGTCGTGGCGCCTGCCGGCGCTCGCCGATCCCGTCGCGCTCGCGATGAGGCCGTTCCCCGGCATCCTGGCCGCGCTGCTGCTGATGTCCGGCACGCTCGAATCGATCAACCGGATCGTCGACACCAGCCTGTCGGTCACGCTGTTCGGCCGCGGCATCGTATCGCTCGTCGTCGCGCTGACGGTCGGCGCGTCGCTGCTGCGTTCGAACCGCGCGCGCAGCGCGCTCGCGGCGGCCGGCGAGGCGCCCGAGCAGCGCTCGACGCTCGCCGGGCTGATCCATGCCGGCGTCACGCTGGCGATCGTCGTGTCGCTGATCGCACTCCTGATCGGCTACATCACGGTCGCGCGCTTCATCACCTACGAGCTCGTGTGGTTCGAGATCGTGCTGTGCGCCACCTACATCCTGATCCAGTTGACGCGCGACGCGAGCGAAAGCCTGTTCTCCGCGAGCCTGTCGACGGGCCAGCAGATCAAGAACCTGTTCGCGCTCGAAGACCGGCACCTCGACCAGGCCCGCACGGTCCTGTCCGGATTCGGCACGAGCCTGCTGATGCTGATCGCGGCTATCGCGCTGCTGACTGGCGGCTTCGGCACGACGCCGAGCGACCTGCTCGACAGCGCGGTCGCGATGATCGGCAGCCAGCGGCTGCAGAGCCTGAACATCATGCCGGACCGGATCCTGAACGCGGTAATCGGCTTCGCGATCGGCTTCTACCTGCTGCGTTCGCTGCGCCGCTGGCTCGACGGCGAGTTCATGCCCGCGCTCGGCATGGATACGGGGATGCGCGTGTCGCTGATCACGCTGTTCACCAACGTCGGCTACGTGCTGCTCGTGCTGATGACGCTCGGCCTGCTCGGCGTCAGGTGGAACAACCTCGCGTGGATCGTCAGTGCGCTGTCGGTGGGCATCGGCTTCGGCCTGCAGGAGATCGTGAAGAATTTCGTGTCGGGGCTGATCCTGCTGACCGAGCGTCCGGTGAAGGTGGGCGACATGATCAGCATCGCGGGCGTCGAAGGCGACATTCGCCGCATCAACGTGCGCGCGACCGAGATCCAGCTCAGCGACCGCTCGACCGTGATCGTGCCGAACTCGCAACTGATCTCGCAAAACCTGCGCAACGTGACGATGGGCAACAGCACGCAGGGCGTCGCGACGCTGGTGCTGACGTTCCCGCTGAACACCGATCCCGAGCAGGTGCGCGACCTGCTGCTCGATGCGTACCGCACGCACGAGGCGATTCTCGAGAAACCGGCGCCGTCGGTGACGTTCAGCCAGCTCGCGCCGGACGGGATCACGCTGAGCGTGACGGGCTACGTGTCGAGCCCGCGGATCGCGAGTTCGACGAAGAGCGATCTGCTGTTCGAGATCCTGAAGCAGTTGCGCGCGGCGGGGATCACGCTGTCGAGCCCGCAGATGCTGGTCGTGCAGAATATGCCGACGGTGGAGAAGTGAACAAAGACGGCCGGTCGCGTACTGCGGCTATCGCGACGACCGTCTCCAGTACTACCGAAATGCCCATCGTCCGATGACGCCAGTGCTGGCAAACAGCCGCAGTCGTGCCGCCTCCCACTCGGCCAGCGTTCGCACCCGTTCCTGGCGGGCATCGGCAAGCGCCGCTTGTGCCGACAGCAGTTCCAGAATATCTCCTGCGCCGAACGCGTAACGATTGCGCGCCGACGTCAGCGCCGCTTCCGCGGCAGCCAGCAAGCGTGCAGACGCATCCAGGTTGCCCGCTGTCGTCTCCGCGTCGGCATGGGCCTTCAGCACGTCACGCAGAATCTGCTGCTGCGTATCGAGAAGCTGTGCCTGTGCCAGTTCGGCCTGAGCCTGCGCGCCGCGAATCCGATACGTACGAGAAAAGCCGTCAAAGAACGGAATCGTCAAAGTCAGGCCGATGCTGGTTTGCGTCGCCCGCACTGACTGCAATCCCTGATTCGGATATCCGTTCCGCGACAGCGTGCCGCTTAGATCTAGGGTCGGCATTCCGTCGGACCGCACGGCCGTGACCTTCGCTTGCGCAGCCTCCCATTTGGCCCGCGCCGCCCGGATCTCGGGGTGAGAACCTTCGGCCGCGCGAAGCCAGTCGCTTAGCTGGCGCTCCGCGTCCAGCGCAACCGGTACGACTGCCTCCTCGACCTCGACCCGCGTGCCGGCGGCCAGACCGGTCGCAAAGACCAGTTCGGCGCGGGCCCGAGCCACCTCCCCGCCCGCTCGTCGTGCAGCGAGCAATGCCTTGGCCAACGCTGTTTCCGCCTGCAATACGTCTGCTCGGGATGCAACGCCCATGGCCAGCCGCTTACGCGACGCACGCAGCGTCGATTCCGCCAAAGTCGCGGCTGTGCGGCCGGCACAGCTGTCCCAATGGTATGGACGGCAAGCTGCTGGACGGTTCCGTCGATCGGGGCGGTCAGACGCAGCAGGTCCCCGTGTGCCTCCGCACGCCGCATGTCGCCCGACGACGCGCCACAATACGCTGCGCATCGTTCAACGCATCCTGGGTATTCCTTCGCGTCTCTGCCACGAGAGCCGCGCGTTGGTGACAAGCATCCGCAAGCTGTCCCGCCGTATCGATGCGCTGCTGCTCGGCCTCGGTCCACGCGTGCTCCGCAACGTCACGGGTCTCCATCAACTTGGCGTAATCGTCCGCACGACGCGCCGCAAACGGAGCGGCCTGACCGTACCTGTGTATTTCGCTGTCGAGACGGTCCCGTCACGCGACGAAATCGCGCCATTGATCCAGCAGGTGCCGCTCGACCTCGCGCCGGCGCTCGGGCGACACGCCCTCCACACCCGCCAGTCGAGGCTGTCGCCCCGTGTCGATCGCGTCGATCAACGCCCGGGCACGCTCGGCTTGCAGTACCGCATTCAGCCGGTCGCCGTCCGCCCTATTCCTCTTTACAAGTGAAGGCACGGTGCAACGCAATGAAAATCACGACCACGCCAGCCGCGATAGCAATAACCTCAGCGCCACCCGCAAATAACGGCCCGATCAAACCTAGCCACATTCGCGATCGGCTTATTGCCACAAAATTCCACCCAAAGAAATATCCATCAACCAAAATCGATGAAAAACCCACGCACATAAATATCAAGACCACAAAAATTGAGTAAATCTTCCTCACAAGGGAAATTTTCGAATACCCATTCTCGATCCGAGATCGATACGAATAACAAAAACGAATCGCTACCCAAAGCCTCATCGGCACCGCGACCAACATCAGCAAAAAATACAGCGCCGTCACATCAGGAAACCTGGATTTCTTCACCGCCTCTGGTAGCAAAGGAAATATCTCTCCAACATCGGTCACCGCTATCTTTAGAAGTGGCCAACGCGTCAACGCGTCATCCGGCGCAAACCAAGCAATCACCACACCAGACAAATGCAACGCCAAGAGTGCTGGACTCATGCGATAGAGCCTGATCATCAGACTAAAGATGTTCGTGGGCTCAGTGTCACTTCCTCTCTTTTCGCTCACTGCTCCATAGCCCGCTCTCTCCTCACGTCCTTTAGAACGAGCACACCACCTTGACCCCCGACGTCCTTCCATATGCATACCAAATAAAATTCTATAAACGTTATCGAATTTAATCCGGATATCTCACTAGCCCCCGCATACCACATCCAACATCCCACCCACAATCCATACGGAATCGCGGCAAGCATAAGTGCGAAATAAACCGCTGTTACCTCAGGGAATTGAGATTTTTCAACAACCACATTCAACAATGGGAATATTCCACCCATAGCAGCAACAGCCTCGACTAAAAACCCCCATCTACTTAAGATATCATCTGGCGCAAGCCATGCAATCGACGCCCCTGAAATATGAAGAATTAGAATTCCCGGGTTTCTCCGATACATAAAAACATATCAGCCACAAACCCGCGATTTTCTACCACATCGCGACTCGACCTCATTCGACCTTCGCCTCACGCTCACACCCAACACACACCGAAGGATTCTCCTTTCATCAGAGTCAAATCACGGCCCTCAGCCTCTCTTTTCAACAAAAAATACGCAACACAACAAAGAAAGAATCGCAACACTCGCTACAACGAAGCAAATAACCAAATATCCACCAGCAAACAATGGCCCAACCATTCCAAGCCAGAATCTCGACTTTCCAACAGACATGAAATTCCAGTCAAAATATTGACCATGAAAAATCAGAAGAAACACACTCCCAGAAAAAAACAAGATCGCAACCAGAAATGCAAAAGCCTTTCTTTTCCATGAGTAGTCGAAGTACCCAGCAACTATTTCCTCCCTCTCCGCATAGCAAAGGCGGAAAGCCTCAAAGATTCTGAGAGGTATCGCGGCCAACATCAGTGCGAAATAGAGCTCGGTGACATCCGGAAACAGAGATTTCTCGATTGCCTTAGGCAGTAATGGAAATACTTCTCCGATGGCGGTCACCACTGGCTTCAGCACTGGCAAACGCTTCAGCGCGTCATCAGGCGCAAACCACGCGATCAGCGTGCCCGCGAGATGCAAAGCCATGAGTGCTGGACTTCGACGATAAAACTCGATCAAGAATACAAAGATATTTCGAGACCCATTGCCGTCTCCTTTCGCAGTCAATAGTGGCCTACGATGTGCTCTCTCCTTTTCTCGCCGGCCAGCACGAGCACTCCCTCTTACCCCCCACCTCCTTACCATATGGATACCTAATCAATATGTCAAAACGTTACCAAACCAAATCCACAATTCACACTAACCGCCAGCGATATGCAATCGCTATGAAGATATAGAAAGAATTGAAAGAAAACAAGAAATCCGCTTATTTTCATACACATACGAAACGTTAAAAATAATTCTGAAATTCCGTACTTGTACGATTGCTTATTTCCGACACACTATCGACGAATCCACACAAGCGAAAACATCCCCGAACCCCGTCCAATCAATCAACGAACCAGAAAACAAAAAAGCCGGCCCATGGCCGGCTTTCCCGCTTGAAACGATTACGACGCTACATCAGTAGCCCGATGAAATCAGCGCCAACAACACGCCAATCCCACCCCGACATCAAACATCAAACTTCACCCCCTGCGCCAGCGGCAACTGCCGGCTGTAGTTGATCGTATTCGTCGCGCGACGCATATAAGCCTTCCACGCATCCGAACCCGACTCGCGCCCGCCGCCCGTTTCCTTCTCGCCGCCGAACGCGCCGCCGATCTCCGCGCCGCTAGTGCCGATGTTCACGTTGACGATCCCGCAGTCGCTGCCCGCCGCCGACATGAACTGCTCGGCCTCGCGCATGTCGTTCGTGAAGATCGCCGACGACAGGCCTTGCGGCACCGCGTTGTGCACGTCGATCGCATCCTCGAAGTTGTCGTAGACCATCACGTACAGGATCGGCGCGAACGTCTCGCGCTCGACCACCGCCGATTGCTTCGGCATCCGCACGATTGCCGGACGCACGTAGTACGCATCCGCGTGACCGACGTCGACGCGCTCGCCGCCCTTCACTTCGCCGCCCTGCTCGCGTGCATCGGCCAGCGCCTTCTGCATCGCGTCGAACGATGCGCGATCGACCAGCGGGCCGACCAGCGTGCCTTCTTCGAGCGGGCTGCCGACCTTCACCGATGCATACGCCTTCTCGATGCGCGGCAGCAGTTGCTCGACGATGCTGCGATGCACGATCAGGCGGCGCAGCGTCGTGCAGCGCTGGCCGGCCGTGCCGACCGCCGCGAACGTGACCGCGCGCACGACGAGGTCGAGATCGGCGCTCGGAGCGACGATCATCCCGTTGTTGCCGCCAAGTTCGAGGATGCCGCGCGCGAGACGCTGGCTCAGCACCTTCGCGACTTCCGTGCCCATCCGCACGCTGCCCGTCGCGCTGACGACCGGCACCTTCTTCGACGCCGTCAGCACCTCGCCGACATCGCGCATGCCGAGCACCAGCTGGCTCAGCCCTTCCGGCGCGACGCCCGGATGCGTCTTCCCGAACTCGCGCAGCGCCTTCCCGAGCAGCACGTGGCAGGCGATCGCGGTAAGCGGCGTCTTCTCCGACGGTTTCCACACGACCGGGTCGCCGCACACGAACGCGAGCGCCGCATTCCACGCCCACACCGCGACCGGGAAGTTGAATGCCGAAATCACGCCGCACACGCCGATCGGGTGCCACGTTTCCATCATCCGGTGGCCCGGGCGCTCCGACGCGATCGTGAGGCCGTAAAGCTGGCGCGACAGGCCGACCGCGAAATCGCAGATGTCGATCATTTCCTGCACTTCGCCGAGGCCTTCCGACGTGATCTTGCCGGCCTCGAGCGTGACGAGGTGGCCAAGCGCGGCCTTGTGCTCGCGCAGCACATTGCCGAACACGCGCACGAGCTCGCCGCGCACCGGCGCCGGCACCGTGCGCCACTTGAGGAATGCGTCGTGCGCGGCGTCGATCTTGCGCTCGGCGTCGGCGGGCGTGTCGACGGCCAGCGTCGCGAGCGTCGCGCCGTCGAGCGGCGAACGCGCGGTCAGCGCATTGCCTTTCCACTGGGCGAGATCGATATCGAGCGCGGCAAGAATGTCGTTGAATTGCATCACTTCCTCTTCGGGGACAGATTGATCGGTGCGGCGGCAGCGCCGCCCGCGTGATTCGATTGGAGCGCGTTCGCGCGCCCTGTGCAAGCGGATGCGCAGCTCGGCAGGCCCGGTGCGCCGCACGGCGCATCGCGCTGCGCCGCCGCCGAAAAGCCCGGCCGGACGGCGCGCCCCAGCCTCGCGAGGCACGATCCATGAAACACATTGTCGGCGGCCACAAGTCGGGCCGCTATTGATATTAACTCACGACTTCATTCCCAAAACGCAACACCTCGGCGGCCCGGATCGATGCTTTTCAGTGCCGATACGGGACGTTTCCAAAGCCCGTAGCAGGGCGGCCAGACGCGTCCCAACGCGATGCAAGTTGATGACAAAGCCGCATCACCCTGTTCGGAAATATCGTTTGCCGCTCGTGCATCGGGCACACACAATCGGTGCGACGTCGAGGTGCAACGCACCCGGCGCGCCGCCGGCCGCCACTACGGCAGCCGGACGACAGACGAACGCGACACGCATCGCGGCCCGGCTCATCCGGCCCGTTCCCGCGAAGCACCACCGCTGCCCGGCCGGCAACGCGTCGCGCTTCGTCGCCGAAAAACAATCCCGGAGACAGCGCCCAGCACCCGCCATGCATTCAGATGCCCGCCCCGATTCGCCCCGTCCGTCCGGCTCGCCGCCCGCGAAGCCGTCCCTCCACCGCGCGCTGCAGGCCCGCCATCTGCGAATGATCGCGATCGGCGGCTCGATCGGCACGGGCCTGTTCGTCGCGTCCGGCGCGTCGATCTCGCAGGCCGGCCCCGGCGGCGCGATGCTCGCGTACATGGTGATCGGCCTGATGGTCTATTTCCTGATGACGAGCCTCGGCGAAATGGCCGCGTTCATGCCCGTGTCGGGTTCGTTCGCGACCTACGGCGCGAAGTTCGTCGACGAAGGCTTCGGCTTCGCGCTCGGCTGGAACTACTGGTACAGCTGGGCCGTCACGCTGGCGGTGGAGCTCGTCGCCGCGCAGCTCGTGATGCATTACTGGTTTCCGCATGTGCCGGGCGTCTGGTGGAGCGCGCTGTTCCTCACGCTGATCTTCGCGCTCAACGCGCTGTCGGTGCGCGGCTTTGGCGAAGCCGAATACTGGTTCGCGCTGATCAAGGTGCTGACGGTGCTCGCGTTCGTCGGCGTCGGCCTGCTGATGATCTTCGGGATCATGCAGGGCGGCCCGAGCGCCGGCTGGGGCAACTTCACGATCGGCGACGCGCCGTTCGCCGGCGGCTGGGCGACGATGCTCGGCGTCGCGATGATCGCGGGCTTCTCGTTCCAGGGCACCGAAATGATCGGCGTCGCGGCCGGCGAATCGGAGAACCCGCGCACGACGATCCCGCGCGCGGTGAAGCAGATCTTCTGGCGCATCCTGCTGTTCTACGTGTTCGCGATCTTCGTGATCGGCGTGCTGATTCCCTATACCGACCCGAGCCTGCTGAAGAGCGACGTGACCGACATCGGCGTGAGTCCGTTTACGCTGGTGTTCCGCCACGCGGGCCTCGCATTCGCGGCCGGCGTGATGAACGCAGTGATCCTGACGGCCGTGCTGTCGGCCGGCAACTCGGGCATGTACGCGTCGACGCGGATGCTCTACAACCTCGCGGTCGAAGGCCGCGCGCCGAAGCTGTTCGCGAAGCTGTCGCCGGGCGGCGTGCCGCGCAATGCGCTGTACGCGACGACCGCCGTCGGCGCACTGTGTTTCCTCACGTCGCTGTATGGCGACAAGACCGTCTACCTGTGGCTGCTGAACACGTCGGGCATGGCCGGCTTCATCACGTGGCTCGGCATCGCGGTCAGCCACTACCGGTTCCGCAAGGGCTTCCTCAAGCAGGGCTATCGGCTCGACCAGTTGCCGTACCGGTCGAAGTGGTTCCCGTTCGGCCCGCTGTTCG
This sequence comes from Burkholderia sp. IT-111MI5, assembly GCF_949752865.1. Taxonomy (NCBI): domain Bacteria; kingdom Pseudomonadati; phylum Pseudomonadota; class Betaproteobacteria; order Burkholderiales; family Burkholderiaceae; genus Burkholderia; species Burkholderia sp. IT-111MI5. The sequence goes on along the minus strand of NZ_CATKIF010000073.1, from coordinate 26,519 downwards.
CATTCGCGCTGTGCGCGGTCGTCGCGCTCGGCCAGGATTACCAGGCGTTCCTCGCCGACAAGGTCGACTGGGCCGGCATCGCCGCGACCTACATCGGCCTGCCGTTCTTCCTCGCGATCTGGCTCGGCTACGCGCTCGTGCGCAAATGCCGCCTGGTGCGCTACGAGGACATGGAGATCGCGCCGTGGATCGAACGCAACGCGACGCCCGAAGCGGCACCGCAGGCCGAAACCGGCTACGCGGGCTACGTCGCCCGCCCGGCCAACCCGGCGCCGGGCGCCTGACGGCCCGCCTCGCGCCGGCCGCTGCCCGGTCGTGGCAGCCGGCGCCTGCGCCCCCATTCGACGCGGCGCGCGCGTTCAGGCAAGATCGACGCGCGCCGTCCGTTTTTCCGCCGTTACGAGTCATCGAATCGAATGCAGAACTTCTACGAAGCCACCGTTACCCGCCAGCCCTACCCGCAACTGACCGGCCCGATCGACACGCAGGTCTGCATCGTCGGCGGCGGCCTCGCCGGCCTGTGCACGGCGCTCGGCCTCGTCGAGCGCGGCGTGCGCGACGTCGTCGTGCTCGACAGCGAACGGGTCGGCTTCGGCGCATCGGGCCGCAACGGCGGCTTCGTATTCGGCGGCTACAGCCTCGACAACGCCGACCTGCTGCGCACGCTCGGCCGCGACGAAGGGCGCCGGCTGTACCGGCTCACCGTCGATGCGGTCGACCTGATCCGCGCGCGGATCGCGCGCTACGGGATCGACTGCGACATCGTCGATGAGGGCGTGATGCTCGCGAACTGGTTCGACGATCCTTCCCGGCTCGACAGCGTGCGTACGCTGATGAAGCGTGAACTCGGCGTCGACTGGGAACCCGTGTCGACGGACGCGCTGCGCACGCGGCTGAAGACGCAGCGCTATTACGGCGGCCTGTTCGAGCCGAACGCATTCCACTTCCATCCGCTCAAGTACGTGCTCGGCGTCGCGGCGGCCGCATCGCACGGCGGCGCGCGCGTGTACGAGCGCTCGGCTGCGCTCGGCATCGCACGCGAAGGCGCCGGGTACGTCGTGCGCACGGCGCAGGGCGCGGTGCGCGCGAAGGACGTCGTGTTCGCCGGCGGCGGCTACGCGCGCGGCGTGTCGCCGCGCATCGAACGCGCGGTATTGCCGATCGCCACCTACGTGATCGCAACCGAACCGCTCGGCGCGCGGCTGCCGGACGCGATCGACGCGCCGTACGCGATCTACGACACGCGTTTCGCGTTCGACTATTACCGCCCGCTGAAGGACACGCGCATCCTGTGGGGCGGCCGGATCTCGGTGCTCGACCGCGGCCCCGACGCGATCGCTCGCCTGCTGCGGCGCGACCTGCTGCGCGTGTATCCGCAACTCGAAGACGTGAAGGTCGACTACGCGTGGGGCGGGCTGATGAGCTATGCGCGGCACAAGATGCCGCAGATCGGCCGCGACGCGGACGGCGTGTGGCACGCGATCGCGTTCGGCGGCCACGGGATGGCGCCGACCACGGTCGCCGGCGAAGCGCTCGCGGCCGCGCTGGCCGAAGGCCGGCCGGTGCCGGACGGCTTCGCCGCGTTCGGGCTCACGCGCACGTTCGGGCTGGCGGGCCTCGCCGCCGCGCAGCTCACGTACACGGCATATCAGGCCCGCGACGCGCTCGCGTCCTGCCGCCGCTGAGCGCCCCGCGGCGGCCGCAACTGCCCGCCGATTAGAGCGGAAGGTCGGCAGGACGCGGATTTCCCACATGCTAGAATGCCTCGTCCAAGCCGCCGCGAAGCCAGAACAAATTCACATGAAAGCAGGAAGCAAGGCCGCCACGTCCGAAAGCCGCGCGCTTGCGTCCGACGCGCGGCGCAAATACGATCCCGAGCAAACCAAGCGCAACATCCTCGATGTCGCCACGCAGGAATTTTCCGCGATGGGCCTCGCCGGTGCGCGCGTCGACGCGATCGCCGAGCGCACGAACACGACGAAACGGATGCTCTATTACTACTTCGAAAGCAAGGAAGGCCTGTACGAGGCCGTGCTGGAGAAGGTGTACGGCGACATCCGCGCGCTCGAGCAGGAACTGCACGTCGGCGACATGGAGCCGCGCGAAGGCATGCGCCGCCTCGTCGAATTCACGTTCGACTATCACGACAAGCATCGCGACTTCGTCCGCCTCGTGTCGATCGAGAACATCCACGGCGCGAAGTATCTCGAGCAGCTCAAGTCGTTCAAGAACCGCAACGTCAGCATCATCAAGACGCTCGAGGAACTGGTCGAGCGCGGCGCGGCAAGCGGCGCGTTCCGCAAGGACATCGACGCGTTCGACCTGCACCTGCTGATCAGCTCGTTCTGCTTCCACCGCGTGTCGAACCGCTACACGTTCGGCGCCGCGTTCGGCCGCGACCCGTCGGCGCCGCGCCTGCGCGCGCGGCATCGCGACACGATCGCCGACGCCGTGCTGCGCTACGTCGCCGCGTAAGCGACGGCTGCCCGGGCTCCCGGGCAGCGTACCCCAGGGCACGAAGCAACCGTGCCCTTCTCGCTTCAATCCGTCGGCGCGGTCGACGCCAGCGCGATCCGCGCCTTTTCTTCCGGGCTTCCCGCCACGTAATACTTTTTCGCCCAGCTCGAATCGGGCGCGAGCGCGAGCCGCGCATGCGTGCCCGTGCCGGCGCCGTGCTGCTTCGCACTGATCGCCAGCGCCCGTGCGCGATAGTGCTCGTAGAGCCGCAGGAATTCCGCCAGATAGATCGCCGCGATCCGCTTGTCGCGAATCTCGAGCAGGTTCTCGTCGTTGTACTGCTCCGAATTGCGGCTCATGTTCGCCGAACCCGTATACACGACCGGATTCGCGCCTTCCGCATCGATCACGATGAACTTGTGATGGATCACGACGGGCGGATAGGCCGGCGCCGGCTCGCCCGGAAACTGCCGCAATTCCGGCTCGAAGCCCTGCGGCACCGTCGCCGGCGAGAAGTACTCGGCATCGATCACGTCGTGGTTGTCGCGGCTGCGGTGATACAGCTCGAGGTTCGCGAGCGTCGCCGCATCGAGCGGCTGGCCGGCCTGCTGCGCGGCATCGGCCTTCGTCGCGCTGCCGATGTTGATCTTGTTCACCAGCCCGAACATCATCAGCCCGCGGTCGCCGGCCGCGAAGCACGCGTCGCGCAAGGCCGCGTCGGTCGGCATGAACAGGCAGAACGACACCGAATGCTTCGCCGCCGCGATCGCGGCGACGATCGTGTCGATCTCGGTGCGCTGCCCCGCCGGTTCTGGCGAGAACGCCAGCCGCACCTGTGCGCTGCCGATCGTCATCGGCGCCGACCAGCCCGGCGACAGCCGCGCCGTCTCCGCGATCGACGGATTGCCGGCCAGCGCATGCGCGCGATCGTTGTACAGCGCAGCAAGCGCGGGCGAGTCGAATGCGTGCAGCACGTTGGTCTGCTCCGTCAGCCCCTCGGTCGTGAAGTTCGCGGAACCGGTCAGCACGCGTGCGGGCGCCGGGTTCGACGGCGCATCGGTCACGATGAACTTGTCGTGCATGATGTGCGTCCTGTCGCGCGGCGCGAGCATCGCAAGCCCTTGCAGCGCGTCGACCGCCGGCTGGTTCGGCGACGGCAGCGGCGGCTGGCCCTTGCGCGCCGTCATGTGCGCGTCGTAGACGATCGCGAGCGACGCGTCGCCGTGCTTGCGCCCGAACGCTTCGAACGCGGGCAGCGCCCACAGCGTGTCGGTCAGGTGATAGACGACCGACGCCGCGCGCGACGCAGGGTCGAGCATCTCCGCGAACACCTGCTCCATGTCGTTCGCGAGCCACGTGCGCAGCTTCAGCGCCTGCGCATCGCTCGGTGCCGCATGCGGCGCGAGCCCCAGCGCCGCGACCTGCTTCGCGAACGCCTGCGAGCTCACCACCGCGCGGTTGAACCACGTGCCGATGCCGTCCTCGATATGCGCGGGCAGCACGACGTCGCACACGCCGGCTTGCGCGTCGAGCACCTGCAGATTGTCGGGCGTGCCGACGACCGGATAGACGTCGTAGCGGAACGACGCGCCGCGGTCCTGCGGATCGATGCGCGCGTCCCACCACATGAATTTCTGGATCGGCGCCTGGTCGGTCGGCGCATCGCCCTGCGTGTCGGCGGCCGGGCCGTCGAACGTCAGCCGATTCGGCAGCCAGCTGTCCGGCGCGCGCGTCTTGCCGTCGGCCGACCAGAAGCCCGGCGTGCGCCGGATCGCGAAGCCGAGGAAATCGTTGCGCGACTGCGCATCGGCCCAGTCGAAGGCCAGCAGGACGAGAGTGGGGGAAAGATAGCTGCGCACGCTGACGGTCATTCGTTGCTCCCTGGCCGCGAGGCCGGTCGAAATGAATGGGTCAGTGTCGGCAGAGGTTCTTCCCGCAGGATGACGGTCCGATGAACCTTGTATGTCGGAAGCGCGTCAGTCGCACACGAGCAGTTCGATCCCGCGCACGGTCAGTGCGCGGCGCACGGCCTTGTCGGGTGCGCGTTCGGTCACGAGATAGCGCGCGGCCGCCGCGCCGTTGATCCGCACCGGCGTCACGCGGCCGAATTTCGAATGGTCGGCGACGATGATCGCCGTGCCGGCCGCCGCGATCATCCGGCTGCGCACTTCGGCCGCGATCCGCGAGTAGTCGGTGCACTCGCCGTCGGCCGTGATGCCGCCGGCACCGACGAACGCGAAATCGACATGGTATTGCGCGAGCTGGTGGATCGTGTCGAGCCCGAAGGTTGCGTCTTCGTCGTCGGACAGCTCGCCGCCGAGCAGCGTCACGCGGTTGCCGTTGCGCCGCGCGAGCACGAACGCGGTGCGCCAGTCGTTCGTGTAGATCGACAGCCGGTGCCGGTCGGCGAGCGCAAGCGCAACCGCATGCGGCGTGCTGCCCGAATCGATCAGCACCGATGCGTCGTCGGGCACGAATTCGGCCGCGCGCCGCCCGATCGTGCGCTTCGCTTCGGCGTTCGCGGCTTCGCGCTCGGACAGGCTCGGTTCGCGGCGGTCGGCGGCCAGCGCACCGCCGTGCGTCATCACGAGCAGGCCGCGCGCGGCGAGCGCGTTCAGGTCGCGCCGCACGGTTTCGCGCGACACGTCGAGCGAGCGCACGAGTTCCGCGACCGACAACGCGCCCGACCGTCCGAGCTCCGACAGGATGTATTGATGACGTTGTTCCGCCAGCATCGCGTGTGCGCCCGGGGCGACTGGTAATGGGTAAGCTGGCCATTGTATTACGGCCGCTTTACCGGTATTTGACTGCGGCGCGAAACGCGGCCGGGCGGCCGGCCGCATTCCCCGAAAGCGAAATTCTGTATTGCCTGACGCGCGCGAATCGGCACGCCGCCGGTTGCTACACTTTGCGCTTCGCCGAACGACAGACCAAGCAAAGGGGCTCGCACCATGTATCGCAAAGGCAGCGTGATCGAAATCCAGTTTCCGCCCGAACGACTCAACGATGCGGCCGGCGATCCGTACTGGATCGATCTGACGCTCGACGAGGCGCGCCGGCTCTACGAGCAGCTCGCCGCGCGCTTCGCGACCGACGCGCGCGCCAACCAGCCGCTCGACACGTTCTCGATCGACTGATCTCCGCAGCTTCGCGCTTGCCCGCACCGCAAGCGGTGCGGCGCCCTTCCCGTCCGCGCCCCGCTCGCGCCCGCCGATAGCCGGCCCGCGGCGGAAGCCGGATGCCCGGCACCCAACGACCGTCGGCGCATTCGCACGATGCGCGGTCCGAGTGCAGGATTCGACAAGACGCCGGTGCCGCTTCCCGCGATACTGGCCGACTTTACGGTTCCGTCCGGCCGCATCGCGGCCCGCCTCGCATGCTTACCTCGATCGTCGCCGCCGCTTTCGTCGCGCTGTGGTCCACCGGCTTCATCGTTGCACGGGCAATCAAGCCCTACGCCGATCCCAACCTGTTCCTGCTCGCGCGTTTCGCGGGTACGGCCGCGCTGTTCGGCGCGGTTGCGCTCGCCGCGCGCGCGCCGTGGCCGGCCCGCCGCGAGTGGCCGCGCCACCTGATCGCGGGCGCGCTGCTGCAGGGCGTCTATCTCGGCGCGAGCTACTGGGCCGTCGCGCAAGGGTTGAACGCGGGCGTGATGGCGCTGCTCGGCGCGCTGCAGCCGCTCGCCACCGCCGTGCTCGCCGTCCCGCTGTTCAACGAGCGCCTGCCTGCGCGCGGCTGGTTCGGGATGGCGCTCGGGCTCGCCGGCGTCGCGCTCGTGCTGGCGCCGAAGGTCGCGGGCGGCGTCGCGCCGCCGCCGGGTGCGGCGCCTGCGTGGTTCGTGGTCGCCGTATCGGTGCTCGCGGTCGGGTCGATCACCGCCGGCTCGCTGTACCAGAAAGGCAAGCTCGCGCAGAGCGACCTGCGCACCGCGGTCGCCGTGCAGAACTTCGGCGCGGCGATCGTCGCGGCGATCTTCGTCGTGCTGCTTCATGAAACGCGCTGGATCGGCGCGCCGGCGCTGTGGGTGTCGCTCGTGTGGGGCGTCGTGTTCCTGTCCGGCGGCGCGGTCACGATGCTGATGTGGATGCTACGGCGCGGCAACGCGGCGCGCGCGACGTCGCTGCTGTTCCTCGCGCCGCCGCTTGCCGCGCTGCAGGGTTACCTGCTGTTCGGCGAAACGCTCGCGGCGATCCAGCTGTTCGGCTTCGCGCTCGCGCTGGCGGGCGTCGTGCTCGCGCGGCGCTGACGCGGGCGCACATGCGCGCGGCCGTGCGGCCGCGCCGACGCTTGCCGGCAAGCTCAAACTCATCGAAGCCGGCCTCACGGCCCCCCGTCCCGCGGCATCCCGCACCCGCCCGGCGCACCATGCACCACGGCGACGCAGCGCGTCTCGCCGAAGCAACGCCAGACGGCCGGATCGCACGCCCGGCGCGGCGCCCCGCCGCGATTGCGCTTATGATGGGCGCCTTGCATTTCGTTCCGGAACCACCTTCATGACATCCGCCGATTACGCCAGCCGCCAACGCGCGATCATTGCCGAACTGAACGTCGCCCCGCACTTCGACGCCGAGGCCGAGATCGCCCGCCGCGTCGATTTCCTCGCGCAATACCTTCGTTCGACCGGCCTGCGGACCTACGTGCTCGGCATCAGCGGCGGCGTCGATTCGTCGACGGCCGGGCGGCTCGCGCAACTGGCGGTCGAACGCCTGCGCGCCGACGACTACGATGCGCGCTTCATCGCGATGCGTTTGCCGAACGGCGTGCAGAACGACGAAGCCGATGCGCAGCGCGCGCTCGCGTTCGTGCGCGCGGACGAGGAACTGACCGTCGACGTGAAACCGGCCGCCGATGCGATGCTCGGGTCACTGGTCGCATCCGGCCATGCGTTCGACACGCCCGCGCAACAGGATTTCGTGCACGGCAACATCAAGGCGCGCGAGCGCATGATCGCGCAGTACGCGGTGGCCGGCGCACGGCGCGGCATCGTGATCGGCACCGATCACGCGGCCGAATCGCTGATGGGTTTCTTCACGAAGTTCGGCGACGGCGGCGCGGACATCCTGCCGCTCGCGGGCCTCAGCAAGCGCCGCGTGCGCGCAGTTGCCCGCGCGCTCGGCGGCGACGAAGCGACCGTGATGAAGGTGCCGACGGCCGATCTCGAGGAACTGCGCCCGCTGCGTCCCGACGAGCACGCATACGGCGTCAGCTACGACGAGATCGACGATTTCCTCGAAGGCAAGCCGGTCAGCGACCATGTGTACGAAACGGTGCTGCGCTTCTACGACGGTTCGCGCCACAAGCGCGCGCTGCCGTACACCCTGTTCGACTGGCCGACCGCGCAAGCCGGCCACCCACGCGAAAATACCGCCGCGTCGCAATCCGGCGCTGCGGCCGCGTGACCGGCCAGCCCCGCGCCGGAACCTGACCGCCGCGCGCACCGTAGCGGCGACGCGCGGCAACCAAACGACGGGCAACGCTACGCGTGCCCGCCCGTCTTCTTCGCCTGCAGCGCGCGAATCCGCATCCGCGCGCCCGTATCGCTGACCGTCGCGTCGTACATCGTCGCGAGATCGCGCTTGAGCGCGGTGCGCGAACCGCCGTCCAGATACACCATGTGCCCCGACGGATAGAACCGCGCGGACAGGTTCTGCCGCACCTTCTGATCCTCGAGCGGCATCTGCTGCAGGTCGATCACGGTCTGGTAGAACGGCGTGACGAAATCGTACAAGCCGTTCGCCGACAGCACCTTCAGGTCGACGTTCAGCGCCATCACCGCGGCGAGATCGCCGGCCGTGTAGAGGATCACGTTCCCCTGCGCATCGATGCCCTGCTGCGCGCCGGTCGGGTCGATGTGGCCGAAATCCCAGTTCCGGAACGCCTGGTCGTTCAGGTCCGTGAACGCGGAATTCGACGTGAACTTCAGTTGCTCGTTCAGGTAGCTGTTCCACATCGCCGTATAGACACCCGTCACGGCCGTCATCGTCGGATCGTTGCCGCCCGAGTTCGGGTCGATCTTGCCAGCGATGCCCGTCGAGATCGCGGTCACGCGGCCGTCGTACGAACCGAGCGAGAGCCCCTGCGCATGCAGCAGCGTCGTCAGGAACAGCGAATTGCCGCGCGCGTCGTAGCCGGCGATGTCGAGGCTCCACGATTGCAGCGTCGCCGTGTCGATGCCCGTGTATTGCGACAGTTTCTGCACGGCGGCCGGGTCTGCATGCGGAGCCTTGCGCAGCGCGTTCAGGTAGTCGGTGCGCGAAAACTGCGCGACTTCCTCGACGAACGCGCCGAGATCGGCCGGCGCCGGCGTGACGCCGAGTTTCTTGTGATACCACGCATCGGCCGCGGCGGTCGGCAGCGCGCCGACCGGGTTGCCGGCCTGCCGGTAGTCGAGGATCGACGATTGCAGCGTGACGCCGTTCAGGTCGACGCCGTCCTCGTGCAGCTTGTACGCGAGCACGCAGCTGCGCGCGGTGCCGTACGATTCGCCGAACAGGTATTTCGGCGAATTCCAGCGGTTGTTCTTCGTCAGGTAGCGCTTGATGAACTGCTTCAGCGAATCCGCGTCCTGGTCGACGCCCCAGAAGTTGCGGTTCTTGTTCGGCGCGACGGCCGCCGAATAGCCGGTGCCGACCGGGTTGATGAACACCAGGTCGCTGTGGTCGATCATGCTGTCCGGGTTGTCTTCCATCTGGTACGGCGCGGGCGGCGTGAAACTCGGCATCGACGTCTTGATGCGCTTCGGCGCGAACGAGCCGAGCAGCACGAACACCGACGACGAACCGGGCCCGCCGTTGTAGAAGAACGTCACGGGCCGCGTTTCCTCCTTCGCGCCGTCGGCCGTGAACGCAACGTAGAAGATCTTCGCGGCCGGCTGCGAACTGCTCGGGTCGACCGTCACGAGATGGCCGACCGTCGCCGTGTACGCGATGCGCTTCCCGTCGATCAGGATCGTGTGATGCGTGATCGCGGCCGCTTCGGTCGTGTCGGTCACCGAATCGTCGGGGCCGTTGCCGTACGCAACAGGATCGAAGAACGGCTGGTCGCGGCCGTGGCTCAGCGCGACCGGATTGATGGTCGGCGGCACGCCATGCGAATTGTGGTCGCCGTGATGCAGCGGATACACGCCGCCGGAAGATGCGGAATCGATGCCCATCGTGCTGCTCCTGGAGGTGAAAAAAGACGCGGGCAGGACACCCGCGTCGAACGAAAAGGCGTGTGCCGACGCGTCAGCTCGACGGCTTGCGCGCGAGAATCGCGGCGAGCTGCGCGCCGTCCGGGCTGCCGAGGCCCGTGCATGCGTCCCAGCCCGACGCGGCCGCATACGTGCCGTTCGATCCTTTCGTGATATCGCGCAGCGCGCCCGGATTCTTGTACAGCACCGGATTGACCCAGCCGGCCGATGCGCCGGCCACCGCATTGATCCGCGCGATCAGCGCGGCCCACAGCGGCGCGACCGCGCTCGTGCCGCCCATCACGGTAGCCGTGCCGGCGACCGATACCTCGTAGCCCGTCTGCGGCGACGCATCGCCGGCCACGTCCGGCACGCCGCGCTTCGCGAGCGGCGTGCGGCTGCCGTCGGCGCGCGTGACGGCGAGCCCCTGCTGCCACGCCGGCAGGTCGAACAGCGTACTGACGCCGCCGCCGCCCGCGCCGCCGCCCGACGCCTCGTCGTTCCACGTGACCTCGCTGCGGATGCCCTGCCCGGGCAGCGCGTCGAGCTGCGTGCCGCCGCAGCCGAGCACGTACGGGCTCGATGCGGGGAAGTCGACGTGATCGGCGCCGTCCTGCAGCCCGTCGCCCGAGCCGCTGTCGCCCGACGCCGCGCACACGGTGATCCCCTGCGCAGCCGCCGCCTGCAGCACGCGATTGAACGCCTGCGCCGACTGCGCCTGCCAGACCGCTTCCGCGCCGCCCCAGCTGATCGAGATCACCGACGGCTTGTTGGTCTTGTCGTTGACGGCCGCGTTGACGGCCTGGATGAAGCCCGCGTCGCTGTTCGGTGCGAAGTAGACCGCGATTTTCGCGGCCGGCGCGATCGCACCGGCGATCTCGATGTCGAGCGCGACTTCGCCGTCCGGACCGTTCGGGTCGCCGGACGGCGCGTTGCGGCCGGTGCCGACGTTCACGTCGACGAGCGTCGGCGGCGTCTTGATGCCGAGCCCGCTGAAATACTGCCGGATATCGGCCGCGCGGTAGCCGCCGCCGAGTTCGACGATCGCGATGCACTGCCCGGCGCCGTCGCCGGCCGGGAAGCCGTACAGCGACGCGAGCTGGACCGGCGTGAACGTGACGCCCGCCGTACCGCCGCGCGCGGGCCTGAACGGCGGGCGCAGCCGGAAGTGCGGCCGCGCCTGCGGGCGGCTGTCGAGGCCGAGCACGGCCGTGACGGCGTCGCCGAGATCGTCGGGCAGCGTGATCGGGCCCGAGCGGCCGCGATACTGGCCGATCGAACGATGCTCGAAACGCTCGAGCTTCACGCCGAACGCCGCTTCGAACTGCTGGATCATGCCGGACAGCACGACGACGCTTTCGACGGGATCGACGCGATCGACCGTCAACTGGTGACGGCGCGCGAAGTCCTCGGTCTTGCGGATGTCGTCGGGATTGGCGGAGAAACGCTGCGCGAACGCGTCGCGCGACAGCGGTTTCGCCTGTGCGTCGCCGGTGGCGAGCTGCTGGACCAACGTATCGAGTTGCCCTTCTTCCTGCCGCCGCAACATGATCGTGACGTGGATGCGTTCTGCCGGATCGCACGGGCCGAGGCACTTGGACTCGGCGACGATTCGGGGTTCACGGTCGGCGTGAAGATGCCTTGCCATGTTCAGACCCTCCTTGGTACCGCGTTGCACGGAACAGCCAGGAAATCGGACATAGCCGGCGGAAGTCGGTTCCGTTCGGTCAGTCGGTTCGCAGCAGCGCGAAATTAAAAGGAGTTTAGAACAGTCAGATGATTTGCGCGCACGCCCTTCTGCGGCGGGGGATGCACACGAAGGCCGGCATTGCGCGCGGCCTGCGCCGATCGGCGCAGCGGCACCGCGCGGCCCGTCGACCTGCGCGGCGGCAAGGCAGCGGCGCTCAGTCCATCGACAGGCGCAGCGCGAAACCGATCAGCGCCGCGGAAAACGTCCAGCGCTGCACCGTCTGCGCGAGCGGATGCGCGCGCATCCACGCCGCGATGCGCGACGCGCCGAACACGCAAGCGAGGTCGAAGCACACGCCCGCCGCGACCAGCAGCGCGCCGAGTTCGAGCATCTGCCAGACGACCGGCCCGGCCTCCGGCCGCACGAACTGCGGCAGCAGCACCGAGCAGAACAGCAGCGCCTTCGGGTTCAGCAGGTTCGTCAGCAGTCCCTTCACGAACGACTGCCGCAGCTCGCCCGCCGCCGCGTCGCCTTCGCCGAGCGCGAACACCGGCGAACGGAACACCTGGATCGCGACATACGCGAGATAGAGCGCGCCGCCGTAGCGAATCACCTCGTACAGCCACGGCGCGCTGCGGATCAGCGCCGCGACGCCGCATGCGGACAGCGTCACGTGCGCGCTGCGCGCGAGCGACAGGCCGGCCGCCGCCGCCATCCCCGGCCGCACGCCGCGGCCGATGCTGGTCTGCAGCACGAGCGCCATGTCAGGCCCCGGCACCGCATAAATGGCCGCCAGCGCGGCGAGATAGATCAACAGCAAATGCGTGGAAATCATGTTCTGCCCCCGTCCTTCAATGACGATATGTTGCCGCTGAAGAAGGAGGGATTATTGGCCATCTTTGGCCCTGAATTGGCGATTCATAGCGGAATCCGCCACAATCTCAAAATCAGAACAAGGATTCCGCCAATATGACCGAACTCGACAAAACCGATCGCGCGATCCTCGCTGCGGTGCAGCGCGACGGCCGCGTGCCGATCGCGCGTCTCGCCGAATCCGTCGGCCTGTCCGAGACGCCTTGCGCGCGGCGCCTCAAACGTCTCGAAAGCGACGGCTACATCGAGCGCTACCGCGCGCAACTGTCGCGCCAGGCGCTCGGCTTCGGCGTCGTCGCGTTCGTGCTGGTGCGGTTCGCGACGCACGACCGCAAGGTCGCCGACCGGTTCGAACGGGAAGTGCTGGGCATCGAGCGGATCCTCGCGTGCCACAACGTCGCGGGCACGGCCGACTACCTGCTGCAGGTGGTCGCGCGCAACCTCGACGACTACGGCACGTTCCTGCGCGACTCGCTGCGGATGCTGCCCGGCGTGACGTCGATCGAATCGGCGCTGTCGCTGCGCGAGGTGAAGCACGACGCGGGGTTGCCGGTGCCGTGATGCGCGCGGCGGTCCGCGCCGATGTAACGCTCGTTCACATTGCCGGCGGCGCCGGCGTCACGCGATGTCCGGCGCCTGGTGCGCGCGTTCGAGATCCTCGAGAAACGCCTCCACGAGCGGATCACCGCGCCCGTTGCGCGCGACGACCATGTGGAACGTCACGTCGTAGCGCAGTTGCTCCGGATTGAGCGGCGCGAGCAGCCCCTGCGCGACGTACGGCGCCGCGAAGTGCTGCGGCAGGTAGCCGAGGTGGTGGCCGGACAGGATCAGCAGCGCGACCGCCTCCATGTTGTCGGCGGTCGCGGTCACGCGGTCGGGCGTCGTCGACAGTTGCGCTTCCGGCAGCGGATACGAGCGCCACGCCCATTCGAAGCCCGCGACGTCGGCCGGCGTCAGCGTGCCGGCGCCGTCGAACAGCGGATGGCCGCGGCCGCAATACGCGACCTGGCGCTCGATGAACAGCGGCGTGTAGTGCAGCGACGGCACGCGGTGCCAGAAGTAGCCGACCGCGATCTGGATCTCGTCGCTCAGCAGCTTCTCCTCGAGATCGCCCGGCGCGCGCACGGAGATCGAGAAGCGCACGGCCTCGTCGCGCGTGCGGAACGCGGCGATCGCCTCGGCGATCCGCGCGTTCTGGCTCACCGGCGTATGGCCGATCAGGCCGATGTTCAGCGTGCCGACCAGCTGGCGGTCCATGTGCCGCGCGGCCATCCCGAATTCATCGAGCGCCGCGAGCAGCTTGCGGCTCATCGCATGGAACCGTTCGCCCTTCGGCGTGAGCCGGAAACCGCTGCGGCCGCGCTCGCAGAGCCGGTAGCCGAGCCGCGTCTCGAGCGACGCCAGCTGCGCGCTGATCGTCGACTGCCCGACGTTCAGCACGGCCTGCGCGGCCGATACGCCGCCCGCGTCCGTGACCGCGAGAAACACGCGGATCAACCGCAGATCGAGGGTCGACAGATTCCCCAGCACGCTCTTCCCCTTCCATACATCGATGAAGATCGATGTTAACGTCGATATCTTCGCATTCTTCTTTCCCGGCGGAGCGCGTAAAACTGTGCGCCAAGCCGCGTCGAATGATACGGCAACCCCACATCGGAAGAGGCGCCCCATGAACGACCACACCCATTTCCAGCCGCTCGGCGGCAATGAAATGCCGCGCTGCGGCGGCATCGCGACGATGATGCGCCTGCCGCACGTGGCGAGCGCCGAAGGCCTCGACGCATGCTTCGTCGGCGTGCCGTTCGACCTCGGCACGTCCAATCGCACCGGCGCGCGCTTCGGCCCGCGCCAGATCCGCACCGAATCCGTGCTGCTGCGCCCGTACAACATGGCCACGCGCGCCGCGCCGTTCGATTCGCTGCAGGTCGCCGACATCGGCGACGTCGCGATCAATCCCTACAACCTGCACGATTCCATCGCGCGTATCGAAGCCGCGTACGACGCGATCCTCGAGCACGACTGCAAGCCGATCACGCTCGGCGGCGACCATACGATCGCGCTGCCGATCCTGCGCGCGATCCACCGCAAGCACGGCAAGGTTGCATTGATCCACGTCGATGCGCATGCCGACGTGAACGACACGATGATGGGCGAAAAGATCGCGCACGGCACGCCGTTCCGCCGCGCGGTCGAGGAAGGCCTGCTGCACGGCGACAAGGTCACGCAGATCGGCCTGCGCGGCACCGGTTACGCGGCCGAGGATTTCGACTGGTGCCGCGAGCAGGGCTTCCGCGTCGTCCAGGCCGAGGAATGCTGGAACAAGTCGCTTGCGCCGCTGATGGAAGAAGTGCGCGCCCGAGTCGGCGACACACCCGTCTACATCAGCTTCGACATCGATGGCATCGATCCGGCCTACGCGCCGGGCACCGGTACGCCGGAAATCGCGGGCCTCACGGTGCCGCAGGCGCTCGAGATCATCCGCGGCGCGAAGGGGCTGAACATCGTCGGCTGCGATCTCGTCGAGGTCGCGCCGCCGTACGACCCGTTCGGCACCACCGCGCTGCTCGGCGCGAACCTCGCGTACGAGCTGCTGTGCGTGCTGCCGGGCGTCAAGTACCGCGACTGATCCCGCGCCGCCACCTATTCCAAATCAGAGGATTCCAGAGGAGCACACACAAAGATGGGGACTTCCGTCAAGCAACCGAAGCGGGCGGCGCTCGCTTCGTTCGTCGGCACCACGATCGAGTGGTACGACTTCTATAGCTACGCGACCGCCGCCGCCATCGTGTTCGGGCCGCTGTTCTTTCCCGGCGAAAACCGCTTCGTCAGCCTGCTCGCATCGTTCGGCTCGTTCGCGGTCGGCTTCTTCGCGCGGCCGCTCGGCGGCGTGATGTTCGGCTATCTCGGCGACCGCTTCGGCCGCAAGCGCTCGCTGCTCGCGACGCTGATGCTGATGGCCGTGTCGACGGTCGCGATCGGCCTGCTGCCGACCCATGCGCAAGCCGGTGTGATCGCGCCGATCCTGCTCGTGCTGATGCGCGTGCTGCAAGGCATCGCAGTCGGCGGCGAATGGGGCGGCGCGGTGCTGCTCGCCGGCGAGCATGCGCCCGAAGGCAAGCGCACGTTCTTCGCGTCGTTCGCGCAGCTCGGCAGCGCGAGCGGCCTGATCCTGTCGATGCTCGCGTTCGGCGCGATCAGCACGCTGTCGAAGGACGACATGATGAGCTGGGGCTGGCGCGTGCCGTTCCTCGCGAGCGCCGTGCTGCTGGTGGTCGGCTTCGTGATCCGCGCGAGCGTGTCCGAGTCGCCCGAGTTCGAGGAAGTCAGGAAGAGCGGCAACACCGCGCAAAACCCGCTGCGCGAAGCGCTCAAGTACTGGCCGCTGCTGCTGCTCGCGATCGGCGCGAACGTGTACGGCATCGCCGGTGTGTATTTCAGCAACATCTTCATGATCAGCTATGCGACGCAGTTCCTGTCGCTCGACCGGTCGATGGTGCTGCATTGCATGGCGATCGTCGCGGTGCTGCAGTTCGTCGTGCAACTCGCCGCTGCATTCCTCGCGCAGCGTTTCGGCACCACGCGCGTGCTGCTGATCACCGGCGCATGGGCCGCGATCGTCCCGTTCGTGATGCTGCCGCTTGTGCACATGGGCACGCCGCTGTCGATCACGGTCGGCGTCGGCCTCGCGACGCTCGCGGAATCGGGCTACTACTCGGTGGTCGCGGGCTTCGTCAGCGGCATCTTCGTCGCGCGGATCCGCTATACGGCGATCTCGATCGCATACCAGGTGTGCGGCGCGCTCGCCGGCGGCCTCACGCCGCTCGTCGCGACCATCATCGCGCAGAACGTCGCGCCGCAATGGTGGCCGCTCGCGATCCAGTATACGAGTGCCGCGATCCTGTCTTCGCTGTGCGTGTGGCTGATCTCGCGCCGCGTCGGCATCGACGATGCGGGTGCGCCCGGCAAGGCGAACGAGCCGCTGCCGCGCGGCGCGCGCACCGCGTAACGTCCGCAACGGGCAGGCTGCTTCACTCGCCTGCCCGGTCGTCGCATGCAAGGGGCGGCGCAACCACGCCGCCCTTTTTCATTTCCCCGCCGAAAGGCCGAGCGCACGGTGAGCATCGCGTTGCGCTTGTCGCCGAACCCGCTGCAGAACCGGCCGTGCGGACGGACGCAGTCGTCGCGACAGGCGCAGCGCTTGCTATTGCACCTGGCTGCGCAGCGCCTTCGCCGCCGCGACCATGTTCGTCAGCGCCGGAATCACTTCCGCCCACTGGCGCGTCTTCAGGCCGCAATCCGGATTCACCCACAGACGCTCCGCCGGAATCCGCTCGGCCGCCTTCTTCATCAGGCCGACGATGTGATCCTGCGTCGGGATGTTCGGCGAATGGATGTCGTACACGCCCGGCCCGATCTCGTTCGGATACCTGAAGCTGTCGAACGCGTCGAGCAGCTCCATGTCCGAGCGCGACGTCTCGATCGTGATCACGTCCGCGTCCATGTCGGCGATCGACGCGATGATGTCGTTGAACTCCGAATAGCACATGTGCGTGTGGATCTGCGTATCGTCCTGCACGCCGTTCGCGGTGATGCGGAACGACTCGACCGCCCACTTCAGGTACTCGCTCCATTGCGCGCGGCGCAGCGGCAGCCCTTCGCGCAGCGCGGCCTCGTCGATCTGGATCACGCGCACGCCGGCCTTCTCGAGATCGAGCACTTCGTCGCGGATCGCGAGCGCGAGCTGGTAGCACGACACCGAGCGCGGCTGGTCGTCGCGCACGAACGACCAGTTCAGGATCGTCACGGGGCCGGTCAGCATGCCCTTCATCGGCTTGTTCGTCAGCGACTGCGCGTACGCGATCCATTCGACCGTCATCGCCTTCGGGCGGCTGATGTCGCCGAACAGGATCGGCGGCTTCACGCAGCGCGAACCGTATGACTGCACCCAGCCGAACTGGCTGAACGCGTAGCCGTCGAGCTGCTCGCCGAAGTATTCGACCATGTCGTTGCGCTCGGCTTCGCCGTGCACGAGCACGTCGAGCTCGAGCGACTCCTGTTCGCGGACGCTGCGTTCGATTTCAGCCTTCATCGCCATGCGATAGCCGGCTTCATCGAGCGCACCTGCCTTGAACTGGCTGCGCGCCTGGCGGATTTCGGCGGTCTGCGGGAACGAGCCGATCGTCGTCGTCGGGAAGGCCGGCAGGTTCAGTCGCGCCGACTGCTTCGGTGCACGCTGCGTATACGGGCTCACGCGGTTGCCGAGCTGCGCGTCGATGCGTGCGATCGCAGCCTTCACCGCCGGGTTGTTCACGCGCGGCGAGCGGCGGCGCGAATCGATCGCGGCGGCGTTCGCGGCAAGCGCATCGGCCACCTTGTCGCGGCCTTCGTTCAGCGCGGTCGCGAGCACCTTCAGCTCGTCGAGCTTCTGCAGCGCGAACGCGAGCCACGAACGGATCTCCGCGTCGAGCTTCTCCTCGCTCGCGAGATCGACCGGCACGTGCAGCAGCGAGCACGACGGCGCGAGCCACAGGCGATCGCCCAGTTGCTTCGCGAGCGGCTCGAGCCAGTCGAGCGTCGCGTTCAGGTCCGTCTTCCAGATGTTGCGGCCGTTGATCGCGCCGACCGACAGCACGCGCTCGGCCGGCAGCTCGCGCACCAGAGCGTCGATTTCGTCGCGTGCATTGATCGCGTCGACATGCAGCCCGTCGACCGGCAGCGAGCTCGCGAGCGTCAGGTTGTCCTGAAGCTGGCCGAAGTACGTGGCAAGCAGCAGCTTGACGCGACGCGTCTCCAGCACCGCATAAGCAGTGCGGAACGCCTGCCGCCATTCGGCGTCGAGCTCGGTGACGAGAATCGGTTCGTCGATCTGCACCCATTCGACGCCCTGCGCGGTCAGCGTGTCGAGCAGCGCGCCGTACACGGGCAGCAGCTTCGGCAGCAGCGCGAGACGATCGGAATCGTCCTTCGCCTTGCCGAGCCACAGATACGTGACGGGGCCGATGATCACCGGCTTGGCATTCACGCCCTGCGCGTTCGCCTCGGCCAGTTGCTGCAGCAGGCGCGACGGGTCGAGCGAGAAGTTCGTGTCCGCGTGGAATTCCGGCACGATGTAGTGATAGTTCGTGTCGAACCATTTCGTCATTTCACCGGCCGCGACGCCACCGCAGCACGCCGCATGCTCTTGCGCCGACTGCGCCGAACGGCCGCGCGCAACACGGAAATAGTTGTCGAGCACGTCGCCGTGGAAAGCCTGCACGCGCTTGGGCAGGTTGCCGAGCATGAAGCTCATGTCGAGCACCTGGTCGTAGAACGCGAAATCGCCGATCGGCGCGAGATCGAGATCGCGCTGTTCGTTCCAGTGGCGCTGGCGCAATTCGGCGCCGAGCGCCTTCAGCTCGTCGCGCGACGATTCGCCCTTCCAGTAGCGCTCGAGACCGAACTTGAGTTCGCGCTTCGCGCCGATGCGCGGAAAACCGAGGTTGTGTGTCCTGACCATGAAGCTGCCGTCCAGATGAAATAGAAGATCCGGCAGCCATGATAGGGATTTCAAACCATGAAATAAAATGGCATTATTTCATTCATCCATTAAATTCACTCATGCATCCGTAGCGCGAGCGATATCCATGCTGGAACGATTCCATCTCGTCGTCATTCGTGAAGTCGAGCGCCAGGGCTCGCTGACCGCAGCCGCCAATGCGCTGCATCTCACGCAGTCGGCGCTCAGCCACACCGTCCGGAAAATCGAGCAGCAGCTCGGCACGCCGATCTGGGATCGTGAAGGCCGCGGCCTGCGGCTCACGCAGGGCGGGCACTATCTGCTGAAGCTCGCGAACCGGCTGCTGCCGCAGTTCGAGCTCGCCGAGGAGCGGATGAGGCAGTACGCGAAGGGCGAGCGCGGCACGCTGCGCATCGGGATGGAGTGCCACCCGTGCTATCAGTGGCTGCTGAAGGTCGTGTCGCCGTATCTGTCGCGCTGGCCCGACGTCGACGTGGACGTGAAGCAGCGCTTCCAGTTCGGCGGCATCGGTGCGCTGTTCGGCTATGACATCGACGTGCTCGTCACGCCCGATCCGCTGAACAAGCCGGGCCTGCGCTTCGATCCCGTGTTCGACTACGAGCAGGTGCTGGTGGTCGCCGACTCACACCGGTTCGCAAATGCCGATTACGTGACGCCCGAGCAACTGACCGACGAGATCCTGATTACCTATCCGGTCGAAACCGACCGGCTCGACATCTACAACCAGTTCCTGACGCCGGCCGGCATCGTGCCGAGGCGCCACAAGTCGATCGAGACGACCGACATCATGCTGCAGATGGTCGCGAGCGGGCGCGGCGTGGCCGCGTTGCCGAGATGGCTCGCCGACGAATACGCGGACCGGATGCCGGTCGTGCCGGTCAAGCTCGGCAAGCAGGGGATCGCGAAGCAGATCTTCCTCGGCATCCGCGAAGCGGACGCATCGATCGACTATCTGGCCGCGTTCGTCGCGCTGGCGCGCGAATCGACGTGGAGCGCGCCGCGCATGCTGCGCTAGGCGCGCCCCGTTGCAATGCGCGTCAGGCGGCGCGCATGCCGATGCGTTCGCCGCGCTCGACCCAAGCGCCGAACAGCAGGCCGATCGTCGTCCACATGATCGCCTGCATGCCGATGGCCGCGACGCGGAACTTCCACAGCACGTCGGCCGGGAACCCGGCCGGCACTTCGTTGATCGACGGCAGTCCGAACTGCACGGCCGCGATGATCGCGATGAACACGAGCCCCGCGACGATCGACGCATTCCATTGGCCGAGCTTCGCCAGCAGATGGCGGCGCACGCTGACCGAGAACGCCATCGTCGCGATCGAGATCGCGATCATCAGGAAGAACAGGCCCGTGCGATGGCCGATCGTGTCGGGATCGCCGACCGACGGCGGATTGGCCGGGTACTTGATGTTCGGCACGATCACGAGCGCGACGAATGCCGCCAGCGCAAGCCACGCGGCCAGCGGCCGTGCCGGAAGGCGGCCGCCTCGCCCGTATGCATACGCAAAGACCAGCGAGAACAGCCCGCCGAATGCCGCGCCGTAGGTCACGACACCCGTCAACAGGCCGAGGCCGGCCTGCGTGTCGCGGCTGACCAGCTCGTGCTCGTGCTCCGGCACGTCGCCTTTGGCGGCCTCGAGCTTTTCTTCAAAGGAAATCGCCTGATCGACTTGCGGTTCGCCGACGATTTTCGCGAAACCGAACGTGAGGAGGCCCGCGGCGATGCCTGCGAGCATCCCGCGCATGAGCAGCTTTCCGACCATCGTGTACTCCGCGTCAGTGGCAGGGAAAGCCGAGCAGATGGCGGCCGTCGTGGACGAATTCGTGCACGTACATGCCCGGCACGAGCGACGTCGCGCCTTGTTCCGCGCCGACGAAATAGAGTGCGAGCAGCAGCATCAGGCCGACGAACACGGCCCACGGCAACAGTTCACGGACGGGGATGGGTGCCGGCACGACAACCGGCTTCAGCACTGCTTCGCTCATGGATGCACCTCAGGGGAATCGCGCCCCGACAAATGTTGGATGGGTACGAAGGCAGGTCTGGCTTCCGGGATCGGGATTCCCCGGTTACAGTGGCGCGACCGCGCCGGAATTGCACCGGCTTCCGCGTTTCGTATCGGGCGAATTGTACGCGCGAAAGTCCGCGTATTGAAGTGAAGGTCGCGGACGACCGCACACCCGCCCCGGCCCATCCGAAAACCGACATGAACATGCATGCCTCGCTGCGCCTGATCGCACACGCATCGACCCGGGCGATGCGCACCGGCGCGTTTCCCGACGACGATCTGCTCGACGCACACGGGCTCGCGGACGCCGCTGCGCTGCGCGCCCGGTGGACAGGCGTCGCCGGCTCGCTCGTGCTGTGCAGCCCCGCGTGCTGCGCGCGGCAGACCGCCGATGCGCTCGGGCTGCATGCCGACGTCGACGACGCGCTGCGCGACATCGACTACGGAAACTGGCGCGGCAAGCGGCTGCACGACCTCGCGCGCGACCTGCCGGACGAACTGGGCGCATGGATCGCCGATCCGTCTGCGTCGCCGCACGGCGGCGAATCGTTCGAAGCCGCCGTTCGCCGCGTCGGAGCATGGTTGAACGCGCTGCCGCCCGGCCGCGACATCGTCGCGATCACGCATGCGGCGATCGTTCGCGCGGCCGTCGCACACGCACTGCGGATGGATCCCGACGCTGCAACCCGCATCGACGTCGCGCCGCTGTCGTGCACGACCTTCGTTGCGTCGCCGCACGGCTGGGCGTTGATGACGAACGACGATCGGCGCGACACCGATGCGTAAGTCCCAGCCGTGTCGTGTTCACTATGTGAGCCACGATACGGGCCGACGTGTCGCATCTCGGTCGCATGCCGACGTTCACCTTACGCCGCCGTAAGACAACCCGTTCGTCATCCCGATTGTCATCAAACTGACTGCTGCCCGCGGCTAGGATCGGACGCGGTTCCCTCACGAGATACCGTCATGAATCAACCTGCTTCGTCCGCCGCGAACAATCGCGGCTCCTTCGAGCGCAACCGGCAGGTCGGCTATGCCTTCTTCCTGCTGGTGCTCGCGATCGGCGCCGTCTATATCGCCACGCACCTGATCGACGATCTGTCGCCGGTCCGCGAAGGATCGCTATTCCCGTACCTGATGCTCGGCGCCGCGCTGCTGATCGCGCTCGGCTTCGAATTCGTCAACGGTTTCCACGACACCGCGAACGCGGTCGCCACCGTGATCTATACGCACTCGCTGACGCCGAACGTCGCGGTGATCTGGTCCGGCATGTGGAACTTCCTCGGCGTGATGGTTTCGAGCGGCGCAGTCGCGTTCGGCATCCTGCAGTTGCTGCCTGTCGAGCTGATCCTGCAGGTCGGCAGCGGCGCGGGCTTCGCGATGGTGTTCGCGCTGCTGATCGCCGCAATCGTCTGGAACCTCGCGACATGGTATTTCGGGTTGCCTTCGTCGAGCTCGCATACGCTGATCGGCTCGATCATCGGCGTCGGGCTGATGAACCAGTTGATGCACGGGCCGTCGGGCACGAGCGGCGTCGACTGGGGCCAGGCGCTCGGCGTCGGCAAGTCGCTGCTGCTCTCGCCGATCGTCGGCTTCCTGTGCGCGTCGCTGCTGCTGCTCGTGCTGAAGGCCGTCGTGCGGATTCCCGAGCTGTACAAGGAGCCGCCGAAGGATCAGCCGCCGCCGTTCTGGATTCGCTGCCTGCTGATCCTGACCTGCACGGGCGTGTCGTTCGCGCACGGTTCGAACGACGGGCAGAAAGGGATGGGCCTC
Organism: Burkholderia sp. IT-111MI5; assembly: GCF_949752865.1. Lineage (NCBI taxonomy): Bacteria > Pseudomonadati > Pseudomonadota > Betaproteobacteria > Burkholderiales > Burkholderiaceae > Burkholderia > Burkholderia sp. IT-111MI5. The sequence goes on along the minus strand of NZ_CATKIF010000073.1, from coordinate 4,026 downwards.
ATCATGCTGATCCTGATCGGCACGGTGCCGACCGCGTATGCGCTGAACAAGGCCGTTACGCCTGCCGAATCGCAAACCTTCGTTGCGGTCGCGAACCAGGCCGCCGCGACGTTCGGGAAATACACGAATGGCGTCGCGCCGTCCGCGAACCCGCGCGCCGACGTCGAGCACTACGTGCAGCGTCGCGAGCTGACGCCCGCCGTGCTGCCGGCCGTACAGCAGTTGTCGACATCGCTCGCGACCGCGGTCGGCACGTCGGGCTCGATGGCAGCCGTGCCGCAGCGCGACGTCGACAACGTGCGCAACACGATGTATCTGGTATCCGAAGCAATTCGCCTGATCGAGAAGTCGGGCCAGCCCGCGCTTGCCGCCGACGACAAGCTCGCGATCGACAACTATCGCAAGCAGCTCGACCACGCGACCAAGTTCATTCCGACCTGGGTGAAGGTCGCCGTTGCGATCGCACTGGGCCTCGGCACGATGGTCGGCTGGAAGCGGATCGTCGTGACCGTCGGCGAGAAAATCGGCAAACAGCATTTGACGTACGGACAGGGCGCGTCGGCCGAACTCGTCGCGATGCTGACGATCGGCGCCGCCGACGTGTACGGGCTGCCCGTTTCGACGACACACGTGCTGTCGTCGGGCGTCGCGGGCACGATGGCGGCGAACGGGTCCGGGTTGCAATGGAGCACGGTGCGCAGCCTCGTACTCGCGTGGGTGCTGACGCTGCCGGCGTCGATCGCACTTGCGGGCGGGCTCTACTGGTTGTTCCGGTCGCTGGCCTGATCGGGGCCACTGCGGGTGGCCGGCGGAAGCCGGCCGCCTGCTGTTGAAGATTCGACCCTCGCTTCTTCGCTTCCGTGCTCCGACGTCGACACATTCGCGTGCGCCCATGCCACGTCGCGGCTTTCCCCCTCTTCCTTTTCCGAATTGGAGCGCAAGATCTGGAGCGCGCCGGCGCAGGAACGTCGCTAGACTGGGTTCATCAACTTTTATCGTGGACTCAACCGCGCACGCGATGTTTCCTGAGTATTCCGCGCGACCGCACGGCGCCACACTACTGACAAACGAGGTACGCCCGTGAACATCGCCGATCTGCAACCTGCCGTCGAATCGCTGGACATCGCGCAACGCGTCGACACAGTCGACTGGACGACCGTCGATGCCGAACTCGATCGCTACGGATCTGCGCGCGTGCCGGGCCTGATCTCGGCAAGCGAGTGCGATGCGCTCGCATCGCTCTATGCGCGGGATGCGCTCTATCGTTCACGCATCGTGATGGCGCGACACGGATTCGGGCGCGGCGAATACAAGTATTTCGCCTATCCGCTGCCTGCGATCGTCGCCGAGTTGCGTGCGACGATCTATCCGCATCTCGCGCCGATCGCGAATCGCTGGAACCAGGCACTCGGGATCGACGTTCGCTATCCGAAAGACCATGCGACCTTCCTCGATCGCTGCCACGCGGCGGGACAGACACGACCGACGCCGCTGATCCTGCAATACGGTGCCGACGACTACAACTGCCTCCATCAGGACCTGTATGGCGAGCACGTGTTTCCGCTGCAGGTCGCGATCCTGCTGTCGGCGCCGGGCCGCGATTTCACCGGAGGGGAATTCGTGTTGACGGAACAGCGGCCACGCATGCAGTCGCGTGCGGAAGTGGTGCCGCTGACGCAAGGCGACGCAGTGATCTTCGCCGTGCACGGCAGGCCCGTGCAGGGAACGCGCGGCGTCTATCGCGTCAATCTGCGCCACGGCGTAAGCCGGATCAGAAGCGGCCATCGCCACACGGTCGGCATCATCTTCCATGATGCGCAGTGACGGTAATCGGGACGAGCGCGATATGGTCGTGCGGTTGATCACGCCGACGGGTTCGCGCGGTAAACACCGCGCGTCTGTCACGCCAGTCGCGTGTAATCGTTCCGCGGACGTTACGGCCACGCATCGCCGCGCGATCTGCCCGCTCGTCCACTTTGACGGATGACAGCTTTCGCTCCCCGTCAGGTCATCCCAGCCAAGACGATTCGACGTTGCTGGCGAGCGACAGGAAACCAAAACACTCACCTGTCGCGACACAAACGCGATTAGCAGTCCGTCCTACCCTCGCGCCACATTCGCCCGCAGCCGATCGCCTGCATCGGAGGCCAATCGCGCGTAGCCCGGCAACGTCAGCAGTGCGAGCACGCCCGCTGCGACGAATGCCCAGCGGAAATCGTCGAGCACGTAATGCATGCCGGCCACATCGCCACGCACCAACGCCGCGAGCCGCAGCGACAACGCGCCGAACGCGATCCCCATCCCGATCGTCATTTGTTGCGCAGCGCTCCACAACGTGCTGGCCGCGCTCGTCTGGTGAGCCGGGATATCCGCATAGGCCAGCGTCGCGAGCGTCGTGAACTGCATCGACCGCGTCAGCCCGTAGACGAACACGACGAACAGCGTGATCGTCAGCGGCGTCGATGCGGTCAGCCAGCCGCATACGATCATGAAGATGCCGACGAGCGTCACGTCGACGAGCGCGACGCGCCGGAAACCGTAGCGGTCGAGGATCCACGACGTTCCCGCCTTCATGCCGAGATTGCCGAGCGCACTCGCGAGCAGCAGCAAACCGGACTGGAACGGCGACAGCCCGAAACCGATCTGAAACAGCAGCGGCAGCAGGTACGGCACGGCGTTGATCGCCATCCGCGTGATCGAGCCTGTAATCACGGTCACCGAGAACGTCGGCACCTTCAGCGTTGTGAAATCGAGCAGCGGATGCACGCAACGCCGCGCATGCAGCCACGCGGCCACGCCGAACAACACGCTCGCGCCCACCAGGACGGCCGCGCGTGTGAAGTGGACATCCTGCTGGCCGGCCGCCTCGGTACCGATCAACAGACAGGTCAGTGCTCCGCCGGCCAGCACGAAGCCGACCCAGTCGAGCGGCCGCTGCTCGGCGGTCCGCGTGTTCCGGACGATCAGCCAGGTACAGACGAGCGCGGCGATGCCGAACGGGACGTTCAACAGGAAGATCCATCGCCAGGACGCATAGGTGGTGATGAAGCCGCCGATCGGCGGCCCGACGACGGGCGCGACGATGCCCGGCCACGTGATCGTCGCGATCGCACGCATCAGCTTTGCTTTCTCGGTGCTGCGCACGACGATCATCCGTCCGACCGGCACCATCATCGCCCCGCCGACACCCTGCAGCAGCCGCGCAGCCGTGAACGTCACCACGCCATCGGACAGCCCGCACAGCACCGACGCGCCCGTAAAGACGACGATCGCGCTGGCGAACACGGTGCGCGATCCATATCGATCCGCGATCCAACCGCTGATCGGGATGAACACTGCAAGCGCAAGCATGTAGGCCGTCATCCCAAGGCTCAGCGCATTCGGCCCGACGCCGAACGAATGCGCCATTTGCGGCAGCGCGGTCGCGATCACGGTCGTATCGAGGTACTCCATGAAGAACGTTGCGGCGACGAGGTACGGCAAGAAGTCGGTCGTCCGACCACCTTGGGCAGAGCTGTCAGTCATGAACGGTGCAGGAGACGGAATGCGGAAAACACCGACCGCCAATAGGTGCAGACAAGCACCGGGATCGGGGGCGAATGGCGATATTACCCTGAAGGGCTTTACCTTCGCTTCGCCGACTCATGTCACACGAATGGACTTTATGCGCATAGATTTCGGGGACGGTTTCGTGCTGCGCTCGCCGAGTGACGTCCTCGGACAGGTCGAGGCGAAGCATGGGAGGATGGATGTCTTTCGCAGAAACACGCCATTTATCGAGCATCATCGATGAACGTCGCCCATCAGCGACCATTACAACATCACCTTTGAATGTGCCGAAGTGCGCTAAGCACCGGCTGAAGGTGCATCGATACGATGCGTAGAAGAAGACACCTGAAAAATTCAGCGGCGCAGAACTGCGGATCGCTCGAGAACGGTAGCTGCGCAAATCGATGCCTTCGGCACTCCGGCTCTGGCTCCGACTGCGCTGCCATTGCTTGGCCGTCCCCGCATTTCCGCCGCTGA
>NZ_CATKIF010000072.1:0-328175 GCF_949752865.1 Burkholderia sp. IT-111MI5 | reverse complement strand
CTTATTCGCACGGCGCGCAACGCGGCGAGCGGCCGTTCTCGTGGCAACCCCAAATTAGAAAATTCATGTCACGGGAATGCCCGAAATCGCGCGTATGGCGGCGTCGCTCGTCGCTTGTTTGGCTCGGCCAAACGGCGCTCCTCACTTCTTGCCCTACGCGCGATTTCGGGCATTCGCATGTGCGTTCCATATGTAAACAGACCCTAAGATTCGACGCGCACCAGCTTGCGCAGCTGCCACACGAGATAGACGAGCATGATCGCGAACAGCACCACCGCGATCGCGGCCGAATAGCCTTCGCGGTAGTACTTGATCGCCTGGTCGACCATGAAGTACGCGAGCACGGTCGAGCTGTCGAACGGGCCGCCGCCCGTCATCACGGAGATCAGGTCGAAGCTGCGCAGCGCGCCGATCACGGTCAGCACCACCGCCATGAAGGTGGCCGGGCGCAGCTGCGGCAGGATCACGTGCCACAGCAGCGTGAAGCCGCGCGCGCCTTCCATCCGTGCGGCCTCGACGATCTCGCCGTTGATGCCGGTAAGCCCGGTCAGGTAGAGGATCATGCAGAACGGGATCTGCGGCCACAGCGCCGCGACGATCACACCGTAGGTCGCATAGTGCGGATCGCCGAGCACCGGGATGCCGTGCCCGACGAGCAGCTTCAGCAGCCCGAAAGTCGGATCGTAGAACCACGAGAACACCAGGCCGACGACGACGCCCGGCAGCACGAACGGCGCGAAGAACAGCGACTTCACGAGCCGGATCCCGAACACGTTCTGGTTCAGGTACAGCGCGAGCGCGAGACCGAGCGGCGGTGCGGCGAGGAACAGCGCGAGCCACAGCACGTTGTTCTTCAGCGCGACGTAGAACGTGTCGGACTGCAGCAGCTCGCGATAATTGTCGAGCCCTGCATACGTCATCGGCGTCATCCCGTCCCAGTGATGGAAGCTCAGCCAGATGCTGCTGACGATCGGATACAGCACGAACACGGTGAAGAGCGCGAAACCCGGCAGCACGAACAGCAGTGCGGCACGGTTGCGCCGGCGCGCGAGCGACGCGCGCGCATGCCGCTGCGGGCCGGCGTCGCGACGCACGGCGCCTTCGGACAGGCTGGTTGACATGAGGTGACCTTCGACGAAACGAACATGACGACGACAACGTAGCGCCGGACCGGCCGGGGCCGATCCGGTCCGCACGCTACTTCCGGTAGATGCGCTTGCGGGTCTGCTCGAGGCGCTGCAGGATCGCGTCGAGTTGCGCCGGATCGGACAGGAACTGCTGCATCGCCTTCATCCCCTCGTCCGCCATTTCCTTCGTCATGTCGCGGTCGTAGAACTGCGCGATGCCGCCCTGCGTCGCGGCCAGCGTGCGGAAGCCGATCTTCGAGATCGGGTCCTGCGGCTCGGGCGCCTGGTTGTTCGACGGCAACTGGCCCATGCCCTTCGCGAACTCGCCGTTGATCGCAGGCTGCCCCATGAACGCAAGCAGGCGGCGTGCATCCGCCTTGTTGTGCGCCTTCGCCGGGACGACCATCACGTTGACCGGACCGTCCTCCGCAAGCGGCACCGACGCGTCGATCGCCGGGAAGCGGAAGAAGCCGATCGGGTTGCGCGCCGCGCTCAGCAGGCCCGCCGAATACCAGGTGCCCATCAGCGTCATCGCGGCCTGGCCGTTGACGATCAGCGGGCTCAGCGCATCGACGTCGTAGGACAGCGCGTTGTCGATGAAATACTTGTCGTCGATCAGCTTCTTCCATGCCGCGTACACCGCACGCACGCGCGGATCGGTATAAGCGACATCGCCCGCCATCAGCTTCTGGTGGAACGCGTAGCCGTTGATCCGCAGGTCGAGGTAGTCGAACCATGCGGCAAGCGTCCACGCATCGCGCGCGGCCACCGCGATCGGCGCAATGCCCGCCGCCTTCAGCTTGCGGCATGCGTCGAGAAACTGCGGCCAGTCGGCCGGCTCGCCGTGAATGCCGGCCTTCTCGAACAGGTCCTTGCGGTAGAACAGGCCATAGGCGTCGTAACCGAGCGGCAAACTGTAGAGCTTGCCGCCGTAAGTCGACGACTGCTTCACGGCCGCATACGTATCGTTCCAGCCGTTCTTCTGCCAGTCCTGACTCAGATCCTCGATCAGCCCGCGCTTCGCGAAATAAGCGAGCCGCTCGCCGTTGTTCCAGCTCAGCACGTCGGGCGGATCGGTCGCGAGCCAGCCGGACATCTGCACCTTGTACGCCTCCTCGGCGACGTAGCTGACCTTCAGGTCGATGTCCGGATTCGCTTTGCGGAACTGGTCGAACACCGCTTGCCACGTCGCGCGCTGGTTGCCACGCGAGGCTACGTTCACCTTGAGCGTACCCGCGTCGGCGGCCCCTGCCGCCAGTGCGGCGGCGGTCGTCAGGGCAAGCAGCAGTTGGCTCGCACGAAGTCTCATCGTTGTCTCCTGGTATTGGTGTGATGGATGCCGCGTCGCGCGCGGCGGATCGGCGCCGCGCCGCTATGCGAATTCCGCCTCGGCACGAACGGCCGGCACCGCGATGCCGGCCTCGTCGAACAGGTGGCAGCACGACGGCGGCACGCTGAACGCATGACGCTCGCCGCGCCGCAGCGCGGCCTGCCCCGGCAGCTTCGCGAGCAGCGGCACGCCGCCAGGGTGATCGAGATGCACGTAGGCGGCCTCGCCCAGTTGCTCGACCAGCGCGACATCGCGCACGATCGCGGGCAGCCCGGCGTCGCCGGCCGGGCCGACGGACAGATGCTCGGGACGGATGCCGAGCGTGATGCGCGCGCCGGGGCCGATGCCGGACGGCAACGGACGGTCGTGCAGCGTCAACACCTCGTCCGTGCCGTCGACGCGCAGGCGGCATCCGTGCGCATCGCTCGATACGACGGCCGCCGGCAGGAAGTTCATTCGCGGCGAGCCGATGAAGCCTGCAACGAAGCGGTTGGCCGGCCGGTGATACAGCTCGAGCGGCGCACCGGCCTGCGCGATGCTGCCGAAGCGCGCGACGTCGTCGCCCGCGTGCAGCAGCACGATCCGGTCGGCCAGCGTCATCGCCTCGATCTGATCGTGCGTCACATACACGGAGCTCGACTGCGAGAAGCGTGCATGCAGGCGCGCGATCTCGACACGCGTCTGCCCGCGCAGCGTCGCGTCGAGATTCGACAGCGGCTCGTCGAACAGGAACACGCGCGGCTCGCGCACGATCGCGCGGCCGATCGCGACGCGCTGCCGCTGGCCGCCCGACAGCGCCTTCGGCTTGCGCTCCAGCAGCGCGTCGAGCTGCAGCACGCGCGCGGCCTCGGTCACGCGGCGGCGGATCTCGTCCTTCGGCACGCCGGCGATGCGCAACCCGAAGCCGATGTTGTCGAACACGGTCATGTGCGGAAACAGCGCATAGCTCTGGAACACCATCGCGACGCCGCGCTCGGCGGGCGGCGTGTCGTTCATGCGCGCGCCGCCGATCCGCAGCTCGCCTTCGGTCACGTCCTCGAGCCCCGCGATCATCCGCAGCAGCGTGGATTTGCCGCAGCCCGACGGGCCGAGAAACACGCAGAACTCATGCGACTCAATCTCGAGGTTCACGTTGCGCAGCACCGGCGCATGGTCGCCGTAGCGCTTCGAGACGTCCTTCAATGAAATGGCGGTCATCGCGCCCTCCTCTGCTGAATCACGCGCGTCGAATCGGAAAATTTAAACGCTTAAATTTTGATGGCGCGATTGGCCCGGTTCGCCGTACCATGTTGTCTCCTTCATGTGATGTGTCGAGAAATTAGCGTATCGCCTGTCCCTGTGCAACTTGTGGGACGCACTCCCAGAATATGAGCAAACACACTCACGCTTCCCCGTTCCCGCACGACGCTTCCCGACCGGCCGGGGGCCGCGCATGGTGACGCTCGCGGAAGTCGCGCGACGCGCGAACGTGACCGCGGCGACGGTCTCGAACGTGTTACGGAATCCTCAGAAAGTGAAGCCGGCGACCGTCGAACGCGTGATGGCGGCGATTCGCGAACTCGGCTATCGACCGAATCTCACCGCGCGTGCGCTCGCCGAAGGCCGCACGTCGACGCTCGCGCTGATGCTGTCGAACATCACGAACCCGTTCTATCCGGAGTTCGTGCTCGCCGCCGAGCGCGAGGCGCGCAAGCGCGGCCATTATCTGCTGGTGTCCAACACCGACGACGACCCGGCGATCACGCGCAACTACCTCGAGCGGATCGCCGGCACGCTTGCGGCCGGCGCGATCGTGATGAACACCGACCTCGCCGAGGCCGAACTTGCCGACATCGCGCGCCATGGCGCGGCGATCGTGCTGTGCATGTGGGAGCATGTGCACGCGTCGCGCACGCTGCCCTGCGTGACCGTCGATTTCGCGGCGGCGGGCGCGTTGGCTGCCGCGCACCTGTCCGGGCTGCGGCATCGCGCATTCGGCGCACTCGTCGGCAAGGGTTCGGGCGGCCCGCAGTCGATGCGGCTGCGCGGCTTCACCGATGAACTCGCGGCTCGCGGCCATGCGCCGGACGCGGTGACGACCGTGTCCGCGCACGATTCGATCGAGGGTGGCTACGAGGCGGCCGCCGCGCTGCTGCGCGCGAAGCCCGGCCTCACCGCGCTGTTCGCGACCAACGACCTGATGGCGATCGGCGCGATGCAGGCGGCGGCCGATCTTGGCCGGCGCGTGCCGGCCGACCTTTCGATCGTCGGCATGACCGATATCCAGCTCGCCCACCAGTTCCGCCCCGCGCTGACGACGGTCCGATTCCCGACATCATTGATTGCCGCGCGCGCGATCGCGCTGACGCTCGACATGATCGACGGCATCGAGCCGACCGCGGCCGTGCATACGATCGGTACGCCGGAGCTCGTCGTGCGCGAGTCGACCGGTACGGCACCGGCCCGATGATCGACGGACGGGCGCGCCGCATGCGAGCCCGTCGTTTCCTCCATCACCCCCGCACCCGCCGCAACCTGAGCGTCGCCGACGGCGACTCCCCGAACGCCCGCTTGTATTCGATCGCGAAGCGCCCGAGGTGCGCGAATCCCCATTTCAGCGCGACGTCGGTGACCGACGCGAGCCCCGGCGTATCGTCGGCCAGCAGTTCCTCGCGCACATGTTGCAGCCGCAACTGCCGCACGAAGCCCATCGGCGTAATCCCGTGGCGATTGCGGAAGCCGGCGAACAGCGTGCTCGGGCTGACGCCGGCGAGCTCGGCGAGCCGTTCGATCGTCAGCGGCTCGTCGAGATGCGCACGGATGTATTCCTCGACGCGCCGCACATAGAACGGCGCGAGCGCCATCGGCAGGTGCCGCGTGCCGTCGCGCGCGCTGTTCGGCTGGCCGTGCAGCAGCAGGTTGAGCAACGTCGATTCGAGCTGCTCGAACGCGAGCGGGTGACGCAGCGGATGCGCATCCGTCGCGATCGCGCCGGCGAGGATCGGCAGCATCTGGGCCAGACACGTCCCCTGCGGTGACGACAGGCCGAATTCAGGTTCGAATTCGACCGGCGCGCGCCGGTCGTCGCCGAAATGCCGCTGCGCGTGGCGCTCCATCACCTCGCGCTCGATGCGCAGGATGACTTGCGGGCACGCGTCGCCCCACCGCATCTTGAGCGGCAGCGTCGGCGAGATCAGCGACGCGGTGCCCGGCGACGACACGAAGCGCGTCGAGCCGCACTCGATCTCCGCGTCGCCGCGCAGCGGAATCTGCAACAGGAAGAAATGCTCGAGCGGCCCCGGCTCGATGCTGACGCCGCCGCCGTAATCGAGCAGGTTCAGCGACAGGTTGCCCCAGCGCGCATGGTGCATGCAGCTGTGCAACGCGCGCGATTCGCCGATCGGCGTGAGCCGGTGCGGCTTGAACACATCGGCGACGCGTGCGCGCACCTCGTCGACATCGTCCGACTGCAGCATCAGGTTGTCGTGATTGAAACAGGCGGCGTCGGCAAGCCAGCCGGTTTCTGAAATTTGCGCCATCGAAGTTCTCCCGTCATGCTCGATCGCACTCGCGCCGTGCATGCGTTCCCGGTATTGGGGAATCCCGCTGCACGATCCGGATAGCGCCCGGAATATCCGGACAGTCCGGCCATCCGAACCCGCAAGTCCCGCGCAACCAACGCAAGAACCGGACCGTTCGCGCATCGTAGAAAACTGTGCGGGGCTTCCGTATCCGCACATACCCGCACACACCCGCCGTTCAGCCGCGCGCCCGCCCGGGCGTGGCGGTCGGGTCGTCAGGTTTCCGGAGTTCGCGGATACCGGCCGAAGAAAGCGGATAGAAGCGCGCGTTTCGGCCACCAATACTGAGCCCGTCACGGAAACAAACAGCATGGAGGGACACATGAAAGGACGTCACATCGAGATTCCGTCGCCGGACGGCGGAACGTTTCGCGGCTACCTGAGCACGCCGGCCGGCGGCAGCGGGCCGGGCATCGTGCTGTGTCACGAGATCTTCGGCGCGAACGCGACCATGCGGGCAACCGCCGACTACTACGCGGAGGAAGGCTACGCGGTGCTCGTGCCCGACCTGTTCTGGCGCCAGTCTCCGGGGATCGAACTCGGCGATTCCGCTGCCGATTTCGAGCGCGCGATGGCGCTTTACCGCGAGTACGACGAGAACAAGGGCGTCGAGGACATCGGCGCCGCGCTGCGCGTGCTCACGCAACGGCCGGAATGCACGGGCGAAGCCGGCGTGCTCGGCTACTGCCTCGGCGGCAAGCTCGCGTATCTCGCCGCCTGCCGGCTGCCGGGCGTGGCCGCCGCGGTCAGCTATTACGGCGTCGGCATCGAGCATGCGCTGGACGAGGCCGTGCAGCTGCGCGGGCGGCTCGTGCTGCAGATCGCGGCGCAGGACCGCTTCTGCCCGCCCGACGCGCAGCAGCGCATTACCGAAGCGCTGTCCGGGCGCGACGGCGTCGAGGTGTATGTGTATCCGGGCGTCGATCACGCGTTCGCCCGCATCGGCGGCGATCATTTCGACAAGGCCGCCGCGGCCATGGCGCATCAGCGCTCGATCGCCGCGTTCCGCGCCGCGCTCGGCCCGCACTACGACCTCTCCGCGCTGTGGGAAGCGCATCTGCTGCACGAATTCGACACGCGCAACGTCGACGCGACGATGGCCACGATGGTGGCCGAGCCGTACGTCAACCATATTCCGACGCTGACGGGCGGCGTCGGCTACGACGAGCTCAAGCGTTTCTACACGCATCACTTCGTGCATGCGAATCCGCCCGACACCACGATCACGCCGATCTCGCGCACGATCGGCGCGAGCCAGATCGTCGACGAACTGCTGTTCTGCTTCACGCACACCACCGAGATCGACTGGATGCTGCCGGGCGTCGCGCCGACCGGCAAGCGCGTCGAGATCCCGCTCGTCGCGATCGTGAAATTTCGCGGCGACAAGCTCTATCACGAACACATCTATTGGGATCAGGCGAGCGTGCTCGTGCAGGTTGGCCTGCTCGATCCGGCCGGCCTGCCGGTCGCGGGCGTCGAAACGGCGCGCAAGCTGCTCGACGAGACCGTGCCGTCGAACGGCCTGATGCGCCGCTGGCAGGACAGCGAACCGCCGACGGGCGCACATTGACGCGGCCCTTCCCCCACCCATCGATTCCGGGAGATACCCCATGACTGCCCTTGCAGGCAAAGTCGCGATCGTCACCGGCGGCGCCACGCTGATCGGCGCCGCGGTCGCGCAGGACCTGACCCGCGCCGGCGCGTGCGTCGCGATACTCGATCTCGATACCGAGAACGGCGCGCGCGTCGCCGATTCGCTCGGCGAACGCGCGATGTTCGTCGCGATCGACATCACCGACGACCGCGCGATCGAGCGCGCGGTGTCGGCCATCGCCGAGCGGTTCGGCGCGATCGACGTGCTCGTCAACCTCGCGTGCAGCTACGTCGACAACGGCATCCAGGCGACCCGCAACGACTGGCTCGCCGCGATGGACGTGAACGTCGTGTCGGCGGCGATGCTGGCGAAGGCCGTTCATCCGCACATGGTCCGGCGCGGCGGCGGCGCGATCGTGAACTTCAGCTCGATCTCGGCCCAGTGCGCGCAAACCGGCCGCTGGCTGTATCCGACGTCCAAGGCGGCGATCCGCCAGCTCACGCGCAGCATGGCGATGGATCTCGCGCCCGACCGCATTCGCGTCAACTCGGTATCGCCGGGGTGGACGTGGTCGCGCGTGATGGACGAGATGACGCGTGGCGACCGCGCGAAGACCGACCGCGTCGCTGCGCCGTTTCACCTGCTCGGCCGGGTCGGCGATCCGTCGGAGGTCGCGCAGGTCGTGACGTTCCTGTGCAGCGACGCGGCGAGCTTCGTGACGGGCGCCGACTACGCGGTGGACGGCGGTTATTCCGCGATGGGCCCCGAGCAGGCGGTGCCGGCCATTCCGCGCCTGGCGGAATGACCGCTGCCCGCCGCCGCTCCCCGCAATCATTCCGGCCGGCATCCGGCCACCCGAGGACATTCTCATGAGACGCATCGCTATCGTCGGCGCCGGCCAGTCCGGCCTGCAACTCGCCTTCGCCCTGCTCGACCAGGGCTATCACGTCACGCTCGCGACCAATCGCGACGCCGAGCAGATCCGCACCGGCAAGGTCATGTCGAGCCAGTGCATGTTCCATACCGCGCTGCAGATCGAGCGCGATCTCGGCCTGAACGCCTGGGAGGAAGCGTGCCCGTCCGTCGAAGGCATCGGCATCGCGGTGCCGCACCCGAACGGCAACGGCCGCAAGGCGATCGAGTGGTCGTCGCGGCTGACCCGCTATGCGCAGTCCGTCGACCAGCGCGTGAAGATGGCCGACTGGCTCGACGGCATTCGGCGCCGCGGCGCGGAAGTCCGCATCTGCGACGTCGGCGTGCCCGAACTCGAGGAACTGGCGCGCAGCCACGATCTCGTGCTGCTCGCGGCCGGCAAGGGCGAGATCGTCAACCTGCTCGGCCGCGACGACGCACGCAGCACGTTCGACCGCCCGCAACGCGCGCTCGCCCTCACCTACGTGAAAGGGATGACGCCGAGCCAGCCGTATTCGCGCGTGCGCTTCAACCTGCTGCCCGGCATCGGCGAGTACTTCGTATTTCCCGCGCTGACCACGACGGGCCCGTGCGAGATCATGGTGTTCGAAGGCATTCCTGGCGGCCCGCTCGACTGCTGGGCCGACGTGAAGACACCCGAGCAGCACCTCGATCGAAGCCTGTCGTTCCTGCAGCAGTATGTGCCGTGGGAATTCGAGCGCTGCCGCGACGTCGAGCTGACCGATCCGAACGGCACGCTGTCCGGGCGCTTTACGCCGACGGTGCGCAAGCCGTTCTTCCGGCTGCCGTCGGGCCGAACCGTGTTCGGGATGGCCGATGCGGTGGTGGTCAACGATCCGATCACGGGCCAGGGATCGAACAACGCCGCGAAATGCGCGAACGCCTATTTCGACGCGATCGTCGCGCGCGATGCCGCGCCGTTCGGCGAGGACTGGATGCAGCAGACGTTCGAAGGCTACTGGGCCTACGCACAGCATGTCGTGCGCTGGACCAACTCGCTGCTCACGCCGCCGCCGCCGCACATTCTCGAACTGCTCGGCGCGGCCGGCCAGTTGCCGTCGCTCGCCGCGGCGATCGTCGACGGCTTCGACGATCCGCGCCGGTTCTCGCCGTGGTGGTTCGAGCCGTCGGCGTGCGCGGCGCTGATCCGCGAACACAGTACCCGTTCGGAGTAACCGACATGGAAACGACCGTTACCTGCAGCCCAACCGTCGACCCGATGCAATTGCGTGCCGCGTTCGGGCAGTTCCCGACCGGCGTCACCGTGATCACCACGTGCGCGGCCGACGGACGCAAGGTGGGCCTCACCGCCAACTCGTTCTCGTCGCTGTCGCTGGATCCGCCGCTCGTGCTGTGGAGCCTTCGCAAGGTCGCGCCGAGCCGGCCCGATTTCGTCGCGGCCACCCACTTCGCGATCAACATCCTCGCGCACGACCAGATCGACCTGTCGCGCCGCTTCGCGACGCCCAGTGCCGACAAGTTCGACGGCGTGCTGCACGTGGATTCGGACAGCGGCGGCGTGCCCTGCCTCGACGGTGCGAGCGCGCGCTTCGTGTGCCGCAACGTCGGCCATTACGAAGGCGGCGATCACCTGCTCTTCATCGGCCAGATCGAGCAGTTCGACGCGTTCGGCAAGGCACCGCTGGTGTTCCATGCCGGCCAGTATCGCGCGATTGCCGATCACCCCGATCTTTCACGCGCCGTTTGATTAGTTATACAAATAAATATCCAGGAGGTGGTGAACATGAAACTCGGCTCTCGCCTGCTCGTCGCCGCAGGCCTCGCGATCGCCGGCATGGCCGGTCACGCGTCGGCCAACGCGGCCGACCTGCCGCCGGTCAACCTCGGCATGACCAGCTTCCTCGACGGGATGCCGCCGGCCAGCTCCGGCTGGTACGGCACGCAGTACCTGCAGTACTACACGGCCGGCCGCGTCAACGACAATGCCGGCAACAAGGTCGGCCTGCCGAAGCAGGACATCGACCTGTTCGCGGGCCTGAGCCAGCTCGTCTATCAGTCGCCGCTGACGTTCGCCGGCATGCATCCGGGCCTCGACGTGATCCTGCCGTGGATCGCGTCAGCACGTACCGACGACGGCATCGGCAACGTCGCGCTGAATTCGCGGGCCGGTTTCGGCGATCTGCTGATCGGCCCATTCATCCAGTTCGACCCGGTGATGGGCGCGCAGGGGCCGCGCTTCGCGCAGCGCGTGGAATTCCAGTTCATCGCGCCGACCGGCGCGTACGATCCGTCGCGCGCGATCAACCCGGGCAGCCATTTCTGGTCGTTCGACCCGTACTGGGCAGCGACGCTGTGGCTGACGCCGAAATGGACCGTGTCGTGGCGCCTGCACTATCTGTGGAACGCGACCAACCATCAGCCGGCCACGTCGCTCGGCCCCGACGTGACGTCGACCCGGGCCGGCCAGGCGATCCATGCGAACTTCGCGACCGAATATGAAGTGCGCCCGGGCCTGCGACTGGGGCTCAACGGCTACTGGCTGCGCCAGACCACCGACATGAAGGAAAACGGGCAGGACGTGCCCGGTACGCGCGAGGCCGTGCTGGCGATCGGCCCGGGCGCCATGGTCAGCTTCTCGCCGCACGATCACCTGCTGTTCAATACGTACTTCGAGTTCCAGGCGCGCAACCGGCCGCAGGGGACGCGGATGGTGCTGCGCTATGTGCATCACTTCCAGTAACGCGACGAAGCGGCGAAGCGGCGGGTATGCAAACCGGGTGGCACGAACGGCGCGATTCGTTCGCCCCGCCCGCCGCAGCCTGAAAATCCATCGTCAAGGAAAACGAACTACTTCGCCGCCTGCGCCGCCGGCGTGAACGTGCACTTCGGATCGTTCTTGCCCCGCGCCGAGCAGCACTCGAGCAAGTCGCTCACCGACTTCGCGTTGGCCGCATTCCATTCGGCGAGGCTGCGGTTGTTGTCGATCGGCATCCAGTGCGTCAGCGGATAACTGCTCGCGAGCTCGTTGCTGCCTTTCGGCGGCGGCAGCCTCCCGGCGGCGAGCGGCACGTAGATCTCGCAACTGTTCCGGTTGCCGATCCGGTGACAGCCGATGCAGGTATTACCCGGCGTGCTGATCGCATGCGATGTAAACGATGCGAAATCGGCACCGAGATTGATGTACTTGCCCCACGGATCGGTCGGCACCTTGTTCCACACCTGCCCGATCCACGGGCTGTACATGACCGGGCTCGCGTCGTGGCACGCCGCGCAGCGCTTCGTCGCGGTCGCGGCGGGCTTCCACCAGAACTCCACCGCCGACGGATGGCCTGGCGGCGGCGTCTTCTCGTTCGGCGGCGGCACGCGCGCCGCGTTCATGCCGGCCGTGCCGCCCCGTTCCGCATGAAACCAGCAGGTCTTGCCGTTGCCCGCATGGTGCAGCACGATATCGACTTCGTCGTAATACGGGCTCCGGTTCGCGCGGATCTGCTTGCGGCGGCAAAACGCCGATATCTGCGTGTCGCCGTGCGAAAGATCGAGAATCTTCGAATAAGGCGTGCATTGCCCGGACGTCGGCGCTTCATACGGCAACAGCGCCGGGCGATCGCAGGTCATGTGCGCCGCATACCGCGCGGGCACGCGGCCATTGACGGTGATCGGCACGTCGGTGCCGCTGTTGCAGTCGAACGCGGGAATCTCGCCGATTTCGTCGGTGCACTGCTGCGCGTATTCGAGCAGCGACGCATCGCCGCCTTCCGCGGCGAATGGGGCAGGCGCGGCCAGCAGCATCGCCAGCGCGACGACGCAGGTTCGGATCGTCATGCCGCCCCCTTCGTGTAGCGCATCGCCACCTTGCGAATCGCCTCGATATATTTGACGTAGCCGGTGCAGCGGCATACGTTGCCGCCCACCCACGTCTCGATCATCGCGTCCAGTTCGCCGGCGTGCACCGGCTGCACGCGCAGGTGATCGAGCATCGCGGTCGCGGCCATCAGGAATCCCGACGCACAATAGCCGCACTGGAACGCGAACGATTCGAGAAAGCTCTGCTGCAGCGGCGACAGCGTGCCGCCCTGCGCGAGCCCTTCGATCGTGTACACGTGCATGCCGGCCATCGCGCTGACCGGAGTCGAGCACGACAGCGTCTTTTCCATCGGCGCATCGGGCGTGTTGCGCACGCCGACCGTGCACGCGCGGCACACGCCGATGCCGCAGCACAGCTTCGTGCCCGTCAGGTCCTGTCGCTCGTGCAGGAAATCGATGAGGTTCATGTCGCCGTCGGCGGCGGCCGCTTCGACGGGTTTGCCGTTCACATGCATGCGGACCGGATCGCTCATCGCAGTGCCTCCCGAATCTTGTCCGGCGTCACCGGCGTCACCCGGAACCGCCGCCCCGTCGCCATCGCCAGCGCATTGAGCAGCGCCGGCGCGATCGGGCACATCACCGCTTCCGCGATGCCGCGCGCATTCGCGGGATCGCCGCCGGGCGGCGGCAGCGCGATCAGTTCCTGCGCGGGAATGTCCGGCAGACGCGTCACCTCGTAGCGGTCGAGGTTCCATCTGCCGCCGCCCGGCCCGTCCGGACCTAGCGGGCACGTCTCGGTCAGCACGTTGCCGATCCCCATCGCCACCGCGCCCTGCGACTGCCCTTCGACGAGCTCCGGCGCAAGCTGCCGGCCGACGCTCACGGCCGTCACCACGCGTTCGACCTTCACGCGCCCGGTCGCCGGATCGACGGACGCGGCGACGAGCGCCGCCGACGGCGCATAGGTCGTGCGCCCGTAGAGGGTCGTGTCGACCGGCGGCGCCTGCAGCGTGCGCGACAGCGGCGTCAGGTAATACGGATCGAGGCCGACCGCCACATAGTCGTAGTCGACTTGCGCACTGCCGGACGCGAACGGATACGTGCCCTTCCAGAAGTACCCGGCATAACTCGCATGCACGGCGGCAACCGTCTGCAGGCCCAGCTTCGCGATCGTGCCGAGCAGCGCCGGCCACGGAATCGGCGCGAGGCCGTTCGCGACGAGCGCGCGATCGACCCAGCGCACGTCCTCGGCCCGCACCGGCACGCCCCACCATGCGCGTGCAGCCGGCAGCACGCTTTGCAGGAACAGCGCCTGCGCGGCCCCCTTCACCGCGTGGTACTGATGGAATGCGCCGAGACAGGCGCTCGACGAGCCGTACGTGTAGCGCACCGTCTTCGGGTTGGCCGCCGGATTGCTCGAACGCGTGAGCCCGAGCGCGTTGAACGGTCCGATCTCGCTCATCGCAATCGTTTGCGCGTTCTGCCCGAGAAATTCGGCCGGTGCGAGACCGAGCGTCGTGGCCGCGCCGTTGCCCATGTCGGTATACGGCGTGACCACGCGCAGCCTGCTGTCGGGCAGGATCTGCACCATCCCGAACATCCCGTCCCCGGACGTTCCGTATGCCTCGTTCGCCATCGCGAGGCCGACGCCGTACCGGAGGTTGCGCGCGCCGCGCTCCGCACGCGTGCGCTCGTGGTCGCGCCACAACGGATGCCGCTCGAGCCGGTCGAGCAGCGCGTCGAGCTGCAGGTCGAACAGGATCGGCGCGCCCGTGATCGCACGCCCCTTGCCGAGACGGGGTGCGTTGCCGAGAAAGTTGGCGCGGCGGATCGCGAACGGCGAAAGCCCGAGCCGGCGCGCGGCCTCGTCCATCAGCGTCTCGATCGCCATGAACGCCTGCGGCCCGCCGAAGCCGCGCTGCGATCCGCCGAACACTTCGCGCGTGTAGGTCGACGCTGCCTGCGCGCGTGCGCGCGGAATCTCGTAGCAGCTCATCGCGCTCAACGCGGCGAGCTGCGCGACGTACGGCGACAGGTTCTTCTTGCCGCCGCCGTTCATCAGGAAGTCGCACGTGATCGCTTCGAGCTTGCCGCGGCGGTTGAACCACAGCGATTCGGAGAATTGGGTCTCGCAGCGCTTCAGGCCGACCTGGAACTGTTCGTAGCGCGACTGCTGCCAGCGCAGCGCGCCCTTCGCAAACGGCGCGGCGAGCGCCAGATACAGCGGGAAGTAGGACTTGTCGCGCCCGCCGAAACCGCCGCCCGGATAGCACGCGATCACATGCGCCTCCTTCACCGAAATGGCGCTGCCGTCGAACAGCGCGCAGGCGCCGGTCGCATCGTCGTTCGCCGATTGCGTGCCGAGGACGAGGCCCATTTTCGCGGCGGATGCGTCGTACCATGCGAGCCCCGCTTCGGGCTCCATGAACATCGGGTCCATCGCCGGCGTCTCGAAGCCGTCGTTGCCGGTCGCGCGCACGCCGATCCACGCACCGGAGGCCGCGTTGCGCGCAATCGTCGCGTCGATGTTGACGACCGCCTCCTCGCGTTCCTTCAGGTATTGCGCGGTCGGCTTGCCGCTGCTGTCGGTCCGGTAGTTGTTCACGTAGTTGAAACCGCGTTCGTCGTCGCGCACGTAGATGGTCACCGGCGTATACGGCACGGGCTGTGCGGCTGCCGAGCGGTCGACCGCCGCGCCGTAGCGGATCACGCTGTCGTTGAAATCGAGCAGCTTCCTCGCGCGACGATAGACATCGAAGTTCTCGAAGATCAGCAGCGCGGCCGGTTGCCCGTAGCAGTCCGCCGGATGGCCGGGCCGTGCGAGCCAGTAGATGTCCTGGTTCGCGATCGGGTCGGGGACCGGCGCAAGCGGAATCCGCCACGCGCTCAGCAGCGCGTTGTCGACGACGGCGATCGGCCGCAGCTCGGCCGGCAGCACGCCGAGGTCGTAGCCTTCGTACACGGCGTCGACGCGGCCGCACCGCAACGCATAGAGCCAGTTCTCCTGCTGCGGCCAGCCGACGAAGTCGCGCGACTTGAAATCGCGCGCGTAGATTTTCTGGCCGGTGACCTTCGGCATCCCGTCGATGCGCCACCGCGCCTTGCCGGGCACCGGCGCCCAGCTCGGCCCGCTCGCGCCGGTATCGGCCTGCTCGCCGGCGTCGAGCGCCAGCGCCGGCAAATGGGTGATCGAGATCGCGACGACAGCGCCGCTCCCGGCCAGCTTCAGAAACGTCCGGCGTGTCACAGGCACATCGATGGCCATGCTGCGTCCCTCGTTCGATTTGTCATGGCTGGGGCACCGTCGATGCGCGACGCGCGCCGCCGCGCCGGCCGTGCGCGGGCCGCTGCGCGTGCGCTTCGCGGTGCTGGAGTCGGTGCGGAAACGGTCTTGCGGGCGCGGTGGTACGCGCCGGCGGTCAGGAATCGGGAGGAAGCGGACCGGGAAGGATGCGCGGCGGATTCGCGGGGCCGTTCGAGGCCCGTGGACGCCGGCTCGATGAAGCGTCAGGCTGCGTGCTTGTCGCTGATTGCTCGTTCATGATTCCCCCGGCCTTGATCGTGCGTAACTGGCCTGTTTTCCGTATTGTCGGGCAGTCTCTTGATTTTCAAGTGTTTTTGTTCGGTCTTTCCGGTATGCGTGACGTTTTTCGTGTTCGTACCGTCATACGAGTTCGATTTTGAATAATGCTAGAAATTGGCACCGGAGATTTCAAGGAGATTTTCGGATAGCGTGCATGGCGCCGGTGCGCGTGAAGCGCCGAACCGTGCCGTTCTGGCTGCCTGCTGGCGGGACGGGGCGCGCGACAGAGATTACAAATTGCCTTCAATGAATCTGGCGTTTCGTCAACCGTCGTTTTCCCGCGGGTGCGTAAATAACGAACGGAAAGCAATCGCAATCAACAACTCGATGAACAATCCCGCGCATTATTGAATTGGATTAATTCGTCTGCGGGTGTTCAGCGTTTTCCGTCGCTTTTAACCGCGCCGGCGCAATGCCGGCAACGGGGCCTTCAGGGTTAGCAGTAGGGGGCAGCCGATGAGGGCGGTGGACTACGGCTTGCTCCATGGCCGACCATGGGTCCAGGTTGCATTGACGCCGCTATGGTCGACCTGTCTCGCGGCGCCGCCTGGGGAGGGAGCCTCCATGAAGCCTGTTGCCGTGCCGGCCGGCGCGTGTGTCGGGGCCGGCACGCAAAACCTCTGGCGCTGCGCTCGAAGCCGCGCGTGTCCGCCGCTCACGGCGCGATGCTGACGAACGTCGGCAGCAGCACGCGATAGACGTGAATCATCGCCGGCCCGAGCAGCACCAGCATCAGCGCGGGAAAGATGCAGAAGATCAGCGGGAACAGCAGCTTCAGCGCGATCTTCGCCGCCCGCTCTTCCGCGCGCATCCGCCGCCGCGTGCGCAGCATGTCCGACAGCACGCGCAGCGATTCGCTGATGCTCGTGCCGAAGCGATCGGCCTGGATCAGCATCGCGCAGAACGACTCGATGTCCTCGACGCCGGTGCGCAGCGCGAAATTGCGCAGCGCCGTCTCCTTCGTGAAGCCGGAGCGCATCTCGAGCAGCAGCAGGTCGAGTTCGCCTGCGACCACCTCGCTGCGAAACCGCAGCTCCTCGCTCACCCGCATCAGCGCCGCGTCGAGCCCGAGCCCCGCTTCGACGCACACCGTCAGCAGGTCTAGCGCGTCCGGAAAATCCTCGAAGATCGTCTGCTGGCGCACCTTGACCCGCTGCGACAGCACGATGTTCGGGATGTAGTAGCCGATGCCGGCGAGCGCCACGAGGATGGCCGACAACAGCGCGCGCTCGTCGCCGAGCTTGGTCGTGACCAGCCCCAGCAGCGCCATGCACGGCAACGCGAGCGCGAGCACCGTCTTCGCGGTGAAATACAGCGCGGCCGCGCTCTGGTTGCGCCATCCGGCATTCATCAGCCGGACGCGCAGCGGCGAATTCTCCCAGCCCTCCTTCGGCACCGACAGCTTCGAGATCGGGGTGGACAGATCGACCAGCTTCGCGACCCAGCGCGACGCCAGATCGTCGCCGTCGCCCGGGCCCGCGACGGCACCCGCGCCCGCACCGGCCCCGCCGGCCTGCTGGAGCCGGCGCTGGATGCTGCGCGGCGCGAACAGCAGCATCGCGACGAGCACCCCGCCGGCCACGAAGATGAACAAGCCGCCCAGCATCACGGCCTGGACCACGTTCAGATTTTGCATGACAGCCTCGCAAACGGTTCGTTATTCGACTCGCACGTCAGACGCGAATCCGGACAATCCGGCGGATCCAGAACAGGCCGAAGAGCATCGACACCAGCATCCCGCCGACCATCTTGATCCCTGCCGGATCCTCCCAGAGCACGGACAGGAACTCGCGGTTCAGCAGCGCCATCACCGCGGCGGTGCCGAACGGCAGCAGCCCGAGAATCCACGCCGACAGCCGCCCTTCCGCCGACAGCACGCGCACCTTGTCGAACAGCTTGAAGCGCTCGCGGATCAGCGCCGCGATGCTGTCGAGCAGCTCGGCCAGGTTGCCGCCCGTCTCGCGCTGGATCAGCACCGCGATCACGAAGTAGCGCAGATCCTGCACCGGCACGCGCGTCGCGAGGTTCATCAGCGCGTCGTGCAGCGACACGCCGTAGTTGACTTCGTCGAACGTGATCCGGAACTCGCCGCCCATCGGATCGGGAAACTCGTCGCCGACCATCCCGAGCGTGCCCGTGAACGAATGACCGGAACGCAGCGCGCGCGCGATCATGTCGCAGATGTCCGGCAGCTGCCGCTCGAGCTTGAGCATCCGGCGCGCACGGCGGCGCATCACGTACATCGTCGGCAGGCACCCGGCAAACAGCGCGCCCGGCAGTGCGGCCAGTTGCGGCAGCGTGGCGAGGCTCAGCGCGAGCCATGTGAACACCGCGAACACCACGCTGAGCACGATCAGCTTCGGAAGCGTCCAGTCGAGGCCCGATTGCTGGATCACGAGATCGAGCGAGTGCACGCGCGGCAAGCGCAACAGCAGCCGGTCGAACGGCTTCGAATCGTCGAGCATCCGCTTCTTCAGGATCGACAGCCGCTCCTGCTGCACGTTGCCGCCGGCCGACATCGCGCGAATGCGCGATTCGATCCGGCGCGCAGCGGCGCCGTGCCGCGCGTTCCACCATTGATAGACGCCTTCGATCGCGAGCACGACCGCGACGAAGGTGAGAATCACAAAACCGTAAAAGATCGTGTTCATGAAGCCTCCCCGGCAGCAAACGGCGCCATGTCGTCAGTCCGTCTCGTAACGCTGGGACGGGTCGTACAGCGAATCCGGCAGGTTGATGCCGAACGCCTGCAGCCGCTCGACGAACTTCGGCCGCACGCCGGTCGCGCAGAAGTGGCCGCGTACCGTGCCGTCGCGATCCACGCCGGTACGCTTGAACGTGAAGATCTCCTGCATGTTGATGATGTCGCCTTCCATCCCGGTCAGCTCCTGGATGCTGACGATCTTGCGCTTGCCGTCCGTCAGCCGCGCCGCCTGCACGACCACCGAGATCGCCGACGCGATCTGCTGGCGCATCGTCTTCGGCGGCAGCGACAGGCCGGAGACGCTGATCATGTTCTCGAGCCGCGTCAGCGCATCGCGCGGCGTGTTCGCGTGGATCGTCGCGAGCGAGCCTTCGTGGCCGGTGTTCATCGCGTTGAGCATGTCGAGCGCTTCGGCGCCGCGCACTTCGCCGAGGATGATCCGGTCCGGCCGCATCCGCAGCGCGTTGCGCACCAGCGTGCGCTGCGTGATCTCGCCCTTGCCCTCGATGTTCGGCGGGCGCGTCTCGAGCCGCAGCACGTGCGGCTGCTGGAGCTGCAGCTCGGCGGCGTCCTCGATCGTCACGATCCGCTCGTTGCGCGGGATGAAGCCGGACAGGATGTTGAGCAGCGTCGTCTTGCCGCTGCCGGTGCCGCCAGACACGAGCACGTTCACCTTCGCGTGCGACAGCGCATCGAGCAGCTCCGCCATCGGCGGCGTCAGGCTGTGGTAGCGCACCAGGTCGTCCATCTTCAGCGGGTTGACCGCGAAACGCCGGATCGACATCAGCGGCCCGTCGATCGCCGACGGCGGGATGATCGCGTTCACGCGCGAGCCGTCCGGCAGCCGCGCATCGACCATCGGGCTCGATTCGTCGATGCGGCGCCCGACGCGCGACACGATCTTCTCGATCACCTTCATCAGGTGCGCGTCGTCGTAGAACGTCACGTCGGTCAATTCGAGCTGGCCGCCGCGTTCGACATAGACCTGCCGGTACGTGTTCACGAGGATGTCGGAGATGCTCGGGTCGCGCAGCAGCGCTTCGAGCGGGCCGAAGCCGAACATCTCGTCGTACACGTCGATCGCGAGCTGCCGCCGCTCGATGTCGTTCGCGGGCGTCCGCTCGTCGTCGAGGATGCGCGAGATCAGCGAGGAGATTTCCTGGCGGACCTGCTCCTGCGGCAGCCGCGACAGGCGCTCCAGCTCGACGCGATCGAGCACGGTCTGGTGAATTTCGCGGCGCAGCTTCTGGTATGCGTCGCGTACCGACGAATGCGCCGGGCCGGCCGGCTCGCTGCCCGCCGCCAGCGGCTGGGCCCGGTGCAAGGACATCTGTTCGCGCAATGACATGACGGTTCCCCGAGAGATTTACATGGACTTGAGCTTCGGCGTGGCCTTGCGGCCGAACAGCCGGGACATCAGCGGTTCGCTGCGCGTCGCGCTGCGTCCGGCGCGCACTTCGCCGTCGACGAGTTGCTTCGCACAGCCCTGCAATGCACGCGCGACTGCGGTGCCGCGCGCGAGCCGCGACACCGGATGGCCCTGGTTGATCGCTTCGAGCACGGTGTCGGCGTCGTCGGGAATCATGCAGGCGGCCTGCAGGCCGAGCACTTCCTCGAGCGCGGTGCGGGTCCGGTCGCTCGCGCGCGTCGCGCGGTTCACGACCAGTCGCATCTGGTCGGTCGAGTAGCCGAGCGACACGAGGATTTCCAGCAGCCGGCGGCCGGCGCGCACGTGCGGCATCGCGGGCTGCAGCACGAGCTGGATCTGGTCGCTGCGATCGAGCGCGACCATCGACAGCGGATTGATGCAGACGCCGATGTCGAAGATCACGAAGTCGTAGCGCGGCGCGGCGACGCCGAGGATCCATTCGAGCGCGTCCTCGCGCATCTCGGCGGCCTTGACCGGATCGCCAGCGCCCGCGAGCACGTGGAAGTTCTCGGTCACGTGCGCGACGCTCGCGTCGAGAAACGCGCTGTCGAGCCGCTCGATCTGCGCGCAGAGCTGCGGCAGCGTCGACGGCGGGGTTTCGTCGCTGACCAGGAACGCCGCGTCGGCGAACTGCTGGTTCAGGTCGATCAGCAGCACGCGGCGCTTGAAGCCCTCGGCGATCTCGAACGCGACGTTGCTGGCGACGAAGCTCGTGCCGGCCCCGCCCTTGCACGACATGAACGACACGATCCGCGTATCGTCGGTGTCGCTTCGCGTGCTTTGCGCGGCGGCACGCTCGAGCGCGTTGCCGAGCGCCTGCCGGTCGAGCGGCCACTGCAGCACGTCGCGCGCGCCCGCGCGCATCGCGTCCAGCAGCACGTGCGGCGACGCATCCGCCGTCACGAGGATGCAGGTCAGGCCCGCGTGCGCGCGGCAGATCCGCTCGATCGCCGACAGCTCCGACGGATCGGTCGACGTGCCGTCGATCAGCAGGATGTCGAACGCGTCGAGCCCGTCGGTGCGGTGCTCGATCTGCGACGGCCGTCCGGTCGCGCGCGTCGCGCGATAGCGTCCGCAGTCGGCCACGAGGCGCGCGATCTGCGTGAGCCGCGCGGTATCGTCGGAAGCTACGAGGATATTGATCATGTCGTGTGCCTCGTCTGTTCAGTTAATTGCAGGCGGTGCCGCCGGTCGCGGAAGTCAGGCTTTCGCGCGGCAGCGTTGTCGTGAACGGCGGCATCTTGATCGTCACGTTCACGAACGGAATCATCGTCTTGACCGTGACGTTCTTGACGCTCACGGTCACGAACGAGCAGGTGTTCACGTCGCAGCTCGCCGGCGAGTAGTCCACCGACACGTTCGCGCTCGACAGCAGCGGCAGCAGCGCCGTCACGCGCTTCGCGACGCCGGCGGCATCCACGTCGCAGACCACCGCCGTGCGCGCGCCGAGGCGTACGGCCTCGCTCGCGGTGTTCCAGTAAAACAGCACGCGGCCGAATTCGAAGATGCCGATCAGCAGCATGATCAGCACCGACGCGATGAGCCCGAACTCGACGATCGTCGAGCCGCGCTCGCCGCGCCGGCGCGACAGCGGAAAATGGCGCGCGTTCATGACACTTGCCTCATCACGGTGACGATGTTGCCGAAGGTGATCGACGTCAGCCCCGGGTACGCGGGGATCGGTTGGTACTGGTAGCCCTTGATCTTCACTTCGACGACGTTGATGCTGCCCGTCGCCGTGCCGCTTGCCGCGTTGTTGTCCGCGTCGTAGGTCGGCAGGTTCGAGAACTGCGCCGGGTCGGACGCATCGCCGCAGCCGGTCGTATGCGACGCATCGCAGATGGTCACCATCGACGTGGTGAGCCCCGGCACCAGCTCGGTGCCTGCCGAGCCGCAGGTCGTGCTGCCGTATACGACGAGACACTGCGCCGCCGCCACCGGATACGCGCTGTCGCTCGGCAGCCAGATCGACAGGTAGCGCGCCGCGTCGCGCGTCGCCTTGGTCAGCGTCTCGTACTGGTAGATCGCGCGGCCGAACTCGGCCACGCCGGTCGCGAGCATGATCATCGGCATCAGTACGAGCGCGAACTCGACGGCGGCCACGCCACGGGTGCGCGAACGGCGAAACGGGGGCCTTTTCATGATCGCCTCTCCCTATTGAACGAGCATCGGCACCTGGACCCCGGATGCGCTGCCGTCGCCGGGCAACCCGTGCGTCGCGCACGGATTGTTGCCGGATACGGACGAGCCGAGGTATTCGAGGTGGGCTATGACACCGCCTTTGCCGGGGCTGAACGGCAACGGATCGAGCATCAGCACGCAGTCCCATTGCGTGATGTGCACCTTGCCGCTGCTGCCGCTCAGCGCCGAGCAGTCGCCTTCCGGCGCGAGCGCGACACGGCGGTCGCCGCCAAAGGTCTGGTAATTGCTCGCCGTCGCGGTGCCGTTGGTGGATATCCCGCTGCCCGCCGGCGGCGCACCGTCGCCCTGGTAGGTCTTGTAGGTCGTGCGGTCGGTCACGAACTGCGTGTATGCGTCGCCCTTGATGCCCGGCGTCCCGGGCGGCCCGTAGTTCGGGCCGACATACGCGTAGCCGGTGAAGTCGGGCTGGCCGCTGGACCCGTTCGCGCCGCTCGTATAGATGCCGAAGCGCGTATTCCAGGCGCGCAGCGCCGCCGACTTCAGGCCGGTGCTGCCGAGGTCGGGCGGGCTCTTGATATTGCAGGTGTTGCCCGACAGCTCGTTCGCGATGGTCGTTTCGTTCGTCGAGCCGTCGAGCGCCGCCCAGCCGAAGTTGCCGGGCCCGTAGGTCGAACCGGACGGCGACGTGATCCAGTCGCCGACGTTGTAGGGCGGCGCGCCCGTCGCGCGGCACACGAACACCGGGATCGCGCAGGTGGTCTGCCCGCCGCCGACCGTCGCGATCGCGCTCGCCGACACTTCGGCCGCGTTCGCGAGCTTCGTGCCCGGCAGCACGTTCAGCACCTCGATGAACCAGTGTGCGATGTTGCTCAGCGACGCGACGCACTTCACGTACTTGATGTTCGCCGGCGTCGCGACCGAGTTCTTCGTCAGGAACGGATTGGACAGCGAGTCGCTGAACGTGATGTTCGAATTCGTCAGCATCTGCACCGACTTGTTCTGGAAGAACACGAAATTCAGGTGGCCGGCGGCGATGCCGTTCGCCTCGGCGACCGACAGGCTGATGGCCGAAGTCAGGTCGCGTGCAGCCGACAGCGCGCACGCATCGGCGCTGTTCTGCAGTTCGCTGCGCGTGACGTACAGCTTGCCGAGGTCCAGCGCGAGACCGACGAACCCGATCATCACCGCCAGTGCGAGACCGACGATGATCGCGACGGCGCCGCGCTGGCGATGGAGGCCGCGACGCGTGACTTTCGGATAGCGAGCTGCGCTGGACATGGCGTTCTCCCTGAGCGTGCCGTCGTTATTGAGTCGCCTTGCCGATGCCGATCACGAACGCATTGGCAGGCGGCTGGATCTGCTTGAACGACTTGTCGTAGTTGTCGAGCGCGGCCGCGGCCGCGCCGCCGTCGATGCCCGACGCCGACGCCGATGCCGCGTGTTCGGCGGCATGCGGGTCGATGATCTGGGCCTGCATCACGGAGCGGACCGAGTCGCCGAAGCGGCTGTCCCACACCGGGGTCGACGACATGCAGCCGGCAAGCGCGAACGCGAGCGGTGCGGCGAGCGCCGCGCGGCGCACGAATACGAGGTAGGCGGATTTCATGGAGCTTCCCCTTGGATGGCTTCAACGATCGGTGGACTTGGGTTCCGAGCGCGCGACCTGCGCCCGGGCACCCGCGGGCACCCGTTGCTTCGGTCGCGCCGCCGGCTGGGCCGGCGTGTCGGGGCCGGCCGCCGCGAGGCGCGCGGCGGCGGCTTCGATACGTGCGACGCGGGCCGCGTTTGCCGCGTCTGGCTGCGGCGCGGTGGCCGCTACCGGCGCAGGCGTCTTCTGCGGCTCGGCCGGCACCGGCGGCTGTGCGTCCGTGCCCTGCGGCGCGCGCGGCGCGGGCAGTGCGGCGGCCGCAGCGGCGGGTGCTTCCGATTGCGGTGCAGGTGCCGGACCCTGGGCCGGAGCCTGGGCCGGTGCCTCCTGCGGTGCAGCCGCCGCGCCGTTCGCGGGTTGCGCGCCCGCCTTGCGGACCCCGCGGCGGCCTTCCATGTTGCCCGTCGCGTACACGTCGATTTCGTGCGGCTTCGAGAAGCTGTCGGTCGGCAACTGCACGTCCGCGGTCTGCATCGGCTTCACGAGGTGCGGCGTGATCAGGAAGATCAGCTCGGTGCGGTCCTGCTGGAACGACGTGCTGCGGAACAGCGCGCCGAGCACCGGCACTTCGCCCACACCCGGGATCGCCTTCAGCGCGCCGCTCGCGTTGTCCTTGATCAGCCCGCCGATCGCGAACGATTCGCCGTCGCTCATCTGGACCGTCGTCGAAGCACGCCGCGTCGTGATCAGCGGCAGGATCGACGTGCCGCCGATGTTGGTCGCGCTCAGCGTGACGCCCGTCTGCGACAGCTCCGACACTTCCGGTGCGACCTTCAGGCTGATCCGGCCGTTCGCCAGCACCGTCGGCGTGAACTTCAGCGCGACGCCGAACTCCTCTTCCTGCAGCGTGATCGACGACGTGCCGTTGCCGCTGCTCTGCGGGATCGGGATGAAGATCTTGCCGCCGGCGAGGAACGTCGCTTCCTGGCCGCTGATCGTCACGAGATTCGGCTCCGCGAGGATCTTGACGAGGTTGTCGGTGTTCTGTGCGTCGGCCGAGATGCTGAACGGCTTGTTGTTCGCCTTGTTGAAGATGGCCCCGCTCGCGACGCCCGCGAGCAGGTTGCTGACCAGCGCGCCGCTCCACGAACCGAACCCGCCCTGGATGTTGAACGCGCTGCCCATCTGGTTGATCAGCGTCTTCGACACCTCGGCCACCTTCACCTCGAGCATCACCTGCTGCGGCGACGTGACGCTCAGCATGTTCAGCACGCCGGCGCCCTGCTTGCCGCCCCCGCCGGCATCACCCGCGCTGTCGCCGTACGCACGTGCGATCTGCACGGCCTGCTGCGCGGCCTGCGAGCTCGACACCGTGCCGGCCAGCACGATCGTGCCGGCCGCGGTCGACACGTGGATGTCGCGTTCTCCCGGCAGCAGTTGCAGCAGCGATGCCTGCAGGCCGCCGGCGTCCGCGCCGACCGCGACGTCGATCACGCGGCATGCGCCGCTCTTGCCCTGCACGATCATGTTGGTCGTGCCGACCGACAGCCCGAGGATGTACAGCGTCTGCGGCGACACCATCGTCGCCTGCGCGACGGCCGGGTTGCCGATCGTCCGATTGCGGACCGGCTCCGGCATCGGCACCAGCAGCGACTTGCCGAGCGGCACGCTGACGCTGCTCGACTCGCGCACGGCACCGACGCAGTTCGGCCCGCGCAGCGGCCCCGCCGCAGCGGCGGCCGCGGCGACCGGCGCCGGCGCCATGCTGATCGTCATCTGCACGGGCCCCTTGCCGACCGCGGCCGGCGCGCTGGCGCCGCCCTTCGTCAGCACGCCCGCCTCGATGCCTTCCTGGGCCAGTGCGCCATAAACGGTCAGCCATCCTGAACAGAGGATCGCGGCCATCATCGTGCCCCGTGCGACGCGAGTCCGCAGTGGGCCGGTACCTGTACGTTGCGATTTGAGCTTCATTTTGTTTGATCCCCCGAGAGACCGGCGCCGTGCCGGTTGTCGACTTCCGAGGCCGCCGTACCCTGCCGGCGGCCGATTTGTTTATCTGGCTGTGTTGATCTGCTTCAGAAACATTCGACGCTGCCCTTCACGCCGGCCAGCACGCCGACGCAGTCGCGCCGCGCTGCCGGCGCCGCGTGCGACGCGACGTGCACGCGCACCGTCCGCACCTGTGCGGGAACGGGAAGCGGCGGCAAATCGGGTACGGGCGGCTTGCCGAGCAGCGTCATCTTGGTCGCGCCACCCGTGTTCAGCGTCTTCTGGTCGACCTGATTGCGCAGCACGAGCGACAGCGTGCCGACGCTGCGCGCGAGGTCGAGCCGTTCGGCCTGGTCGGGCGTGACTTCCAGCGTGACCGCGTTGACGACCTTCGGTGCGGTGTCGTCGCGGCTGACCTGCTGTGCGACGGCGAGCACGAGGATGTGCTCGAGCACGATCTTGGAGATGCTCTGCCCGTCGGTCTTGCCCTGCTGCTCCTGCGTGTTGACGATCACGTCGACGTAGGTGCCCGGCAGCGCGAAGCCCGCGACGCCGACCACGTCGTTCACGCGCACCGTGATCGCGCGGCTGCCGTCGGCGATCACCGCGGACAGCCCGCCCTTCGTGCCGAGCGGTGCGAGCTTCGACTCGATCACCGGCTCGCCGCGCGCCAGGCTGGTGCGCACGACGCGCCCTTCGAGGGTTTTCGTATCGGTGAACGCGCCGGTCGGCACGCTGCCCGACGGCCAGCTCACCATGTGGATCTGGTTCGCCCCGAGCGGCTCGCCCAGGTTCAGGTCCGCGGCCGCCACCGCGACGGGCGTGACCGAGTTCGTGGATGTCTGCACCAGCCAGTGGGACGCGAACACGACCGCGGCAAGACCCGCGACCATCGCGACGGCCAGCATCATGAGCGCTCGACTGTTTTTCATGGCAATGCTCCTCGACGATTCGTAAAAAAAACGGCTCAACCGGTGATGTACGTACGTCCGCCTCGCTCAACGGGCGGCGTATGGTTGCCGTCCCGTTCGGGCGCTGCGCCGAAATAGCTCGCCCACGCGTCGTACAGCGCGTCGTGCGTCACCTCGGGCGGATCGCCGCGGTAACGTGCGCCGGCGGCGACAAGGCGCAGCAGATCCGCCGGAAAGCACGCGAGAAACGCCTTGCCGGTCGGCAGATGCAGCCGATGCAGCAGGAACTCGAATGCATCGCTCGCCGAGACGAGACCGAGCGATGTGCAGGCCGCGTCGTACACCGCGCGGTAGTGGTCGATCGACAGCGGACCGACGTGAAGCTTCGAGCCGAGGCGGCGCAGGAACGCGTCGTCGCAGAACTGTTCCGGCGCGAGGTTGCTCGAGAACACCGGCCACACGTCGAACGGCAGCACGAAGCGGTTGCCGGATTCGAGCGTCAGGAAATCGACGCCGCGATCGAGCGGGCGCAGCCAGCGATTGAGCAGGTCGCGCGGCTCGACGCGCTGGCGGCCGAGATCGTCGACGATGTACATGCCCATGTTCGCCTTCATGTGCGGTGGCGCCTGGTAGAAGCCGGCAGCTTCATCGCGGCGCAGGTCGAGCTCGTCGAGCGTCAGTTCGCCGCCGGACAGCACGACCGGCCGCTTGCACAGGCGCCAGCGGCGATCGAGCGACTGGCCGCCGGATTGCGGTTCCGCGTCGACATGCACGAGCGGGTCGTAGATCTGGATCACTTCACCGGCCGCGCAGATCGCGTGCGGCACCGGCACGCGGCCGTGCATCAGCGCGCCGAGCCGCTCGGCGAGGAAGGTCTTGCCGCTGCCGGCCGGACCGTAGATCAGCAGCGGACGGCCCGCGTTCAGCGCCGCGGCCGCCGCATCGATGACCGACGTGTCGATCACGATGCCTTCGAACGCGGCCCACACGTCGCCCTGGTCGATGTGCAGCTTGCGCACCGAATGCGCGCTCACGCATTCGAGATACGCTTCGAGCGTGACCGGCGCGGGGCCGCTGTAACCGCTGCGCGCGCGTTCCTCGAGCGCGAGCACGCGGCCCGCGTCGGTCAGGCGGAACGTCACGTCGAGATCGGTCGCGCCGCGATGGGTGAGCTCGACGAGATGCTCGCGCACCAGGAACGCGAAGACGTCGTCGAGCACCGCGAGCGGCAGGCAGTGCCGCTCGACCAGGTCGCCGTACGAAGGGCGGCCGAGCATCAGCGTCGACTTCAGCACGAGCCCGGCGACGAACGTCATGCTCAGCCCGGTTTCGCCGAGCGAGCGCGGCGCCGCCGGCAGCTGCGCGCCCAGCTTCGTATTGGCCTCCCGCGACGGCAACGGATCGGGCAGTTTGGATACCTGCGCGTCGCGTCTCGGTTCGGTGTGATTCGTGTTCATGGTCGTTCCATCCTCGTTGCGGGCTCGTCGCGCTACGCGCACGACGCGAACAGCATGCCCAGCGTGCCGGCCGCGATCGCGACGCCGTACGGCAGCGTGCCGACCGACGCGATTTCCGCTGGGCCGTCGGCTGCCCCTGCGCGCGCCCCTTGCGAACGGCGCGCGATCAGCACGCGGACGTTCGCCCACATCCGGCGCATCCGCCCGCGCAGCAGCGCGAACGCGATGGCACCGATCCCGCCGGCCACGAAGGTGGCCAGCACGATGTAAAACGTCATTTCCGCGCCGACCCATGCACCGATCGCGAGCATCAGCTTCACGTCGCCGGCCGCCATCCCGCGCAACAGGTAGAACGGCAGCAGCAGGCCGAAGCCGGTCGCTGCTCCCGCGAGCCATCCGAGTGCGCCTGCCAGGACGCCGTGCAGCATGCACTGGGCGACCAGCGCGCCGACGAGTCCGGCCGCGACGAGGCGGTTCGGAATGCGGCGGGCCGCGATGTCCGTGCTGGCCGCGGCGACCGCGAGCAGCGTCACGCACAACGGAACCGGGTACGGCGGCGCGACGAGTAACATGGCGAACCTCGCGGAGCGAATCGATGGATCAGGAAACCATTGCAAGCGCGGTGGTCACGGCAGCCGTCAAGGCTGTTGCGATCACCTCGTACGTATCGGCCAGCGAGCCTCTCAGCGTGACGACGCTGCCCAGCACCGCGACGGCGAACATCGCCCCGAGCAACGCATATTCGATCGACGTCACACCCTGCTCGTCGCCGATCCAGCGGCGACATACGGCACGCACCCTGGCTTGCATGATGGTCTCCGGTTCCGGTTGATCAGATGACCGGGGACGGCTCGAGCACTGCACCAGCCGAGCCGTCCGCGGTACGGTCCATCAGATGCCTGCCACCGCCGAATCCAGGTCGGCCGCGATCGTGCTGAACACGGTCTTGAGGTCCTTCCCGATCGTCGACAGCGCGAGGATGATGCCTACCGCGATCAGTGCGGCGATCAGGCCGTATTCGATGGCGGTCACGCCGTCTTCATCGCGGACGAAACGGCTGGCTTGTTGAATGAACTTGGACATGGTTATCTCCTTGCGTGATGACTTTCAAAGCCCTCGTGTACCGGCTGGATCGATCGATCTGGCATCGATACGTCGAGGAAAGTTGTTAATGCCGTGTGGTGCCGGCGAACGATTCGGACGAGCCGCCCGCCGCACCGTCCATCAGAGTCCTGCTACCGCCGAGTCCAGATCTGCGGCGATCGTGCTGAACACGGTCTTCAGATCCGTACCGACCGTCGCCAACGCGGCGACGATGCCGATCGCGATCAGTGCGGCGATCAGGCCGTATTCAATGGCCGTCACGCCGCGCTGATCCCGAATGAACCAGGCGATCTTTTCGATGATTCTTGACATGAGCATTCTCCTTTCGGACTGCTATGAAATACCCTTCGTCTGTCATGACGTCGGGGACGGGCACCACCGGCACTACAAGAAAATCGAAACGCGACGCTCAGCTGCGAGGACAGGGATGCGCACACCTGTCCGTGAGAACGGATTTCTGTGAGAGGGAACGCGAGAGATGCGCGTCCGATTCGACGAGCCGGATAAACCGGGCTGGACGATCGACCTGAACGGCGTGACTGCCGTTCGACGCACGGAGTTCGATTGAACGGGAGCAAAACTCCCGGCGATGCTGAAAATCGCTTTTGTCGCGGCTCGCCGGCCGCGATGTGCTTTGCTGTTTCATTTTTATTCCCCGTCTGCTGCGATGCCGATTTCTTTTTGCCCTGACGATCCCGGGTCTCGTTGGCCGATCGACGAAGGTTCTCGCGGTTCATCGACCTGGAGCTGCGTGTTTTCCCCGACGCGCTCCGGCCCTCTTCTCCGCAGGTGATTCCGGAGCTGGTTCCGTCTGTTCCCGGAACCGCCCGGTCGTCACGTCGTCGACTGCCGTGCCAACGCTGACGCAAAGAGCAGGCCACCTCGAGCGAAATCCAGGCGTATCAAGGGTTCCGGCGATCTCCGGGTTCCCGCGTCAATGGTGCGACGAACGAAATGTTTCAACTTTGATATATGCATTCCCGCGAGCGAGGTACGCCGGAACGCTCGCCGCCGCGCTGCACAAAGGATCCAAAATTTTTTCTCGGGACTTTCCCGAACGCGGGCAGCCGGTTGCATTTCACGGGATCGGCGGGACGCGACACCGCTCGAAAACACGGAATGTTTCAAGCCAGAAACATGAAATCCGGCCGGGTCGTTTTCTCATACCTGAAAACGCGGTTTTCGCGCCTGTCACCGATTGATCGGGATCACGGCTTCCAGTGCGCGGTTTGCATCACGCGATTTTTTCTTCAACAATGAATTCACCGGACAACGCCATTCAGAGCGATTCGATCCGGCGGCACGACAACATGAAACGGCTGCGACAGACCAGGCAGCCTCCACTACATACGGGGCATCATGTACACAGCCAATCGTGGAACGCGCGATCGCGCCATATGCCGGGCTCAATGGCTGACGGCGGACCGGATCGTTCCGTACAGCTGCATCATGCTGATGCTCTTCGCCGCGCTGCTGGCCATCTGGGGCGTCGTGACGGACGGCTTCACGTCGAATGCCACCGCCCGCCCGGGCACCGACTTCTCGGTCTTCTGGACCGCATCGAACCTCGTGTTGCAAGGCCACGCCGCAGCGGCCTACGACTCTTCGTTATTCCTGCAGGCCGAGTTCGCGCACTTCGGTGCGTATCTGCAGCACCGGCCGCTTCCCTGGCTCTATCCGCCGACGATGTTGCTGTTCATCGCGCCGGTTGCCCTCGTGCCTTTCCTGCCCGCATATTTCCTCTTTTTCGCGGGCAGTCTTTTATGCTACGCGTTCGCCGTCTCGCGGTTGTCGGGATTGCGCGCGCATCTTCCGCACCCGCGCGCCGCGGCGCTCGTCGTGGTCGCGTATTCGGCGGTGTGCATGTCCGCGCTGTTCGGCCAGAACAGCATCCTGACCGCCGGCCTCGCCGCGCTCGCGCTGCATCTGCTCGGCAAGCGTCCGGTCGCGGCCGGCGTGCTGATCGGGCTGCTCGCGATCAAGCCGCAACTCGCCGTCGTGTTTCCGTTCGTGCTGATCGCGACGCGGGCGTGGCGCACGTTCGCGGCGGCGGCGCTCAGCGCGACGCTGTTCGCGGCGGCCGGCATCGCGCTGGCCGGGCCCGGCGCGCTGCACGGCTTGAGCCACGCCATGTCGACGGTACGCGACCAGCATTTCATGCTCGCGTCGTACTGGCTCGCGTCGCCGACGCCGTTCGCCGCGCTGCGGCTCGCGGGTGCGCCGGTGGCGGCCGCGCTGGCCGTGCAAGCGGCGGTCGCGCTGCTGGCGATCGCCGCGGCCGTCGACGTGTGGCGCCGCACGCGCGACATGCGCCTGCGCGCCGCGGTGCTGGCCGTCGCCACGCTGCTGACGACGCCCTATCTGTGGAACTACGAACTGACCTGGCTCGGCATCGCGATCTTCTGCCTGATCGCACACGGTCTCGACGAAGGCTGGCTGCCCGGCGACCAGGGCATCCTCGTGCTCGCGTGGTTGCTGCCGATCTTCGAGATGTTCAACCGGCTGATGAAGCTGCCGCAGATCGGGCCGGTCGTGCTGCTCGCGGTGCTGTTCGTCGTCGTGCGCCGCACGGCACTCGCGTCACGGAGCGCGCAATGAAAACGCCTTCGTTCGCCCGCCATGCGCATTCCGCCGTCGATCTGCATCCGGAACTCCCGATCGCGGGCCCGCGCCGCTATCCGCACTGGCTCAATCGCGATCGCGTGCGCCTCTATGCGGCCGCCGTGCTGCTGACGGAACTGCTGTTCATCGTCATCTACGTGATCCGCGTGTTCCTGTCGCACAACGGTGCGCTAGAGCCGCTGTCGCAGGATTTCTCGCCGATCTGGAGCGCCGCGCGGCTCGCTGCGCACGGGCACGGTGCCGACGCATGGCATTTCCCCACGCTGTTCGCGGTCCAGAAGCTGGCAGTCCCGACGATGACGCTCACGGACGGCGCGCTGCCGTGGCTCTATCCGCCGACGATGCTGCTGCTCGTGCTGCCGCTCGGCTGGCTGCCGTACATGCTGGCACTCGTGCTGTGGCTCGGCGTCACGTATGTGCTGTTCGCCGCGACGATCCGCGCGACCGTGCAGCGCGATGCCGCGTGGCTGTGCGCGCTCGCGTTCCCCGGCGCGTTTCTCACCGTGATCGTCGGTCAGACCAGCCTCTTTACCGCGATGCTCGCCGGGATCGGCCTGCTCGCGCTGAACCGCCGCCCGGTATGCGCGGGGATCTGCTTCGGCTTGCTGACGATGAAGCCGCAGCTCGCGGTGCTGTTCCCGCTCGCGCTGCTGTGCGCGGGCCAGTGGCGCGCGCTGGCCGCGTGGGCCGCGACGATCGCCGGCTGCGTCGCGCTCGCGACGCTCGCGTTCGGTGTCGGCCCGTGGGTCACGTTCGCGCATGTGATCGGCAACGCCTATACGATCGTCGGCACCGGTCACGCCAAGCTCGCCCGCATGCCGACCGTGTTCGCACTCGCGACGATGGCCGGCTGGCCCGCGATCGTCGCGCGCGGCCTTCAGCTGCTGTCGGCCGCGGCCGCCGCGATCGCCGTCGTCTACGCGTGGCGCGGCGCGTGTTCCTACGCGCTGCGCGCCGCGACCCTTGCATGCGCATGCCTGCTCGTCAGCCCCTATCTGTACGACTACGACCTGACCTGGTATGGCATCGTGATCGCGTGGTACGCGCGTTATGCGTGGACGCACGGCTGGCGGCGCTTCGACCGCGAATGGCTGATGCTGCTGTGGCCGATGCCGCTCGCGGGCCTCGCGGTCGTCTCGCATCTGTCGTTCCAGTTCATGCCGCTCGTGACGCTCGCGTCGCTCGCGCTGCTCGTCAGCCGGATCGCGCAGGAAAGACACGACGTGCCGTCGATGCCCGACGCACGCGACGACTCGACCGAGACCGGCTTCGCACATCCGGTCCGACAGCACCACCGATCGGCGCACGGAATGCGCCGCACCGGCCGCCCGACGCTCGGCGCCGGCCGGTGAAGCGACATCACAAGGGGAATCATCATGCGGGAACCACTCTACACGCCGCTCGTTTCGCTGGTCGTGCCGTTCTATAACGAAGGCGAGGCCGTCGAGCGCTTCTTCGACGTCGTGATTCCGTTGCTGACGGCCATCGACGCGATCCGCTTCGAGATCGTCTGCGTGAACGACGGCAGCCGCGACGACACGCTCGAACGCCTGATCCGGATCAGCACCGGCGAGCGGCGCGTGCGCGTGATCGATCTCACCCGCAACTTCGGCAAGGAAGCGGCGCTGACGGCCGGCCTCGACGAAGCCGCCGGCGACGCGGTGATCCCGCTCGACGCCGACCTGCAGGATCCGCCGAGCCTGATTCCGGTGATGATCGAACACTGGCGCAACGGCGCGGAAGTCGTGGCGGCGAAGCGCAGCAACCGCGCATGCGATTCGTTCGCGAAGCGCACCGCGGCCGCGATCTACTACCGCGTGCACAACCTGCTGTCGGACGTGAAGCTGCCGGAGAACGTCGGCGATTTCCGGCTGATGGACCGCAAGGTCGTGAACGCGCTGCGCAACCTGCCCGAGCGGCACCGCTTCATGAAGGGGCTGTTCGCGTGGGTCGGCTTCAAGACCGTGATCGTCGAATACCAGCGCGACCCGCGCAGCGCCGGGCACTCGAAGTTCTCCGGCTGGAAGCTGTGGAATTTCGCGCTGGAAGGGATCACCAGCTTCAGCACGGTGCCGCTGCGCAGCTGGACCTATATCGGCGTCGGCATCGCCGCGCTCGCGTTCCTGTACGGCTCGTTCATCATCTTCCGCACGCTGCTGTTCGGCAATCCGGTGCTCGGCTACGCGTCGCTGATCTCGGTCACGCTGTTCATCGGCGGCATCGAACTGATCGGGATCGGTGTCGTCGGCGAATACATCGGGCGGATCTACGACGAGTCGAAGCAACGGCCCGTCTACCTGATCCGCCGCCGCTACCAGGCGCACGGCAAGGTGATCGAACTTCCGGTCGCGCGCGATGCGCGCCGCCAGATCGCACGCCGGCGCGTGCAGCCGAACCGTGCGCGGATCGACGTACGCTGAACGCGCGCAGACGGCCATGATCGACCTGCTCCATGCCGAGCGCACGCGGCTCGTGCGCTTCGGCTTGTCCGGGCTTTGTTCGACCGCGCTCCATACGCTGGTCGCGTCCGCGCTGTTCGCGCTGTTCGATGCGACGCTGGTCGCCGCGAACGCGGTCGCATTCCTGTGCGCGACGGCGTTCTCGTATCTCGCGAATACGCTGTGGAGCTTCTCGTCGACGGTGCATACGCGCAACGCGCTGCGTTTTCTCGTCGTCACGCTGGCCGGCTTCGTCGAAACGCTGCTGCTCGCGCGTGCCGCCGAAATGCTCGACATGTCGCGCGCGATGAGCATCGTCGCGATCGCGCTGCTGATCCCGCCGACGACGTTCGTGCTGCATCGGCTCTGGACCTACCGGTAAGCGCGCGATCGCCTGCCGCCCCGCGGCCGGCTACCTGTAGCGAATCACGCCCCCTTCCCGCTCCCGAATCGTCGTGCCGCCATGGCGACGAGCGCTCGAGATCGCGCCGGCCATCCGCCCCTTTCTCCGATCGAAAATAATCGACAAATCGATTAACAGATTCAATTTTCTTCTATTTATGTAACGCATCGATCCGATTGAATCCGATTTTCAACTTAATATACGATAATCATTTTTATAACCCTGTTTACTCTTACAGCTTCCATAATTAACCGAACGGGATAACCTGCATACGCCGTCGCGCCTGTACGTGCCACACATCGCACGGAGCCTTGCAGGACAAGGAGATGGCGGCCGCACGAAGCAGTTCTCGAAACGATAAGTCCCATTACTTAAAACGGGAGCTTCCATGTCACACTTTACCGATGTGCTCGTTTCATTCGATACCGAAACCATTCTCAAAAAGTATCCGAATCCCAGCAAGAATCCGGCCGCCCCGACGCTGATCGACTGGCATTATGTCTATATGGTGACCAACCAGGACAACGTAATCTCCGGGCAGGCGGGCGGCGAGCTCGACCTGAAGGCGCAGGTCGGCGACCTGATCCGCTGGCGCGAAACGAGCTTGTCGCTGGGCTTCGAGAACCAGGTCGTGTTCTACAAATTCGTCGGCAACGTCGGCAACGACTTGATCTCGACGCCGACGCCGCGGGTCGCGGAAGCGTCGATCCCGGTGCCGAACACCAGCAAGCCCGAGGTGCCGACATGCCAGAAGGTCGCGAACTACTACTGGTCATCGGAATGCCTGAAGGTCGGCCGCGTGACCTACCACTTCCAGTTCCAGATCATCGATCGCAACTGCCAGAGCCAGGGTTGCTTCTCATGGGATCCGTTCATCACGATCCACAACTGATCGCGGCGGGCGGGCGGCCGCGCGGCGGGCGCCCGCGTCATTCCCTTGTTGCGGAGGAAGCGCTCATGTCTGGTCTTCGTTGCGATGTGCTCGCGATCGTCGACGCCGTCACGCTGCTGTCGGCCTACCCCGATGCGAGCCGGGACGCCGACGCGCCGACCGTGATCGACGGCCGGCACATCTACGTGTTGAGCCCCGGCGACACCGGGCAGCTCGGCCACAACGACAGCCGGCTCTTTGCCGGCCTGGCGCCGGGCGACCAGCTTCGCCTGCGCGAAACCACGCTGGCGCTGCGCGCCGAGCTGAGCGTGCTGTTCATCCGGTTCGCATTGAAGGACGCCGGCATCGTCGCGCCGATCGAACCGGAAGTGCGCGACGCCACGACGCCGGTGCCGGATGCCGACGACCTGCTTCATCCGGCGTGCCAGCCGATGAAAGACCATTACTGGCACAGCGACGTGCTCGCCGCGGGCACTACCACGTGCACGGCCGACTTCGCCGTGCTCGATCGCGACGGTGCGGTATTAGGCTATTTCCGCTGGGAAACGACGATCGAGATCGCCGGCAGCCGGCCGGATACGAAACAGCCCGGTTAGCCCGGTTTCCAGCCGTCGTCGAACCGCGACGGCAATTTCAACCTGCCGCCGAACACCGCCTTCAAGGCGATCTTCCACGCGAATGCCGCCGACCGGCAGGACCTGAAGCTGTTCATCGACGATGCGCGCGAACCGGCCGCGTCGTTCGTCGGCAACGGCAACGACGGCGTCAGGCAGTTCACGCTGAGCTCGAAAGGCGGCAAGATCCGGATCGACGCATCGGCCAACGGCAGGAAGTCCGCGACCGACGCGCGCGTCGCGCCGCTGTCCGCGGGCGATCAAGTGTGGCTCGGCTGGCTCGGCGCCGACCGCGACTACAACGACGGGATCGTCATTCTTCAGTGGCAGATCACCTGAGCGGCGCCGCGCAGCGACACCTGGTACGCGAGCATCGAATTCACGCTGAATCGCGTACGCGCTTCCCGCGCGCGCACGGCAGTCACGATCGCATCCTCATGCCCGCTGCTCCAGCTCCGCCGCGTTCGCGTCGTCGCGGGCCCGCCGGACCGGCAGCCGCACGCAGAACGTCGTGCCGCGCCCGGGTTCGCTCGTCACGTCGATCGTGCCGCGATGGCGCTCGACGATGCCGTGCGATACCGACAAGCCAAGCCCGGTTCCCTGCCCGACCGGCTTCGTCGTGAAGAACGGATCGAAGATCCGCCGGACGACATCGGGCGTCATGCCCGTTCCGGTGTCGCTGATCGCGATCGACACCTGCTCGCCATCGCTCGACGTACGGATCGTGATCACGCCACGCTCGGGAATCGCCTGCGCCGCGTTGACCAGCAGGTTCATGAACACCTGGTTCAACTGCGACGGCAGGCATTCGACCTGCGGCAGGTCGCCGTAATCGCGCACGATGTCGGCCTTGTACTTCAGTTCGTTATGGACGACGTTGAGCGTGCTCTCGAGGCCCGCGTGGAGATCGACCACGCTCCACTCGTCGCTGCCCGGGCGCGAGAAATCGCGCAGGTCCTGCACGATGCGCCGCACCCGCACCGCACCATCGATCGATTCGTCTATCAGCGTCACGATCTCGTCGCGGACGTAGTCCAGATCCGCGGCGCGGCCCATCGCCGTCAGCGCATCGCGCGCGGCCGGGTCGAGCTGCGGCAGCGCCGCTTCATGCGCCGCGACCACATCGAGCAGGCTTCGCACCCAGGTCTTCAACGTATTGAGGTTCGCACTGACGAAGCCGATCGGATTGTTGATCTCGTGCGCGACGCCCGCCGCGAGCTGGCCGATCGACGCGAGCTTTTCCGACTGCAGCAACTGCACGTGGGTTGCCTCGAGCACGTGCAGAAGGCGCCGCTGCTCGTCCTTCTCCTGTTCGAGCCGTGCCTGCGCGGCCTTGCGCTCGTCGATCTCGGTCGCCATGTTCTCGCGCGTGCGCTGCAGCATCTCCGTCGTCTGCTCGTAGCGGTGCAACGCACGTTCGAGTTCCGCGGTGCGCATTTTCACGAGCCGCTCGAGCGTGTCGGCCATCCCGCGCAGAAAGGTTGTGCGCGCATCGAAGCGGCTGAGCAGCAGCGTGACGATCAGCGTCGCCATCGTAAACAGCGCGACGGTCGTCGCGAGCCACGGCGCGTCGATCCCGTTCGCGGTGCCGCATCGCGCGTCCGGCGCGAAATGGGCCGCCGCCATCCCCGTGTAGTGCATGCCGGTAATGGCGATGCCCATGATGAAGGCCGCGCCGACGCGTTGCGCGGTCGCATGACGCGCCTGCCGCACGCGCAGCGCCTGCGCGATCCACAGCGCGGCAGTCGACGCGATCACCGCGATGCCGATCGATGCGGCGAACAGCGCGGGATCGTAGCGAATGCCGGGCTGCATGTGCATCGCGGCCATCCCCGTGTAATGCATGCCGGCAATCCCGCCGCCCATCAGCGCACCGCCCGCGAACAGCCGCCGCCAGCCCAGCCGCGCGCGCGTGACGACGTTCAGCGCGAAATACGACACGAGCACGGCGATCGCCAGCGACGCGCCGGTATCCGGCAGTGCATAACCGAGCGGGATCGGCAGCGAAAACGCGAGCATGCCGACGAAATGCATCGACCAGATCCCGGTTCCCATCGCGGCCGCGCCGCCGCCCAGCCACGCACGCTTGAGCTTCGGGTTGTCGAGCAGCGAGATGAACGCGGCCAGGTCGAGCGTCGTATAGGAGGCCAGGGTCGCGATCGCAAGCGACAGCAGGACGAGCGGGAGGTCATAGGTGCCGTGCATGATCGAGCGACCGAATCGGTGTGAAGGCGTTGCCGCCGTGCGGCCGGGCGCACGCGGCGTCCATCAGGCCAGGTGTCCTGCGTCAGCCGGGCGGCGCGCCTGCGTTGTGCGCCTGCATCGATGCGGCCGCGCCGGCCAGGACGAGAATGTCGAACGGCGTCCCTTCCCGCGTCTCGAAACGGCGCACGAGCTCGATCTGGTGCGCCGACATCACGCTGCCCTTCGTCATCAGCAGCACGCCGCGATGCGTGCGCAGATCGTCGGCGAGCTGCATCCCTTCGCGCAGCTGCGCGGACTTGATCTCCGCGACGGACGCCGCGATACCGAGACTCGCCGGGTCACGCATCAGCTCGATGCAACGCTCGACGATCTGCGGGTCGTATCGCACGCTGGCCTGCGAGCGCAACGCATCGAGCGCCTGTTCGACCGAATGCGGCACACCGATTTCGCCGTTGCGCAGCCCTTCGAAATCGCGTGCGATCGCAACGATCCGCGAGCCGAGCGGAATCGCGTCGCCGGTCAGCCCGTCCGGCGTGCCGCGTCCGTTGAAGCGCTCGTACTGGTGCAGCACGATCGACGCGACCTTGTGCAATTGCGCGACCGGCGTCAGCACCATCTGCGCGCGCAGCGGATGCTGCTGGAACAGCCGGTGTTCGTCCGTCGTCATCCGCGCGAGCGGCTTGTGCAGCAATTCGTCGGGCAGCGACAACTTGCCGATGCCGTGCAGCAACCCCGCGAAATAGACGTCCTGCGCGTGCAGCTCGCTCATCCCCGACGCCAGCGCGAGCCGTCGCGCGATCTCGCCGACGCGCATCGCGTGTCCGCCGGCGGTCCCGCAACGCAGCTCGATCATGCTCGCGCAGACCTGGACCATCGCCGTGAAACTGCTTTTCAGGTCGCGTTGCGCCGCTTCGAGGAACATCACGGTCTGGCCGAGTTCCTCGGTGCGCGCGCGCACCTGCGTTTCGAGTTCCGTATTGAAACGGCGCAGCGCGTCGTTCTGCGCTTCCGTCAGCGCGGTCAGCCGGGCCGCTTCGCGGCGCAAGCGCCGCTGCTCCAGCGCCTGTTCGATGGTCATCAGCAGATCGTGATCGTCCCACGGCTTGTTCAGGTAGCGATACACGCTGCCTTCGTTGACGGCCTGCACGACCGATGCGATATCCGCATAGCCGGTCAGCAGGATACGCATCGTGTCCGGGTACAGCGCCCGCGCGCGGGCCAGAAATTCCGCACCGCTCATGCGCGGCATCCGCATGTCGGACACGATCAGGTCGACCTCGGTCGACGCCAGTATCTCGAGCGCGGCCTCGCCGCTGTCGGCGGTCAGGATGTCGTAGCCCGCGGGCCGGAACACGCGCTTGAGCGCCGACAGCACGTTCGGCTCGTCGTCGACCAGCAGGATCGACGGTGCGCGGCACGCGTCGTCGGATGCCGTTGCCGCCTCGGGCGTTTCAGGCAATGCCCCGTTCGGCCCGTTTGTTGCAGATGTCGTCATAATTGGCCTCGGATCGATTATTCACACCGTATCTCTCTGCAACATCGGCTTGTACGGCGTTTTCCTATATCGGGGGAAACGCTAATACGTCCTTTCATGAACGCGAATGAAGAACGTCAAAAACATGAGTCGGTTGCGCAACTGCCGTCGAGACCCATTCCGGTTCTTGCCAACCATGCGTTTCGCGCATGGTCGACGTAACACGCCGGCGCGCCGTCGCACCGCGGTGAGCGGACCGTCGCCGCTGTTTACGCGTCTTCGCTGCGGTGCTATAACGCGGTGTCGGAAAAGGCAGACTTGGTTTGGTAAGCCCAAGTCCTTTCGTTAGCGAAAGCTCTGGTCTTTGCCCCGTGCATGAGATCCCCACGACGAACATCCGACGCCGACCAGGCGTCCAAACGTTCGTCCGTGTGGCGCTCAACCTGAGAAACGCTCCGGTCGAACATCGACACAGGAGTGATTCATGCACGAGCACCATCAGGATATCTACGACGTCGTGATTGCCGGGGCTGGCCCCGTCGGTCTGTT
This sequence comes from Burkholderia sp. IT-111MI5, assembly GCF_949752865.1. Taxonomy (NCBI): domain Bacteria; kingdom Pseudomonadati; phylum Pseudomonadota; class Betaproteobacteria; order Burkholderiales; family Burkholderiaceae; genus Burkholderia; species Burkholderia sp. IT-111MI5. Next base: position 287,762 of record NZ_CATKIF010000072.1, on the reverse strand, counting down.
TCTCGCCTCCGAGCTTCGCCTGTTCAAGCTCTCGGTCCTCGTGCTCGAGCGCGCCGAAACACCGCACGCTCCGTTGAAGCGCCTGCCGTTCGGCATGCGCGGCCTTTCGGCCCCCACCCTCGAAACGCTTGACAGGCGCGGGCTGCTGGACGAAGTAATCGAGGCCGCGCGTGCCGACCCTATCGCTGACAAGACTGCGACGATCCCGCACTGGATGCAGCAGCCGCGCCGGCCCGCCGGTCATTTCGCCGGCATTGAGTTCCATCACGACGACATCGATACCTCGAAGTGGCCGTATCGCCTGTCAGGCTCGGCCGACACCAGCATGGCAGTCGCAGTGGAGACACTCGAAACGGTCCTGGCTCGTCGAGCCGGCGCGACGGGGTGCGAGATCCGGCGAGGCCTGAGCGCCGACGCATTCCACGAGTCGGATGGAGCGGTGACCGTTCATGCGGGCGGGAACACTTTTCGCGGGCGCTGGCTCGTCGGCTGTGACGGCGGCCGCAGTGCGATCCGCAAAGCCGGCTGCTTTGATTTCGTCGGTACTGATCCGGAGTTCACCGGCTACTCCGTCGAGGTCGACATGGCTGAGCCGGACGCGCTTCCCCCCGGCCGACACTACACATCGAAGGGCATGTACACCTATGCGCGGCCCGGCACGATTGCGATGGTGGAATTCGACGGCGGAGCGTTTCACCGCCTTCACCCCGTCACACTGGAGCATGTGCAGGCGGTGCTGCGCCGCGTGTCCGGCACCGAAATCACGCTGACCAGGCTCAGGCTGGCTACCACGTGGACGGATCGCGCCTTCCAGGCAACGACCTATCGGAACGGACGCGTGCTGCTCGCGGGCGATGCCGCGCACATCCACTCTCCTTTGGGCGGTCAAGGGCTCAATCTTGGACTCGGAGACGCGATGAACCTCGGCTGGAAGCTGGCAGCCACCATCCGTGGCGATGCGCCGGCCGGTCTGCTCGACAGCTACCAACAAGAGCGGCATCCGATAGGGGCACGCGTTCTCGATTGGTCGCGTGCGCAAGTCGCACTTATGCGACCTACCCCCGGCACGCGCGCGCTGGAAGCGATCGTTCGCGATCTCATCGAGACCCGGGATGGCGCAACGTATTTCGCGGAGCGCGTCTGGGGTGTGTCGCTTCGCTACGATCTTGGCAGCCCTCATCCGCTGGTGGGCCGCAGCGTACCCGATATCGAACTGGTCGACGGAACGAAGGCAGGCCGCCTGTTGCGCGACGGGCGGGGACTCCTGCTGGACTTCGATTCAGGCGCTTGCGAACCGTTGGCGCGAGCGCCTCGCCTATGTCGCAGCCGACGCCAAGGATCGGTTAGGTATGCGAGCTATATTGGTGCGTCCCGACGGGATCGTCGCGTGGGCATGCGAAGCCGCTCCCGACCATGAAGAAGTCGCTCATGCCATCTCGCGATGGTTCGGCGAAACCGGGCGTGCAGGTGATTCGCCGCGTCGGAGAAGTTCGACAGCCTGCGGGCGTTCGAGCGCTTCGCAGTCGGAATCATGAAGTCCCTTCGAGGATGACGAAGGTCCCGGTCGCGGCCCCGGCGCGAAGCGCCTTGGCCGCCTGATATTCGGGGCTTTCATAGAAACGCCTGGCCTCGGCCAACGAATCGAACTCGAGGACCACATGCCGCTCGTGGGCCTCGCCTTCGAGGTTTTCATACCGCCCCCAACCAGCGATGACCTTGGGGCCGAATTTTGTCATTGCATCGCCTGCGGCTTTTGCGTACGCAGCGTAAGCAGTTGCATCCGAGACGCTGACGTGTGCGATCAGATAACCCTTTGGCATGTCTATCTATCTCTCTCTCTTTCAGTGGGCGCATTTGGACAACCGCCCAGGTCGACGGTATGGGTGTGCGGTAGCCGGTTCTAATTCGACGCAATGGGCCTGAACGGCAACGGACGCCTGCTCGCGTCCTGACGATCGATCATCCAGCCGGGATAACAACTAGGCAGCGCACTCACGGCTTCAAGACGCGCAAGCTCGTCCTCGGTGAGAACGACATCGACCGCGCCGAGATTGTCTTCGAGCTGTTCGACCCGTTTGGCGCCGATAATGACGCTCGTGACATGCGGCCTGGCGAGCAACCAGGCGAGCGCTATCCGGGCGACCGAGATACCGCGCGCATCGGCGATGGCGCGCATCTCCGCAACGCACGGCCACGCCCGGTCAAGATCGACCGGCGGGAAATCGAAATGGCTGCGCCGCGAACCTTCTTCGGTCGGTGCTCCGGGGCCAAACTTCCCGGAAAGCAATCCACCCGCGAGGGGCGACCAGACAAGCAGCCCCATCTGCTCGTCGATCACGAGCGGCACCAGTTCGCGCTCCACGTCGCGTCCGGCGATCGAATAGTAGGCCTGCAGCGTTTCGAAGCGCGTGGCGTGAAGCGCGGCACTCAGTCCGAGTGCTTTACCGATCTTTCCTGCGCGCCAATTCGACACGCCGACATAACGAACCAGCCCCTGCCGCGTAAGGTCGTCCAGGGCCCGCAGCGTTTCTTCGATCGGCGTGACAGAATCGCTGGCATGTATCTGGTAAAGGTCGATATGGTCGACCTGGAGCCGTTCCAGGCTTCTCTGCACCGAATCCATTATGTGACCGCGCGACGCCCCCTGATCGTTGGGTTTCGGGCCCATCGCGCCGGCTGTCTTCGTCGCCAGCACGATTTGGTTGCGTGGTACGCCGATGTCTTTCAGTGCCTGTCCGACGAGTCGTTCGGACTGGCCAAAGGAATAAATGTCGGCGGTGTCGATGAAATTGATTCCCGCGGCAAGCGCGCGGGCGATCAACCGGTTCGCATCGTCCTGACCGACTGCGCCGATCGCCTTCCACATGCCCGCGTCGGCATTGCCACCCAGCGTCATCGTGCCGAGGCACAGCTCCGAGACATACAGGCCGGTGCGGCCGAGTTGTTTGTATTTCAAGGCCATTTCCTTAAAGAGTGGCTGGATAACAGGTGGCGGCGTCCGTTCCGTCGCGTCGCGCACGCCGGGAGTTCAGTTGCGTTGAGACTGTCCGGACCGGAACTGTCCGGCGATCGTTGCAACGCGTGCGCCGTAGCGGCGCGCCGTCTCGAGATCCCCTGGCGACATCTCGTCAGGCGATGCATCGGCAGGCGTCTGCGCCATCGGCGCGATATAGGAGCCCATGCGATTCAGGTCGTCACGCATCGAGGCTTTCACGTTCGCCGGCTTGATATCCATGCTGACCCAGATGCCGCCGTGCTGCCCGGCGAGCAGAAAGAAGTATTCGAGCGTATTGAGCTTGTCGCCGTTGATGCTCGCGCTGTTGGTAAAGCCGCCGAAGATCTTGTTTTGCCACCCGCCTTCGAACCAGGCTTTCGAGGATGCGTCCGCGAATTTCTTGAACTGCCAGCTGGGGCCGCCCATGTAGGTCGGCGAGCCGAACAGGATCGCATCCGCGCCGGCCAGCGTATCCCACGCATCCTCGGCAAGGTTTCCGTCGGTGTCGATTGCGACGAGTACGGCGCCGGCGCCTTCGGCGACGGCTGTTGCCATACGCTCGGTATGCCCATAGCCGGAGTGGTAGACGACGACCGTTTTGATCGCAGAGGTGTGCTGTGTCATGGTTGCTCCCTTTCGTTCAAGTTGTCCTCCGTGGACGACACGGGAAGCCACTCTACTGAGTCGCAACTGAGTTATAAATGACGACAAATTGAACGTTCCGTTACTCCCTGGGTGAACAATGCAAAACCTTGACGCGCTTTTGATCTTTGCCCGTGTCGCCGAAATGACGAGCTTCACGCGTGCGGCCGAAAGCCTCGGAATTCAGAAGGGACGCGTGTCGATGGTGATCCGCGGACTCGAGCGGGATGTCGGCGTGGCGCTGTTGCATCGGACCACGCGGAGCGTGCAGCTCACTGAAGACGGACGCGCCTTTTATCTACGCGCACGGGACCTGCTGGCCGAAGTACAGGAGTTGCAATCGATGTTCTCGGGTCATGGGGCACCGCTGCGGGGAAGGTTGCGCGTCGACATGCCCACCGAATTGGCACGAAGCGTCGTGGTTCCCGCCCTGCCGCAACTGATGGCGGCACATCCGGAGTTGGAACTGGAACTTTCCAGCACCGATCGGCGTGTCGATCTCGTCCAGGAAGGGTTCGATTGCGTGATCCGTCTGGGTCCGATCGTCGACGAGACGCTGATTGCCCGACCGCTGGGCAAGCTGCGCATGACGAATGCGGCGAGCCCGAGCTATCTGGCACGGTACGGTATACCGCAGACGCTCGACGATCTGCGCAGCCAGGGGCACCGGATGGTTCACTACTCGCTGACACTCGGCGCCCGGCATGCCGGATGGGAATACCCGGACGGCGACGGTTACGCGTCGCTTCCGTTGCCGAGCGCGATGCAGGTCAACAGCGTGCAGACCTATCATGCCGCCGGGCTTGCGGGCATCGGGTTGATCCAGGCGGGATATTCGGCGCTCGCGCATCACATCGAAAGCGGCGCGCTGGTGGAGGTTCTGCCCGACTTGCGTCCCGAGCCCCTCGCCGCGTCGCTCGTCGTGGCCCATCGGCGCAACCTGTCGCCACGCGTCCGGGCTTTCATGGATTGGATCGAGGGGGTATTGGAGCCGTATTTCGATTGACCCTCAGGTGTAGCGGCTCAACGCGGCAGAAAATGGCCGAACGCGGAAGTACGAGTTCGGCCGCGCAGCGAGGTATTCGCACGCCAGCCGAACTCCGATAGCCGCCCCACTGGACCGCATGCAGAAGAAGATTTCGGCAAGATGCACAGCTACGGTCAACGCGAATACGTGGATGGCAGATGGCCGTCGTGAGGTGGTCGCTGCGCTTCGATCCGTCGCGCCGGCGTTACGCTTGACGCGGTGTTTCAACGGGTGGCGTGCCGTCGTGAAAGAGCGTTTTCAGCTGTGAACGCAGCTCCGGCGAATCGGCATGCTTGTGAACCGCGACCGCATGCTGTACGGCCGCCTCGAGCAACTCGTTTTCGGAATCCGCGGATAGCGCAACGGAACAATTCATTTCGCTCGGGAATTCCCGGCAATCGATGTATTTGCGCGTCATGATGTCCTTCCTCATACGACAGTAGTCATGGGTCTTGCGTGGATGACCGCGCGGGATGCCGCGCGAAGCACATAGGCACGATTGCGCCTCCTTGTCGCGGACGAAATGATTTTGAAAGTATAGGTCGCGTGCAATGAATTCGCGGTAACGCATCGAAATTCACGGCGTTCCGCGTGCGTCGCCCGCACGGCGTGCCGCAAGTGCCGTCTGCGGCCGGGAATGAAGCAGGGATGTAATCAACGGCCGACTACATGACTGACGAAATCCGCACACGAAAGTCCCCGGTCCGGGCGGAAGCGGCGTTTGAATGGCAATCCGAAAGTGCGGGTCGATGGCCATAGATGGCCGGGTAGCGATCCATATCCGATGAACCGATCGATCTACCGCACGCGGACGGATCGCCTCGACCGCGACTTGAACCGCTCAAGCTCCTTGTCGGCGAGCACGTAATCGTTGCAGTCATGCAGGCGCTCGAAGGAAAGATCCAGGAATGCCCGCACTCGCTTTGGCAGAGCAGTTCGGCTTCCGTAATAAATGTGCAAACCGATGTGCGCGCTCATATGCTGCACGAGAACCGGCACCAGTCGCCCCGCCCGGATATGGGGCACGGCCGAGAACCCCGCGAGCTGCCCCAGCACTTGCCCGGCGAGCACGGCCTGCACTTCGAGCTCCGAATCGTTCGTCGAAAACGCAGGCGACATCTGACGATGTTCGAGCTTGCCGTCGACGCTCAAATACCAGGGTGCCACCTTGCCCGTGGCAGGATGCCGGAACACGCCACAGCGGTGCGCCGCCAGGTCGTCCAGAGTCGATGGCGTGCCGTGTGCTTCGAGATATTCGGGCGCCGCGCACACGATCATCTGGATCGGGAAGAGTTGCCGACCGATGACGCCCTCGCTGGCCGACGCGCCGATCCTGAAACCGACATCGACGCGATCCAGCACCCAGTTGCCGATTCCATCATCGAGCTGGACATCCGGCTGAATACCGGGGTGCTCGCGACAGAACTCGTCGAGCAGCGGCATGAGAATGGCGGCGAACGACGATTTCGGTCCGACGATACGCAACGGCCCGGCGATCTCGTCTTTGGACTCCCGCGCCAGGACAAGCGCCCGGTCCAGCGCCTCCAGTGCGGGTTGCGTGTTCTCCAGGAAGCGCTGCCCTTCCTCGGTCAGCGCGAGGCTGCGGGTGGTTCGATGCAACAGCCGGACGCCGAGGCGCTGCTCCAGTTGCGCGATGCTTTGACTCGCTGCCTGAGGCGTGACGCCCTGGGCAAGCGCAGCCTGTCGGATGCTGCCGAGTTCCACGGCTTTGGCGAAGGTTGCGATGGCCTTGAAGTCGTTGCTGGGCATGGTCGATGCTTGCGTTGGAGCACGAAAGGTCGGGTTTCGGGTGTCGGGTCTGCGTTGCATCAGTATCAATCTCAAGTTGATACTAACGCAATATTAATTCGACTATTCACTTGAAACTGCACCTTCTAAAGTAGCGCTTTGGGCGAGGTATCCGGCTCGTTCCGAGCCGGCCTGATGCCGCCCTCGACTTTCAGCGCAAAGGACCGACCATGCAGGATGTGACACTGAACAACGGGGTGAAGATGCCGATCGTCGGCTACGGCGTCTTTCAGATTGCCGACGAGGCGGAATGCGAACGCTGCGTCGTCGATGCGGTACAGGCAGGCTACCGGCTGATCGACACCGCTGCGTCCTACAAGAACGAGGAAGCTGTCGGGCGCGGCCTCAAACGTTGCGGGGTACCGCGCGACCAGCTGTTCGTCACCAGCAAGCTGTGGGTTGAGGACGCCGGCTATGAACGGGCTCGGGTGGCCATCGACAAGTCGCTGAAGCGTCTGGGCCTCGACTACCTCGATCTGTTCCTGATCCATCAGCCGTTCTCGGACGTTCACGGCGCGTGGAGAGCGATGGAGGAAGCGCATCGCGCCGGCAAGCTGCGTGCGATCGGCGTGAGCAACTTCCAGCCGGATCGCCTGATGGACATCGCGTGTTTCAACGAGGTGACGCCAGCGGTCAACCAGATCGAAGTCAATCCCTTTCACCAGCAGGACGAAAGTGTCGATTTCATGCGCGGGCTCGGCGTTCAGCCTGAGGCCTGGGCACCTTTCGCCGAAGGGCGCAACAACCTGTTCGACAACGCACAACTCGTCGAGATTGCGCAGCATCACGGCAAGACCGTGGGACAGGTCGTGCTGCGCTGGGTGGTACAGCGTGGCGTCGTCGCGCTGGCGAAGTCCGTGCGAAAGGAACGGATGCTGGAAAACCTGGCCGTCTTCGACTTCGAATTGTCCGAGGAAAACATGCAGGCCATCGCCACGCTGGAGACCGGCACGAGCAGCTTCTTCTCCCATCGCGATCCGGCGATCGTGAAGTGGATGAGCGAACGAAAACTCGGCCTCTGATGCGCAATCGGGGGCGGCGTCCGATCGGTCAATCGGGCCGCCCCATCACCGAAAGTCGTAACGCGCATGCGCCGGGTTCGCTGCGCCCGGTCGTCAGGCCTCGAGGCTCGTCAACCTCGCTACGGTGCTCATCGTGTCACCGCCCGGGAATCCTGCCCGGTCCAGGTCTTGCCCGCTCGGGCGAAATCGGAAATGCTCAGAGGGACGGTATCCGCCTTGGCACTCGAGCGCGTCTTCCGGGCGGCGCCCAGGATCGGCCCCAGGTGTTCATAAAAACACTCGAGCTGTCGTGCATCGGACGCCAGTCGCTCGAGATCGAGCGCCCTCTCGAGAACCGTCCGCGCAATATGAAAGCGCTGAAGCCCGCGCCGCACGCGAACCTGAAAGACCACTCCATCGCTGTTGTGCGGCACTCCTGCCCAGACAAGCGAATCGCTGTCCATGAAGCCTCCGAAGAATCACAATCGTCACACCAATATGCCAGTCGGATCGCACGCTGCATATCGATATTTCAAAATGTTGTGCCGCTTGGCGCATCGGTATTTTCACGGCGACGTGAATATCGGGATGCAACGAACAGCTGACGCATTGTTCTCTTCCACAGCAACGTTGATGGATTCGGGTTCTCCATGTTGCGGCGAACGCCGATTCAACAACGCTTCGGATGCTTCGCAAACGGTTGCTTCGACCGACGTTGATCGGCATCAAGTCCTTCGGGCTCCACACCCATAGATTCTCGTCTTCCAAGAAGCGGCGCGAAATCATGCGAAGACCACAGCGCCGCAGCATTCGCTTTGCACGGGGAACAGTTGTGGATACGAACGACGCAGTCCGCGCGGCCGAAGCCGGGCAGACCAGGACAGCCAGCGGGTGCGGTTCGACGATGCGAACCGCACGTTGTCTTGATCCGGCAGTTGCGAGGTAGCGCGATGACGTTCGCTCCGACGCTCTCGCCGCTGCAGGCGGAGTATTTCCACGTATTCAATGCGCTCGTCGTGATCGCATGTGTGGTCATCCTCGCTTCCTCGCTCGACGATCTGTACATCGACGCTCACTACTGGGTGCGGGCTGCATACCGGTCAATCGTGATACGTCGCCGGTATCCGAGGCTCACGGCACAAGCATTGCGCGACGAGGACGAGCGCTGGTTTGCGATCATGGTGCCTGCCTGGAAGGAGTATGCGGTGCTCGCCCAAATGATCGAGCACACCATCGCGGCCCTCGAGTACCGCAAGTTCGTCATCTTCGTCGGCACCTATCAGAACGACCCCGATACGACGATAGAAGCCGATCGCATGGCGCGGCGCTACCCGAACATCGTACGCCGCGCGACCGTGATTCATGACGGGCCCACCTGCAAGGCCGACTGTCTGAACTGGATCATCCAATCCATCCTCGTCCATGAGGAGGAGCACGCAATGCGCTTTGCCGGCATCGCGATGCATGACTGCGAGGACATCATTCATCCGCTGGAACTGAAGCTCTTCAACCACTTGATCGAGCGGAAGGATTTTCTGCAGTTGCCCGTGCTGTCGCTCGAACGAAACTGGAACGACTGGGTGGGCGGCACCTATCTCGACGACTTCAGCGAATGGCACTCCAAGGATCTCGTCGTGCGCGAGAGCCTGACCGGCTGCGTACCGGGAGCGGGCGTCGCATCGTGCTACAGCCGGCGCATCATCGAGCGGTTGCTCGAAGGGACCGACAATCAGCCGTTCTGTACCGACAGCTTGACTGAAGATTACGACACGAGCTTCCAGATGAAACGCATCGGCGCACGGATGGCGTTCGTCTGGCTGCCGCTCGAATACAAGACAACCCGTCGCCACCTGTTCGGCGGCCAGCGTCGCGAGATCGATGCGCGAAGCGTCATCGCGACCCGTGAACTCTTTCCGGGCACGTTTCGCACCGCATACCGGCAGCGCGCCCGCTGGATCATCGGAATCGCGTTCCAGGGCGCACAGCGTCTTGGCTGGCGTGGCTCGATCGCAACCAAGTACATGTACCTGAGGGACCGCAAGGGAACGGTCACGTCGCTTATCACCATTCTTGCCTACGTCCTCCTCGCCAATCACGTGTTCCAACGTTTCGCCATCGCGCACGGTTGGCTTCCACACGGGCAGACGCTGCTCGAAGCTTCACCGGATTGGCTCGCAGACATGATGCTTGTCAACACGGCAATGCTGGGAAACCGCGTATTCCAGCGCGTGTACTTCGTCACGCGGCTCAACGGTCTTGGGCAGGGCCTGTTGTCGATTCCACGGCTCGTCGTCAACAACTTCATCAACTTCTTCGCGGTGTGCCGTGCGTGGCGGCTGTTCATCGCCTCTGCCGTAACTGGACAGCCGATCGGCTGGGACAAGACGAAGCACTCGTACCCGTCGCGCGAGGATCTTCAACTGGTCCACCGTCGCCTGGGCGAACTGCTGTTGTCATGGCATGCGATCAGCCAGAAGCAGCTTGACGACGCACTCGAGATGCAACGCATCGACACCGGAACACGCCTGGGCGAATTGCTGATCGAGAGTGCCGGACTCGACACCGAAACGCTCGCGGATGCCGTCGCCTGGCAGGCCGGATTGCCGCGCGTGGAGCTGGGGGGCCGAGACTGGCGGCCATTCGCGGCCCGACTGCCGAATTACGTCGAAGTCCGCCACCGGGCGATTCCGTTCGGCATCGGCGAAGCGTCGGCGCTCAATGTTGCTGTCGCAGCGCCGCTTTCAGAAACCGCCCTTGCGCAGTTGCGTGCGGCCGCGGGTGCGGAGGTGCAATGCTTCATCGCGTCCGAGCCCGACATCGTTGCCGCGCTCGAAGAGCTGCAATCCGGAACGGGTGCGCGCCCTGCTCTGTCGAAGGTGGCCTGACATGAAGTTCAAGACACGACCGACTTGCATCGCGATCGCACTCGGTATCGCGGCCGGTAGCGCCTGCGCGCAAAGCGAGACCAACCGATTGCTCGAGAGCGGCTATGCGCACATCCGCGCCGGTGACGATAGGGACGCGCTGCAGTTGTTCGAAACGAGCTTTGCCCATCACCGGGCGACCGCGCGTCAGTATGTCGATGCCGCCTATACGGCGCGCCGTCTCGGCGAGAGCGACCCTGCCTACGAAAAACAAGCGTTCCGGTTCTTCGAAGCGAGCTTCTCCCTGCAACCGGGCACCGCGCTTCAATACGTCGATGCCGCCTATACGGCGCGCCGTCTCGGAGAGAGCGACCCTGCCTACGAAAAACAAGCGCTCGGATTCTTCGAAGCGAGCTTCGCCCTGCAACCGGGCACCGCGCTTGAATACGTCGATGCCGCCTACACGGCGCGCCGTCTCGGTGAGAGCGACCCGGCCTACGAAAAACAAGCGCTCCGATTCTTCGAAGCGAGCTTCGCCCTGCAACCGGGCACCGCGCGTCAGTACGTCGATGCCGCCTACACGGCACGCCATCTCGGCGAGAGCGACCCTGCCTACGACAAGCAAGCGCTCCGATTCTTCGAAGCGAGCTTCGCCCTGCAACCGGGCACCGCGCTTGAATACGTCGATGCCGCCTATACGGCGCGCCGTCTCGGTGAGAGCGACCCGGCCTACGAAAAACAAGCGCTCCGATTCTTCGAAGCGAGCTTCGCCCTGCAACCGGGCACCGCGCTTCAATACGTCGATGCCGCCTACACGGCGCGCCGTCTCGGCGAGAGCGACCCTGCCTACGAAAAACAAGCGCTCCAGTTCTTCGAAGCAAGCTTCGCCCAGCACCCCGACTCGGCGCTTGAGTATGCAGACGCCGCCTATACGGCGCGCGGCCTCGGCAAAAACGAACTCGCCGATCAGTTCTTCCGCGACAGCATCGACGCGAACGTGCAGGCACCTCAATACGACGCTGAACAGGCTTACGGTTATCGCCGCGCAATCGACGACGCCGAACGGCGCGTCGGCGCCATCGTCAGCATCGCGTATCAATCCGGCGGGTTCGGGCCGCAGGAAACCATCGGCATTCTCCAGGGCGGCACCGAAGTCTACTGGCAGCCGCCAAAGATCGGTTACGACAACGGGCGCATTTTCCAGCTCTTCGCACGTCAGTACGCAACGCTGTACGACCACAGCGGCGGCATCACCGGGTTACCGACCTTGCAGTGGTCAGTCGGTGCCCGCTACAAGCCCTTCTCGTCGCAAAACCTGGTGTTCACCGTCGAAAAATTGATGAAGGGCGGGCGTTACGCCTATGACGACTGGCTCTTCCGCGTCGGCTATTCGATCGACGACGGCATCGATTTGCATCCCGTCAAACCGGACTGGACAACCTGGCAGTTCTATACGGAAAGCGCCTACTTCGCGAGACAGGAACGGCTCGTCCAACCGGTCGAACTGCGTTACGGCCATTCGTGGCGACTGGATTCGATCAGCGACCACCTCGTGATGTTTCCGCATGCCGCGATCGCCGGCGATTACGACAGCCGCGCACCGCAAAGGTTGGCGCTCGGAGTCGGACCCGGCATCGGCGTGCGTTACTGGTTTCGCGAAAGCGCCTATCGGGCGCCGGCGAGCTGGATCGACCTGAATGTCCAGTATCGCGTTCGTTTGACCAACGCCGATCGGGCAAAGGGACTGGTGGTCCGGGCGGCATTGTGGCTCTAGATTCGACACAGGCTGGCCGGAAAGCAAGACATTCATACACGGGAAAATCAAGATGCAACGAGTTCTGACGGTATTCGGCACGCGCCCCGAGGCGATCAAGATGGCTCCGCTCGTGCACGAGCTGAAACGCCATCCTGCATTCGACGTCACGGTGTGCGTCACCGCGCAGCATCGACAGATGCTCGATCAGGTACTGTCGCTCTTCGACATCACACCGGATTTCGATCTGAACCTGATGCGTGAAAATCAGTCGCTGTCGGATCTGACAGCGAACATCCTGAACCGCATCGGCCGGGTTTTCGATGCCGCCAAACCGGACATCGTGCTCGTCCACGGCGACACGACCACGACCCTGGCGACGAGCCTTGCGGCGTTCTACCGCTACATACCGATCGGTCACGTGGAGGCCGGGCTTCGCACCGGTAACGTCTGGTCGCCATGGCCCGAGGAACTGAACCGGCGCATGACGGACGCCGTGTCCTCATGGCATTTCGCGCCAACCGAACGCGCGCGGCAGAACCTGTACAGCGAAGGCGTACCGCCGAGCCAGGTGATTCTGACCGGGAACACGGTGATCGACGCGCTGCAGCAGACATGGGGACGACTGAAGACGAATCCGACACTCGCCGCCCAGGCTGCGGCGAGATTTCCGTTCCTGGACCCGGCACGCCGATTGATTCTCGTGACAGGCCATCGACGCGAGAGTTTCGGCGAACCGCTCGAGCACGTATGCCATGCGCTTCGAGAACTCGCGCTCAGGCGCGACGACATCGAACTGGTCTATCCGATGCATCTGAATCCGAACGTGAGCGGCCCCGTCCGCTCGATTCTGGGCAATCTGCGCAACGTCAATCTGATCGGACCGCAAGAGTATCTGCCGTTCGTGTACCTGATGTCGAAGGCATATCTGATCGTCACCGATTCCGGCGGCATACAGGAAGAAGCGCCGGCGCTCGGCAAGCCGGTGCTCGTGACGCGCGATACGACCGAAAGGCCCGAGGCATTGGAGGCGGGCACGGCACGCCTCGTAGGAACCAATCGCAGTCGCATTGTCGAGCAGGTCGAGACGCTGCTCGACGATCGCGCGGAATACGAAACGATGGCGCATGCGGCGAACCCCTATGGCGACGGTCATGCGAGCGAGCGAATCGTTACGGCGCTCAAGACGCGGCCTCTGTCCTCGTCTCCGGTCAGGATGGGCCAGGACGAGCCGGAGCCGTTTCCGACCTCCACGCACGACGCACTGGCCGCCGCACTCACTGCGATGCGCGCCGCATGATCGGTGGACGGACCGTCAATCGGATGACGCTGGCAACTCATTTCCCTGCGCAGCACCGCATTGATGGCAATGCGGGAAGAAGAAGAAATTCCGGCCACCGCATTCGCATACATTGAAGAGCCGCAATCCGCAATGCACGCAGAACGTGGAGTCGTCGCCACCGAGATTCCATTGCTTGTCGCATGACGGGCAGCGCTTCTTTTCGAGCGAGCGAACGGCCTTTTCGTATCCGATCGTGCGTGCGCGCTCTCCCTGATCCTGCTGCAATTCGAGCCGCTTACGTTCGGCATAGCGCTGAAAGGCCTTCATCATGTAAAGGCCGGCGAATACCGTGAGCGCAATGCCGACCAGAACCCGGACATAGCCGCCGAAATTCGGCAAGTACGGGACCAGTTCGATGAAAAACGCGCTCAGTGCAAACAGGCCAAAACCATATACGAAAGCCCAGTAGCGCGCCTTGCGGTAGCGTATGAACAGCCAGATCGCAGCCAGCAGTATCGGTAATGTCAATGCAAGCCGCATTCCGAACACCTGCAACTCGTAATGCCGGGTCGCCTTGTCGAAGCGCCGTTCGGCTGCTGCGTCCGCTTCGGCGATTTGCGCGTCCACTTGAGTCTGCTGCGATGCCAGTGCCCGTTGCTGGTCGCGAATCGCATCGATCTGATGCTGCCAGTTGATGACCACTGCCTGGAGCGTATCCAGCTTGCGGGTTCTCGCAAGAATGTCCGGGTCTCTCGCACTGTCTCCCGTCACCGAGCGGGTTGCCAGCCAGTTGCGGAAACTTTCTTTCTCGGCCGCGTACTCCTTCGCGGCGCGTCCGCGCGCCACCTCCATTGTGTCGGCCTTCTCGGCGAGCGTGTCGTGCTGCGTCTGCAGATTGCGCCGCGCTGCGTCCAGCCGCGCTTTCGCCGGAGCATCCGCGAATTGCTCGATGACGGGCGGCCCGCCCCTCGGGGCGAACGCCATGTCGCGGATCACGAGACTTCCGAGCATGTTCAGAAAGACGGCGAAGACGATCGCAATCACCCACGAGGCGAGTCGCAGGAGCCGTGCTGGACTGGTCAGGCCGTCGCTGGAAGTCATCATTGTTTTGCCTTTGTTGGAATGGTTATATCAGTGTTTGAGCCAGGCCTTTTCGGTTGTGTCGGTATTGCCGCTACGCTTCGCCCAGAAACGGACGACACGCAGAATTGCGGATCATCGCGAACCTCGGCAATTGAAGGATATCGCAAGTTCAAATACCCACCGCCGCCCCTGCGCTGCCCTTGAACTACGTCCAAACCGCCGCGGAAACCGGGCGCCAAGGTTGTCCGGTCGCCACGACCTGCGTCGCGACAAACGCGCGAATCTGGAAAGGGGTCGAACCCATCCAGTGCCTGATTTGCCGAACACACGTTCGACGGTACGGCGTCGTATCGTCACGACGTCGAACCGGCGGTCCAGCCTTTGCTGCATCGCCTCAAGCACTTCTTCGTGCTACCACCGCCGAGCTGGTCGGCAACCTCAATTTCGATTTGGTAGACTGCAGCGTTCGATCATTGACCTTCTCGCCGGTTTTATGGCTACTGCACCGTCGGACAACGCCTCTTCCGAATTCATTCCGGCCGACGTGAGGCAAACCGTCGTCACCCAAACATTGCCGTCCGCGCAGATCGGCATCAGTCGGCTGAAATCGGCGCGAAGAAATATGGGCCGGACTGCGCCCTATGACCTCGAAGACGCCGATCTCATCGTGCTGCAATTGCGCGCTTTCGGCGAACAGGAATTGTGGCTTGACGGACGTGCTGCCCGTTTCGTCCCCTACAGCGCAGGGACCGTGACGATTCACGACCTCGACCGCAGGTGGGTGGCGGATCTGAAGGGGGCGTTCGACTGCCTCCACTTCCATCTGCCTCGCCGCACGCTGGAGGAAACGGCCGATGAAATCGGTGGCCGGCGACGGCCGCAGCTTTATTTGCCGCCGCACTTGAGTGCAACCGACCCGATCGTCCATCACCTCGGACAATCGCTGCTGCCCGCGTTGGCGCAGCCCGAGCATGCGTCGCAACTCTTCATCGACCAGGTCGCGCTCGCTTTCCAGACTCATATCGCACAACAGTACGGCGGCATCGGCGAGCAGCGGGAAAGGCAGACCGGCAAACTCACGCCGTGGCAGGAGCGTCAGGCAAAAGGACTCCTGTTCGAACACCTCAACGGAAAAATTCCGCTTGTCGATGTGGCGAAGGCCTGCGGCCTGTCTCGCAGTCATTTCGTCAAGGCCTTTCATCAGACTACAGGACTGCCCCCGCATCGCTGGCTGATCAATCAACGCGTAGAGCTGGCAAAGAAGTACATGCGCACGTCCCCCATGCCTCTGAACATGATCTCGGATTTGTGTGGCTTTGCGGACCAGAGTCACTTCACGAGGACATTCTTGCGCCTGACCGGTGTCACACCTCGTCAGTGGCGTGCGGACAATCGTTGATTCAAGCACCGTGGTACTAACTACTTCCGCGTCGCAATCGCTTTGTCCCGTGCCGCCTACATTGCGCACTTCTCCCCGATAATCTCCGCCCTGTTCCGCTTCACTCCCCCTTGACGCGGCATCAATCTCGCGGGCGATTTACCGATAGAACCAAAAGTTACCGTTCGTTGCAAAGATGCCCAAAATAGCAGGCTGAAGCGACGCTATTCTTTCGTTACCCACAATAACACCCATGGGGGGTGACAATGAATAAGCTCTTTAAAAGTGCCCTTTGCGCTGCAATCGTGCCGTTCGTTCTTGCCGGCTGCGGCGGCGGAGACGACGGCGGCAGCGTGCAGAACGGCACGCTGCATGTCGCGATGACCGACGCCCCGTCGTGCGGCTTCGATCATGTGTTCGTCACCGTGTCGCAGGTGCGCGTAAACGCCAGTTCGAACGCGGGCGACAACGACGGAGGCTGGTCGACGATCACGCTGCCGACGCCGCAGAAGATCGACCTGCTGTCGCTGACCAACGGCGCACTCGCCGATCTCGGCCAGACCGCGCTGCCGGCCGGCCAGTACCAGCAGGTTCGCCTCGTGCTCGCGCAGAACCAGGGCAACACGCTCGCGAACTCGGTCGTGCCGACAGGCGGCAGCGAGCAGGCGCTAGCGACGCCGAGTGCGACGCAAAGCGGCTACAAGATCATCTCGCCGTTCACGGTCCAGCCGAACACGCTCGTCGACCTCGTGCTCGATTTCAATGCGTGCAAGTCGATCGTGCAGCGCGGCAACGGCACCTTTGCGCTCAAGCCGGTCGTGACGGCAACGCCGACGGTCGTGAGCGGCGCGATTTCCGGCTACGTCGCGCAGGCCGAAGCGGGTGCAACCGTCTATGCCGAGCAGCATGGCAAGGTCGTGCGCGGCACGGTGGCCGACAGCAGCGGCAAGTTCGTGCTGTCGCCGCTGATCCAGAGCTCGACGCAGGGCAATTACGACGTCGTGATCGTGCAGAACAACGTCTCGTCGGGTGTCGTCCGCTCGGTGCCGGTTGTCGTGAACACGAGCACGGCCGTATCGACGTCGAACCTGCCGATCACGCTGCCTGCCTCGACGATGAGCACGGTCAGCGGCACGGTGACGGCAAGCGCGAACGCGCTGGTGCGCGCACTGCAGACGATCGATGCAAACGCATACGAGATCACGTCGATCAACGCAAACCTGGATACGGGCGCGTACGCGCTGTCGGTGCCGACGGCCGCGCCGATCGTCGGCACGTACTCGGGTTCGCTGCCGGTCACGCTGGCTTCCTCGCCGGCGTCGGCAGGCCAATATACGATCGAAGCGGACGCAGCGTCGGGCGCAACGCAATCGACGAATGTCAATGCAACGACTAGCCAGACGAACGTCAATTTCAATTTCTGACGGTTCAACGGCATAACGGAAAGGGCCGAACGGCCCTTTCCCCTCAACGGGAGAACGAAGTGAAAACAGGGGTTATCGCGTTGCTTGCTGCGGCGAGCATGATCGGTGCACTCAGCGGATGCGTGGCTTACGTTCCCGGTCCGCCGGTAGTGGTCGCGCCGCAAGGCGGTCCGGGGAACGGGTTCTGCCCGCCCGGACAAGCGAAGAAAGGCAATTGCTGATATGAGGCCCGCACATCGCGGGCCTTTGTTTTACCCGCTCTGCGCCGATGGAGCGAATCAGTCTGCGAGCGGCGACCTCCGCCCCACTCCGGACTCTCGACCCTGTACGAAATCAGCGGCTGCAAGCAAGTGCGGACTCAATCCATCCATGCCGCATCGTGTTTGTCGACGCCTCGTCACTTCCTGTCGTCCCGGGCAGCGGCAGTCTCGTGCGTTTGCGGCAATTCTTGTGGACCGTCAGTCAGTCCCCGGGTGGGCGTGCCGTCACATCGCCGACGACCACTCCTCTAAGCCCCTCCCGTAGCGCCGCGACATTCTCTACGCCGTTCAGCTGCTCGAACTCCCGCTGCGCTTCTCGCCATAGCGGGGCCGCTTTTTTGTGCAGGCGTCGTCCTTCTTCGGTGAGCTCAACAAGGCGGCTTCGACCGTCCGTGGGCGAGGGCTTGATCGCGACGAAGCCGTCGCGCTCAAGGAAGCCGACCATCTTCCCCATCGCCGTCCGTTCGATATCGAGCCGTTCGGCAAGGGCGTTGACCGCGGCACTTCCCACCTCGTCCAGTGCGGCCAGGGTTAGGAATTGCGTAATGCGCAGGCCCACCGGCTCGAGATGGCTATCGTAGAGGCGGGATATCTGCCTGCTCGCCTTCCTCACTGCGAAGCAGTTGCATTGATCGATTCCAAGCGGCTGGTCGAACGGCAACATCTGGTTCCACTCCTCATTTCTTTTGATTGCCGGAACGCTACGCGCACGCGCGAAGGTACGGCGGTATCTTTCGATGAAAGTCGACACCGAAAACGCTGGCGCCCCGGTAATCTGCGCGCCTCAAGTCTCGCCCCGGTAGCCGACTCTCGTCATCTGCGGCGTTTAAAGCCCTTCCGGCGGAATAATATAGCCCGGCACCTCAGCCGCTAGCGTACTCTTTAGCACCGCCGTACCCTCGTCGGCCATGACCTCGCTCTTGCCGGCGGCGAGAGCGTCATAGGTCTGCCGCACAACATCCTCGGGGCTGGCTTTAGGCACGTCAATACCATTGGTCAGGTCGGTATCCACGAATCCGACGTGCAGGCCGAGAACCTGGATGCCACGCTCATGCAGATGAAAGCGAAGCTGGTTCGTATAACTCCATGCTGCTGCCTTTGACGCCGCATACGGCGTCAGATACGGCCGCGGAAGCCACACGATGTCGGAAAGCACGTTGATGATCGCCGCATGCCGCTTGGCCGCCAATATCTGCTCGAAGGCCTGCGTGACGCGCACTACGCCGTAGTAGTTGGTATCGAACATGCGAGTGGATTGCGCTTCGACGTCGGCCGCCATAGGCCCGTCGATCAGAGCAGCTATGCCCGCGTTGTTGATCAGCAGCGTCGTATCCGCCGCCTGTTTCGCAGCCGCAGCGATCGACGCCGTATCCGTAACATCGATCTTGACCGGCACAATGCCCGGCTCTTCAAAGCCATTCGTGTTGCGCATGCCCGCGTACACTTTCGTCGCCCCGCGGCGACGTGCCTCTCGTGCAAAAGCCAGGCCCAGGCCGCGATTGGCGCCGGTGATAAAAACGGTGGCGTTCTTGATTTCCATGACAAGCTCCTTTGTTGAAGCCGCAGGCTCCGGGGAGATGCATCCTGCTCCTCTGGCCTGCGGGCGCCTGGTTCAAAGAAAAAGGTTTTCCGGAAGCTGCTTTGAAAGTGCCTCCCGCAGATGGCCAGCGAGAGTCAGCACAGCGTCAAGCGGGCTCATCCGTACGCTGACGCGCGGCACTGATCCGTCGGAGTTGTGGTCGACGACGACGACCGCACTCAGGTTCTCGCCGCTCGTCAGAACGGCCTCGTACTCGAGAAAGAGCCGCGAACCGACAGTCTGAGCAAATGTGGGCGTCTGCGACGCGTAGAACGTTCCGACGGCGTTGACTGCCAGCCGGATTTCGTCGCGCCCAGATACGGGGCCGCGCAACACTGAGCTGACCAACTCTGCATCGGTTGTCAGATCGTCCAGAAACGGGTGACGCTCGTCTTGAGTGTGTGCCATTTTCAAACCTCGACTCGTTTGGGGTCATGCTCACGCGAATACGGCGCGATTCAGAGTGACGAACTGCTGGACCGAGAGTGGCGGCTTTCCGGTAATTTTCTCGATGACATCGTTGGTACCTGCGAAGACGCCGTCGCGGTAGTTCTGAGCAACCTCGACCAGATGCTGCGTGAGGAACGGCGGAAATTTGTAGAGATTTTCCATCTTGATCCGAAACTCCTCGATGGAACTCGGCTCGTATTCGATCCGGGCTCCGAGCGCTTCACTCATCGCCTCGGCGATCTCGGTATGGTTCATCTCGACGGGACCATGGAGCGCATAGATCTTGCCCTCGTGGCCTTCGGGGTTGGCCAGGACATGGGCGATCACCCGCCCCTGATCATCAGTGGCGATGGGTGCGTGACGGCCATCGCCAAAGGGAAATTCAATCTTTTTCCGGGCCCAGATCTCCTTCGCAAAATGCGGATAGACGAGCCAATCGGCAAAAAACGTGGGGCGGAGATGGGTAGTCGGAACGCCCGACCAATCGAAGACCCGCTCGGAAACCCAGTGATCCTGGGCCGCGTGGCTTTTCGACTCCCGGCGCGCGGAAATCTGCGACATGTTGACGATCGCCTTGACGTCCGCCTCCTTTGCGGCCTGCGCGAAATAAGCAGCAGCCCCGATGATTCCTGGCGCGATCGGATGGAGAAAATAGGCCGACCGGATTCCTTCCATGGCTGCGCGGATGTCATTGATGTCGGTGAAGTCTCCGACGGCGATATCGACTCCGCGCTGCCTCAGGGCGGCTGCCCGATCGTCGTCGGTGCGCACATACGCGCGCACGCGCCTGCCCATCTTGAGCAATTCGTCGATAGCAATACCTCCGGTCCGTCCGGTTGCACCGCTCACAAGTATTTCGGCTTGGTTCATGGCTTGGCTCCATTTGGAAATAAGAGCATATGCTCTCTTGTAGCCAAGATAGGAGCATATGCTTCCATTGTCAAGGCATTCTTGTTCGTGCTGGACGCGATGCGTTATCGGGCTGAAGGCATTGGGGTGGGGACGGATCGACGGGCTGCCTGGCTGCCACCGTGCTCCGAGATTGCGGGCAAAGCACGAGAGCGTCGCGCGCGGCGACAGCCGAACGTCCGTCATGGCCGACGACGCAACGCACGTCGTTCGCGGTCGAACGGCGGTTAACGGGGGCGGAACGGTCGCACGAATATCCACGCGGCGGCCTGGATGAATGGTGCTTCATGGCCGGGAAGCGTCACCGTCATATAGAATGGTGGGCTTTGCCCGACCTCCTATGTGGTTCAAGAATCTTCAGCTTCATCGTCTTCCGGCACCTTGGGCCGTTACCCCCGATCAGATGGAAAAATGGCTGGCGCCCCACGCGTTTCAGCCGGGCAGCAGCGTCGAGATGCAGCGCTTCGGATGGGCGTCGCCGCGTGACGACGGCGCGCTTGTGTATTCGATCAACCGGCAGATGCTGCTGCTGTTTCGTGCCGAAAAGAAGCTGCTCCCGGCGTCGGTCGTCAATCAGGTGACCAAGGCCCGGGCGCTTGAAGTCGAGGAGCAGCAGGGCTTCAAGGTGGGGCGAAAACAGCTGCGCGAACTCAAGGAGCAGGTTACCGACGAACTGCTGCCGCGCGCGTTCACCATTCGCCGCGATACCCGCGTGTGGATCGATACGGCGAACGGCTGGCTCGTCATCGATGCGGCTGCACAGGCGCTTGCCGACGATGTTCGCGGCCTGCTCGTCAAATCGATCGATCAGTTGCCGCTCGCCGGCGTTCAAGTGGCGCTTTCGCCGGTCGCCGCGATGACGGATTGGCTGCTGTCCGGCGAGGCGCCGGGCGGATTCACCGTGGACCAGGACGCCGAGTTGCGCTCGAGCGGCGAAGGCGGCGCCACGGTGCGATACGTCGGCCACGCGCTGGAAGCGAACGACATGCGCCGGCACATCGAGGCCGGCAAACAATGCATGCGCCTCGCGATGACCTGGGATGACCGGATCTCCTTCGTGCTGACACCGTCGCTGACGATCAAGCGTGTCACGCCGCTCGACGTGATCAAGGAGGCGACGGATCCCACCGCGCAGAACGACGATGAACGCTTCGACTCGGATTTCACGCTGATGACGGGTGAATTGGGGCGGATGCTGACCAGTCTCGTCGATATCCTGGGTGGCGATCAGCAGGACTCGATTCATAAGGCGGCAGCAGCCTGAACCCCGTCGACTGCCGAGAATCATCGCCCCGCGACGGCAGGGCTTCGCGCTGACGCGACATTTCGAGGAGGACCGTCGCCGCGCTGGCGGCGGGTCGCGGCTGGGCGCTCGCGACCCAAACCAGCCGACGGGCCAGTGGCTACCGAGCGACCGGGCTTTGGTTGCGCCACGCACGTCGATGTCCGTATAAACGCGGTTAGAC
This sequence comes from Burkholderia sp. IT-111MI5, assembly GCF_949752865.1. Taxonomy (NCBI): domain Bacteria; kingdom Pseudomonadati; phylum Pseudomonadota; class Betaproteobacteria; order Burkholderiales; family Burkholderiaceae; genus Burkholderia; species Burkholderia sp. IT-111MI5. The sequence continues at coordinate 265,840 of NZ_CATKIF010000072.1, read as the reverse complement.
TGCGGACGCCTTCCCCGCACATGTACTCGACCATTCTGGATGGTGACATGACCGAATGCGCTCTAACGTTTACCAGTCAGACCGAATGGGAAAGCTGGTTGGCGCAAAACGGCAGCACTTCGAGCGGAGCGAGGTTGCGTCTGGCGAAAAAAGGCACCGAGCAGCGAACCGTAACCTACGAACAGGCGTTGGAAAGCGCCCTCTGCTATGGCTGGATCGATGGTCAAAAGCAGGCTGAGAGCGAGCAATACTGGCTACAACGCTTCACCCCTCGCTCCGCAAAAAGCATCTGGTCCAAACTCAACAAAGACAGGGCTGAAGCGCTGATCGCCGCAGGCAGAATGCGCCCGCCCGGTATGCGCGAAATCGAGAAGGCCAGGAACGACGGCCGCTGGAAGGCTGCTTATACGTCGGCCAGCAACTCGATTGTGCCGGACGACCTACAGGTGGCTTTGGACGCAAATCCGGAAGCCCAGAAGTTTTTTGCAACGCTGAACAGCCGCCGGGTACCCAGCGGCAAATGTGCGATGCGGAGCAACCTTTCAGTCGCGCTTACTTGCTTACACCCGCTGCCTAGGAAAGTCAGCGCGGGGAAGTCACTGTCTGCGCAGCAGCATTGGGAGGCTCGAGAAGTACTAATGTGCGCTCACATGATCGCGCTAATTTGCCAAGGTACGAATTCGTTCTGTCCGTAGCCGTGCCGCTCACTGCGAGAACGGGTTCCCGAGGCGACATCTAGCAGCAATTCGAAAAGCACTCTGCCCAATTGCTCGATCGTCGTTCTCCCTTCCAACACTTCTCCGCAGTTTAGGTCCATATCGTCGGCCTGGCGTTGCCATAGTGCTGTGTTCGTCGCAAGTTTGACGGATGGCGCGGGCGCGCAGCCGTAAGCCGAACCACGTCCCGTCGTGAAGCAGATCAGGTTCGCACCGCCGGCCACCTGGCCCGTAGCCGACACCGGGTCGTAGCCGGGCGTGTCCATAAACACCAGGCCGCGCGCCGTGACCGGCTGAGCATATTCGTACACCTCGGTCAGATTGGTAGAGCCGGCTTTCGCAATGCCTCCCAGCGATTTTTCAAGGACGGTCGTCAAGCCACCCGCCTTGTTGCCCGCAGACGGATTGTTGTTCATTTGCGCCCCTTGCCGATGCGCATAGGCTTCCCACCACTTGATGCGATCAATCAGCTTCCGACCCACCTCGGGCGTTTCGGCGCGGCGCGTCAGTAAGTGCTCCGCGCCATAGATTTCGGGCGTTTCCGAGAGAATCGCGGTGCCGCCGTGTTGCACGAGCAGATCAACGGCTGCACCCAGCACCGGATTGGCGGTGATGCCGGAATACCCGTCCGACCCTCCACACTGAAGACCGACCGTGAGATGACTTGCACTGACAGCCTCTCGCCTCACGTTGTTCGCTTCGGGCAACATGCGCCGAACCAGTTCAATACCCTTCGCGATCGTCAGAGTGGTACCGCCGCTATCCTGGATCGTGAACGTTCGCAAGCGGTCGTGTTCCCGGAGTCCCTGTGTCTCGAGAAGTCGCGGGATCTGGTTCGTTTCACACCCAAGACCGATGACCAGCACGCTTGCAAAGTTCGGATGGCATGCATAGCCGCCAATCGTGCGCTGCAAGATCGCCAGGCCATCGCCTTCAGAGTCGATAGCGCAACCGGAACCGTGTGTGAGTGCCACGACGCCATCGACATTCGGGAACGCGGCCAGTTCTTCGGGATGGATGTCGCGGCGGAACTGATCAGCAATGGCTCGTGCAACCGTGGCCGAGCAGTTCACCGAGGTAAGGATCCCGATATAGTTCCGTGTGGCGACTTGCCCGTCTGCGCGGACAATGCCCTGGAATGTTGCGGCCTCATTCGACCGTACAGTCGGGCGCGCGGCCTGACCAAATGCGTAGTCCCGCGCAAAGTCACCCATCGCGAGATTGTGGGTGTGTACGTGCTGCCCCGCGCGAATCGGCTGACTTGCAAAGCCGATTACCTGGCCGTAGCGGTGCACTGCCTCACCCTGACCGATGTCACGTGTCGCCACTTTGTGCCCGGGCGGAATCAGTCCCGAGACTGTCACCGATTCCCTGTCGATCACCGTACCGGACACAAGCTGTTCAAGTGCGATAACGACATCGTCGGCAGGATTGAGTCGTATGACACGAGCCGACATTGACGCGGTGGTTCGAGCGGACGTGTCGGCGATATTCAACGACATGGCAGTACTCCTACGTTTCTCAGTGTAATGGCCGGTCGCGCTTAGCCATGTGGGACTCGCGCGACGGGGCCGTGAAGCAGTGATCAGACGGCGCTTGACCGCTTAGCCAGCGCTCCAAGGCGTCTTGCAGCGCGTGTACTCGAGTTGATAGAGAGTCGTATCTGGCGCTGTCGCGCCCGCTTCGGGCGATGCCGCAAGTCCCGAAACGAAACGGTCAGCCGCTGAACGGACATAATCTGCCCGGCACCCTTCGACCAACACGATCCATGTCGGTACCTGGGTGCCTTCTGAACGCGCCTTTTTCTCCGCCGTTTCCACCTTGCTGATCGCTTCGTCTGCAAGGCACAGGTGCACGCCCGTGATACCGGGTAGGTCGACGAGGGGCGGTAGGACGCGCTGACGCAAAGCCTTCACGACTTGTGCCCGCGCAGCCGATGGCACGTCAAATCTCACAGTCATGAGATTGGCACCCTGCCCAACACCGTCCGAATAGGCCACGTGACAGATTGAGCGTGCGACGCTCCGGAATGAGGCGACTACCTGTTTGGTCCAAGGCGTCGGCGTATTCAGCCGAGAAAGGTAATCTTGCGCGCCCAGGACTTCGACCGTGTCGGCCTCGTAAAGGTTGAAATACTCGGGACCTGCATCCAGTGCTATGAAGCGCCGACCGCGCCTGAACCCTGGAATCCCAGCGCGTTCGGGCATGTGCTCGCGGTTGTGCCACTCGTAGAATTCATCCTTCGCTTCCGGCAGCAGGTCATGCCAGATTGCGACGACGCCCGTTCCAGCAAGGCTCATATCTCCTCCTATGTCAAATCGAATCGACTTACAGTGCCAATGGATACTCGCCGAGGCCCCATGCTGCTCCGAGGGTGCCCGCATACGGCACAACCTTTTGCGTCTGCGCGCCGAGTCCGCTGCCGCCGAGCGTCATCGTGTCGCCTGCTTTTAGAAAGACAGGCGGCTTCTGACCGAGGCCCACGCCGGGAGGCGTGCCCGTAATGATGACGTCGCCCGCCATCAACGGCATGAAGCGGCTGAGATACGCCACGATATGGGCGACGTTGAAGATCATCGTGCGTGTGTTGCCGGTCTGACGACGGGTGCCGTTGACGTCGAGCCACAGGTCAAGCACCTGCGGGTCGGGAATTTCATCACGCGTGACAAGCCACGGTCCGAGCGGAGCGAACGAGAATCCGCTTTTACCCTTGGTCCACTGGCCTTCGCGTTCGAGTTGATACGCGCGTTCGGAAACATCATTCGCAAGGCAGTAACCCGCCACATGCTCCAGCGCATCGGCTTCGTCGATCTGCCACGCGGGTTTGCCGATCACTACGCCGAGTTCGACCTCCCAATCCAGCTTTTGCGCGTCTGCGGGCAAGATGACCGGGTCGTTCGGGCCGCTGATGGAGCCGGTATGCTTGTTGAACACCACAGGTTCCCGTGGGATCGGCGTGTCCGTTTCAGCAGCATGATCGGAGTAGTTCAGACCAATGCACACGAGATTACGGACATTGCCGATGCACGCGCCGAGACGCGTGTCTGCTTCAACGACGGGCAGACGACCTAAATCGAGTTCGCTCAGCTTTGCAAGCGCGACTGGGGAGATAGTCGTTCCATCAATGTCATCCACGATGCCGGTCAGATCGCGGATCGCGCCGCTCGAATCGATAATACCGGGGTGCTCTTGGCCAGGCTGGCCGAAACGGACGAGACGCATCTAGTACTCCTATCAAGAGAAAAATGTAATCGGTAGTGTGCCGAGGTTACCGAAGCCCACACGTAGCTCGCAGCCGACTGGCAATTCCAGCACACCTGCGTAAGACCCGGTGATCACAGCCTGGCCCGCGTGCAGTCCGAGGCCGCGGACACGAAGAAAATTGGTGAGCCACACAATCGGCGCCAGCATGCTGCAATCAGGGTGGCGACCAGCGAACGTGATTGCTTCTTGCCCGACGCTGGCTAGACTGACGTCGAATTCGACGGGGAGATCGGCCAACGTCGCGCCTTCGATCGAATTAACCTGGGGTCCAATGACAAGACCGGAATTGAAGAGGCCGTCTGCCAGTAGTTCAGCGAACGTCAGCGTTTCGGGATGCGAATAACGACTGCCTAGCAATTCGAGCGCGAGGTGCGTGTGCCCAATTGCGTCGAGCACTTCAGCTTCGCTATAGGCTTCGCGCCGTGGGGGCAGGTCGCGGTTCAGCAGACAGGCCAGCTCCGGTTCCGCCCTCACAGCGGCAAGCGGAGGTCCACTCAAGCGACATACATCGCCTCGATGAATATCAGCGTCATAGATCGGCGCGGCGATGACTTTGCCCGGCTGCGGAAGCGCGCATTTCCATGCGCCGATCCGCCCGCCTAGCTGATGGCTGACCTCTTGCTGGATTGCAAAACCGTCGTCCAGACTCGCAGGCAGCAATTCGACAGGCAGCCGCTCGACGAGCTCACCTTTGCGGCGCGCTGTCACAAGAATGCGTGCTGCCTGTTCACGTGGGCCGGCGATAGCCTCGGCAGCCTGTGTTGCGGCTGGCACGCTCATGCTGCCTCGATTACGTTGGCACCAACGCTTTGACGCGGCCATACTGCACCTAGCTTCGAAGCCGCTTCTTTCAACAGCGCATAGAAGTCGTCGTAACGCTCGGGCTGAACTCGCATTACCGGTCCAGCAATGCTCATCGTGCCGACCACCGTACCGTCGGTCAGCGACCTCACAGGCACCGCCAAAGCAGCAACGCCCGGTTCTGCTTCTTCTACGACAAGCCCGTAGCCGCGCTGCCTCGTCAATTCCAATGCAGGAATCAACTGCTCGATGCTGGTGATTGCCTTCGGCCCGCATGTGCTGGCGGCAGCTTTTCCGAGTCCGCCACGCAATGCACATTCGACCGCCTGGTCGTTTGTCATCGACGCTAGCCACACCTTCCCGTTCGCCGTTGCATGCAACGTAATCGGGCTATCCATGGACGGCGAATACATGAGACCCGGCGCCGCGCCTTGGGAGGACGCCAGCCACGCGAGTGTTCCCTCGCTGACGACCGTCAGCCTGACCAGTTCGCGGCACTGAGCCGCGACGTCATCGAGGATCGGCTGCACCAGGCCCGGTAAGCCAAGCCCATGCAAGTACCGCTGACCAAGCAAGGAAAGCTTCAAAGTCAGACGGTATTGCGAAGTGTGTTCGTCCTGTTCAGCCCAGCCCTGCTCGCACAACTGCGCAAGTACTCGATGGGCCGGTCCTTTCTCAAGCTCGAGTTCAGCGGCGATATCGGACATACGCATCCAGCGCGCCTCACGTGCGAGCAACTCGATCGCCTGAAGCGATCGGTCAACTGCTCCCTTGACAACTCTCATAATGTGAGTAACATCCTTCCTATTGGAACGGTGTTACAACAATAGACCGACAGCACCGGAAAGTCAATCACCATGGAGACAGGCATGAACGCACAAGCACCGGCTAAGCCCCACGGCAAGCGCCAGTCGAAGATCGCAGCAGCCAGTGGTTGGATCGGCTCAGCGCTCGAGTACTACGACTTTTTCATCTACGCGACCGCAGCGTCGTTGTTATTCCCGCAACTCTTCTTTCCGTCTCACAATCCAACGGTAGGCATCGTCGCATCGCTGGCGACCTTCGGTGTCGGCTATGTCGCCCGACCGATAGGAGCCATGGTGCTTGGCCACCTCGGCGACCGCCACGGCCGCAAGACGGTGCTGATCTTCTGCATGCTATTAATGGGGGTCGCAACGATGTGTGTGGGCCTTTTGCCCACCTACCAGCAGATCGGCATCTGGGCGCCGGTGCTGCTGGTCATCCTGCGGCTCATCCAGGGATTCGCGGTCGCGGGAGAGATGTCCGGTGCCAGCTCCATGATTCTTGAACATGCGCCGTTCGGACGGCGTGGATACTTTGCAAGCTTTACCCTCCAAGGAGTTCAGGCAGGGCAACTCCTCGCGGCAGGCGTCTTCTTGCCGCTCGCCCACTTCATGCCGAAGGATCAGTTTGCTTCCTGGGGTTGGCGCATTCCGTTCCTGCTGAGTATCGTCGTGATCATCGCGGGTTACATCATTCGCCGCCAGGTCGATGAGACCCCTGCTTTTTCTGAAGAACAGGCACACGGAGAAGTTTCTTCCTCTCCGGTCATCGAGGTCCTGCGCGAGAGTTGGGGCGATGTCTTGCGCGTTGTCGGCATGGCACTTGCCGCGGTCACCGCGCTCCTGGCGACTGTTTTCGGCGCGACCTATGCAGTCCAGCCGGCGTACGGTATTGGCTTTCCTGCTGCCGTCTATCTGTGGGTGCCGGTCCTCGGCAACCTTTGCTCCGTAATACTGATCCCCCTCGTCGGCAACCTCTCGGACAAGATTGGTCGCAGGCCGCCGGTTCTGGTCGGCGTTGTCAGCTCCGGGATCCTCTCCTTCGGCTACCTGTACGCCATCAGCATCCACAGTATTTGGCTCTCGCTGGTCTTTTCAGTGCTCATGTGGGGCGTCGCGTATCAAGGCTTCAACGGCGTGTTCCCGAGCCTCTTCCCCGAACTGTTCCGCACGCGCGTGCGTGTCTCCGGCATGGCGATCGGACAAAACGTAGGGACGACCTTGTGTGCGTTGCTGCCGTCGCTTTTCGTAGCAGTCGCGCCTCCGGGGGCCACCAACATCCCGTTGAAGATCGGTGTTCTCACATTCGGCATCTGTTTGGTTGCTGCGATTGCCGCATTCACCACTCGGGAAACGTACCGTATTCGCCTTGCCGATCTGGGAGACCGCAACGCGACTCCTGTACCGAAGGCAGAGTATGAACGCCTGCGCAGTGAAGCCATGTCCGCGACGAGCAAGGCCACCCATGAGCCCGAGTTTGCCAATAGCGCGCGCTCTTAAGCCGCCGCCAGTCGCTTGCACGGCGTTACCACTGCGTGGGCGCAACGCAAGTTGGACATCCCACGCAAACGTGCACTTCCGACGCGTACGCCGTAACGAATGTGCTCGAATTGACCGTCGTTTTACATTGAACATCAAGCCGCAATGCAACCACATATCTCGGGCACAACGCGACTCTATGGATTGGTAGGCGACCCGCTGAGCGCGGCGAAGTCGCCACAACTGTTGAACCGGCTGTTTGTCGAACAGCGAGCCGACGCGGTTTGCGTTCCTTTCTGGGTCAAGGAAGATAACCTGTTGGCCTTCGTCAGCGGTGCACGAGCGATGGGCAATCTGTCCGGCATGCTGGTCACAATGCCTTATAAGCAACGGATGCTCGCATTTGTCGACGAGCTGGATTCGACCGCTCGTCAGGTCGGCGCGCTCAACGTCATCCGCTGCGACACGGATGGACGCTGGGTCGGCGCGATATCCGATGGCGTCGGCTGCGTTCTCGGGATGCAGTGGGAAGGCAACCATCCGGCGAATAAGTCGGTGCTTCTCGTCGGCGCAGGAGGCGCCGGTAGAGCGATCGCATTTGCCGTCGCTTCCGCAGGCGCTGGCAAGCTGACCATCTCCGATGTCGATGAGCACCGCGCCAGGGATCTTGCGGCGGCTGTTGCCGCAGGAACGGGCTGTACTGCACGTTCAGGACCATCAGATCCGCATGGTTTCGAGGTTGTGATCAATGCCACCCCGCTCGGCATGAAAGCGAACGATGCCATGCCGGTTGATCCGCAGCGGCTCGCACCCGGCACCATCGTCGTAGACATCATTAATGCGCCCGAGCCGACGCCGCTCCTCCGAGCCGCGCAGGCACGTGGATGCCGTACCCAGGACGGCGGTCCAATGCATCAAGGACAGGCTTTGTACGCGCTGCGCTTCCTCGGGTTCGACTATTGCCCCGATGGCCGCTCAACAAGGGACGAGAGCCTGAAATGAACAGCGAGGCAAAAGCCGACGGTCGCGATGCGGAATTGCGAAATATGCCCGAAGCGACCAGTTGTTACCTGCGAATCCGGATTGAAAAATTCGTGGGAAATTGCGAAGGAGAACATGTATGAAAGTTGCCTTGTTGGAGGCCAGCCATTGGCATGTCCCGCTGTATCTTGATGCGCTCGACGCGCCCGGGATTGAGGTGGTTGCCCTGTCAGACGCGGAGCGAGTGAAGGGCGAGGCGATTGCGGCACGATTCGGAAGCAAGTTGTACTCATCGGCCTACGAGTTGCTTGAGCACGAGGAGGTCGATTTCGCGTTTGTGTTCGGGCGCCATTCCGAAATGCCGGCGCTCGCCGAGGCCGTAATCGCGCGGAACATTCCGTTCGCGTTAGAGAAGCCGTGCGGCGTCAACATGTCCCAAGTCAGCCGGCTTCGCACACTGGCCGAGAAAGCGAATCTTTACTGCGCGGTGCCGTTAATCTTCCGGATGAGCGAGTTGCTCGGCTCACTTGAAGAAGCGGAGGGGCGCATACCATCGGACTTTAACTACATGTCGTTTCGCTTCGTTGCCGGGCCGCCCAGTCGATACGAAGCCGCAGGCTCCGGTTGGGCAATCGATCCCGTATATTCCGGCGGCGGATCAACAATCAACTTGGCAACACACTTCATCGACTTGTTCAGGTTGCTCACAGGCAAGGAGGTTGCGCGTGTCTCCGCCGTCATGAACTCAAGGACGCATCGAGGTGCCATAGAAGACTATTCGCTGGTGACCCTGCAAACCGAAGACGGCGTGATCGGCTTGGTGGAGACGGGATACAGCTTTCCCAGTACCATCGACGAGCAGCGCGAATTTTCTTTCACTCTTTCTTCGGACCGTATGTACGCGAAGTCCGGCCCGGACAGAATCGAGTTCCGCGACAGGAATCATCTTTCGGCAGGCACGCGAAGCCGCCGGCTCCAGCTTGAGACCGACGTCTATTACCCCTTGTTCGTCAAGCGTGTGCTCGCCGAAAGTCAGACCGGCGCAAAGCCGATCGCATCGTTGCGGGATGCGGAGCTGATGATGCAAGTCATGGACGCAGCCTACGCCTCGGCCCAACAGGGCGGAGTGTCTATTGAACTGGATCCCGTTTCCTAGTCGGAAATCTGTAGCGTAGGAAAAATGCGAGACAGCCGACATACATGCGCCGAGCGATCATCGTCAATCGCCGCAGCACGGGTATCGTCCACCGCTTCTAGCATCACCAGAGTTTCATCCTTATCGTGGCTACGATTGCCAGCACTTTCAATGCACATTGGATCCGTTCATGACCTCATATTCCAGCTATCTGCCTGACGATCTCGACGGTGCCCTGCTCGTTGGCCGCGTGTGGCGCCAAACGAAAAACGGCGCGGGACCGTGCGTCGTTGCTGTTCGCGGCGGGGAAGTATTCGATATCTCCTGCATCGCACCAACAGTGTCCGACCTTTTCGATCGCCAGGATCTGGTCGAACTCGTCCGGCAGGCTTCCGGCGAATCTCTGGGTCATGTCGGCAATCTGATCGAAGCCACCGTCGCCGCACAACGGCAAGAGGATCAACCCTACCTCCTGGCTCCCTGCGATCTGCAAGCCATCAAAGCCTGTGGCGTGACGTTCGCCGTTAGCCTCCTTGAACGCGTCATTGAAGAGCAGGCAGGCGGCGAACCTGCGAAGGCGGAGGAAGTACGCGCTGCGATCACGCGTCTGATCGGCACCGATCTGTCGAAGATCAAGCCCGGCTCGGAAGCTGCAGTCAAGCTCAAGGAAGAACTCCAGCGACGCGGTGCATGGTCGCAGTACATGGAAGTCGGAATCGGCCCCGATGCAGAGGTATTTTCGAAGTCGCAGCCTATGTCTTCAGTCGGGCTCGGCGCCGATATCGGCTTGCTGCCTGCTTCGAAGTGGAACAACCCTGAGCCGGAGATCGTCCTCGCAGTCAACAGCAAGGGCGAGGTGGTCGGCGCCACACTGGGTAACGACGTCAATCTGCGCGACATCGAAGGCCGCTCCGCGCTGCTGTTGGGAAAATGCAAGGACAACAACGGCTCATGCGCGATCGGTCCGTTTATCCGGCTGTTCGACGAACGGTTCTCGCTGGACACGATTCGAGAAACGAGTGTTTCGTTGCGTGTCGAAGGTAGCGACGACGGCTTCCTGCTCGAAGGCATCAGTCATATGCGGGAGATCAGCCGTGACCCTCTTGACCTGGTGAGCCAGACCTGGGGCAAGCACCATCAGTATCCCGATGGCTTCATGTTGTTCCTCGGCACGATGTTCTCTCCGATCGAGGATCGCGATGCGCCGGGTGGCGGCTTTACGCATCATCTCGGCGACCGCGTGACGATCAGCGCCCGTCCGCTTGGCGCACTCGTCAACACCGTGCGGCTGTCGACCGAAATCGCTCCGTGGACATTCGGCGTGCGTGCGCTGTACGCCAACCTCGCCGAGCGCTCGCTGCTGAACCGCGGCTGATCAAGCAAGTATTTACTCATTGAGGGATTTACGATGACGCAATTCAAGAACTTCATTGGCGGCGAATGGGTCGATGGCAACGACTCCGCTCCTAATGTGAACCCTTCGGACACGAGCGATGTGATCGGCCATTTCGCACGGGCCAGCGCAGATCAGACACAGAAAGCAATCGCGTCTGCACGCTCAGCCTTTCGCACATGGTCGCTCAGCACCCCGCAACAGCGCTTTGACCTGCTCGACGAGGTCGGCAGCACCATCCTTGCGCGCAAAAACGAACTCGGTAAACTCCTGGCACGCGAGGAAGGGAAAACGCTCGCCGAAGCAGTCGGCGAAGTGGGACGCGCCGGACAGATTTTCAAGTTCTTCGCGGGCGAGGCACTGCGGGTCGGCGGCGAGATTGTGCCGTCTGTTCGCCCGGGACTGACGGTCGAAGTCACACGCGAACCGCTGGGCGTCATCGGTCTGATCACGCCGTGGAACTTCCCGATCGCTATTCCCGCCTGGAAGATCGCGCCTGCGCTCGCGTATGGAAACTGCGTCGTCATCAAGCCGGCGGAACTCGTGCCAGGCAGCGTATGGGAACTCGTCAAGATCATCGCCGAAGGCGGTGCGCCGGCGGGCGTAATCAATCTCGTCATGGGTACGGGTTCGATCGTCGGCGAAACAATCGTTACATCAGCTGACGTCGATGCCATCAGCTTCACTGGCTCGGTTGGGACCGGCCAGGCGATCGCCGCGAAATGCGTCGCCACCGGGAAGAAGTTCCAGCTCGAGATGGGCGGCAAGAACCCGATGGTCGTGCTCGACGATGCCGATCTGGACGTCGCGGTCGAGGCGTGCATCAACGGCGCCTTCTACTCCACCGGCCAGCGTTGTACCGCCTCTAGCCGCCTGATCGTGACGAGCGGCATCCACGACCGTTTTGTCGAGGCCATGCAGGCGCGCATGCGCAGTCTCAAGATTGGTAACGCGCTGGATGCGTCGACGCAGATCGGTCCTGTTGTCGATGCCAAACAGCTAGAACAGGACGAGCGTTATATCGAACTCGCACGCACCGAAGGTGGTTCCGTGTTTGGCGGTGAACGTGTTACCTCGGCAACCGAAGGATTTTTCCTGGCACCGGCTCTCGTGACCAACACGACCTCGGCGATGACGATCAACAGGGAGGAAGTGTTTGGTCCTGTCGCTTCCGTCATCAAGGTCGCGGATTTCGAGGAAGCGCTTGCCGTAGCCAACGACTCGCCATTCGGCCTTTCCGCTGGCATCTGCACCATGTCGCTGGCTCATGCGAGCCATTTCAAGCGTCACGTACAGGCCGGTATGGTAATGATCAATACGCCGACAGCGGGCGTCGATTACCACGTCCCGTTCGGCGGGCGCAAAGGTTCGAGCCTGGGTCCCCGCGAACAAGGCGCCTATGCGCGCGAGTTCTATACGACCGTGAAAACCGCATACATCGCTCCCGGGAATGTTTGAGCAAGCGATAAAAACCGCGATAAATCGCAGATCCCTATGACGTGCGAGAGTTATCGCTGAGTTCGACACGACCGCACGGGCGGCGCGAACGGTAACCGGCTACCCGGCAGCCGGTTACACGGCAGTTGACAAGCTTATACAGTCAGCTGCATCGAGGAAACGTTCGACGGCGGCAGATCACCGAGAGGATGGCCACGTTCGAAGGTCCGCTGATCGGCGCGGATTCAACCCGTCACCTGCGGAGGAGGCGGTGGTCGGCCCCACGAACGGCTGCTTCGGCGTGCAATTCGCCCCTCGCCCGAAAACACTTGACCTTGTCACAGTGACAAGGCGTCCACTGTCGGGCCAGGAGGCGTTCATGACCCGTCACTATCCCCCGACTTCCCGTCACGCACTGACCACGGCACTCGAGCATCCAGATGCTTCGCTCCGTCTTGCGGCTGCGCTTGGTGCCGGCACGGCTCCCGATCCAAGCCAGATTACGCTACTGGTGAAGCGTTGCGGTGTCGAACCGGATTTCTTCGTTCGCGACATGCTCACCTGGGCGCTCACCCGGCATGCGCGGGATCTGACATTGCCATTGCTGCTTGACGAGCTGCGCTCGCCGTTGGCGCAAGCGCGTAGCCAGGCGCTACATACGCTCTCAAAGATCGGCGACCCCGCAACCTGGTCAGCGATCACAAGCGGGCATCTACATGACCCCGATCCGGAGGTGGCACGAACTGCGTGGCGCACCGCAGCGGGGCTGGTGCCGACCTGGCAACGAGCCGCCTTGGCACGCGAACTGGTTCGCGAGCTAGGCCGCGGCGACAAGGACCTCAAGCGGAGTCTGAGCCGGGCATTACTCATGCTTGGAGACGACGCCATGGCCCCGCTCGATGCGGCGGCGGCCCGACAAACGGACCCGGCGGTTCGCGTTCATGCCTGCGCGAGCCTCAGGCTCATCGCCGACCCGGAGAGTGCGTTTGTGCTCGATCCAGCCGATGCGTGGCGCGCAGGTGCACCGTTGCCCTACGCCGATGAATAGGCGGGTTTACGGCGATCGATGTGATGTGCCACGTGTTGGCCGAGATGATGGAAGCCGTTGGCGGTCTGTTAGAATTTTCGAGGCTCGATTGGAGCGAAGGCCCAGACACGAGGCGGCGTGAACCAGATGACACCGGAGACAAGTGATGCGCATCAGCGAGTTGGCCAATCGTTCCGGCGTCAGCGCGCGCATGCTGCGGCACTACGACGCGATCGGACTGGTCAGCCCATCGGGACGTACGGAAGCGGGATACCGCGAGTATTCGCAAGCCGATGCCTTGCGCCTGTTCCAAGTGGAGAGCCTGCGTTCGCTGGGCCTTGGGCTGGCCGAGGTGCGTCAGGCGCTCAGCCAACAAGCGCCTCACCCCGATGTGCTCATTGATGCGCTGATGGCTCGCAGCCGCGAGCGGCTGGCCGCAGAGCAAGCGTTGCTTTGCCGGCTGACTGCTGTGTCCGCCACCTCCCCCGAGGATTGGTCAGCAGTGCTTGAGGTCGTGCATCTGTTGAAAGGACTGGACTCGACGCATGCGCCTGAGAGACAGCGTGCTGCGTTTGACGCCGCGTCCAGCGATGCCCCGCTTGCAGCACTCATCGCCCACGCACTGCTCCAGGAACAAGAGCCGAATGTCGCAGGTGCGCTGCACTGGGCGCTGGGAAGAACCGTAGGCAGCGGCGCCAGCGTACTTGGCGCGGCGCTTCAACAGCCCGATCCGGCAGTACGCGAACGGGCCGTGCTCGCGCTGGCGAAACTCGGAGGTTCCGATGCTGTGGAGACCTTGCGTGGCTCGCTCCTCGACCCCGCGGAGCGCGTGCGGTATCGCGCTGCGCGGGTGCTTGGCGGATGGGGGATACGCGACGCCATTCCCCTGCTGATCGAGCAGGTTCTTGGCGGGACTCACGATGTCGAGGCGGCCGATGCGTTAGCCGATTTGGCGGAAGACCCCGCGATCGCAAAGCAAATTGTGGAGCGCTTTGAAGCAGCGATCTCAGACGGCCCAGCCGATGTCCAGACCCGTGTACGTATTTGTCAGGCGCTCGCCGAATTCAATGGCACGGCGTCGGCCCTGCTTGCCCGGCTGGCCGCCGATCCAGACCCGTCCGTGGCGCGCAATGCTCGTTACGTGATGGGTATTCGCAACGACGCGCTAACGTAGTCGAGCTTGAGTTTGATAGTCGGCCTCTTCCTTGGAGGCGAATGCCCTCGTTTCCTGTCTCTCCCGGATCTGTCGGTGGGGAAATAGTCTGCTCGCTTGCTCGGCAGCAGACGTGCGCTTGTCCGGGAGGGTCTCATATCAGGAGCGGCCGAAGATAGCCGAGAAGCCACCATTTCGACTTCAGACGCCAAATGTCAGCTAGTGGCCGAACTCAGCCAGCGAACAAGTTTTATACGCCGCCATTAATCCGCCGGGCAGGCGTCCGTCGCTTTGGCAAGGATCGCCGCACAAAAAAGTGAATTGATGCTGGCGGACCGGGCTCAGCTCTTGCTCGACGTCTTTGCTACAAATGGCGTTGGCGCATGTTGAACCTGTTCGCTTCCACATTTCGGGCATTGCGGGTGAGCGGTTTCATGCTCCGCGAGATGTTCGACATGTTCGAACGTCTCGCCACACTTCTCGCAACGGTATTGGTAAGTAGGCATGGCATCCCTCCGGCACGAAGCTTGCGAATGTCGCCACGGACGAAGCCCGGACGGCGTCCAGCACCCCAAATGAAGAATTGTAGTGCAGGACATGTGCAGACACTAATCCTCCATCACCGCGACACGCTGCTCCCCACGGCCCGGTGATAAGCTCGACGTCGATGCATTTCCTCGACCCCTGAGCGCCCATCCGCCCCCAAAACGAGCCCCCTCATGCCCCTCGCCCCTGCCATCCTCTCCGCCTTCACCCCAACCGGCAAGCTGCGCGCGTCGATCAATCTCGGCAACCCGATCCTCGCGAACCGCGATCCGGCCACCGGCGAACCGTTCGGCGTGTCGATCGACCTGGCGCGCGCGTTCGCGGAACACCTGTCGGCCGAACTGGAACTCGTCGTGTTCGACGCTGCCGGGAAATCGGTGCAGGCACTGACCGAAGAGCGCGCCGATTTCGGCTTCTTCGCGGTCGATCCGCTGCGCGGCGAAACGGTCGCGTTCACGGCGCCGTACGTGCTGATCGAGGGTTTCTATCTCGTGCGCGACGCTTCGCCGATCCGCACGAACGAGGACGTCGACCAGCCGCACAACCGCGTGACCGTCGGCAAAGGCAGCGCATACGACCTGTTCCTCACCCGCGAACTGAAGGCCGCGCAGATCGTGCGCGCGCCGACGTCGCAGGCCGTCGTGCAGACGTTCGTCGAACAGCAACTGGAAGTAGCGGCCGGCGTGAAGCAGCAACTCGAAGCCGACGCCGCGAAGACAACGGGCCTGCGCCTGCTCGACGAGCGGTTCATGGTGATCCGGCAGGCGATGGGCGTGCCGAAGAGCCGCGGCGAGGCTGCCGCGGCGGCGCTGAACGAATTCGTCGAGGACATGAAGGCGTCGGGCTTCGTCGCGGATTCGCTGCGGCGGCACAGCATCACCGGCGCGTCGGTTGCACCGTAACGGCAGCCATCGCGTCGCCTTCTACGCGCAGGATCGCGGCGGCCGCTCGGGCCGTCACCGCGCGACTCGTCGATGCGATGCGCGCGTCGGTCGAACGCGGCGACCGGCCGTCCGCGCACCGGCTCGCCGAATAACCCGGCGCGTGCCGCGCGTCACGACGGCGAGGAATCGTTCGCGCGCAGCGTGATGCCGGTCCACGTTCCGCTCGCGGCCAATTCGCCGATCAACTCGACGATCGTTTGCCGCACGGCCAGCGCGGCGGAATTCACGGGCGACGTGTTCGACCAGCACAGGCTCGCGGGCCGCCGGATCTCCGGATCGACGATCCGGCGCATTTTCGGCCGGTTCGACGGGTCGCGCAGCGCCATCGCCGACGCGGGCAGGATCGTGCACGCCATGCCCGACTGCGCGAGCGATATCAGCGTCGGCAGCGAATCGACATCGGCAATGATGTTGAGCGGCACCTCCTCGCGCGCGAACGTGCGCTCGAGCAGCAAGCGCAGCCCGTTCCGCACGCCGGGCGCGACCAGCGGCACGCCGGCGAGAGATGCCAGGCTGCAGGTGCGTGCGCGCGGCGCCACCGCGCCGCCCGGCTCGCCGAGCAGATACAGCACTTCGTCGAACAGCGGCATCGCGGTAATCCCCGTCGTGTTCGACTCGCGGAACAGGATCGCGAGATCGAGCCGCCCGTTCGCCAGCAACTCGTTGATGAAGCCGCTCATGCTTTCGACGTACTGCAACCGGATACCCGGATAACGCACCCTCACCCGCTCGAACAACGGAACCGCGAGAATCGACGTCATCGTCGTCGGAAAACCCACCGCGACGGTGCCCGACTCGCTGCCCGCGCCTTCCCGCACCTCCTGGCGCAGCTGCTCCATCTGATGGAGCACGAGCCGCGCATGCCGGTAGAGCGCCTGCCCCGCCGCGGTCGGCTTGACGCCCTGCGGGCTGCGCACCAGCAGCACGACGCCGAGATCGTCCTCGAGCTTCGCGATCTGCTGGCTCAGCGACGGCTGCGCGACGAACAGTTTTTCGGCAGCCTTCCCGAGGCTCCCGTATTCGACGATGCTGACGAAATAGCGGAGCTGGCGGACGTCCATGGCGGTTCGGGCAACACGAAAGCCATAGGATACCCCTATGACCGGCACATCCAAACGGTATTTCCGCTGCGCTGCCGCTTCACATACAGTCGCCTCAATCCTGGTCCAAACAGCCGGCCCACCCGGCGCTGGAGGTGACAGTGAACGCTCCCCGGTCGCATGCCAGCGACGATGTCGAACAAGTCTCGACCGATCTGATCGGCGCCGACCGTGCCGCGGCATTCGCGGCGACACTCGACCACCCGGTCCGTCCCGCGGCCGGCGATGCGTTGCCGCCGCCGTGGCACTGGCTGTATTTCTGGTCGGTCGCGCAGCAATCCGAACTCGGCCCGGACGGCCATCCGCGCAAGGGCGGCTTCCTGCCCGATCTCGGGCTGCCGCGGCGGATGTGGGCCGGCGGCCGCCTGGTGTTCGAACGCCCGCTGACGATCGGCGAGACCGCGACGCGCACGTCGCGCGTGCTGTCGATCGAACGCAAGGCAGGACGCAGCGGCCCGCTCGGCTTCGTCACGGTCGAACACGTGATCGAGTCCGCCGGCGCGCTCGCGATCCGCGAAGAACACGACATCGTCTATCGCGGCGCGGCCGCACCCGGCGCCGCCGCGCCCGCGCCGCAGGCCGCGCCCGATCATGCGCAATGGCAGCGCGACATCACGCCGGACGAGGTGCTGCTGTTTCGCTACTCCGCGCTGACGTTCAACGGCCATCGCATTCACTACGACCGGACCTACGCGCGCGACGTCGAAGGCTATCCGGACCTCGTCGTGCACGGCCCGCTGATCTCGACGCTGCTGCTCGACCTCGTGGCGCGCTCGCTGCCCGGCGCGACCGTTCGCGAATACGCATACCGCGCGGTGCGGCCGACGTTCCTGGGCAACACGTTCAGCGTATGCGGCCGCGTCGCCGACGACGGCACGACCATCGAACTCTGGGCGAAGGACCACGAAGGCTGGCTGACCATGTCCGCTCGCGCGACCCTCGCGTGACCCTTCCCGACGATTATCCCGATACCCGTGATGAACCAACCCGACGCTTACCAAGACATCCGTGAAGCCGTTCGCGACCTGTGCGGCGAATTTTCCGCGGAATACTTCCGCAAGATCGACGAACAACGCGGCTACCCCGAAGCGTTCGTCGACGCACTGACAAAAGCCGGCTGGCTCGCCGCGCTGATTCCGCAGGAATACGGCGGCTCCGGCCTCGGTCTGATCGAAGCGTCGATCATCATGGAGGAAATCAACCGCGCGGGCGGCAACTCCGGCGCATGTCACGGCCAGATGTACAACATGGGCACGCTGCTGCGCCACGGTTCGGCCGAGCAGAAGCAGCGGTATCTGCCGAAGATCGCGAGCGGCGCGCTGCGCCTGCAGTCGATGGGCGTGACCGAACCGACCACCGGCACCGATACGACGAAGATCAAGACGACGGCGGTACGCAAGGGCGACCGCTACGTGATCAACGGCCAGAAGGTCTGGATCTCGCGCGTTCAGCACTCCGATCTGATGATCCTGCTCGCCCGCACGACGCCGTTGTCGGACGTGAAGAAGAAGTCGGAAGGCATGTCGATCTTCCTCGTCGACCTTCATCACGCGATCGGCAACGGGATGACGGTCCGGCCGATCCCGAACATGGTCAATCACGAGACGAACGAGCTGTTCTTCGACAACCTCGAAATCCCCGCGGAGAACCTGATCGGCGAGGAAGGCCAGGGCTTCCGCTACATCCTCGACGGGCTGAACGCCGAACGCACGCTGATCGCGGCCGAATGCATCGGCGACGGCTACTGGTTCATCGACAAGGTGTCGCAGTACGTGAAGGATCGCGTCGTGTTCGGCCGCCCGATCGGCCAGAACCAGGGCGTGCAGTTTCCGATCGCCCGCGCGTTCGTCAACGTCGAGGCCGCGAGCCTGATGCGTTTCGACGCCGCGCGCCGGTTCGACGCGCACGCGCCGTGCGGCGCGCAGGCGAACATGGCGAAGCTGCTCGCGGCCGATGCGTCGTGGGAAGCGGCGAATGCATGCCTGCAGTTCCACGGCGGCTTCGGCTTCGCATGCGAATACGACGTCGAGCGCAAGTTCCGCGAGACGCGCCTGTACCAGGTCGCGCCGATCTCGACGAACCTGATCCTGTCGTACGTCGCCGAGCATATCCTCGGCCTGCCGCGTTCGTTCTGACCGGGAGTGCCCGACATGCGCCCACTTGAAGGCATCAAGGTCGTCACGTTCGAGCACGCGATCGCCGCGCCGTTCTGCACACGCCAGCTCGCGGATCTCGGCGCGCGCGTGATCAAGATCGAACGTCCGGGAGTCGGCGATTTCGCGCGGAACTACGACGAACGAGTCGCGGGGCTGGCCTCCCACTTCGTGTGGACCAACCGTTCGAAGGAAAGCATTACGCTCGACGTCAAGCAGCCCGCGGCGCTCGAGATCGTGCACGAACTGCTGGCGGATGCCGACGTGTTCGTGCAGAACCTCGCACCCGGCGCGACGCGGCGCCTGGGGCTCGACTACGACACGCTGCGCGAACGCTATCCGCGGCTGATCGTCTGCGATATCTCGGGTTACGGGCTCGATGGCCCGTTCCGCGACAAGAAGGCGTACGACCTGCTGATCCAGAGCGAATCAGGATTCCTGAGCATCACCGGCGCCGACGGCGAGCCGGCCAAGGCAGGCTGTTCGATCGCCGACATCGCGGCAGGCATGTACGGCTATACGAACATCCTCGCCGCGCTGATCGAACGCGGGCGCACCGGGCGAGGCCGGCACATCGACGTGTCGATGCTCGAAAGCATGGTCGAGTGGATGAGCTATCCGCTCTATTACGCGATCGACGGCCAGTCGCCGCCCCGGCAAGCCGGCGCGTCGCACGCGACGATCTTTCCGTACGGCCCGTTCAAGGCGGGCGACGGCAACACCGTGATGCTGGGCCTGCAGAACGAGCGCGAATGGAAAAGCTTCTGCGCTACCGTGATCGGCCTGCCCGGACTGGCAACCGACGAACGCTTCGGCTCGAACAGCCGCCGCGTCGCGAATCGCGACGAACTCGCTGCCGTCATCACTCGCGCGTTCTCGACCCTGACCGCCGCCGACGTGATCGACCGGCTGGAGGAAGCCGGTATCGCGAACGCGCGGATGAACGACATGCATGCCGTCTGGAAGCATGAGCAACTCGCCGCCCGCCATCGATGGACCCGGATCGAGACGCCTGCCGGCGAGATTCCCGCCCTTTTGCCGCCGGGTGTCGGACCAGCGGACCACCCGCGCATGGATCCGGTGCCGGCGCTCGGCCAGCATACCGATGCCGTCCTGCGCGAACTCGGGCATACCGACGAACAGATTCACACGTTGCACGCCTCCGGTGCCGTCTGACCGGCCCCTTCCGCGCTGATCGAAGCGCGCCCGCCACCCACGAATCGAAGCGTCTCCGCGTCGGCCCATCGACGCGAGAGCGCCCACAACTGGAGACATCATGGCCCATACCGTCAATGCCGCCGGCCGGCTCGATCGGCTGCCGATTTCAAGGTTCCACTGGAAGATACTGGGACTGATCGCGGGCGGCGCCTTCCTCGACGCGTTCGACATCTACCTCGCCAATGGCTCGGTCGCGGCCATGGTCAAGGAAGGATTCACCGATCTGCGGCATGGCGCGATGTTCGTGTCGTCGACGTTCGTCGGCATGATGATCGGCGCGTTCGTTGCCGGTTACGTCGGCGACCGGCTCGGCCGCCGATACTCGTACCAGCTCAATCTTGCGGTGTTCGGGCTCGCGTCGATCGCCGCATGCTTCGCACCCGACATCGAGTGGCTGATCGCCCTGCGCTTCATCATGGGTATCGGTCTCGGCGCGGAACTGGTGGTCGCGGCCGGCACGCTGGCGGAATTCGTGCCGCCCGAGACGCGCGGCAAATGGGTCTCGCTGCTCGCGATCATCACCAACAGCGGACTCTTCGCCGCGCTGGCGGCAGGGTACTGGGTCATTCCGCATCTCGGCTGGCGCTACATGTTCGCGCTGGCCGGCGCGGGTGCGCTGGTGGTCTGGTTCATGCGCAAGCGGATGCCGGAATCGCCGCGCTGGCTCGAATCCGTCGGCCGGCTCGACGAAGCCGAAGCGACGCTGTCGGCCATCGAGCTCGAGGTCGGCAAACAGGTCGGCACGCTGCCGCCGGTGCGGCGCACGATCGATCTCCACGTGGGCAAGGTGCCGCTCGGTGTGCTCTTTTCCCGGGGGATGCGCGGACGCACCGCGGTCGCCGCGCTGACCGCCATCGGCGTCAACGTGGGCCTCTATGGCTTCATTGCGTGGTTGCCGACGTTTTTCGTCGCGGAGGGGCTGTCCGTCGTCAAATCGCTCGGGTTCGTGTTCCTGATGTCGATCGGATCGCCGGTGGGCGGCCTGATCGGCTACCTGATCGCAGACCGTCTCGGCCGTGCGAAGGGAATCGTCATTGCATCGATTCTCAGCATCGCGCTCGGCTGGCTCTATGTGTCGCTGCGCGATACGACGGCGATCATCGTGGTCGGATTCTGCCTGGTCAGCGCGATCTACACGATCACCACGCTCGGGCTGTTCGGCTACATTCCCGAACTGTTTCCGACCGAAGTACGCCTGCGCGGCACGGGTGTCGCCGGCATGTGCGGCCGGATGTCGTCGATCGGCACGCCGGCGCTGGCACTGGCGCTGTACCAGCAATTCGGCGTATCGGGCGTGATCGCGATGGTCAGCGCGACGCTCGGCGTACTGTGCGTCGCGATCGGGCTGCTGCGCGTGGAAACCGGACGACAGGCACTGGAAGAGGTCGCGCCGGGCACGAACGACGCAGAAGGTGCGGCGGTCAACCCGGGTGTCACGCAAGCCTGATTGCCGACGTACCGGCCGCGACGACGCTTCGACATTTGCGTTCGAGCGTCGGCAACGAGTCGGCGCGTGCCCGCGTGGCAGGTCGCACGAAAAGAACGCCGGCCGCGAATCATGCTCGCGGCCGGCGTTTTCGTCGAAGTTGCCTGTCGTCTTTTCGAATCCTTCGGCGTACCGCCGCGACTGCCAGAAAGCCGGCCGTCAGGCGGCCGGCACCACATTGCGGCGCGCCGCGGAAGCAATGATCTGTTGCGCACGCAACAAAACCGGGCGGTCGACCATCTTTCCATCGACCGTCGTTGCGGCGCCGTCCGCACGCGACACCGCGTCGACCACGCGCATCGCCCACTCCACATCGCGGGCGCTCGGGCTGTAGCACTCATGCACCGCCGCGATCTGCGCGGGATGGATGCACAGCTTCGCGCCGAAGCCATGACGCTTGCCGTTCCGCGTATCGGCCACGAGCCGATCGGTGTCGTGGATATCGGGCGTGACGCCGTCGACCGGTGGTTCGATCCCTGCGACACGCGAAATCAGCGCAAGCTGGGCCCGGTACGGATTCAACGCCTCGCGATCGTCGTCGGTTCCCATCTCCGCGATGAAATCCAGCGTACCGAACATCAGGCGCTTCACATAAGGCGCTTTCGCGATATCCATCGCCGACCACATCCCTCGCGCCGTTTCGATGAGCGGAAAAACCGGAACCTTGCGTTTTGCCGCCGATACGACTTCGACAATGTCGTCGAGGCTTTCCGTTTTGGGAATGACGACGCCCGCGATGCCGTCGAGCGCAACGAGTTTCGCATCCTCGTCGAACCACGGCGTACCGCGTCCGTTGATCCGCACGAGCACCGGTCGATCGCGGGACATCCATGTCCTCACGGTTTCCCGGGCATCGACCTTGGCCGCGGGCTCCACGGCATCCTCGAGGTCGATGATGACCGCATCGGCGCCACTCGCCAGTGCACTCGCAAAACGTTCCGGCCGATTACCGGGAACAAACAGATAAGACTGTGCGGAGAAGGCAGCTTCGGATGACATGGCAATCTTCTGTAAAAGAAACGGACAGGAGGCTGATTCGCAGATCACTGCAGGGCTTCATGCAGCTCGGGCACGAGCGCGAACAGATCGTCGACGAGGCCGTAGTCGGCCACGCTGAACCACTCTTTTAACGGCTACCACGATCTTCACGCGTCATTCCTTAATCGATTCGTCGGCATCGTCCAGTGTCGCAAGGCATTACACGCGGAATCCCGTACGTCGACAACTATCGATTGACTCTGCCGGCCATAGCCCAAACCTATTGGCCGGCCCGCTTTCAGGCGATTGGCATCTTCGTGACGGTAAGCGGGCAGGCTGGGGTAAAGCGGTGAAGAGCGGCCTAGAGATCCGTATCGTCGAATTCCCCGATTACGTACAGCCGAACGCGGCCTTCGCGTCGGGCGGCCTCGACCGCTCGATATGCCCGGCCGGCGGCAGCATCCCCGCGCGCATCCATAGATGTCGTCGTGACGTAAAAACGGCTCCGGTATCTCGCCGGACACCGGAGCCGTTCATTCGACGCGCCGCATTCAACCGACCCGCGCTTCTCCCTGCCGCTCGGCTTCACCCTCATTCGCCGCCGTGCGCGCGAGCACCGGCTTCAGCGCCTGCCCCGTATGGCTCGCGCTCACCTTCACGAGCGCTTCCGGCGCCGCCGCCGCGACGATCGTGCCGCCGCCCACGCCGCCTTCCGGCCCGAGATCGATGATCCAGTCGGCTTCCGCGATCACGTCGAGGTCATGCTCGATCACGACGACGCTATGCCCCGCGTCGACCAGCCGATGCAGCACGCGAATCAGCTTCGCGACGTCCGCCATGTGCAGGCCGACCGTCGGCTCGTCGAGCACGTACAGCGTGTGCGGCGCCTTCTGGCCGCGCCGCGTGATGTCGTCGCGCACCTTCGTCAGCTCGGTGACGAGCTTGATGCGCTGCGCCTCGCCGCCGGACAGCGTCGGCGACGGCTGGCCGAGCGTCAGGTAGCCGAGCCCGACATCCTTCATCAACTGCAGCGGATGCGCGATGTTCGAGATCGGCGCAAAAAATTCCACCGCCTCGTCGATCTCCATCGTCAGCACGTCGCCGATGTTCCGGCCGCGCCACGTGACGGCAAGCGTCTCCGGGTTGAAGCGCTGCCCGTGGCATACGTCGCACGGCACCTTCACGTCGGGCAGGAAGCTCATGCCGATCGTGCGCACGCCCTGCCCTTCGCACGCAGGGCAGCGCCCGTCGCCGGTATTGAACGAGAAACGCGACGCCGTATAACCGCGCGCACGCGCTTCGAGCGTATCCGCGAACAGCTTGCGGATCGTGTCCCACACGCCGATATAGGTGGCCGGGCACGAACGCGGCGTCTTGCCGATCGGCGTTTGATCGACCTCGAGCACGCGATCGATCTGCTCCCAGCCGCTCAGCGACTCGCAGCCCTGCCACGCATGCGTGACGTTCAGCGACGGCCGCGGCGCGCGGCGCGCGAGCACGCTCGAACGGCGGTTGGCCGCCGGCGCGTCCTGCTGCGCGGCCTTGCGCGCGCGCCGCGTGGCCGGCGACGACAGCACCGAGCGGCCGACCGCGTCGAGCAGGTTCGTCATCAGCACGTCGCGCGCGAGCGTCGACTTGCCCGACCCGCTGACGCCCGTCACCGCGACGAGCCGCGCGAGCGGAATGCCGACCGTGACGTCGCGCAGGTTGTGCAGCCGTGCACCATGCACGGTCAGCCAGGCTTCCGGCGCCGCCTGCCCGCCCTTCTTGCCCGGCAGGCTCACGCCGCGGCGCGTTTGCAGCGGATGCGTCATCGGATGCGCGAGCAGGCGCCCCGTCACCGAATCGGACTGCGCGGCGAGATCCGCGACCGCGCCCTGCGCGACCAGCGTGCCGCCGCGCTTGCCGGCGCCCGGGCCGACGTCGATGATGTGATCGGCGCGGCGGATCGTGTCCTCGTCATGCTCGACGACGACCAGCGTATTGCCCTTGTCGCCGAGCTTGCGCAGCGCGTCCAGCAGGATCTGGTTGTCGCGCGGATGCAGGCCGATCGTCGGCTCGTCGAGCACGTAGCAGACGCCTTGCAGGTTGCTGCCGAGCTGCGCGGCGAGACGGATGCGCTGCGCTTCGCCGCCCGACAGGCTCGGCGCCGCACGGTCGAGGCTCAGGTAGCCGAGCCCGACTTCCTCGAGAAACGCGAGGCGGCTGCCGATCTCGCTGACGATGTCGCGCGCGATCTGCGCGTCGCGCCCGGTGAGTTCCAGCCCGTCGATCCAGCGCCGCGTGTCCGACACCGTCCACTGCGCGACCTCGACGATCGGATGCGCGTCGAACGTCACCGCGCGCGCGGACGGGTTCAGCCGCGTGCCGCCGCAATCCGGGCACGGCTCGTTGCCGACGCCTTCCGGTTCCTGCTCGTCCGACGGCAGCGTCTGCTCGCGGCCGCGGCCGTCCTCGGCGAGCACCGTGTCGTCGTACGCGGCGCGCTGTTCGCGCGTGAGCGTGACGCCGGTGCCGACGCAGGTCGTGCACCAGCCGTGCTTGCTGTTGTACGAGAACATCCGCGGGTCCAGCTCCGGGTAGCTCGTGCCGCACACCGGGCACGCACGCTTGACCGACAGCACCTTCACCGCACCGACGCGCGCGGTCGAACGATCGTTCTGCATCGCATCGTGCAGCCCGTCGAGCGGCGCGAGCAGATGCATCACGCCCTTGCCGAGTTCGAGCGTCTCGTCGAGCACGCGCCGCAACTCGGCCTCGTTGTCCGGCGATACGACGATATCGGCGACCGGCAGCTCGATCGTGTGCTCGCGGAAGCGGTCGAGCTTCGGCCACGGATCGACCGGCACGAACTCGCCGTCGACGCGCAGATGCGTGCTGCCGCGCGCCTTCGCCCACTTCGCGAGATCCGTGTACACGCCCTTGCGGTTGACGACGAGCGGTGCGAGCAGCCCGACGTGCTCGCCGCGATGATCGCGCAGCAACTGCGCGGCGATCGATTCGACGGACTGCGACGTGACCGGCGTGCCGTCGTGGATGCAATGCTGCAGGCCGAGCTTCACATACAGCAGCCGCAGGAAGTGCCAGACTTCGGACGTCGTCGCGACCGTGCTCTTGCGGCCGCCGCGCGACAGCCGCTGCTCGATCGCGACGGTCGGCGGAATACCGTACACCGCGTCGACTTCGGGGCGTCCGGCCGGCTGCACGATCGAGCGCGCATACGCGTTCAGCGATTCGAGGTAACGACGCTGGCCTTCGTGGAACAGGATGTCGAACGCGAGCGTCGACTTGCCGGAACCCGACACGCCGGTGATCACGTTGAACTTGCCGTGCGGGATATCGACGTCGAGCGACTTCAGGTTGTGTTCGCGCGCGTTGACGATCCGCACGACATCCTCGCCTTCGATCGCACGGCGCTCGCGCGCGGCGTTCAGCACGGCCTGCAGCGGCACGCCTTCGTCGCCGAGCGGCGCTTCGGCATCCATCGCGCGATCGTATTGCAGCAACGCCACGCCGGTATGCGATTCGGCGCAGGCCTTCACGTCGTCGGGCGTGCCCGCGCACAGCACGAGGCCGCCGCCGTCGCCGCCTTCCGGGCCGAGATCGATCAGCCAGTCGGCCGCGCGGATCACGTCGAGGTTGTGTTCGATCACGATCAGCGAATGGCCGGCCGCGAGCAGCTTGCCGAACGCCTGCATCAGCTTCGCGATGTCGTCGAAGTGCAGCCCGGTGGTCGGCTCGTCGAACATGAACAACTTCACACGCGCGACACGTGCTTCTTCCGTGACGACCCGGCGGCCGTTGACCGCCGCCGCGGATTCGGCAAGGAAGCCGGCCAGCTTCAGGCGCTGCGCCTCGCCGCCCGACAGCGTCGGCACCGGCTGGCCGAGCTTCACGTATTCGAGCCCGACGTCGACGATCGGCTGCAGCACGCGCAGCACCTCGGCGTCGGTCGCAAAAAACGCGGCCGCTTCGCTGACGGTCAGGTCGAGCACGTCGGCGATGTTCAGCGCGCGGCCGTCGCGCTCGATGCGCACTTCGAGAATCTCGGCGCGGTAGCGGCTGCCGTCGCAATCCGGGCAACGCAGATACACGTCGCTCAGGAACTGCATCTCGATGTGCTCGAAGCCCGAGCCGCCGCAGGTCGGGCAACGGCCGTCGCCCGAGTTGAAGCTGAACGTGCCGGCACCGTAGCCGCGCTGCAGCGCAAGCGGCGCCTTTGCGAACAGCTTGCGGATCTCGTCGAACGCGCCGACATAACTCGCCGGGTTCGAACGCGTGGTCTTGCCGATCGGCGACTGGTCGACGAACACGACGTCGCCCACTTGGTCGGCGCCCGTCAGGCTGCGGTACGCGCCCGGCGACTCGGTCGCCTTGCCGTGGTGCCGCGCCATCGCCGGATAGAGCACGTCCTGCAGCAGCGTGGATTTGCCGGAACCCGACACGCCGGTCACGCACACGAGCCGCTGCAGCGGAATCTCGACCGTCACGTCGCGCAGGTTGTGTTCGCTCGCGCCGTCGAGCACGATGCGCGGCGTATCCGCGTCGACCAGCCGGCGCGCCCAGTTCGACGCATGCGCGACATGCTTGCGGCCACCGAGGTATTCGCCCGTCAGCGTGTGCGCCGAACGGATGTCGCCCGGCGTGCCGTCGTAGACGATCGTGCCGCCGCGCTCGCCCGGGCCGGGACCCATGTCGATCAGCCGGTCCGCCGCGAGCATCACCGACGGATCGTGCTCGACGACGACCAGCGTATTGCCCGCGTCGCGCAGCCGCTGCATCGCCTCGACGATCCGCGTGAGATCGCGCGGATGCAGCCCGATGCTCGGTTCGTCGAGCACGAACAGGGTTTTCGTGAGCGACGTGCCGAGCGCCGTCGTCAGGTTGATCCGCTGCACCTCGCCGCCCGACAGCGTGCGGCTCTGCCGGTCGAGCGTCAGGTAGCCGAGCCCCACGTCGCACAGGTATTTCAGGCGCGTGCGCACTTCGGCCAGCAGCAGCTTCAGCGCGTCGTCGAGCAGCGCGCTCGGCAGGTTGATGTCGTCGAAGAAACGGCGGATGCGCTCGATCGGCAGCAGCATCAGGTCGTGCACGGTCAGGCCCGGCAGCGCTTCGAGCTGCGCGCGGCTCCAGTCGACGCCGCGCGGCATGAAACGACCGGCCGGCGCGAGCACGCCGTCGGCGTTCTCTTTCGAGCCGAGCCGCCATTGCAGCGATTCCGTCTTCAGGCGCGCGCCGCCGCACACGTCGCACGGCGTGTAGCTGCGGTATTTCGACAGCAGCACGCGGATATGCATCTTGTACGCTTTCGATTCGAGGTAGCCGAAGAAGCGCTTCACGCCGTACCACTGGCTCTGCCACTTGCCGTTCCAGTCCGGCGAGCCGTTGACGACCCAGTCGCGCTCGGCGTCCGTCAGCTCGGCCCACGGCACATCGCGCCGGATGTCGGCCTTCGCCGCGTAGCGCATCAGGTCGTCCTGGCACTCCTTCCACGCGGGCGTCTGCATCGGCTTGATCGCGCCGCCGCGCAGCGTCTTGCGCGCGTCGGGAATCACGAGGCCGAGATCGACACCGATCACGCGGCCGAAGCCGCGGCAGGTTTCGCACGCACCGTAGGCCGAGTTGAACGAGAACAGCGCCGCCTGCGGCTCCGCATAGCGCAGGTCGCTGTCGGGATCATGGAGCCCGGTGGAGAAACGCCACACCTGCGGCTCCGCAGCCGTGCCACCAGCGGTTTCCGGCTCCGCCGCGAGCACGTAGACGTTCACGCGCCCGCCGCCGCGCTTCAGCGACGCCTCGATCGCCTCGACGACACGCACCTTGTCGGCCTGCTGCACGCGGAAGCGGTCGGCCACCACGTCGAGCACCTTGCGCGGCCCGGTGGGCGACGCGACTTCGCGCTGCGCCTGCACGCGCGTATAGCCGCTCGCGGACAGCCATTGCGTGACTTCTTCGTCAGTCACCGTTTCCGGCAGCTCGACCGGAAACGTGACGACGACGCGCGGATCGTCCGCCTGCGTGCGCGCGACGAGCTCCGCGTAGATCGTCTCCGGCGTGTCGTGCCGCACCCGCCGCGCGGTCTTGCGGTCGAACAGCTCGGCCGCGCGCGCGTACAGCAGCTTCAGGTGGTCGTTCAGCTCGGTCATCGTGCCGACGGTCGAACGCGAGCTGCGCACCGGGTTGGTCTGGTCGATCGCGATCGCGGGCGGCACGCCGTCGACGCGATCGACCTGCGGGCGGTCCATCCGGTCGAGGAACTGCCGCGCGTACGCGCTGAAGGTTTCGACATAGCGCCTCTGGCCTTCCGCGTACAGCGTGTCGAACACGAGACTCGACTTGCCGGAGCCCGACGGGCCGGTGACGACCGTCATTTCGCCGGTGCGCAGGTCGAGATCGATATTCTTGAGGTTGTGCTGACGTGCTCCGCGAATGCGGATCAGATTGCTGGATGACAATTTGCCTGCCCGTCTGAATGAGTTAGCCAGAGTTCACGGTGCCGGAACGCTGCGGCGGATGCCCGCAGGCGCGGCGCACGCGCCGCCCAGGGTCGCACCTGGGCGGCTCGATTTCGACGGCTACTATACTGTATATTCATACAGTTTTCCATGGCCGGCGCGGATACCCCGGCAACGCGTCCGGTCATTCCGGCTTCGGCTTGATCGCGTCGGGCTTGCGTCCGCGCGCCGTCGGCCTGACCGGTACGCTGCGCCCGTACTCGTTCCACCACGCTGTCAGCGCTTCCATCGTCGGCCCGAGACCGCGCGCCTTCGCGGTGATCGCATATTCGACGCGCGGCGGCACTTCCGCGAAAACCGTGCGGGTGATCAGGCCGTCCGCCTCGAGCTCCCGCAGCTGCGCCGTCAGCATGTGCTGGGTGATGCCCGGAATCGCCTTTCGTAGTTCTCCAAAGCGATAGACGCGCTGGTTGAGCAGCCACATGATCTCCAGTTTCCACTTGCCCGACATCGAGGCAGCCGGCAGCAACGCGCTCGGCGTGCCTTGCGATCTCGGCAACGCGGACCAGATCAACGCAACCGTCGAAACGATCGCCGCGACCTGCGGCGGCATCGACATCCTCGTCAACAACGTCTTCGATCCATCGGCGCCGTTCTCGTCGATCGTCGATCTGCCGGTCGGGCAACTGCAGCGAAACTTCGAACTCGGGCCGATCGCATACCTGAGGATGATGCAGGCGGCCTATCCGCACCTGAAAGCGAGCGGCGAAGGACGCGTGATCAATTTCGGGTCCATGGCCGGCGTCATGGGGCTGGCGGGGTACGGTCCGCACAACATGGCGAAAGAAGCGGTGCGCGCGCTGAAGCGCGGTCGACAGGAAGCCGCTTCAATCGCCGGGAGCCGTCGCATACGCAACGCATCGGCGCGCGAGAACCTCGGTCGGATCGATCAGCGTTGCCCGCGCGCCGTTCCGCGCGGTGTATTCGCCGCCCGGAAGAAGGATAGGCAGCTCCGTGCATCCGAGGACGATCACGTCGACGCCCTCGGCGATCAGCGCGTCGACCGCGGCGCCGATATCTTCTTCGCACTGCCCGGTCGCGAAGCCGGCCTTGACGCCATGCTTTCCGTAGATCGCTTCCATCACGCGCGCCTGCAACGCCGGCGCCGGCGCAACCTGTCTGAGCCCGTGCGATTCGAGCGCTTTTTTGTACACGCCGCTTTCGATCGTGCCCGACGTTGCCAGCACGCCGACATCGCGCAGCCGCGGATACGCGTCGCGCAGATGAGCGACGGTGACGGTCAGCATGTTCACGATCGGGATGCCGAGGTACGGTTGAATCCGCTCGACAAAAGCATGCGCGGTATTGCACGGGATCGCGATGATGTCCGCATCGCCGTCCTCGAGCTTCTTGCACGTCGCATACAGGGAGATCGTGGGATCCGTACCGGCATCGACGAGGTTCTCCGTCCGATCGGGAATCTGCGGATTCTGTTCGACCAGCAGCTTGATGTGATCCTGGTCGCGCGAAGCCGGCGTGTTGCGAACGATCTTGTGCAGGAAGTCCACCGTCGCGGCCGGCCCGACGCCGCCGACGACACCGATCTTGAACGTCGATGCACGGGAGTCGCACCGTGCCGAAACGACGTACTGCGCATACGCCAGATTGGAGTCGATCAGCGGTATCCGCCGAGGGCCGATTTCGTCGGCGACGAGCGCGATCTCCGTCAGCCCGGGAACGATGACCTGGGCCCCCTGATCCGCCAGATCCTCGCATGCGTCGCGCAGCAGTTCGATCGGCCTGCCGCGAAGATTGCCGCGCTTGATGCCGTCCGGCCCGTAGATCGCTTCGGTGACGAGATCGATATCGCCGCGCGGCCGCGGATGGACGATCTCGAACTGCGGCGACGGGAAGTACCGGTCGAACAGTCCGTTGGCCCGCACATGGTCCGAAGCCAGCACACCGATACGCGTGGCGCCAGGGTACTTCCGCTGCACGTGGCTGCGGACGGCTTCCACGATATCCACGATCGGCAGGCGCGTATTCGCCTTCAGTTCGTCGATGAAGGTGTGGCTCAGAAAGCACGGCAGCACCACCGTCGTCACGCCGCGCTTCTCGAACGCGCGGATCATGTCGAAGACATAGAGCTTGCGCTCGGTCGTCGCTGCGCTGC
This sequence comes from Burkholderia sp. IT-111MI5, assembly GCF_949752865.1. Lineage (NCBI taxonomy): Bacteria > Pseudomonadati > Pseudomonadota > Betaproteobacteria > Burkholderiales > Burkholderiaceae > Burkholderia > Burkholderia sp. IT-111MI5. Next base: position 234,598 of record NZ_CATKIF010000072.1, on the reverse strand, counting down.
CCGAACCCGAACCCCTGAACGGATATTGCTCGAAGATCAGGTCGATGTGTTCTTCGTCGGACGACGCGGGCGTTGCCTTCACCAGCTTGAAGAAAACGTCGGCGCTTCCGAGCGGCCCAAGACCGCCGACCACACCGAATTTCCGCCGCGTATCCGCGATTTCAGCGCGCTTCATGCGTTCAGCTCCGGCCGGTCGAACGCGGCACGGTTCGACTTCGCCACCCGCCCGCCTTCCCACTTCGCGATCACGGCCGTCGCGACGCTGTTGCCGATGACGTTCGTCATCGTGCGGCCCATATCGAGAATCTGATCGATCGCCAGGACCATGGCCACGCCGGCGGCCGGCAGATGGAACATCGGCGCGACGGCAGCGACGACGACCACCGATCCGCGCGGCACGCTTGCCATGCCCTTGCTGCTCAGCATGAGGATCAGCAACATGGCTATCTGCTGCGACAGCGGCATGTTCACGCCGAACGCCTGCGCGATGAAGATCGCCGCAAACGCCTGATACATCATCGAACCGTCCAGGTTGAATGCATAACCCAACGGAAGCGTGAAGCCGACCACCTTCTTGTCGACGCCGAACTTCTCCAGCTGCTCGGTCAGGCGCGGATAGGCCGCCTCGCTGCTCGCGGTCGAGAACGCGATCAACGCGGGTTCGCGCACGGCCTTCAGCAGGCCCCCGACGCGCCGCCCGAGAAATGCATAACCGGCGCCGATCAGGATCATCCACAGGATGAGCAGCCCGAGATAGAACGAGCCGATCAGCTTTCCGTACGTGTAGATCACATCGAGCCCGCGCAGCGTGACCGACGAAGCGATGGCACCGAAGACGCCGAGCGGCGCCGCGCGCATCACGTAGTTCGTCAGGCGCAGCATCACGGGCACCATGCCGTCGATCGACTGGATCACGATGCCGACACGCTTGTCGCTCTTCAGTGCGCTCAGCGCGATGCCGAGAAAGACGGAAAAAACGAGAATCTGCAGGATGTCGTTGCGCGCCATCGCATCGAGCAGGCTGGTCGGGAACGCGTGCGTGATCACGTCCCTGGCGTTCAGCGCGGCCGTATTCAGGCCGACATTGACCTCGCCCGCGGTCTCCGTGAGCTTCAGGCCGGCTCCCGGCTGCAGCGCATTGGCCATGACCAGGCCGAGGCTCAACGAAATGAGCGATGCGCAGACGAACCACCCGATCGAGCGAAGGCCGATGCGCCCGACGTCTTCGCCGCTGTCCATTCCCGCGAGGCCGGAGACGAGCGTGACGAACACCAGCGGCGCGATGATCATCTTGATCAGTCGCAGGAAGATGTCCGTCACGATCGAGAAATAGCCGGCAATCGTCTTGAGCGTGCCCGGGTCCGAGATGCCCGTGTGACACGCATAGCCGGCGACGACGCCGAGGATCATGCCGACTGCGATGCTTAGGGTAAGGCGATTTTTCATGTCCATCCGTCCTTGGGTGGCGCCCGGCCCGGCCGCCGGAAGGCGGCTGTCGGGCGCTGGAATGAGCGCAGGCGACGCAGGCCGCGCGTCACATTTGCCGTTGGAACGAATGGTAGGGAGGGTCAATAAAACCGTGATGCCGGTCCATCATGGCGGTATGCGAGCGCCGCATAAGGCGGGAAAACCCTAGCCCGGCGGGGCAGCGGCGGCGCGCAGATGCTGCCAGAGCGTCTCCAGGAACTCGCTGCGATTGGACGCGTCGCGATATACCCGCAGCTCGACTTCGAGGTTCCATGCAGCCGGCCCGGCCGGCAGGAGCTCGCCGGCCGCGAGTTCGGCGGCGATTGCGCTCTTCGGCAGCCATGCCACGCCCTCGCCTTCCATCACGAGCTTTTTCAGCACTTCGGCCATGTCGGACTCGTAGTGCAGCTGCAATGCCGGCGCCTCCGGTGCGCGACCGAGCAGCAACGCGAGACACCGCCCGAAGTAGCTGGTTTCCGTATATGAAATAAGCGGCAACGGATGCTGTTTCGTGCCGGGAAGGCGAAATGCGGGCGCCGATCGGCGGTTGGGCCTGCAGGCCGGCATCAAGGTGTCGAGGCCGACGGTCAGATGCTCGTACCTGACCGGGTCGAGATGGAGCGGAAGCTCGGGATGGTGATAGGCAAACATCAGCTCGCAGTTTCCGTTGACGAGCATCAGGATCGAATCATGGACGTTCGTGGGAATGACGCGTGCCCGCACCTCGCCGAAATGCGGCGCAAGCGCCTTGAGCCACGCCGGCAGGAAACTCAGCGCGATCGTGTGACCCGCTGCGATCTGCAGGCTCTTGCCGGCGATTCGCTGCTCGGTGCGGATAATCGCCCGGGTGTCGAACAACCGGCCGAGCACATCTTCCGCCGTCTCGCGAAACAGTCGTCCGGCCGGCGTCAGCACGGGCGGAAAGCTGCTGCGGTCGATCAGTTCGGCGCCGATCCACTGTTCGAGCGACTGGATCCGGCGGCTGAAACCCGATTGCGTGACGTTGCGGAACTCCGCCGCCCGGGAAAAGCTCTGGTATTGAGCGAGGGCGATGAAATCCTCGATCCATTTGATTTCCATGTTTGCCTTCGAGGTCCACAACCGGATCGACCTGCGGGTGACCGGCGTAACGGCGCGGGTGCGGAAGGCAAAAGCTTACGAGCGTCGAGCGCGATTCGTCAAACGGCCCGGTTTTATCGCCACGTCGACGTCCTGCCGCGACACGCGGCGACCATGGCCACCGGATACGGGCATCTTTCCGAAGGTTCGGCGTTCGCCGAAGCACGATCCCGATCGTGCCCGGGCCGGGCGAACAGCGACCGCGGGGTTGAACGATGCCCGTCGCAACCGGGCGCCGATGCACGAACTCCATCGGCGCCCGCCAGGCTGTCGGGTAGACAGGTCACGCGGCGTCAGCCCTCCTTGCCCGCCGCCCCCTTCCCGCCGAAGGCTTCGCACTCGGGCTTGTTCCACCGCGTCTTCACGACGCGGTTATCCGAATCGAACTGAACCTGATACTGGCAGGTCGCGACCTTTCCGGAATCGCGGAACTGGAACAGGTAATTCCACGTCCGCACATGAAAAATCCACTCGTGGAAATGCGGCGGCCCGAGCAGCTCGTACAACTGATTCTTCGTAACACCCGGCTGAACCTGCGCGAGATTCGCGAGATTCGGATACGTGCCTTCGGGCAGCGTGGCCGTATCGGCCGACGGAAACGGCGGATCGCCCTGCTGCGTGGCGCATCCGGACAGGCCGGCGACGGCGAGCAGTGCCGCGGCCGCGAACTTAGCAATGTGTGCGTTCATGTTTGGCATCGTCTGAATGAAAGGGAAACGGCGCGGTTCGCGGCTCACCACTGATACCCGGCACCGACCACCGCGCCATACGTGCCGCGCGTGTTGGTCGAGACGGCCGCCTTGTAGATCCAGTGGTTGTTCTCCGAAATCGTCGAAATACCGAGCGCCTGCCCGGACTGGCCGCGATACACGCTGCCGGCCAGCGCGACCATGCTCTTGCCCGGGCCGGACGGTTGCGGCAGGCCGGCCACGGCCATCGCCGTCGCCGTGCCGCCGTCCGCATCGCGACGGTAGCTGTCGAGGCTGTTGCGCAAGCCGGCGACCTGGCCGTCCGTGTAGCTGTTCGCCTGCGACAGCGTGTTGCCGACGCTGGCGTTGAGCTGGTTCACGTTGACCGCATCGGTGCCCTGCGTGCCGGCCGCGACGTTGACGACCTGGCGCGGCGAATCCGCCGAGCCGACCGCGATGACGTCCGAGCGGCCGCCGTCGTTGCTGCCCGTGCCGAACGCGACCGAATTCCTGCCCGACGCAGTCGATCCGACCCCGATCGCGGTCGAGCCGTTGCCGGACGCCAGCGACCCGTTGCCGACCGCCGTGCTGTTCGTGCCCGATGCGATCGCGCCCGAGCCGCCTGCGGACGAGTTCGACCCGGTCGAGCCCGGCGGCACGTTCGTGCCGCTCGGATTCGTCGTGTACGAACCGCCGAGGTTGGACGTGCGCTGGCTGATCAGCGTCGTCAACTGGTTGGCGACCGAATCGAGCTGCGACACGTTCACCGCGTCGGTGCCGCTCTTGCCGGCCGCGAGGCCGGTGATCTGCCGGTTGCCGACGTTCACTTCGCCGGCCGACGACTGCGGGCTGCTCAACCCGTACGCGATGTAGTTCGTCTGCGCGCCGACCATGGTCAGCGAACCCGCGCCGAGCGCGACGCTGTTCGCCAGCGTCGCCGACGCGCCGGCGCCGAGCGCGAGCGCGTCGGTCGCGTTGCTGCGCGCGCCCGATCCGATCGCGACGCTGCCGACGCTGGCCGCGACCGCATTGGCGCCCTGCGCGACCGACTGCGCGCCGGTGGCCGTCGCGCCGCTGCCGAGCGCGATCGCATCGGCCTGCGCGGAACTCGCCGCCTGCCCGATCGCGACGCCGCCCGGCGCGGTGGCGTCGACGATCGCACCGTTGCCGATGCCCACGCCGTTATCGCCGTTGACGACCGTCGTCGGGCCGACCGCGATCGACTCCGCACCGACCGCGAGCGAGTCCACGGCCGTCGAGTTCGCATGGAAATACTTCTGGCTCGTGACCGCGAACGACTGCAGCGCGCCGGCCAGCTGCCGCACGGTCACCGCATCCTGCTGGCCGGTGCCGTCCGCGACGTTGGTGATCTGGCGATACGTCCTGCTCGCCGCGTCGCCGACCGATACCGCGCCCAGCAGCGTCTGGTCGGTCGTGTTGAACGGGATCGACGCGCTGCCGTTGCGGATCACGCCGGAAGCCGGCACCGTCGCACGATCGACCACCGAGCCGGCGCCGAGCGCGATGCTGCCGTCCACCCTCGCGACCGCGTTCGGGCCGATCGCGACGCTGTCGACGCCGAGCGCCTGGCTGTCCGGCGCGGTCGAGTTCGCGTGGAAATACTTGGTGCCGTGCGCGTTGATGTTGTCGATCGCCGAGCCGACGTTGTTGTTGATCGTCGTCGAGCCGTCGCTGTTGTACGTCACGTACGACGGCGCCGAGATCGTCCCGGTCGTCGGATCGTAGGTCGCCCCGCCGCCGATCGCGCCGGCCGTGCTGTTGCCGAGATTGGTGTTGTTCGACGTGATCGAGCTGAGGCTGGTCGACAACGAACCGATGCCCGTCGACGTCGCGGTCGACAGCGACGTCAGGTTGCTGTTCGTGCTCGACAGGCCGGTGGACAGCGAGCCGACGATCGTCGAGGTCGACGTGGACAGCGACGTGATCGAGCTCGTCGTCGAGCTGAGGCCGGTGGACAGCGAACCGATGCTCGTCGACGTCGCGGTCGACAGCGACGTCACGCTGCTGTTCGTCGTGCTCAGGCCGGTCGACAGCGAAGCGACGCCGGTGGACAGCGAACCGACGATCGTCGAGGTCGACGTCGACAGCGACGTGATCGAGCTGTTCGCGCTCGACAGGCCGGTGGACAACGAGCCGATGCTTGTCGACGTGGCGGTCGACAACGACGTGACCGTGCTGTTGGTCGAACTCAGGCCGGTGGACAGCGAGCCGACCACCGTCGACGTGGAGGTCGACAACGACGTAATGCTCGACACCGTCGACGTCGACAGCGACGTGACCGCCTGATTCGTCGCATCGAGCTGCGACCCGTTGATCGCGTCCGTACTCGCCGAATTGATGCGCCCGGCCGCGACGTTGGTGATCTGGCGTTCGCTGCCCGACGCGCCGACGCTGACGACGCTGGTCGGCGTCGTGCCCTGGAAGGTATACGTGACGCCGCCGATCGTCGCGCTCGACGTCGGATGCGGTGCAGCCGTCGTCGAACCGGAGCCGAGCGCGACATCGCCCGCGTTGTTCGCCACGGCCGATGCGCCGAACGCCACCGCGCCCGCGGCCGCGGCCGTCGACGTGTTGCCGAGCGCGAGCGAGCCGACACCCTGCGCGTTGTTCGAATTGCCGATCGCCACCGCGCCGTCGCCGTTCGCCGTGTTGTTCGAACCGGCCGTGACCGCGCCGGTGCCGATCGCGGTGCTCGGGTCGCCGATCGCCACCGCGCCGTTGCCGCTGACCGTCTGGCCCTGGCCGAGCGCGACGGCGCCGGTACCCGCCAGCACCTTCGAGTTGTTGCCGCCGGCGATCGAGCCCGCGCCCGCGGCGGCGGCGACCGAGTTGGTGTCGCCGATCGCGATGGTGGATCCCGCGGCCGCAACGCTGTTGATGCCGATTGCGGTCGAATTGATGGCCGACGCCGTCGCACCGGGGCCCAATGCGGTCGCCGATATGCCGGTCGCGCGCGCGAGATTGCCGAACGCGACGGCGAACTGCTGCGTCGCGGTCGCCTGCACGCCCATCGCGGTCGAACTGATGCCCGACGCATTGGCGCTCAGGCCGAGCGCAATCGACTGGTCGGCGCCCGCCGTCGTGCTCGAACCCAGCGCGATCGAGCTGGTGCCGAGCGACTGCGTGCCCGATCCCGGCACGCCGGCAACGCCGCCCCAGCCGATCGCGATCGACGAGCCGCCCTTCGCGCCGCTGTTGACGCCCATCGCGACGCCGGAATTGCCGGACGCCAGCGCGCCGCTGCCCACCGCAACGGCTGCCGCGCCTGAACTCGTCGACTGGTTGCCGATTGCGACGGTCCCCGTATCGGTGGCATGCGACGCGTAGCCGAGCGCAATGCTCTGAACCCCCACCGCGCTCGATCCGAGACCGAGCGCGGCCGCATACTGGCCGGACGCCAGCGCATTGTTGCCGAGCCCGATGGCGGCAACGCCGGTCGCGGCTGCGCCACTGCCGATCGCCACCGCTCCGCTTTGGGTCGCGCTCGAGAGATTGCCGATGGCAACCGAATAGCTGCCTGAACCGATCGCCTGCACGCCGAGCGCCGCGCTGTTGACGCCGGTCGCCTGCGAGTTGATGCCGATGGCCGTCGAACCGTCGGCTACTGCGTGTGCGCCCGGGCCCAGCGCGGTGGCAGAAACGCCCGTTGCCGTCGACAGGTTGCCGAATGCGGTGGAATTCACCTGCGTCGCAGCCGAACCGTTGCCGACCGCTATCGAACTGGCGCCGCCGGTTGCCGACCCGCCACCTGCCGAGTACTGCGCATGCGCAGCAACATGGAACAAGCCGAGATACGCCGATGCCATCAGCACGGCCAACCGCCGTAGCGACGGAACGGCAGGCATTCCCGCGTGTGTCGCCGCACCCCCGATCGCGGTACGTTCCGCCGCGCTGCTCGACGACGCAACGCGCTTGCCGCGCGCACGGTCAAGCTCCGACGCCGCAACCCAGGCCCCCAATGCTTCGTTCCAGATCGACTTGAACGACTTGTTCATCTTGTCTTCCCTCGGTTCTCATGTGCTGGATGACGCAACAGCGAACGCAACGACAAGCGACGACGCACCCCTCTGCGTTCCCGCCCGTCCTGCGACGCTCCGTTCTTCACTTTGGATAGCTAAATAAATGCTCGAACAACGCTGCACGACATTCCCGATCGCCATCGCGATCGCGCGAACGCACGCCGCACGTGCGCTTCGGCACGATGCGCGACGACGATCGCCGGTTATCGAATCATGGAAGCCGACCTCGCAGGAAAAGCGGCGACGCGATATACCGCGCACCGCGAATCCGCGCGCGTGCGCCGTCGCACCGAACCTGCGGCGACCTCGAATCTCATGGGAAAGCGTCGTTCAGACGCCGGATGGACGGATGCCGGCCCAGACCCCGGGGCGGCCCGCCGTGATTCATTCAGGAGGAGGATGGAGCTGCGTAGTCCCCGGGTTTGAAGCATGCGCCGCCGGTTCGCTCGAACCGGTGCGTCGACCTGCCGTGCCTGTCGTGCTCATATTTTTCGTGCCCGCCTGATTCGATAGCTCACCTCGCGCGACCGTGCCCGGACGAATCGAATCGCCGGGCCGCCAACGCGAAGCCGCTGCCTCTTTCCGTTCGGCCGCCAAACGCACTTTCCGGATTTCCGGAAAAGAACCGATGGCTTGCCGAACGACCCCTGCATCGAATTAATCGATCGAATTTCCTTGACGATTTTTTCTTGCTCGATGCTTCAACCCCAAAAAACTTCACAGCCTTCCGATTTATCTTATATATCAACACATTCGGAGAATTATGAAGTTTGCATTACCCTCGTGCCAGTTATCCGCCCGCTGCAGAACGCCCAAACTCTGAGAATTCCATCATTCAATGTCACATTGAATATCGCATGACTCCGGATGCGACAGCGCAAGAAGTCCGCGCAAAACCGGTTGCCTCGAAGAACCGATTCCAGCCGCGCCGGGGCTAGTGTGCAGGGATTCGTCCACGCAAACCTTTTCCCGAGCGGACAAACCCTTTTCCAGAGCGGATGACATTTACATTCATACAATCCGGCACGAAATCCGATTTCTCCGAGAAAGAAATTCTGACCGGCCACCAATAAAACCTTAATCAGGCAAGCCTCGAATCAGCGCCTTCAATTTATGTCGAACGACACCAAATTTCGACACGAGACACCCGAATTCATCGACCGGGCCATTCCAATAATGATAATCACCAGACCGGAAATAAAGACCGACATTAAAAGTTAATTCGGCATGTTTTTCCACCTCTTTTGCTTTCCGCCGAACGCCGTTGCCGGAAACGCGTCACACCCCGCCGGATATGCCCACACAGGCCGCACGGAATCCTCACAATCGTGCTGTTGCCGGCATATAATTTTTCGCAACAATCGCGCGCATAGCGATGCTTTCAGCCCGTCAGGCCCACCTCCCTACCCGTCCGCAACCATGTCATCCCGCTCGTCCAGCCCGGCGTCGCTTCGCTCCACGCCGGATCTCGCTGACGCACATATTCTCGTCGTCGACGATCGCCCGAACGACCTGCGGCTCCTGACCGAGATCCTGCGAGCCGCGCGGTGCCGGATCAGCGTCGCGTTCGACGGGCTGCAGGCCTATCACCGTGCACAGGCCATCTCTCCCGACCTGATCCTGATGGACGTGCGCATGCCGCGCATGGACGGGTTCGCCGCGTGCCGGCTGCTGGCGTCGACGCCGTCGACGCAGTCCATTCCGGTGATCATCCTGACGGCCGCGGGCGATCTCGAGGACCGCATCGCGGGGCTCGAAACCGGCGCGATCGACTACATCGTCAAGCCGTTCGAACCGGCCGAAGTGATTGCGCGGATCCGCAATCATCTGAAGCGCGCGCGGCGCAGCCAGCCGTTTGCGCACCTGCCCGAACTGCCCGACAACCCCGACGCAGCCGTCGTGCGCGCGGCGAGCGAGGTGCTGCTGCGCAACCTGCGCCATCCGCCGGCGCTCGAGGATCTCGCCAAACAGGTCGGCACGCACGAGAAGCGCCTGTCCCGCGTGTTCCGCGATCATCTCGGCCAGACGGTGTTCGAGTATCTGCGCGACACACGCCTGCGCGCCGCGATGCACTTTCTCGCGGAAACGTCGATGGGGATCGGCGACATCGCCGAGGAAATCGGCTTTTCCACGCCCGGCAATTTCGCGACGGCGTTCCGGGAACGCTTCGGCATCACGCCGTCCGACTGGCGCCGCCAGCGCCATGCGGTCAATGCACCGCCCGCGCCCGGGGAGCACCATCACGATGCGTAGGCGATACGCGACATGGGCAGCCGGATGTCGCGCGTTGCTGCTGCTTCTGATGGCGATGGCCGTCACCTGCGCGACGGCCAGGGCCGCGTCGACGCCCAGTCCCGCGCAACTGGAAGCCGTGTCGGTGTTCGAGGATGCCGGCAGGACGATGACCGCCGATCAGGTCGACGCCCGGCTCGCCGATCCGTCACGCGGTAAATCCGCGGCAACCACGCCGTCGTTCAACGTCGAGTTTTCCCGGTCGGCATGGTGGGTCCGCGCGACGCTGGCCAACCGCGGCAGCACGGTACGCCCGCTGGTACTGGTATTGCGCGACGCGCGCGTCGACCATGCCGACTTCTATCTGCACCGGGATGGCCAGTGGACACTCGCCAACCGCTTCCCCGCCGCCGATGCCGACGGCGATGCAAACCGGCAGCCATCGCGGTACCCGGTACTCGACGTCACGCTGCGCGCCGGCGAAAGCATCCCGGTGCTGATCCGCGTCACGTCGCGCAAGGAAATGCGGCTCGCGCCGGCCGCGTTCACCCGCGAAGCATGGAACGCGCAGGAGTCGCGCGCCACGATGTGGGACTTCGGTTTCTTCGGCGGGTTGCTCGCGCTCGTGTGGTGCGCGCTGCTGATCGGGTTCTTCTCGCGCAGCGGCATGTTCTACGTACTGGCCGCGACGGCGCTGGGCACGGCGCTGTTCGAAGCGGCGTACCGCGGCTACACGGCGTTGGCTCTGTGGCCCGCCGCGCGCGAGTGGTCGGCGCGCGGCGAGGTGATCTTCGCGTACCTGGCGGTCTCGCTCTTCATCGTGTTCATTCTGCTGGTCGCGCATCGCGAGAAGGCGCGGCTCCCGGTGCGCGCCGTCTACATGACGATCCTCGGCCTCGAATGCGCGGGAATGGCCGGCGCCGCCTTCGGCGACCTGCTGACCTTCACGTGGTTCTGCCTGCGGTTGAACACCGTGCTGGGGATCGTGAACGTCGGCATCGCGCTGACGCTCGCGATCCGCCGGACGCCGACCGGCCGCGTGATGCTGATCGCGATTACGCTCGCCTGCTTCAACATCCTGCTGCGCACGCTCGACGGCATGGACGCGCTGCCGCCGTTCCTGTTCTGGCTCAAGTCCGATATCTATCCGAACCCCGTCATCGCGATCATCGGGCTCGCCACGCACCTGCTGGTGCTGGCCGCGTGGATCCACCACGTGGGCCGTCAGCGCACCGAGGCCAGAAAACGGCTCGAGCATTTCCAGCTCACCGAACAGGATCGCCTGCGCGACGAAGTCGCGCGGCGCACGGTCGCACTCAACGACGCGCTGCAGCAGGTGACGACGCACATGCAGCAGAAGATCGAGACGCTCGGCTACGTCAGCCACGACCTGCGCGCGCCGCTGTCCACGATCAACGGCTACGCGAAGCTGCTGCTGCAAAGCGCGACGCGCAGCCAGGCGCGGCTGATCCGGTCGATCGATCGCAGCATCCGCTATCAGCTCGCACTGATCGACGAACTGCTCGCGTTCACGAAGGCCGAACTGCAGCCGCTCGGCGTGTCGCCGGATACGACCGACCTGCCCGGCCTGCTGGACGACATCGGCCACTACGCGGTCGCACTGTGCGCGCAGCAGGACAACCGGTTCGTCTACCGGCCGGCCACGCCGCTGCCGCGCATGGTGTCGATCGACGGGATGCGGCTCCAGCAGGTGCTGCTGAACCTGTTGTCCAACGCGTCGAAATTCACGCGCGACGGCACGGTCACGCTGTCGGTTCATGCGGCGCGGGAAGGCGATGCGTGGCGCCTCTTGTTCGAGGTCGCCGATACGGGGATCGGGATCGACATCAGCGGAACCCGCGACATCTTCCGCGCGTACCAGCAGGTGCAGGCCGTGAACGGCGGAACCGGGCTCGGCCTGTTCATCGCGCAACGCATCGTCGACGCGATGGGCGGCGAACTGGCCGTCGCCAGCCGGCCGGGCGTCGGCACGTCGTTCTCGTTCCCGATCGTCGCGCCGGCCGTCGGACACGCGCTCGTGCCGGCGTCGGAACTCGTCCGGCGGTTTCAGCCGGCCGACGATGCCGAACCGGAGATCGCCGCGCCGTTGCTGCACGGCCCGTCCGACGATGCGCTCGACGAACTGATCCGGCTCGCCGGCGACGGCCGGCTCACCGATATCGAAGAGTGGCTCGGCCAGCATGCGGACGAGCCGGAGCATGCGGCCTTCGTGCAGGCGATGCGCGAGCACCTCGACGCGCTCGATCTGCACGCGATCGAGAAGCTCGCCGGTTCGCTGAAACGCGCGCGCAGCGCGGATGCGTCGTTCGACGCCGAAACGGACGCGGCCGGGCAGGCCTGATCACGCGGAGGCCCATCGCTCGACCGCTATTCGCGGCCGCTGCCCATCGACCCGCTCGACGACGCGAGCGACTGTCAAGGACCTACTGCTCGGCCGCGGGCACCAGGACGCTACGCGGAATCAACGCGATCAGCGCGCAGCTGACCAGCAGGCAGGCGCCCAGTGCATAAGTACCGTTGTTGATGTTGCCGGTCATTTCCTTTGCGATGCCGGTGATCATCGAGCCCGTGAAACCGGACAGGTTGCCCACCGAGTTGATCAGCGCAATGCCGGCGGCCGCGGCCGTGCCGGACAGAATCTGGCCCGGGAAGGTCCAGTAGATCGGCATCAGCGCCAGGATGCCGCAGGTGGCGATGGTCAGGAACACGATCGACAGCGCCACGTTCTGCGCGCATGCCGCGCTCATGATCAGGCCGACGCCGCCGATCAGCGCGGGAATCGCTGCATGCAGGCGGCGTTCGCCCGTCTTGCGCGAGTGCGATGCGTTCCACACCATCGCGAAAATTGCCGTCAGGTACGGAATGGCAGTAAGCAGGCCGATATGCAGCGGACTCCGCACGCCGGACGCGCGAATGATCGACGGCAGCCAGAAGGCCAGCCCGTAGAAGCCTGTATTGAACGTGAGAAGGATGAAGGTAAGCAGCCAGACACGCGGGCTGCGCAGCGCGGCACCGACGCTGTGCGACTTGTGCGCGGCCTCGGATTCGAGATTGCGCGACAGCACCGCCTTTTCCTGGTCGGACAGCCACTTCGCCGACCGCGGGCCGTCGCCGAGGCAAGCCAGCACGATGAACGCCACCACGATCGACGGCAACCCTTCGAGCAGCAGCATCCATTGCCAACCGCTCATGCCTGACAGGCCGTGCGTCTGCTCCATCAGCCAGCCGGAAACCACGCTGCCCAGCGTCAGGCTCAGCGGGATCGCCACCAGGAAGCCCGACATGGCCACGCTCTGGCGGCGCGCCGGAAACCAGTAGTTCATGTACAGGATGACGCCCGGGAAAAAGCCGGCTTCACACAAACCCAACAGGAAGCGCAGCGTGTAGAACATGGTGGGCGTCTGCACGTGGAAGAACTGCGCGAGCGGCACGATGAAGGCCATCGACGACGACACGATGCCCCATGTAATCATGATCCGCGCGATCCAGAAGCGTGCGCCGTACCGGTGCAGCAGCAGGTTGCTGGGCATCTCGAACAGGAAATAGCCCCAGAAGAACACGCTGGCGCCGAACGCATAGACGCTGTCGCTCAGGCTCAGGTCATCGAGCATCTGCAGCTTGGCGAAGCCCACGTTGACGCGGTCCAGGTAGGCCACGACGTAGCAGAGCAGCAGCAATGGCAGGATGCGCCGCATGACCTTGCGGTAGAGGGCGTCTTCGGACGAGTCGGCCGCGGCCGGCGCGGCAGCGGTCTGCGTGATGGTTGGCATCGGATTGTCTCCTGATTGTGTAGGTCTTCTTCGTACCGGCGAGCTCGCCGGCTCGCCGATGTTACCGATACCATCCGGTGATAAAAAAAACCGTCGACAAGACGACGGGAGCAACCGGCGCTCTGATACCGGTAACAGATTTGAAGGTAGCATGCAACGACAGGCGAGTTCAAGTCCCGACGAACAAGTGGTTTCCCTACGATGCAATGGGCGCGCAGCGGACGGCCTGCACGGTACGCCGCGCCGGTATGATGTAGCCTTTCATGTTTCCCCGATCGCGATTCCGATGCCCAGTCCCACCGCCGTCCGGCCTGCCGGACCGCCCCGCATGTCCGACGTAGCCCGCCTGGCCGGCGTATCGAAGATGACCGTGTCGCGCGTGCTTGCCGGCCACAGCGTGGCAGCCGAGACGCGCGAACGGGTCTGCAAGGCCATCGACCAGCTCGGCTACGTGGCCGATGCTGCCGCGGGTGCGCTGTCGTCGGGGCGGTCGGAATTTGTCGCGGTGCTGGTGCCGTCGCTGTCGAGCTCCAACTTCTCGGACACCGTGCGCGGGCTGACCGATGCGCTCGAACCGCATGGCCTGCAACTGCTGCTCGGCGACACCGACTACGACCTCGAACGTGAAGAACGGCTGGTGCGCTCCATGCTGCGTCACCAGCCGCGCTGCATCGCGCTGACGGGTGCGCAGCACACCGATGCGACGCGCAAGGTGCTGCAGCGCTCGGCCATTCCCGTGGTCGAGATGTGGGACCTCCCCACGCATCCTATCGACACCGCCGTGGGCTTCTCCAACGTGCGCGCCGCGCGCGCGATGGTGCGGCACCTTGCCGGGCAAGGTTACCGGCGCATCGGCTTTCTCGGCGGTGCCAGCGAGCTGGACCGCCGCGGCCTGGACCGGCTCAAGGGGTATCAGTCGGAGATCAAGGCACTGGGACTGTGCGAGCCGCGCGTCGTGCGGCTCGGTGAATCGCCGATCACCATGAGCCACGGCGGCCCCGCCATGGCAGCACTGCTGGAGATGTGGCCGGACACCGACGCGGTGATGTGCGTGAGCGACATGTCGGCGTTCGGCGCGATCATGGAATGCCACCGGCGCGGACTGTCCGTGCCGGCAGACATGGCCGTGGCCGGCTTCGGGAACTTCGAAGTGGCGACATGCTGCCACCCGACCATCACCACGGTGTCGGTCGACGCCTACGGCATCGGCCTGCGCACGGGCGAGGCCTTGCTGGCGGCGCTGCAAGCGCGTGAAAACGGCGAACGGATCGAATCGCAAAGCGTCCGCATCGACTACACGATCGTCGCGCGGGAAAGCGCCTGACGGGCTGAAGGCCAGGTTTGCCGCCCTTCACGAGAAGGGTCGCGCGTCGATGCGCGACTTCGTAGAAGCTCGCGCCCTCATCCCGCCCCCGCTCGCACGCAAAATCCCCTTTCGCAACGCAAAATCTCCGTGCTAACATCCCCACGAATGTTACCGGTAACTATCCGGCAAACAGAACTGGACAAAGAAGCATTCGGAGACAGCCCACCATGTCACACACCCCTCGCCGCCTGCGCAGCCAGGAATGGTTTGACGACCCTGCCCATGCGGACATGACCGCGCTCTATGTCGAGCGCTTCATGAACTACGGGCTGACGCGTGAGGAGCTGCAGTCGGGCCGTCCCATCATCGGCATCGCGCAGACGGGCAGCGACCTGGCACCGTGCAACCGCCACCACATCGAACTGGCCGAGCGCACCAAGGCGGGTATCCGCGACATGGGCGGCATTCCGATGGAATTCCCCGTGCATCCGCTGGCCGAGCAGAGCCGCCGGCCCACGGCCGCGCTCGACCGAAACCTGGCCTACCTGGGGCTGGTCGAGGTGTTGCATGGCTTTCCGCTGGACGGTGTGGTCCTGACCACCGGCTGCGACAAGACCACCCCCGCCTGCCTGATGGCCGCGGCCACCGTGGACATGCCCGCCATCGTGCTGTCGGGTGGACCGATGCTCGACGGCTGGCACGAGGGCAAGCGCGTCGGTTCGGGCACGGTGATCTGGCACGCCCGCAACCTGCTGGCTGCCGGCGATATCGACTACGAAGGCTTCATGAAGCTGACCACGGCATCGTCGCCGTCGATCGGACACTGCAACACCATGGGCACGGCGCTGTCGATGAACAGTCTGGCCGAGGCGCTGGGCATGTCGCTGCCGGGCAGCGCGAGCATTCCGGCCGCCTACCGCGAGCGCGGCCAGATGGCTTACGCCACCGGCAAGCGCGCTGTCGAGCTCGTTCGCGAAGACATGCGCCCGTCGAAGATCATGACGCGCGCGGCGTTCGAGAATGCCATCGTCGTCGCCTCCGCGCTCGGCGCGTCGACCAACTGCCCGCCGCACCTGATCGCCATTGCGCGCCACATGGGCGTGGAACTGAGCCTGGACGACTGGCAGCGCCTGGGTGAATCCGTGCCGCTGCTCGTCAACTGCATGCCGGCCGGCGAATACCTCGGGGAGAGCTTCCACCGCGCCGGCGGCGTGCCCGCGGTGCTGCGTCAACTCGATGCGGCCGGCCTGCTGCAGCGCGACTGCCTGACCGTGTCCGGTCGCGCGATCGGCGAGATCGCCGACACGGCGCAAGACGCCGACCGCGACGTGATCCGCACACCCGAAGACCCGCTCAAGCACGGTGCCGGCTTCATGGTGCTGTCAGGCAACTTCTTCGACAGCGCCATCATGAAGATGTCGGTGGTGGGCGAAGCCTTCCGCCAGACCTACCTTGTCGAGCCGGGCGCGGAAAATACCTTCGAGGCACGCGCGATCGTCTTCGATGGCCCCGAGGACTACCACGCCCGTATCAACGACCCTCGGCTGCAAATCGACGAACGCTGCATCCTGGTGATCCGCGGCTGCGGTACGGTCGGTTACCCGGGCAGCTCGGAAGTCGTCAACATGGCACCGCCCGCGGACCTGGTGAAGCGTGGCGTGACGTCGCTGCCATGCATGGGCGATGGACGCCAGAGCGGCACGTCGGCCAGCCCGTCGATCCTGAACATGTCACCGGAAGCGGCGGTCGGCGGCGGCCTGGCCCTGCTGCGCACGAACGACCGCATCCGCGTGGACCTGAATCGCCGCAGCGTCGACGTGCTCGTCGATGAAGACGAACTCGCGCGCCGCCGCGAAACTGCAAGCTTCGCCGTGCCGCCGGCACAAACGCCCTGGCAGGAACTCTATCGCCAGTTCGTGGGCCAGTTGTCCACCGGCGGCTGCCTCGAACCGGCCACGCTGTACCTGAAGGTAATCGAGCAGCGCGGTAATCCGCGCCATTCGCACTGACTCAACCGCCTACGACTCTTGCCGAGCTGACCATGCGTACTCCTTCCGTTTCCGACTGCCTGCCGCACGACCTTGCGCAGGCCCTGCTGATCGGCCGCGTCTGGCGGCACGATGGTGCCCACGCGGGCCCGAGCGTCGTCGCCGTGCGCGGCGGCGAGATGTTCGACATCACGCATATCGTGCCGACCACCGCGGACCTGTTCGACCGTCCCGACGCAGTCGCAATCGCGTGCACCGCCCCCGGCGAATCGCTCGGCCGCGTCGAACCGCTGCTGCAGGCGGCGCTGGACGGCGCGCCCGGCGCCACTCACCTGCTCGCCCCATGCGATGTGCAGGCCATCAAGGCTTGCGGCGTCACCTTTGCCGTCAGCCTGATTGAACGCGTCATCGAAGAACAGGCCGGCGGCGATCCCGCCAAAGCGAGGGACGTGCGCGAAACCATGGCCGCGACCATCGGCACCGACCTGTCGAAGATCGTTCCCGGTTCCGAAGCCGCCATGCGCCTGAAGGCGGAACTCGAGCGCCGCGGCGCGTGGTCGCAATACATGGAAGTCGGAATCGGCCCGGATGCCGAGGTGTTCTCCAAGTCGCAGCCGATGTCGGCAGTGGGCTTCGGCGCGGACGTGGGCCTGCTGCCGGTGTCGGTGTGGAACAACCCGGAACCGGAGATCGTGCTGGCGGTCAGCTGCGACGGCAGGCCGGTAGGCGCCACGCTCGGCAATGACGTGAACTTGCGCGACATCGAAGGCCGCTCGGCGCTGCTCCTCGGCAAATGCAAGGACAACAACGGCTCGTGCGCGATCGGCCCGTTCGTGCGGCTGTTCGACGACCGCTTCACGCTGGACAGCGTGCGGCAGGCCAGCGTGTCGCTGCGCGTCGAAGGCGCGGAGGACGGCTTCGTCCTCGACGGCATCAGCCACATGCGCGAGATCAGCCGCGACCCGGCCGACCTCGTCGCGCAGACCTGCGGCGCGCATCACCAGTATCCCGACGGTTTCATGCTGTTCCTGGGCACGATGTTCTCGCCGATCCAGGATCGCGACGCACCCGGCGGCGGATTCACTCACCACCTGGGCGACCGCGTCACCATCTCCACGCCCATGCTCGGCGCGCTCGTCAACACCGTGCGGCTTTCCACGGCGATCTCGCCGTGGACTTTCGGCGTGCGTGCCCTGTATGCCAACCTGGCCGCACGCGGCCTGCTCGATGCGTGAGGCCATTCATGGACGATCCAGCCGACCTCGGAACGATCCGGGCGTATGAGGTGCATTCGGCGACGTGTCGGAATACTGGTCGCCGAAAGTCGTCGCACAGGTCCAATACGTAAAGGTTGCAAAAGTACACGGACAGCTCGTCCGGCACGACCATGCGCACGAAGACGAACTGTTCTTCGTCGTGCGCGGGCACCTCAGGATCGAATATGAAGGCGGGCGTGTCGTCGATCTGCCCGCTGGTTCGATGCACGTGGTGCCGAGGGGCGCTGCACAATCCGGTCGCCGACGACGAATGCTGGGTCGTCCCGATCGAACCCGTTCAGACGAAGCACACCGGCGACGTCGAGTCACCGCTGACACGGACGATCGACGAGCAGTTGGGTGGGGTGCGCTGAGTTCATCTGTCGGCGTGGACCGAGCCCTCCCAAGCCGACCTGCCGTTGCCGAACCAGCGCCGAAGCCCCGATACCCGCGATACGTCAGGCCGAAGCCGCCGTGCTGCCCGCGCCCTGCTCGCGCGCCGGTGCTGCGCGCCGCCCCGAAGCCGGTGCGCCGCTCGGCCGCGCCGCGGTCGGCCGGTCGACGTAATCGCGCGGCGTGCGCCCGAGCACTCTCCTGAAATGGCGGCACAGATGGCTCTGGTCGAAGAACCCGACCTCGGTCGCGACGACCGACGGCGGCAGCCCCGCGCGCAGCAGGTCCTGCGCGCGCCGCACCCGCACGAGGCACAGATAGCGATGCGGCGACACGCCCAGCTCGCTGCGAAAGCGCGCGGCAAAACGCGACACGCTCAGCCCGGCCACCGCCGCGAGCGCCTCGATGCTCAACGGCTGCGCGTACGACGTCTCGATGATGCGCAGCGCGCCGCCGACGGCGTGCGATACGGGCTGCGCAACGCCGAACGGGCGAATCGCGTCATGATCGATCGCGTGATGAAAAACGTCTCCCATGCGAGGCTCCATCAGGTCGTCGCGTGCGTCGCGTCGGCCGGCATCGCGAAGCGCCCGATGGCGAACGGCTCGATCGGCGTGCTCGTCGCGCCCGTGTCGATCAGCTCCGCCATCGTGTCGCCGACGCCCGGGCCGAGCTGGAAGCCGTGCCCGCAGAAGCCGAACGCGTAATACAGCCCGTCGACCTTCGCGCTGCGCCCCATGATCGGCCGGTCGTCCGGCATATAGCCCTCGACACCGCTCCACACGCGAATGATGTTCAGCCGCGTCAGCGCCGGTGCGACGCGCGCAAGCTGCGTGAACTGCAGCAGCGTGCTCTCGGGCAGCACCTTCGCGCGCCGTTCGTCGAGATAGGCCGGCGCGCGCGCGCAGCCGCCGATCACGATGTTGCCGCGCTCGACCTGCCGGAAGTACACGACCTCCTCGATATGCGGCGACGATACGCCGACGGACGGCAGGATCGAATACGGCACGGGCTCCGTCACGCACATCTGCGGCCCGTTGACCGCGATCGGCACCGGCTCGCCGAACTGCGTGCTGAGCTGGTTGCCCCACGCGCCGGCCGTCACGAGCAGGTTCGGCGCGCAGAACACGCGGCCGTCGGTGCTCGTCGCGCGGAACGTGTCGCCGTCCTTCTCGACGGTCGCGATCGCGGTGTTCTCCTCGATCCGCGCACCCGCGCGCGCCGCCGCGCGGCCGAACGCCGGCGCGGCGAGGCGCGGGTTCGCATGGCCGTCCAGCGCCGAATGGGACGCGCTCAGCACCTCGGGGCCGAGAAACGGAAACTTCGCGCGCATCGCCGCGCCGCGATACAGGTCGAGCTTCAGCCCGTATTGCGCGGCATCGCGCGCATAGGCCTCGAACAAGTCGTCCTGCTCCTGCCGGTAGCACACGCGAACGTGCCCGACCTGCAGGAATTCGGCGCTGTGCCCGATCAGCTCGGGCATTCGGCTCCAGATCTCGCGGGAACGGTTCGCGAGCGGCAGTTGCGGCAGGTAGCGGCCCTGGCGCCGCACGTTGCCGAAATTGACGCCGCTTGCCTGCTGCCCGATCAGCCCGCGTTCGAGCAGGATCACCGAGCGGCCGCGCCGGCGCAGGAAAAACGCGGCCGCGGCGCCCATGAAGCCGCCGCCCACGATCACGACATCC
The DNA here is from genome assembly GCF_949752865.1 of Burkholderia sp. IT-111MI5. Lineage (NCBI taxonomy): Bacteria > Pseudomonadati > Pseudomonadota > Betaproteobacteria > Burkholderiales > Burkholderiaceae > Burkholderia > Burkholderia sp. IT-111MI5. The sequence goes on along the minus strand of NZ_CATKIF010000072.1, from coordinate 214,632 downwards.
GCATCGGCCCGCATCACTCGTCCCCCTTCATCGTCACGGCTTCGTCACGCGGCGCGGGAGGCTCGCCCGCCGCCGCACGCAGCGCGACCGGCAGCGGCTTCACGGGCGCCTGCCCGCGCAGGCGACCGACCGCCTCGAGCGGCACGCCGGCCGCGGCGGCGATCACCTCGGCCCCCGCGTGGCCGCAGTAGCGGCCCTGGCAGCGCCCCATCCCGACGCGGCTGAATGCCTTCGCGCGATTCGCGTCGCACGCGCCCTCGTCGCGGATCACACGGCGCAGCTCGCCGACGCTCACGCCCTCGCAGCGGCACAGGATCGTGTCGTCGGACAGCGTCGCGGCCTGTTGCGCGGGCCACGGAAACGCCTGCGCGAGCCCCGCGCGGAAACGGTCCATCTTCGTGCGTTCGCGCTGCAGCGCGGCGACCGCGCGCGCGTCGACCGGCCGCCCGAGATCCGTCAGCAGCGCGAGCGCCGCGAGGCGGCCCGCCGCTTCCGCGCCGTCCGCGCCGAGCACGCGCGCACCGTCGCCGGCCAGATAGACGCCCGCGACCGAACTGCGCCCCATGTCGTCGAGCTGCGGCAGCCATTGCCGCGTGTCGCCGTCGAAGCGGAACGCGCAGCCGGCCAGATCGGCGAGCTGCGTCTCGGCGCGCAGGTGGTAGCCGAGCGCGACCGCGTCGCAATCGATGAGCGCGGTGCCGGCGGCGGTGCGAAAGCGGACGGCCGATACGCCCTGCGCGGGATCGCCGTGAATCTCGAGCGGCTCGATCCCGTGCTCGATGCGCACGCCGGCACGCTTCAGCGCACGCGTGAGCGCGATGCCCTTCGCGAGCACGTCGGGCCGCGCGAGCAGTTTCGGCAGCGCGCGCAGCCGGTTCGCCGCGGGCGACGTGTCGAGCACCGCCGCGACCTTCGCGCCGGCCTGCACGTACTGGTGCGCGACGAGATACAGCAGCGGGCCCGAGCCCATGAACACGACGTTCGCGCCGATCGCGCACGCCTGCGCCTTCAGCGCGATCTGCGATGCGCCGAGGCTGTACGTGCCCGCGTACTGCCAGCCCTTGACGGGCATCAGCCGGTCGGTCGCGCCCGGGCACAGCACCAGCGCGTCGTACGGGCGGCGCACCGACACGCCGTCGTGCGCGGTGTACAGCGCGCCGCCGGACACGTTCCAGGCCAGCGTGTCGGGCGCGTAGTCCAGCGAAGCACGCAGGCGTTCGAACGTGTCGTGCAGGTCTTTCGCGCGCGCGGCCTCGGTGCCGTACAGCTTGTCGTACGGGCGCGAGAACGTGTCGGGCTGACGCCGGTAGATCTGGCCGCCGTCGCGCCGGCCTTCGTCGATCACGAGCGGCCGCACGCCGGCTTCCACCAGCGTCTGCGCGCAGCGCACGCCGGCCGGCCCGGCGCCGACGACGATTACGCGAGGCTCGACCATTGCGCCTCCGGTTGGCGGGTGACGATGTCCAGGCCCGGCTGCACGACGGTCGTGCACGCGCGCAGGCGCTCGCCGTCGGCGGTCCAGACCCAGCAGTCCTGGCACGCGCCCATCAGGCAGAAACCGGCCCGCGCCTCGGGGCCGAACTCGGACTGCCGCACGTGGCCGGCCTGCGTCAGCATCGCGACGAGCAGCGTATCGCCTTCGAGCCCGTTCACCGTGCGGCCGTCGACGCGGAACGCGACCGGACGGCGCCCGGTTTCGGCGAGACGAACGAATCGCCCTGTCATATCCAACCCTCCTGTCGCGCGAGCGCGCCGCCCACCGGCCGGCCCGTCGGGCGTCTTTTCATCGATTGCATCGTTCAGTGCAGGATGTCCTGCAGCCGGTAGTACGCGCCGACGAACGGCAGGAACCACGCATGCCCGAAATGGCCCGGCATCGCCGGCCAGTCGAGCTCACGCCACGGATTCGACGCGGCCGCGCCGTACATCACGTCGGCCATCACGCGGCCCATGTGCACCGACATCTGCACGCCGTGGCCGCTGTAGCCCATCGAGTAATAGACACCGTCGTGCTGGCCGGCGCGCGGCAGGCGGTCGGCAGTGATGTCGACGAGCCCGCCCCAGCAATAGTCGAGCCGCACGTTCGCGAGCGCGGGGAAATACTCGGCCATCCCGGCGCGCAGGATGTCGCCGCTTTTCGCGTCGGAGCGCGGGCTCGACATCGCGAAGCGCGCGCGGCCGCCGAACAGCAGCCGGTTGTCGGGCGTCACGCGGAAGTAGTTGCCGATATGGCGCGACGTCACGTACGCGCGGCGGTGCGGCAGCAGCCGGTTCAGCTGCTCGTCGGGAAGCGGCTCGGTGACGACGATGAAACTGCCGACCGGCGCGATGCGCCGCCGGAACCACGCGAACGGCCCCTGCTGCGATGCGCCGGTCGCGACCAGCACGCGATCGGCCACGATCGTGCCGCGCGTGCTGGTGATCGTGTGGCGCTCGCCATCGAGCCGCTCGAGCTGCGTGACGGCCGCATGCTCGTAGATGCGCGCGCCGGCCTGCGCCGCGGCTTGCGCGAGCCCGACGCCGAACTTGCCCATGTGCATCTGCGCGCCGTTGCGCTGCAGCAGGCCGCCGTGGAAACCGTCGGAGCCGACCTCGTCGCGAATCCGCGACGGCTCGATCAGTTCGATGTCCGGATCGACGTCGCGCCGCAATGCGTCGAAGGTCTTCGCGAGCCCCGCGAAATGCTGCGGCTTCGCGGCAAGCTTCAGCTTGCCGGCGCGCCGGAAATCGCAGTCGATCGCGTGTTCGGCGACGATCGTTTCGACGGTTCGCACCGCGCTCTCGTACGCGCGATAGAACTGCTTCGCCTGCTCGGCGCCGAGTCGTTCGGCGAGCGACGCGTAGTCCTGCGCGACGCCGGTATTGCATTGGCCGCCGTTGCGGCCGGATGCCTCGGCCGCAACCTGTGCGGCTTCGAGCACCACGACCGACACGCCGCGCTGCGCGAGCGCCAGCGCCGCCGACAACCCGGTAAAACCGCCGCCGATCACGACCACGTCGGCACGCCCTTCGACGGGCCCTTCGCTGCCGGCGCGAAAGTCGGGGCGGGTATCCAGCCAGTACGATTCGAATTTCATCGGATCCTTCGTGAGCAATCGGGCGCTGCGCATGACGCGCACGCGGAGCGCCGGCCCGCCTGTCGCCGCAGGTTCGCGACCGGGCGATGGCCGCCCGGTGAATACCATTTAAGCATCGACAAAAAGCGCAGTTGCCGCGTATTCGCGCACGGCGCACGCATCATCCGCTGTTTTGCGCGGCCGCGGCAGCACACCATGCGGCAGCCCGCGCGCACCGGCCGAATGCCGTCCGATCCGGTCATGGAACGCGCCGGCGCCATTCGTCACGCCCCCACTCTTGAAACGCGGATTCGCCTCGTACGCATAGCGGCCGAGGTCGGCCGTATGCACGCCTGCCGCGAGCCCGTACTTGTCGTGCGCGGCGAGCGCGAGCGCTTCGTCCTCGTCGTCGAACGTCCGCACCGTCGATACCGTCCCGAAGATTTCATCGCGCACGGCAGGCGACTGGGTCGTCACGCCGGTCAGGATCGTCGGCGCATAAAACGCCTTCCAAATGGCGCCGTTCCGCAACCGGGTGCGCGCGACGAATCGATCCCGGGAACGATGGATCGAACCGCCGCGTCAAACGGTCCCGAAGTAGTGCTGCGCCAAGGCGACCCAATACCGGACGCCGGCCGGAATGATGTCGTCGTTGAAATCGTATTTCGGGTGATGCAGAGCCGGCGCGGCCGGTCCGGCCGGCGCATTGCCGATCAGCACATAAGCGCCGGGCCGCTCCTCCAGCATGAAGCCGAAGTCTTCCGACGTCATGTTCGGCGGTACGTCGCGGTAAAGGCGTGCGTCGCCGAACGTCTCGCGAATGACCGTTTCGCAGAGCGCCGTCTCGGCCGGCGTGTTGACCGTCGCGGGGTAGTACTGAAAGAACGCGACCTCGACTTGCGCGCCATACGCACGGGCCAGCCCCTCGCACATGAGCTGGACATCGCGCTGCAGCTTCTGCTGCAATGCCGACGATAGCGTGCGAATCGTCCCGCGCAACTCGGCGCTGTCCGGAATGACATTGTCCGTCGTTCCCGCATGGAACATGCAGACGGAAATGACGGCGGGATCCACGGGATCCTTGTGCCGCGCAGCGATGGTCTGACACTGCAGCACCATCGAACACGCGAGGGGGACGGGGTCGACGCCCAGATGCGGCTGCGCCGCATGCGCGCCCTTGCCCGTTACCGTAATCCTGAACCGGGAGCCCGCGGCCATGATCGGGCCGGTACGCAACCCGAAATGCCCGGCAGGCAAACCGGGCCAGTTGTGCATGCCGAATACCGCCTCCGTCGGACATCGCTCGAACAGCCCGTCGTCGATCATCTTCCGCGCGCCCGCGCCCCCCTCTTCTCCGGGCTGGAACACGAAATGAACCGTGCCCGGCAACTGCCGTAGTTCCTTCAGGATTCGCGCGGCCCCGAGCAACATGACGGTATGCCCGTCATGCCCGCACGCGTGCATGACCCCGTGGGCGCACGACGCGTGCGCAAAGTCATTGGCTTCCTGGATCGGCAACGCATCCAGATCGGCACGGAGCACGATGCCGCGGCCCGGATTCGCACCGGGCAGGCTCGCGACGACTCCCGTGCCTCCGATCCCACGTGAAACCGCGTAGCCAAGGTCTTCAAGCTCACGGGCGACGACGTCGGCCGTCCTGTGCTCTTCGAATCGCAACTCGGGATGCGCATGCAGATCGCGGCGCAATGCCGCCCAGTGCGCGTGATGCGTTTTCAGCGACGCCTCGGGGATGACGGGGATTTCCAATCTCGGCACCTTTACCAAGCAAACGGATTCAAATGTGTACTGCCGCCGCATCGCGCGCAGCAGCTGCTTCAATCATGGAAACCCAGGATCGACTTGATCTCCATGTACTCTTCCATCCCTTCGATCCCGTACTCGCGACCGTTCCCCGACTGCTTGTACCCGCCAAACGGAGCCTGCGGGTCCCATGCCGGGTAGTTCAGATGCACCTGACCCGACCGGATGCGCGCAGCCACCGCGCGCACGCGTTCCTTGTCGGTGCCCTGCACATGTGCGCCAAGCCCGTAAACCGTATCGTTCGCGATAGCGATGGCTTCTTCGACGGTGTCGTAAGGAAGGATCGCGAGGACCGGACCAAAGATCTCCTGCTGCGCGATCGTCATGTCGGTGCGGACATCGGAAAAGACGGTCGGCCGCGCATAAAGGCCTCGATCGAAACCCGCGGGCCGTCCGGGCCCACCGGCGATGAGCTTCGCCCGTTCGTCGATGCCCGCGTCGATCATCTGCCCGACGCGATCGAACTGCGCGCGATTGGCCAGCGGGCCATGCGTCGTCGCTTCGGCGAACGGATCGCCGACGACCATCCGTTCCGTTGCCGCGACGACCAACGCTTCGACGCTATCGAGAAGGCTGCGCGGTACGATCATACGGGTCGGCGCGCTGCACGACTGCCCCATGTTCCGGAACGCGGCGGCAACGCCCGGCGCGACGGCGCGCGACAGGTCCGCATCGGGCAACACGATGTTCGGCGACTTGCCTCCGAGTTCCTGCGCAACGCGCTTGACGGTCGGAGCCGCCGCTTGCGCAACCAGTACGCCCGCACGCGTCGACCCCGTGATCGAAACCATGTCGACCTCCGGGTGCGATGCGAGCGCCGCGCCCACTTCCGTTCCACTGCCGCTCACCAGATTGAATACGCCCGCGGGCACGCCCGCATCGGCGATCACTTCCGCAAACAGCAACGCGCTGAGCGGCGACAGCTCGCTAGGTTTCAGGACCACGGTACAGCCCGCTGCGAGAGCCGGGCCGACCTTCGCCGTGATTTGATAGATCGGCCAGTTCCACGGCGTGATCAGCGCGCACACGCCGATCGGCTCGCGCACGACCGCGGTCGTCCCCCGCCGGGTCCGGAACGGGTAGCTGGCCAGATTGTCGCGCGCGACCCGGATATGTTCGGCCGCAAGCGGCACATGGGCACCGCGCGCATAGCTGATGGGCGCGCCCATTTCCATCGTGAGCGCCGTGGCGAACAGTTCGGCACGCTCGAGTATCAGCGCATGAACGCGGTCGAGCAGCGCGGCGCGCTGCTGCGGCGACGTCGCGGCCCAGCGTTCGAAAGCGTCGCGCGCGGCCTGCACTGCGCGGTCGGCGTCGCGTGCGTTCCCAAGTGGAATTTCGCACAGCGTGTCTTCAGTGGAAGGGCAGACGACCGCAAACCGATCGCCGCCGTCGGGCATGACCCAGTCTCCGTCGATGAAGAATCGATTCAGCCTTCCGGCTTGCATCAGGTGACGAACAGGTGAATTCATTGCAGGGTGTCCTTGAGTCGGTACCACGCGCCCACGAACGGCAAAAACCATGCTTTGCCGAAGTGGCCGGGAATAGCGGGCCAGTCGAAACTGTTCCACGGGTTGAGATCGGCTCGCCCGTCCATGATCTCTGCCATCAGCGTGCCCATCAGCGTGGCCATGTGCGTGCCGTGGCCGCTATAGCCCATCGAGTAATAAACACCTCGTCGCTGGCCCGCGCGCGGCAGGCGGTTGGCCGTCATGTCGACCATGCCGCCCCAGCAATGGTCGATGCGCACGCTGGCCAGTTCGGGAAACACGGCGGCCATCTGCTGTCGCAGGATCAACCCGCTCTTTTCGTCTGAACGGGGGTTGGACGTCGCAAAACGCGCACGCCCGCCAAACAGCATCCGGTTGTCGGGCGTGACGCGAAAGAAGTTCACGAAGTTCTTCGTGTCGGTGACCATCCGGCGAGTCGGCAGCAGCCGGTCCAGAAGTTCGCGCGGCAAAGGCTCGGTGACGATGATGAAAGCGCCGACCGGCACGATCCTGCGTCGGATCCAGCCGAACGGCCCCACCTGCGAAATGCCGCTCGCCAGAAGAACCTGGCGCGTACGGATCTCGCCGAGCGGCGTTCGCAACGCGTATGCGCCACCCGCCTCCCTCTTTAACCCGAGTACCGGCGCGCGCTCCAGGATGTGCGCACCGCGCGCTTGCGCGGCGTTCGCAAGGCCGCGCACATAGCGGCCGACGTGCATCCCGGCACTCTTCTCGAAGATCAACCCGCCGTGATAACGGTTCGAGCCGATCTCGTCGCGCAGTTCCGCCTTCGTCACCACGCGCGTGTCCGGATCCACGCTCGCGGCGAGCAGCGCCTGACTTCGCACGAGCTTGTCGTAGTGCTCCGGCTTCGCCGCGAGCTTGAGCTTTCCGCAGCGCACGAAATCGCAGTCGATCGACTCCTCCCTGACCAGCCGCTCGACCGTGTCGACACCCGCGTCGAACGCACGATACAAGCGGTTGGCCAGTTCCGTGCCGATGCGCTGCGACAGTGCAGCGTAATCCTGCGCGAAGCCGTTGTTGCACATGCCGCCGTTGCGTCCCGACGCCGCCTGCCCCACGGTGCCGGCTTCACAGACGACGACGCGTGCGCCTTTTTTCGACAGCGCCAGTGCAGCCGCCGAACCCGTGATTCCGCCGCCCACCACGACCACGTCGCAACTTCCGTCAGGCAGATCCGGCGAGCTGCTCACGAATGGCTCGGACGTATCGAGCCAGTAGGAACTGAAACGCATCACACACTCCAAAGCTGGCGCACCAGGCTGGAAAGCCGGCGGGCATTCGCCGCACCGATCCGGTTGGTCGCGCACGATCCGAACCGAAGCGCATCATTCGAACGCCGCCACCGCCTTCCGCGTGACGGCCGCAAACTAAAAGTCAGCGACCTTGCCCCACGCGGATTCGCCGAATCGGCCGGGCCGATACGGTAGCGGGTCGACGATCGGCCGCACACCGGTGGCGAGATCCGCGATCAAGTGACCCGCGCCCGGGCCGATGCCGAAGCCGTGCCCGGAAAAGCCTGCCGCCAGGATCAAGCCCGGCACGCCCGGCACTTCGCCGATACCCGGGACGCCGTCCGGCGTGCTGTCGACGAACCCGGCCCAGGCGTGAGTGATCGTCGCTTCACGAAGTTCGGGCAGCAGTTCGACGGCACGACGATACGTTTCGTTGACCGTCGGCATATCGGGCTTCGGATCGAGAATGCGCACCGCCTCCATCGGTGTCGGCGCATCGAGTCGCCACCGCTTCAGCGATTCGTGACCGCCGCGCATGCCTTCGAGGCCTCCCGGAAGAAGGCTGCGCCAGCGCTTCGCGAACATCGGCACGAACTGCGGCGCGAATCGCAGGAACTGCGGCGTCACATCCACGCGCGCGCGGCCGCTGATGGCCAGTGCGTAGCGTCCGTCGCTCCGACGCGTAACGGACACGCCGGAGGTGTACAGCGCATCCGGCAAGCGCTGTTCGACAGGCGACACGCTCAGGATCGACTGACGAATCGAGGCCTGGGGAAAACGGATGCCGAGCTGGCGGCAGAACGACGACGCCCACGCGCCACCGGCGAGCACGGCCGTTCTGGTCTTGATCACCCCGGCTTCCGTCACGACGCCGGAAACCCGCCCGCCCTCGAGTTCGATGCCGCGGGCCGCGCAGTGCTGGTTGACGCTGCCGCCGAGCTTCATCAGTGCAGCGGCCACGGCCGGCGCGGCCTTCGCCGGGTCGGCGGTGCCGTCGCTCGGCGAGAAGACGCCGCCCTTCCAGGGCCGACCGGTCGGCTGCCCGCGCTGGCTCGCTTGCCGGCTGTCGAGCATGTACGTCGTCACGCCCGCGGTCTTTGCGAACTCGCCCCAATGGGACCAACGCGACAACTCGGCTTCGTCATTGCTCAGATACAACAGCCCGCAACGATGAAAACCCGTGTCTTCGCCGGATTCGGCGGCAAATCGTTCCCAGAGATCGAGGCTCTTGCTTGCCATCGGCAACTCGCGCGCGTCGCGGTTTTGCTGCCGGCACCAGCCCCAGTTGCGGCTCGACTGCTCGGCGCCGATCCTGCCCTTCTCGACCAGCGCGACCGAAACCCCGCGCAGGGCCAGGTAGTAGGCGGTAAAGACGCCGATGATCCCGCCTCCGATCACGACGACGTCAGCCGCGGCCGGCAGCGTGGGCGAAGTTTGTATGTGCTGCAGTGGAGGCGACATGATCAATGTTGCCCGGTTGAAGGCCGGACGTCTTGCACGACGTAGAACTTCGCCACGCGATCGCTGCTTTCCCATCCGATCGATGCGCCCTGCGGGACGAAAAGCGCATCGCCGGCGCCGACCGACAGCACGCTGCCATCAGGCGCGGCGAACCGTACGCTGCCGGCCAGCAACTGCATGAACTCGTTCACGCGATGCGGGCGAACGATCCGATGGTACGGCGTCGAATCCCACGTACCCGCGCAGTAACCTGCGCCGTCGTCGGTGAAGACGTTGTCACTGCGGCATTGCGGAGCAGGACCGAGCAGCACGTCGGCCGGCAGCGATGCGGACGGCTTGAAGTCGGCATCGGCGCGCAGCGCAAAGAGGCCGCGTTTCGTCGGATTCCTGCAAGCCGCCGCGCAGAACATGAAAAGCACCGGCGATGCTGCACTGACGCGGACCGTTGTGCCGCTGCCGATGACCGCCCCGGCTTGCGGGCCGAGCACCAACGGCGCCGCTCCGGGCACTTCGAGCGTAAGCTCTCCTTCCACGACGACGATGGTTTCAATGTGCGGAAAGCTCGGCACGTCGAGCTCGCCCACGAAGCCGATACGGCCCGCGGCCATCGAGTCGGGGCCTTCCCATGCGATCTCCCGATGTCGCCCGAACGGGTCGTTCTCGCCGAATGACTCCCTGCGGAAGACGGTTGACAAAGGCGTGCCGTCGGCACGGTGCAACACGAATGCTACGGTCATTTCTGCTCCTGCGCATTGCGCGACGATCTTGTTGAAATGTCCTCGGGCGGTACCGGAAATCGTTGTTCTCGCGACTTCGTTTCCGGAAACCGTCAGGAGTATTGATCTGTTGGATAAAGCGTATTCGTTGCGAAATAATTCAATCGCGCGGCTGATGGTTCGTGCCTGCAATTATGCTTCTCGGACCTTCCCGACTGATTAACTTCCAGAAAATCGATCGTTAAATACGGTTTAATGCGCAAGCCACGGGCCGGCAGGCGGCTTCACCGAGCAGCCAGGGCCGGTCGCAGCCGCGCGCCCGCTCCGCTTTCGCCTACGCGGCCTGGCAGGACGCGCCGCGGCGTTCATCGCGCGTGCGCAGCGACGACGTTCGCCCCTGCGCCCCGCCCGACCGCGCGCTCACGTAATCGCGCGGCGTAATCCCGAGCACCCGCCGGAAATGCCGGCACAGATGGCTCTGGTCGAAGAAACCGACTTCGGTCGCCACGACCGACGGCGCCACGCCGCCGCGCAGCAAGTCCTGCGCACGCCGAACACGCACCAGACACAGATACCGATGCGGCGACAGCCCGATTTCGCTGCGAAAACGCGCGGTGAAACGCGACACGCTCAACCCGGCCACCGCCGCGAGCGTATCGAGATTCAGCGGCTGCGCGAACGACGCATCGATCGTGCGCAGCACGTCGCCGATGGCCGGCGATACGGGCCGCCCGACGCCAGCAGCGCGGGGCGCCGCACTTTCGACCGAATCGTGGAACAGAGCGACCATGTTCGCCATCCTCATGCGGCCGCCTGCGCGGCCGTTACCGGCGCGACGAAGCGCGCGATCGCGAACGACTCGATCGGCGTGCCGGTCGCGCCGGTGTCGATCGGTTTAATCACCGTCAAGAAGCGCAGTTGCGGCATATTCGCGCACGGCGCACGCACAATCCACCGTTTTCCGCGACTGCCGCAGCAGCCTGTGCGGAAAGCCGATCGCCGGCCTGCGCGAGCGCGGTGAACCAATGGTGCGGCCCACTACAGGCGCACCGGCTGCACCGGCGCGACGACCGCCGCCGGCTCCGCCTGGAAGCGCGTCAGGTCGGCCTCGCTGCGGTGGCACAGCACCTGCGCACCGTTGTCGAGGGTGCGCAGCACGGGTGCCGTTTGATTGCATACGCCGTCCACCCGCATCGGGCAGCGCGACAGGAACGGGCACAACCCGGCGTTGTCCGCGCTCGCACCGATCGGCACCAGCGGCCGGTGGCAACGCTCGGCCGCATCGTCGAGCCAGCCCGCGCGCAATTCCGGCGCCGACGACACGAGCAGGTGCGAATACGGGTGATAAGGCGGCGCGCACAGCGCGTCGCGGCTGCCCGTCTCGACGCGGCGGCCCGCGTACAGCACGACGATGTCGTCGCTGATCGCGCGCACCTTGGCGATGTCGTGCGTGATGAACACGTACGACACGCCGAGCTTCGCCTGCAGTTCGCGCAGCAAATCCATGATCGCGGCGCCGACCACGGTATCGAGCGCCGACGTCACTTCGTCGCACAGGATCAGGTCGGGCTCCGCCGCGAGCGCGCGCGCGAGGTTCACGCGCTGCTTCTGCCCGCCGGACAATTCGCCCGTGCGCCGCCCGGCGACGGCCTGCGGCAGCCGCACGAGCTCGAGCAGTTCCGCGACGCGCCGCCGTGCGCGCGCGCCCTTGATCCCGTGATAGAACGCGAGCGGTCGCGCGAGCGTGCGCTCGACGGTATGCACCGGATTGAGCGCGGTATCCGCGTTCTGGAACACGATCTGCACGCGGCGGTGCTGCTCCTTCGTGCGCTTGGCCGTATCGAGCGCGAGCGGCTCGCCGTCGAGCAGGATCTGCCCGCCGGTGGCCGGCACCAGGCCCGCGATCACCTTCGCGAGCGTGGTCTTGCCCGAGCCCGATTCGCCGATCACGCCGACCGTCTGGCCGCGCCCGATGTGCAGGTCCACTTCGTGCAGGATCACCTTGGCCGGCCAGCCTTTCGCGGTGCGGCCGCCGTAGCCGGCGATCGCGCCGCGCACGTCGAGCAGCGGCGCCGGCGCGGCGGGCGCGGATTTCTCCGCCGGTTCGGCATCGCTCGGCGCGACCGCCGCGATCAGGCTCTGCGTGTACGGATGCACGGGCGCATGCAGGATCTGTTCGGTGTCGCCCGACTCGCGGATCACGCCGTCGCTCAGCACGATGATCCGGTCGGCCATCTGCGCGACGACGGCCAGATCGTGCGACACGTACACCGCGCTCATGCCGTAGCGCCGGATCACGCTCTTGAACGCCTGCAGCACGTCGATCTGCGTGGTCACGTCGAGCGCCGTCGTCGGCTCGTCGAGAATCACCAGCTCCGGATCGGTGATCAGCGCCATCGCCGCCATCAGACGCTGCAGCTGGCCGCCCGACACCTGGTGCGGATAGCGCTTGCCGATCGTCTCCGGCTCCGGCAGCGCAAGCGCGCGGAACAGCTCGACCGCCTTCGCCTGCGCGTCGCGCTTCGTCAGCGTCCGGTGGATCAGCGCGCTCTCGATCACCTGGTCGAGGATCGTGCGCGACGGGTTGAACGCGGCGGCCGCGCTCTGCGCGATGTACGCGACCCGGCGGCCGCGCAGCGCGGTCAGCGCCTGCGCGGACAGCGCGCAGACGTCCGCCCCGTCGAGCTTGACCGAGCCGCCGGCGATCCGGCAGCCGGCGCGCGCATGGCCCATCAGCGACAGCGCGATGGTCGTCTTGCCCGAGCCGGATTCGCCGATCAGCGCGAGCACCTCGCCGCGCCGGACGTCGAAGTCGACGCCGTCGACGATCGTCGTTTCCGCACCGCCCGGCCGGCCGCCGACCACGCGCAGCCCGCGCACCTCGACGAGCGGGTTCGATTCGTGTCGCATCAGTGTGCTCCCGCGGCGCCCGCCGCACCCTTGCGGCGGCCGCGATGCGGCAAGCCGTCGATCAACAGGTTGACGCCCACCGTCAGGATCGCGATCGCGACCGCGGGCATGATCGCGACGGCCGAGCCGTCGCCGAGGCTGGCGATGTTCTCGCGCACGAGCGAGCCGAGGTCCGCATACGGCGGCTGCACGCCGAGCCCGAGGAAGCTCAGGCCGCTCAGCAGCAGCACGACGAACGTGAAGCGCAGCCCCGTGTCGGCGAGCATCGGGTGAATCATGTTCGGCAGCATCTCGACGCACGCGATGTACAGCGCGCTCTCGCCGCGCGCTCGTGCGACCTGCACGAATTCGAGCGTGCTGATGTTGACCGCCAGCGCGCGCGCGATCCGGTACGAGCCCGGCATGTAGCTGATCGCGGCCGTCACGATCAGCAGCGGCAGCGACGAGCCGAACGCGGCGACGATCATCAGCGCGAACATCTTCGACGGGATCGACGTGAGCGCATCGAGCACGCGGCTCATGGTTTCGTCGACCACGCGGCCCGACACCGTCGCGAGCAGCCCGAGCGTCGTGCCGGTCAGCGCGGCGAGCAGCACCGCCGCGAGCGCCAGCAGCACGGTCAGCCGCGTGCCGTACAGGATCCGGCTCAGCATGTCGCGGCCGAGGAAGTCCGAGCCGAACGGCAGCTTCGCGCTGAACGGCGCGAACACGTCGGGCGTCACGATCGTGCCGACTTCGTGCGGCGCGAGGAACGGCGCGAACACCGCGACGAACAGCATCAGGCCGGCCATCGACAGGCCGATCCAGCCGCCGGTGGTCAATGCCGGGCGCATCGCGCGGCGCTTGCGCGGCTGCTCGGGAGAAGGTGCGGCAGGCGGCGTGTCGCCCCGCGACGGGCGCGGATCGCCGGGCGGCGGCAGCGCGCTGCTGCGTTGTACGGGTTCGGTCGGGTGCATGTTCGGCATCTCGGGAGAAGGACGGGACGGTCAGGTCCGCAGTCTCGGGTTCGACACGATCGAGCAGAGATCGGCGAACAGCACGAGCGTCAGATAGGCCACGCAGAAGATCAGCGTGCACGCCTGCACCAGCGGGAAGTCGCGGTTGCCGACCGCATCGACCATCAGGCTGGCGAGGCCCGGATAGTTGAAGATCGTCTCGACGACGATCACGCCGCCGAGCAGATACGACAGGCTCAGTGCGATCGCATTGGCGATCGGCCCGATCGCGTTCGGCAGCGCATGGCGCAGCACCACGCGCGCGGGGCTCGCGCCCTTGAGCACGGCCATCTCGACATACGACGCGCTCAGTTGCTCGATGACCGCGGCGCGCGTCATCCGTGCCATCTGCGCGATCACGACCGCGCAGAGCGTCAGCACCGGCATCGCATACGCGCGCAGGAAATCGTGGACGCTTTCGATCGGGCCGCTGTACGACAGCGCGGAGAGCCAGTGCAGCTTCACCGCCAGCACGAGCACGGCGACCGTCGCGATCAGGAATTCCGGCGTCGCGACGAGCGACAGCGTGCCGAGGCTGATCGCGCGGTCGATCGCCGACTCGCGCTTGACCGCCGCGAGAATGCCGAGCACCAGTGCAATCGGCACCGATACGCAGGTCGTGATCGCCGCGAGCGTCAGCGACTTCGGCAGGCGCCCGCCGATCATGTCGGACACCGGCATGTCGCTCGACAGCGAACGGCCGAAGTCGCCGTGCAGCAGGCCCGCGAGCCAGTGCACATAGCGCACGTGGGCCGGCATGTCGAGGCCGAACTGCTGGCGCAGCGCGGCCACCGTTTCCGGCGTCGCGGACTGGCCGAGCGCGGCCTGCGCGGCATCGCCCGGCAGCAGGTTCGTGATCGCGAAGATGATCACGGACACGATCAGCAGCGTCAGCGCGGTGACCGCGATGCGGCGGCCGATCAGTCCGAGCAGAATGCGGTTCATGGCGCGGCCCTCAGGGAAAGTTCGAGCTTTGCCGGCGCGGCAACCCGCACCGGCAACGCGGCTGCGACGGGCAACGGCGTCACGCGTTCCACCACACGTTCTCGGCGAACATGAAGCCCATCATCCCGCCGGTCGGGATCGAACCAAGGCCGCCGAGGCGCTTGTCGTAGCCGTCGAGGAAACTGATGAACGCCGGGATGCCGACCCTGCCCTGCTGCGCGACGATCGCCTGCATGTCGCCGTACATCTGCTTGCGCTTCGCATCGTCGGTCTCGGAACGCGCGGCCAGCAGCAGCTGATCGAACTTCGCGTTCTTCCAGCCCGACTCGTTCCACGGCGCATCCGACTTGAAGAACTGCGTGAACAGCACGTCGGCGCTCGAGCGCGGGTTGATGTTGCCGAAGCCGAGCGGATGCTTCATCCAGTGGTTCGACCAGTAGCCGTCGGCCGACACGCGGTTCACCTGCAGGTTCAGTCCGATCTTCTGGCCGGCCTGCTGCAGCAGCACGGCCATCTCGATCGAGCCGTTCGCGTCCGACGTCGCGTAGATCGGCGGCAGCGTCACGCCCAGCGCGCCCGCTTTCTGGAACAGGAATTTCGCCTTGTCCGGATCGTGCGGCCGCTGCGGCAGCGACGCGTTGAAGTAGCGATGGCCCGGCGGAATCGGCTGATCGTTGCCGATCACCGCGTAGCCGCGGAACACCGCCGAGCGGATCTGCTCGCGGTCGAACAGGTACTTCATCCCCTCGACGAAATCCGGGTTCGCGGTCAGCGGGCTTTCGCTGCGCATGATGAGGTCGGTATAGAGCCCCGACTTGGTTTCCCTGAGCGCATAACCGGGTGTCGACGCGACGCGCTGCGTCGAGCGCGGATCGATCGCATTCACGAGGTGCACGTCGCCCGACAGCAGCGCGTTCAGGCGCGCGGCGCTGTCGCTGATGCCGATCAGCTCGATCTCGTCGAGATACGGCATTCCCGGCTTGAAGTAGCTGTCGTTGCGCACGCCGACCGTCGACACGCCCGGCTTGAACGTCTTCAGCTTGTACGGGCCGCAGCCGATGCCGGTCGTGAAGTCGGTCGTGCCGTCCTTGACGATCACGAACTGCGGCGTCGCGAGGATCACCGGCAGGTCCGCGTTCGCGCTGGCGAGCGTGAGCGTGACTTCGTCGGGCCCGGTCGCCTTCGCGTCGGTGAACTGGTCGGCGATCGTCTTGACCTTCGAAGCCGTGGCCGCGTTCTTGTGGCGCAGCAGCGAGAACACGACGTCGGCCGGGCCGACCGTCTTGCCGTCGTGGAACGTGACGCCCTTGCGCAGCTTGATGACCCAGGTCTTCGCGTCGGTCGTCCGCAGCGATTCGGCCAGGTTCATCTGCGGCGTCAGGCTGGCATCCAACTGCGTGAGGCCGCTGTAGAACATGAAGAAGCGGATGTAGTCGGCGCCCGTCGAGCCCTTGGCCGGGTCGAGCGTATCGGCCGTCGAACCGGATTCGTTCGCCACGCGGATCTTGCCGCCGCGCTTCGGCGCGGGCGCGGCGAACGCCGGCTGCGCGCCCATCAGCAGTCCGCCGGCGCCGGTGGCCATCATGCCGGCCGCCGCCATGGTCCGCATCATGTCGCGGCGCGTGAAGCCGCGGTGATCTCCGCCGTTGTCGATATCGTCGCTCATCCGAACTGCTCCTGACTGTGGAAAGTGGGTCCTGGGGTCCAGCGTGGTTCGTGATTCCCGCCGCGCCCGCCTGCTGGTAGCGAGTGCAACGTCGTACGCATTGAGTTCATTTAAGCACCGCCAAAATGGCGGTTGTCGCGATTCGGGGCGCCTGCACGACACGATTCGACCGTTTTGGGCCGTCCGCGCAGCATGATCAGCTGCGCGCCCGCGTGTGCCGCCGCCCCTTCCTGATCCATTCGCGACAGATGCGTGACAAACAGAATCGTAAAGCGGCGGCCGCCGCAGATTGCACCGACAAAATTGCCCGTTCGGCATCCGAAACGCGTTCGGCGGCCCCAAACCGCATGTTTTGCGTCGATTGCGCGTGCGTGGGCCGATGCAGATCGAAACGAGCGAAATGTCCTGGTCGCCAGCCGCGCGCGCGTGCGACAGTGCGCCGCCCTCGCAGCCGCTGCGCCGGGGCGATTTCCCGTCACCGCGAGGACACCCACGCATGAAAGTTCAGAAGATTTCCCGCTCAGTCGACACCGCGTTGCCCGAAGACTGGGGCACGGCCGGATTGCCCGGCACCGAGCCCGCACGTGTGTCGGGCCGGCAGGTCGTGATCCCGGGCAGCGAGGCGTTCGACACCGGCGTGTTCGAATGCACGCCGGGCACTTACCGGCGCGGCGTGAAGGAAGCGAAGGCGATGCATTTCCTCGCGGGCACCGGCACGTTTGCGCCGGATGGCGAGGAAGCGATCGAGTTCGGCGCGGGCGACACGCTGTTCTTTGCCGCAATCACCGAAAGGCTGTGGGACGTGCGCGAGACGATGCGCAAAATGTATGTGATCTTCTGACGCGGGCGCGCCGCGCCCGGTTGCTCGCCCGGGCGGCCGCTCAGCCGGCCAGCCGGAACACCGCTACCGCGGACCTCAACCGTGCCGCCTGTTCGTCCAGCGACGAAGCGGCAGCGGCAGCCTGCTCCACGAGCGCGGCGTTCTGCTGCGTGACTTCATCCATTTGCGACACCGCCTTGCCGACCTGTTCGATGCCGGTGCTTTGCTCGGCGGAGGCCGTGGAGATCTCGCCCATGATGTCGGCCACCCGGTCGATCGACCGGACGATCTCCGTCATGCGCGTCCCCGCCGCCTCGACGAGCCGGCTGCCGCTGCCGACCTTCTCGACCGACACCTCGATCAGCCCCTTGATGTCCTTCGCCGCCGCGGCGCTGCGCTGGGCGAGCGAGCGGACCTCCGAGGCCACGACCGCGAACCCGCGCCCTTCCTCGCCGGCTCGCGCCGCTTCGACCGCGGCGTTGAGCGCAAGGATGTTGGTCTGGAACGCGATGCTTTCGATCACGACGGTAATGTCGGCGATCCGCACCGACTCTTCGGAAATCTGCCGCATCGTTTCGACGACCTCCTGCACGGCGGCACCGCCGAGTTCGGTCGCTTCCTTGGCCGTGGTGACGAGCGCATTGGCCTGACGCGCATTCTCGGCATTCTGCCGGACCGTCGACGTGATCTGTTCCATGCTGGCGGCCGTCTCCTGCAGCGACGCGGCCTGCTCCTCCGTGCGTTGCGACAGGTCCAGGTTGCCTTGTGCGATCTCGCCGGTGCCGACGGCGATCGAATGGGTCGTGGTCTGGATTTCGGCGATCGTCTCGGTCAGGCGCGCCTTCATTTCGCCGAGCGCCGCGAGCAGGCTGCCCGGCGCGGCCTTGGCCGCATCGAACTCGACGTCCAGTTCGCCGGCGGCGATGCGCGCCGCGATGTGCGTCGCGTGCGCCGGCTCGCCGCCCAGCGTGCGCCTGACGCTGCGCAGGACGCCCCATGCGATTGCCGCCAGCGTCGCGGCGATGACGAGCGCGATGGCGCCCAGCACCATCGCGAGCCGGGTGAAGGCCGCGTCGATATCGTCGTAAAAGAATCCCGTGCCGATCCACCAGTTCCAGTCCGGAATGGCGACCACGCCCTGCAGTTTCGGCACCGCATCCGCGTCGGGGCTGCGCTTGACCAGCACGTCGACGAGCGCGAAATGGGCCTGCGCCATCCCGGCGCGGTAAGCCTCGCTATCGGTCAGGCCGCCGGTCGTGCGGTTGCCCTTGGCCCGCGTGCCGACGAACTTCGCGTTCGGGTGAACCAGGTTGACGCCGTCGGCAGTCGTGACCCAGTAGTAGCTTTTCGTATCCGCGTTGAGCGCCGACAGCGCGGCTTTTGCCTGCTGCTGGGCCTGATCCGCGGTGAGCGTACCGCTCGCCTGCAACGCGCGGTACGAATTGACCAGATGTTCGGCCTTCGTCAAAAGAATGACGATCTCTTCGCGACGGCTGTCGATCAGCGCGCCGCGCAGCGTCTGCAGCGACATCGCGGCGAGCAATACGACGCCGAGCAGCGCGGCCGCGACGAGCATCAGCAGTTTCGTGGACAACTTCATGCGGGAGCCTCGCGATATTAACCATTCGGTACATATATCGGCGCTGGCGGCCCCACCTTGAACGTCATCGCATCGGTATTTACCCTCGATCCGTGCACTGATCGTACGCGCACGACGAAGCGGCCGGCCCGGCCGCTCCGTGGATTCGCCCGGGCGTGCCCGGGCGGCGGCGCGACGCACGACCCGTGCGCGCGCCGCCGATGCGCCGCTTACAGGCCGAGCTGCGTCGCGAGATGGCCGATGTCGGATACCTCGTAGTAGTTGTAGAACGGCGTGCCCGGCTCGTGACCGCGATTGACGAACGCCTTGTGCTTGATCCCGAGATCCTCGGCCGTCATCAGGTCGTAGCGCAGGCTCGACGATACGTGCAGCACGTCCTGCGGCTGGCAGCCGAGCTTGTCGAACATGTATTCGAAGCCCTGCATGCGCGGCTTGTACGACTGCGCCTGCTGCGCGGTGAACACCGCGTGGAACGGCGCGCCGAGCTTGTCGACGTTGCTCATGATCTGGTCGTCCGACGCGTTCGACAGGATCACCAGCTTGTACTTCGTCGCGAGCCGCGACAGGCCGGCCGGCACGTCCGGATGCGGGCCCCAGGTCGGGACCGCGAAGTAGAAGCGCTCGGCTTCGGCTTCGTCGAACTTCACGCCGAGCCTGTTGCAGGTGCGGCGGATCGCGTTGACGACGACGTCGCGATACGGCTTCCACGCGCCGAGCACTTCGTCGAGGCGATAGCCGGCGAACACGCGCACGAATTCCTCGAGATCGACCGGCGACAGGCGGTCGGCGTAAACCTCGCGCGCCATGTCGCCCATCCGGAAGCGGGTCAGCGTGCCATAGCAGTCGAACGTGATGAATTTCGGTTCAAATTGGATCATGGTGACGTCCTGTCGGTGTGAAGCCCCGGCAGGGCCGGGGACGGGCTGGGTTGAATGCAATTGAATCAGGGCAATAAATCCTTCGCGCATCGTTCGATACCGCTCGAAACGCACGATCGCCGCGTGTTGCCGGGCCTGCACGGCACGATCTGCGGCGCGATCCCGGCGGGCGGCGAGCACGCTGCGCTGCTTCAATCGTACGGGCGTTCACGCAGCAGAAGTTGCCGGATTGACCGTCCGCGCCGGCACGGAGCGCGCGTTGCGCCGTGCCGTTCGAGCCGGTTTGCGTCGATTTCGCGCGACGGGCCGCGATCGCCGAAAAACAGGCGAATCGTCCTATCCGCACCGTGCCGCCGCTGGCAGAGTGGATGCGTCATTCCTACCAATCCGGAGTCCGGCGTGGCCGACCTCAATCCTTCCCGCACGCTTACCTATCGTCCGTTCGCCGAAAGCGACCTGCCCGCCGCGCATCGGCTGTCGCAAGCATTCAACTGGCCGCATCGGGTCGACGACTGGCGCTTCGTGCTGCAGCTCGGCAGCGGCTTCGTCGCCGAAGACGAAACCGGCGTCGTCGGCACCGCGCTCGGCTGGCGCTTCGGCGAGTCGCACGCGTCGCTCGGCATGGTGATCGTGTCGCCCGAGCACCAGGGCCGCGGCATCGGCCGCGAACTCCTCGCGCGGCTGGTCGACGGCTTCGGCCCGCGCACGGTGTTCCTGCATGCGACGCCGGCCGGCGAGCCGCTGTACGCGAAGTTCGGCTTCCACGCGATCGGCACGATCGACCAGCACCAGGGCACCGTATTCCAGCCGCCGCTGATCTCGCTGCCGCCCGGCGAACGGCTGCGGCCGCTCGGCACGAACGACGGCCCGCGACTCGCGGCGCTCGCATCGCGCGCGGCCGGCTATCCGCGCGACGCGGTGACCGACGCGCTGCTCGACGTCGCCAACGGCATCGCGCTCGACCGCGACGGCGAACTGCTCGGCTTCGCGCTGTTCCGCCGGTTCGGCCGCGGCCATGCGATCGGGCCGGTGATCGCGCCGGACGCGCTGCGCGCGCAGGCGCTCATCAGCCACTGGCTCGCGCTGCACGAGGGCATGTTCGTGCGGCTCGACGTGCCGGGCGACAGCGGCCTGTCCGACTGGCTGCAGGGGCTCGGGCTGCCGCGCGTCGACACGGTCGTCGCGATGGCGCGCGGGGACGCGCCCGCGCGCGACCCGGCGCTGCGCGCGTTCGCGATCGTGAATCAAGCGCTCGGCTGAGCCACGCATCCGATGAGCTTCCTCTACAAGGCCGATCCGGTGCGCGGCGCGCAATGGGCGCACCGTTTCGCCCAGCAAGCACCCGATCTCGCGTTCCGGATCTGGCCGGACATCGGCGATCCGCACGCGGTGCGCTACCTCGCCGCGTGGCAGCCGCCCGACGATCCGGTCGCGCTGCTGCCGAACCTCGAGATCGTGTTCTCCGTCGGCGCCGGCATCGACCAGTTCGACCTGTCGCGCGTGCCCGCGCATATCCCGGTCGTGCGGATGATCGAGCCCGGCATCGTCGACGGCATGGTCGAGTATGTGACGCAGGCCGTGCTGACGATCCATCGCGACCTGTTCGACTACGCGGCGCAGCAACGCGCGCAGGTATGGCACGAGCGGCCGGTGCGCGCGGCCGCATCGCGCCGCATCGGCGTGCTCGGGCTCGGCACGCTCGGCCAGGCCGTGCTCGACATGCTGCGGCGCTTCGGCTTCCCGTGCGCCGGCTGGAGCCGCACGCCGCGCACGCTCGACGGCGTCGAATGCCATGCGGGCGAGGCGGCGCTGGACGCGTTTCTCGCGCACACCGACATCCTGATCTGCCTGCTGCCGCTGACGGACGGCACGCGCGGGCTGCTCGGCGCGCGCGTGTTCGACGCGCTGCCGGCCGGCGCGTCGCTCGTGCAGGTCGGCCGCGGCCCGCAGCTCGACGCGGCCGCGCTGCTCGCGGCGCTCGACAGCGGCCGGCTCGACAGTGCGATCCTCGACGTGACGGACCCCGAACCGTTGCCGGCCGGACACCCGTTCTGGACCCATCCGCGCATCCGGATCACGCCGCACATCGCCAGCGCGACGCGGCCCGACACCGCCGTCGACGCCGTGCTGGCGAACCTCGCGCGCCATCGCGCGGGCCAGCCGATGATCGGCGTCGTCGATCGCGCGCGCGGCTACTGACCGCTCATCCGCACCGGCGCGCGGGCGCAGCAGAAAATGCCGAAGCGCGCCGTGCAAACGCCGCGCCCGTACGTTTCAGCCGGCAAATTGAAGGCACGCGCGCATTTCTCGCTCGTTAGGATGACTCCATCGCTGACACCCGACGAGAGTCCCGCCCTGCCATGACCTACTCCGCGCTGATCGAAGCCGATCGCCAACACCTGATCCACCCGGTCGTCAATTACCGCACGCACGAGGCGCGCGGCGTCACCGTGCTCGACTCCGCCGACGGCGTGTTCCTGCGCGATGCGCAAGGCCACACGCTGCTCGACGCGTTTTCCGGCCTGTGGTGCGTGAATGTCGGCTACGGCCGCGACAGCATCGTGAAGGTGGCGGCCGAGCAGATGGCGAAGCTGCCCTATGCCACCGGCTATTTCCATTTCGGGTCGCAGCCCGCGATCGAGCTCGCCGAGCGGCTCGCGGCGCTCGCGCCCGCGTCGCTGAACCGCGTGTACTTCACGCTCGGCGGCTCGGACGCCGTCGATTCCGCGGTGCGCTTCATCACGCACTATTTCAACGCGACCGGCCGCCCGACGAAGAAGCACATGATCGCGCTCGAGCGCGGTTATCACGGCTCGTCGTCGATCGGCGCCGGGCTCACCGCGTTGCCCGCGTTCCACCGCCATTTCGACCTGCCGCGCGCCGACCAGCACCACATTCCGTCGCCCTACCCGTATCGCCACCCGCTCGGCGACGATCCGCAGGCGCTGATCGCCGCGTCCGTCGCCGCGCTCGAAGCGAAGGTCGCGGAACTCGGCGCGGACAACGTCGCCGCGTTCTTCTGCGAGCCGGTGCAAGGCTCCGGCGGCGTGATCGTGCCGCCGGCAGGCTGGCTGAAGGCGATGCGCGACGCATGCCGGCGCATCGGCATCCTGTTCGTGGCCGACGAGGTGATCACCGGCTTCGGCCGCACCGGCCCGCTGTTCGCGTGCGAGACCGAACGCGTCGAGCCGGACCTGATGACCGTCGCGAAGGGCCTGACGGCCGGGTATGCGCCGATGGGCGCGGTCCTGATGTCCGACGAAATCTATGAAGGGATCGCGGGCAGCCGCACCGATTCCGCGGTGGTCGGGCACGGCCACACGTATTCCGCGCATCCGGTCAGCGCCGCGATCGGCCTCGAGGTGCTGAGGCTCTATCACGAAGGCGGGCTGCTCGCGAACGGCCAGGCGATGGCGCCGCGCTTCGCGGCGGGCCTTGCCGCGCTGCGCGACCACCCGCTGGTCGGCGAGGCGCGTTCGGCGGGCCTGCTCGGCGCGCTCGAGCTGGTGGCCGACAAGGCGCGCAAGACGCGCTTCGACCCGGCGCTGAACCTGCCCGACCGGATCACGGCGGCCGCGTACGCGAACGGCATCGTGTTCCGCGCGTTCGGCGACGGCGTGCTCGGTTTCGCGCCGGCGCTGAGCTTCACGGCCGGCGAGTTCGACCTGATGTTCGAGCGCGTGCGCAAGACGCTCGACGACGTGCTGGCCGACGCGGGCGTGCAGCGCGCGCTCGACGCCGCCCATGCGCAGCCGGCGTGAGTCGGGCATGAGTCAGCCATGAAGCGGGCGAGGGAAAGCCGGACTTGTGGCGGCTACCGTTCGACTCTAAAGTAACCGGACATTCCATTTCTGCCTTCTCACGCGAACATGACGGACAGCAAGCTAGACCGGATCGACCTGCGCATTCTTTCCCAGTTGCAAAAGCGCGGGCGCATGACCAACGTCGAACTGGCCGATGCGGTCGGACTGTCGCCGAGCCCGTGCCTGATCCGCGTGAAGCGGCTCGAGAAAGCCGGCTACATCGCCGGGTACGGCGCGCACATCCAGCTCGAGAAGCTCGGCGACGTGCAGGTGGTGTTTACCGAGGTCACGCTCGCCGACCACCGGCGCGAGGATTTCGACCGGTTCGTCGCGGCGATCCGCGATGTCGACGAGATCGTCGAGTGCCATCTCGCGAGCGGCGGCTACGACTATCTGCTCAAGTTCGTCACGCGCAGCGTGAGCCACTACCAGACGATCGTCGAAGGGCTGCTCGAGCAGAACATCGGCATCGAGAAGTATTTCAGCTACGTGATCATCAAGTCGCCGTTCGTCAAGCGGCACTATCCGCTCGAATCGCTGTTCGGCGAACGGCACTGACGAGCGGCAGGCGGCCGCCGCGCCGTACGTGCGTCGTCGCGACGCGCCCGCCTGCCGCCGTCGAGCCGACATCATTCAAGGACCAACCATGCCGCTTACCCTCTCCCGCACCGAACTCGTTCGCAGTGCAAACCTGATCGATGGCGCGTGGCGCGACGCACTCGACGGCAGTCGCTTCACGGTCACCGATCCGGCGACGCTCGACCGCGTGGCCGACTTGCCCGACAGCAGCGCCGCCGACGCACGTGCCGCGACCGACGCAGCCGTGCGCGCGCTGCCCGCGTGGCGCGCGACGCCGGCCCGCGAACGCGCGGCGATCCTGCGCGCGTGGCATGCGGCGATCGTCGCGCACACCGACGATCTCGCGAAACTGATGTCGCGCGAACAGGGCAAGCCGCTCGCCGAAGCGCGCGGCGAAGTCGCGTATGGCGCGTCGTACGTGCTGTGGTTCGCCGAGGAAGCGACCCGCACCTACGGCGACCTGATTCCGCAACAGCAGCGCGGCAAGCGGCTGACTGCGGTCAAGGAGCCGATCGGCGTCGTCGCCGCGATCACGCCGTGGAATTTCCCGCTCGCGATGATCGCGCGCAAGATCGCGCCCGCGCTCGCGGCCGGCTGCACGGTGGTCGCGAAGCCGGCCGAGGACACGCCGCTCACCGCGCTCGCGCTGGCGTTCCTCGCGCAGGAAGCCGGCGTGCCGCCCGGCGTGCTGAACGTGATCGCCGCATCGCGCGAGCACGGCATCGATGCGGTGGCCGACTGGCTCGCCGACGGCCGCGTGCGCAAGATCACGTTTACGGGATCGACGCCCGTGGGCAAGCTGCTCGCACGCGAATCGGCCGCGACGCTCAAGAAGCTGTCGCTCGAGCTCGGCGGCAATGCGCCGTTCATCGTGTTCGACGATGCGGAACTCGACGCCGCGGTCGACGGGCTGATGGCCGCGAAGTTCCGCAACGGCGGCCAGACCTGCGTGTCGCCGAACCGCGTGTACGTGCAGGCCCGCATCTACGACGCCTTCGCCGCGAAGCTCGCCGCGCGGGTCAGTGCGCTGAAAGTCGCGCCCGCGACCGACCCCGCCGCGCAGATCGGCCCGATGATCAACGCCCGCGCGGTCGACAAGATCGCGCGCCATGTCGACGATGCGCTCGAGCGCGGCGCCCGCGTGCTGACGGGCGGCAGGCGCCTGCCCGAACTGGGGCCGAACTATTACGCGCCGACCGTGCTCGCCGATGCGGCCGCCGGCATGCAGCTCGGTTGCGAGGAGACGTTCGGGCCGGTCGCCGCGCTGTTTCCGTTCGATACCGAGGACGAAGCCGTCGGCGCCGCGAACGACACGCCGTTCGGGCTCGCCGCGTATTTCTACACGCAGGACGTCCGGCGGATCGCGCGCGTCGCGGCGCGGCTCGAAACGGGCATCGTCGGCATCAACGAGGGCGCGCTCGCGAGCGAGGCCGCGCCGTTCGGCGGCGTGAAGGAATCGGGCTACGGCCGCGAAGGTTCGCGCTACGGCCTCGACGACTACCTGTCGATCAAGTACCTGTGCCAGGGCGGGCTCGACTGATCGCACGCGCCTTCCTTACGTTTTCGTTACCCGGTACGCCGCCATGACCGCTTTCACTCCGTACCCGATCGAAGTTTCGTTTCCCGACCTCGCGCCGCACCGCGCGGGCAATACCGGCGTCGAGCACGTCTATCGCTTCGCATCCGGCGAGGCCGGCCCGAACGTGATGGTCAACGCGCTCACGCATGGCAACGAAGTCTGCGGCGCGATCGTCGTCGACGCGCTGCTGGCGCTCGGCGTGCGGCCGCGCCGCGGCACGCTCACGCTGTCGTTCGCGAACGTCGCGGCCTACGCGCGCTTTTATCCCGCACAGCCGGACGCGGCACGCTTCGTCGACCAGGATTTCAACCGCGTGTGGACGCCCGCCGTGCTCGACGATCCGTCGGCCCGTTCGGTCGAACTCGATCGCGCCCGCGCGCTGCGCCCGTTCGTCGACGCGGCCGACTGGCTGCTCGACCTGCATTCGATGCATGAGCGCAGTGCGCCGCTGATCGTCGCGGGGCCGCTCGACAAGGGTGTCGCGCTCGCGCGCCGGGTCGGCGCGCCGGCCACCGTGATCCGCGACGAAGGCCACCCGGAAGGCACGCGGATGCGCGATTACGCGGGATTCGGCGAACCGGGCAGCCCGAAATGCGCGATGCTGGTCGAATGCGGGCAGCACTGGGAAGCACGCGCGGTGGACGTCGCCCGCGACACCACGGCCCGCTTCCTGGTCGCGTCCGGCGTGGTCGAGCGTGACGACCTGCCCGCCGACTGGTTCCTGCCGCTGCCGGACACGATGCGCGTCGTGCAGGTGACGGAGCCCGTGGTCGCGACGAACGGCGTGTTTCGTTTCGCGGGCGACTACACCGGGCTCGAACATTTCCCGGACGCCGGCACCGTGATCGGCTGGTCGAACGAGGTCCCGGTCGTGACGCCCTATCCCGACTGCGTGCTCGTGATGCCGTCGCTGCGGCAATTGCGGCCCGGCGTCACCGTCGTCCGGCTCGGGCGGCTCGTCGACGAATCCGGCGCGCCCGCCTGACGGATCGGCTTCAGCGCAACCGGCGCGGCTGCCGCACACTTTTGCGGCAACGCCGCGCCGATTCGCTTCGCATGCAGGCCTCCATTTCCTCGCATACCTGCCGTTAACCCGGATTTGAGCGCGCCACGGTCATCGCACCGGGCATTCCCTACGAGCGCGAGCATGTCCGCATCCACTTCCATCGAGAAAATCGCCGACTGGGCGGGACGAAACCATCTTGTCGTCGGCGCGCTCGGCACACTGATGTCGCTCGCCGCGCTGAGCATCAGCGCGATGACGCTGTGGGCCATGAGAAGTGGCGTCGTCGAACACGCGCACGAGACTTCGCGCAACGTCGCCGCCGTGCTGGTCAGCGAGATCGCGCGGACCGTCGAAACGTCCAACAACGCGCTGATCGCACTCGCATCCGATCTCGGCAAGCCGGAGGTCCGGAATATGGACGCCGGGCTGCGGCACGATCTGCTGTTCCAGCGCGCGGCCGCGCAATACGTGACCGGCATGGGCGTGACGGACCGAAACGGCCTCCTGATAGACGGGTGCTGCGGCCCGTCACACCACTGGGACTTCAGCGATCGCGACTACTTCAAGGTCCATCGCGACTCGGCGAACGTCGGCCTTTACGTATCCGAGGCCTATCGCGCGCGCTCGCGCAACGGCAAGGAGTCCATCGCGCTGTCCCGGCGCGTCGAAGGTCCGGACCACGCGTTCAACGGGATCGCGATCGTTGCCATCGACATCGCCTACTTCGATCAGTTGCTTGCCCGACTGAACGTCGGCCCGAACGGCATCGGCGCGATCCTGCGCACGGACGGCACCATCCTGGCCAGAAATCCGCCGCTGAGCGAACACCAGATGGTTCGCCTGAGCCGGTCGAAGACCTTCGATCGCATGCTGAACCAGGATTCGGGGTTCTATGCGGCCTACTCGCGCATCGACGGAACCTTGCGGCTCTATACGTTCCAGCGCGTGCCCGGCACCCCGCTGATTGCCGTCGTCGCCCCTGCCGAGCGCGACGTGCTGGCCGGTTTCACGCGCATGTCATGGTCGGTCGGCGTGTCGGCCTCGTTCATCTGCACGCTCTTCTGCACCGTCGTCTGGCTGCTCGCATTCGCATTGCGGGACAATCTTCGCAAGCAGACGCTGCTGACCGACCTCACCCGCACCGATCCGCTGACGGGCCTGCACAACCGCCGTGCGCTCGACGTCGCGCTGGCCGACGAATGGAAGCGACTCCAGCGCAGCAATGAAGGCAGCCTGTCGGTGCTGTTCATCGATGCCGACCACTTCAAGCAGTACAACGACCGATACGGGCATGCGCAGGGCGACACGGCACTGAGGTTCCTGGCCCAATGCATCCGGACTCACACGCGGCGGCGCGCCGACATCGCCGCGCGCTACGGCGGCGAAGAGTTCGTCGCGGTGCTGCCGGATACGGACGAAAGCGGCGCCGCGAAGGTCGCCGAGGCCATTCGCGCGGAAGTGGAACGCAACCGGCTCGCCGGATTCGCCGAGACGGTTCCGGCTTTCACGGTCAGCATCGGATACGCGACCGGGCATCGCGCACGCCCGGCGTCCATCGACGCGCTCACGCATCAGGCAGACCTCGCGTTGTATACGGCGAAGCGCCACGGTAGAAACCGCGTGTGCCGCGGCGACTCGGGATCGCTTGCGCAATCGGCTTGACGGCCGTTGCGGCCGACTGCGGGCGCTTTTTCCTTTCGACTTCCGTCTCGCCCGGTAATGCAGCGTACCGCTCGCCGGCCGCGCGATCGTACCGCTGCCGCCGTTCGCCGGTTCCGGCAATCCGGCGGTTTCGCGCGCGGAACGTGAAACGCCTTCCATTCCGGGCTGGCGAACCCGCGTCGATCGACAATCTCATGGTCATCCAGGCGGATAGTGACAGTTTCATGACCATGTCGCTTCCGAAATCACGCACTCGATAACGTCTGAAGTAAAAACCTCTCGCGAGAACGCTCCGAACAGTGCGTTCTTGACCATTTCGAAGTTTCTCGCCCCGCAAACGATTGCGCCTTTCAAGCACCCTAAATACTTTTTTAACCAGTCCGATAATAAGGAACGCTACCCAACATCAACGCAACGGATCCCGAAAGATGCATAGCAAACAGCTAACGGTTCGCACGAAACTCACCCTTACATTTGGCCTTCTGGCATGCGTGGTGCTGCTCGTTTCGTTCCTCGGCATCGTATCGCTCAGCAACGCGAACGAGGTATTCGCGAATTACGTCAACGGCCTCAACGCTCGCGCCGACCTGACGGACAAAGTACGCGTCGCCGTCGATCGGCGCGCCATCGCGGCGCGCAACCTGGTGCTCGTGACAACGCCACGCGATACGGAGATCGAGAAGGAAGCCGCACTGCAGGCCGACCGCGATGTCAGCGCGCGGCTCGCCGAACTCAGGAACGCCGTTGGTGAAGGCACCGACGCGACGGACAAGGCGCGCGAGCTGGTACGGAAAATCAACCAGATCGAAACCACGTATGGCCCGGTGGCGCGGGCGATCGTCGACGCCGCGCTGAACAACCGGCGCGATCAGGCCATCACGATGATGAACGAACAATGTCGACCGCTTCTGGCGCAGCTGGTCGACGCAACACAGGCCTATGCGCTGTACACGCGCGAACGCTCCGTGCAGATGGTGAAAGACTCGGAAGACCGTTATGCGTCCCGGCGGATGCTGCTCATGATCATCTGCCTCGCCGCCGTCGCGGGCGCGGTGGCGGCGGGCGTCATCATCGTGCGAGGGCTGACCCGTTCGCTCGGCACGGAGCCGGCCACGCTCAGCGACATCGCGCAGCGCATCGCCGGCGGCGACCTCGCCGCCGGGTCCGCCACCGTCGACGCGCCGCGCGGCAGCGTGCTGGCCTCCATGCGCGAAATGCAGGCCAATCTGGTGCGGCTGATTTCGCAGGTCCGCATCGCGTCCGGCAACGTCGCGACGGGCGCGAGCGAAATCGCGTCCGGCAACCAGGATCTGTCGTCGCGCACGGAACAGCAGGCCGCATCGCTGCAGGAAACCGCATCCAGCATGGAAGAATTGACGTCCACCGTGCGACTGAACGCCGACAACGCGCAGCAGGCAAGCTCGCTGGCCAATAACGCATCGGAAGTCGCGCAGCGCGGCAGCACCGCGGTCGGACTGGTGGTCGAAACGATGACGGACATCAGCGACAGCTCGTCGAAAATCGCCGAGATCACCGGGATGATCGAAGGGATCGCGTTCCAGACGAACATCCTCGCGCTCAACGCGGCCGTGGAAGCGGCACGCGCGGGCGAACAAGGCCGCGGCTTCGCGGTGGTAGCCAGCGAGGTGAGAAGTCTCGCGCAACGTTCATCGTCTGCCGCGAAGGAAATCCGGCAACTGATCACGCAATCGGTCCAGAAGATCCAGGACGGCTCGCGGCTCGCGCACAATGCGGGCGACACCATGGACCAGGTGACGCAGGCGGTGGCGCGCGTGACCGACATCATGGGCGAGATCGCGGCGGCATCGAGCGAGCAGAGCCGCGGCATCGAGCAGGTCAACCTGGCCATCACGCAAATGGATGAAGTCACGCAACAGAATGCGGCGCTCGTCGAAGAGGCCGCCGCCGCATCGAAGTCGCTCGAGGAACAGGGAAATCAGCTTTCCGAGTCGGTATCCCTGTTCCGGCTGGAGGCGAGCGCATCGCACGCGTAGCCGCGTCGCACCGCTACCGGCATCCATATTGCTTTCGATATCCGTCCCGTTTAGGAACACAAACTGAACATCATCCGCCGAAAGCGGGACGCTCTCGATCGCGCCGAATGACGTGAAGCGGTTTCGTAACCGTCGCGTCACGATCGGCCACCACAATGCTCCGTCTTCTACCCTCATGATGGAGTTTGCATGTTTGCGTCACCGAGCCGTCTCCCGCTGCACGTCGCAGCGCTGTCGACCGCGATCCTACTGGCCGCCTGCGGCGGCGGCGACGATGTCGTCGCAACGAGCTCGACGAACGCCGCGGTCCCGGCACCGCCGGCCGACCCCGGCTTCGTCGACAGCGCGCCCGTTCCGAGCGTGCCCGCGTTCGTCGACAACGTCGCGACCAACCAGCGCGGCGACGCTCGTTATGCAACGCTGTCGACCAACGCCGCCGTGCGCGTGGTGAGCCGCTTCCTCGACCTGTGGCAGCCGTCGACGATGCTCGTCGATGCGGGCGTGACCGCGCCGGCCAACGGTGCGTTTCCGGCCATCTCGCCTTCCGCCTGCACGGGGCTGCCCGGCAACGGCACGCCGTGCGGCACGAGCCTGAACGACGCGGTGCTGTCGGCGAACGTGCAATACGTGGTCAACGCGACCACCGCGCGCACGCCGCAGCAAGCCGACGCCGCCTATTACGACGACCGGCGCGGCAAGGGCTACAGCGTGACCGACGGCATGGGGCCGCTCACCGCGGCATGGCGCACCGCGGCCCAGCAGACGACCAGCATCACCAGCGTGCCGGCCGACGCCACGACCGTGCTGTACAACGACAGCGGCAACAACGTCGGCGTCGGCAGCAGCGGCAACGCGAGTTTCGGGAAAGTCGTCGACCTGCTCAACGAAATGGGCAACAACGCGTCGACCGAACCCGCGAAACGCTTCTACAAGTATGCGCGGCCGTATCGCTGGAGCTCGAGCGTCGTCGTCGCGCCCACGCTCGTGCCCGCGGAAAGCACGACGCCGGCGACCGACGGCGGCTTCATCAGCGGCCACCAGGCCGAAGCGATGCGCGATGCGGTGACGATGGCGTGGCTCGTGCCCGAGCGCTTCCAGGAAATGGTCGGCCGCGGCCTCGAGCTCGGCGAGAACCGGATCCTCGCCGGCATGCACTCGCCGCTCGACGTGATCGGCGGCCGCATGCTCGCGCTGGCCGTCAGCGCGGCCAACCTCGCCGCGTACGCGAGCGACGCGCAGGCCGCGTACGGCCAGGCACACCAGACGCTGCAGCAGCTTACCGGCACCACCGATGCGACCTTCCCGGCATTCGCGCGCTCGGGCACGACGGCGACCGACCGGTTCGCCGACTACGCGACGAACAAGGCGGCGTTCACGCGCCGCATGACGTACGGCTTCGGCGCGATCGACGCGACCGGCGCGCCGCCGGTCGTGCCGAAGGGCGCGGAGATCCTGCTGCAGACGCGCTTCCCGTACCTGGGCGCCGACCAGCGGCGCGTCGTGCTGAAGACCACCGAACTGCCGTCCGGCTATCCGGTGATGGACGATGCGGAAGGCTGGGGCCGGCTGAACCTGTTCGCCGCCGCCGACGGCTACGGCGCATTCAACGGCAACGTGACCGTCGCGATGGACGCGTCGAAGGGCGGCCTCAACGCCGCCGACCTGTGGCGCAACGACATCGCGGGCGCCGGCAAGCTGACGCTGCAAGGCAGCGGCACGCTGACGCTGGCGGGCAACAACAGCTATACGGGCGGCACGCAGGTCAGCGGCGGCACGCTCGCCGCCGCTTCCACGATGGCGTTCGGCAACGGCGACGTGTATGTCGGTTCCGGCGGCGGCATCCGGATCGCGGCCGGCGCACCCGTGACGATCGCGACCCGCTACACGCAGCTCGACAACACGACGCTCGAACTCGACATCGACGGCAACGGCGGCGGACGCCTGCGCGTGGGCGGCGCGTTCACCGTCGCGGGCGGCACGCTGCACGTGAAGTTCGTGAACGGCTATGCGCCGAAAGCCGGCGACACCATCGCGCTGATCGACGCGGCAGCAGGCGCCGCGAAGTTCTCGACGGTGACGGTCGACGGCTTCAAGGCGACGCCGGTCTATACGGCGACGGGCGTGTCGATCACGCTGTCGGCGTCATAACCGGCAACAGGCATCGATCCGTGGACCGGCGCCGCCCGTGGCGGCGCCGGTCAAGCGAAACGGCCGGAGGCAGGCCGTTCGTCGCGCATGCCGGCTTCGCCCGACGGGCGGCGGATCAGCATTCGACGAGCGCCTTCACGACGGTCTGCCCCGCGTCCAGCAGACGCGGCAGCGCATCCGGCACGTCCTCGAGCCGCATCCGGTGCGTGTTCAGCGCGCGGTCGGGAATGCGCCCCGCGCGCATCGCGTCGAGCACGGTCGCGAAATCCTCGGCCGTCGCATTGCGGCTCGCGAGCAAGGTAGTTTCCCGCTTGTGGAATTCGGGATCCGAGAACGCGACGTGCCCGCGCACGATCGAGATCAGCGTGTATTTGCCGCCGTGCGCGACAAATTCGAAACCGCGATTCATCGCATCGAGGTTGCCGGTCGCGTCGAATACCGCATCGAAATACTCGCCGTCCGTCAGCGCCGCGAGGCGCGCCGCGTCGTCCGGCCCGACCTCCACCGCCGCGTCGACACCCAGGTGCTGCCGGCAAAACGCCAGGCGGTCGGCCCGCGTGTCGAGGCACGTCACGTCGGCGCCGCGCAGCTTCGCGAAGATCATCGCGGCCATGCCGATCGGCCCGGCGCCGACGACCAGCGCCCGCTGCCCGGGGCGGACCGCCGCGCGCCGCACCGCATGCGCGCCGATCGCGAGGAATTCGAGCATCGCCGCCTGGTCGAGCGAAATGCCGTCGGCCTTGTGAACGAACTGCGCGGGCACGCTGAGATATTCGGCCAGCGCGCCGTCGCGATGCACGCCGAGCACCTTGATGTTCACGCAGCAGTTCGTGTTGCCGTGACGGCATGCCACGCAGTGCCCGCATGACAGATACGGCATCACGTACACCGCATCGCCGGCGCCGAGCCCCGACTCGGGTTCCGCTTCGGCCACGACGGCGGACAGCTCATGGCCCATCACGCGCGGATACTCGAGATACGGCTGGGTGCCGGTAAAGATGTGCAGGTCGGTGCCGCAGATGCCGACGCGTTGCACGCGCAACAACACTTCGCCGCTGCCGCGCACGGGCGGTTCGCGATGCTGCACGTGCAGCACGCCGGGGGATTCGCAAATCACGCTGAGCATGGCGGATTCCTGTCGATCGGGTTCATGCACCGCCGCGCGCGGCGTCGATCCGGTAGAAGCGGCGCGCGTTGCCGCCGAACAGGTCGGCAAGCGCCGCGGAGCCGAGGAACTGCGCGCAGTCGTCCTCGCACGCGGCCAGCCAGTCGCCGTAGCCGCCGCACGCCGACGCGACCCGCAGCACCGGCCAGTCGCTGCCCCACATCAGTCGCGCCGGCCCGAACAGGTCGGCCAGTGCATGTACATAAGGCCGCGTGCGCGCTCGCACGGCGTCCGCGCCGGCCGACGGCCCGGCCTCGGTCCACAGGCCGGACAGCTTGCAGTGCAGGTTCGGCAGGCTCGCGAGGCGGCACATCGCCGACAGCCACGGCTGCAGCTCGCCGCGCTCGATGAACGGCTTCGCGCCGTGGTCGATCACGATCTGCAGATCCGGGTGGCGCCGCGCGAACGCATGCAGCGCATCGAGATGGCGCGGCATCACCAGCGCATCGAAACGCAGCGCATGCTCGAGCATCGCGGCGACCGCGCGATCCAGCATCGGATCGTCGATCCACGCATCGTCGGGCAGATCCTGCAGCATCGGGCGCAACCCGCGCGCTTTCGGCGCCGCCGCAAAGGCCGCGATCCGCGCCGGCGCGTCGGCGGCCTTCAGGTCGACCCAGCCGACCACCGCGCCGACCGTCGGGGTGTCGTCCGCGAGATCGAGCAGGAAGCGCGTGTCGGCGTCGCTCGGCAGCGATTGCACGAGCACGGTGCGGTCGATGCGCGCCGCGTCGAGCAGCGGCGCCAGATCGGCGGGGCCGAAATCGCGGTGTATCGCGTCGAGTTCGGCCGGCGGCCAGCAGCCGGCCCGCGCGCCGATCCGCCAGTAGTGCTGATGGGCGTCGATGCGTGCCGTCATGCGCGCGCTCCCGGCACCGGTGCGCGCGCCGCGATCAGCCCTTCGTCGCGCAGCGCGGCCCACAGTTCGGCCGGCACGGGGCGCTCGAACCATTCGAGGTTCTGTTGCAGCTGGGCCACGCTGCGCGCGCCGACCACGCACGACACGACCGCCGGATGGCCGAACGGAAACTGCAGCGCGGCAGCGGGCAGCGGGACGTCGAAGCGCTTGCACAGCGCGCCGAGCCGCGCGGCCTTGTCGATCACGTCGGCGCTTGCATCCGCATAGTTGAACTTGCCGTTGCCGGCCAGCACGCCGGAATTGAACACGCCGCCGACCACGATGCCCGTCCCGGCGCGGCGGCACGCGTCGAGCAACGGTTCGAGCGCCGTCTGTTCGAGCAGCGTGTAGCGGCCGGCCAGCAGCACGGCATCGAGCGCGGCTTCGTTCAGCGCATCGGCGGCGACTTCCCATTCGTTCACGCCGAGACCAAACCCGCCGATCTCGCCGCCCGCGCGCAGCGCGTCCAGCGCGCGAAACCCGCCGCCGCGGGTCAGCTGTTCCCAGTAGTGCGCGTGACGATCGCCGTGCGTCATAGCGCCGATGTCGTGCACGTACAGGATGTCGATCCGCGCGAGCCCGAGCCGCTGCCGGCTGTCGTCGTGCGACCGCATGATGCCGTCGTAGCTGTAGTCGTAGACGGGCCGGAACGGCAACGGCTCGGCCCAGCCGTCGTCGCCGGGGCGCACGCTCGCGTCGGCGCGCATCAGGCGCCCGACCTTCGTGCTGAGCGTGAACGCGCCGCGCTCGCGCGGGGCGAGCCCCGCGCCCACGCGCCGCTCGGACAGCGTGTAGCCGTAATACGGCGCGGTGTCGAAGTAGCGCAGGCCGGCGGCCCACGCGGCGTCGACGAGCGAGCCGGCATCGGCGGCCGACATCGGGCGATAGAGGCCGCCGAGCTGCGAGCAGCCGAGGCCGAGCGCGGACACCGTCAGCCCGCTGCGCGGCAATGCGCGCATTTCGTTTGCGTTCATGAGTGGTGACTGGATGCGGGAAAGAGGCGCGGCGCGCAATCGCCGCCCGCGCGCGGGCGGCTTGCGCGGCCGCTCAGTACAGGACGTTCCTGGCCGCCTCCGAATCGAGGTTCTGCTTGTCGACCATCACGACGCCGGTATCGATCAGCTTCGGCGCCGGCTTGCGTTCGACGACGTCGAGCGCCGTGCGCACGCCCTGGTTCCCCATCTGCCACGAGCCCTGCACGGCGATCGCCTGCACCGTGCCGTCGCGCACGAAGCCCTGCAGATCCTCGTTGCCGTCGAACCCGATCGCCACCACCTTGCCCGCCTTGCCCGACTGCTTCAGCGCGCGGCCCATCCCGACCGCGGTCGGCTCGTTCGCGCCGAAGATGCCCTTCAGGTCGGGGTTCGCCGACAGCACGTCGGTCGTCTGGTTCAGCGCGTTCGCCATTTGCGACTGCGAGTAGTACGGGCCGACGATCTGCAGCTTCGAATGGCTCGCGATGTACTTGCGGAACCCGCCGACGCGGCTGACTTCGGAACCCGCGCCCGGCACGTACGACATGATCGCGATCTTGCCGGACTGCCCGACGCGGTCGATCAGCGCCTTCGCGCACAGCGCGCCCGCCTTCTCGTTGTCGGTCGACAGGAATGCCTGGTAATACGGCTTGCCGGCATCCGAGATCGCCGAGTCGATCAGCACGACCGGAATGTGCGCTTCCCACGCCTTCTTGATCGCGGGCACGAGCGCATCGGGATCGGACGGCGCGAGCACGATGCCCGCCACATGGCGCGTGACCGCGTTGTCGACCATGTTGACCTGCCCGCTGATGTCGGACTCGGCCGCGGGGCCCTGGAACGTCATCGTGTAGCCCTTGGCGCCGTCGAGCGCTGCCTTCGCGCCTTTCTGCACGTTCTGCCAGTAGTTCGAGTTGACCGTCTTGACGATCACGGCGATCTCGCCGCCCGCCGCGTACGCACCGCTGTTGCATGCCGCGAACAGGCATGCCGATGCTGCCAGCAGGATGGATTTGTTCATGTCTCGCTCCGCTTCTCGTTGGTGGGAACTGCTGCCGGTCAGTGCCGGCGATTGCGCAACTGGTCGATCCAGACCGTGCCCAGGATCACGACGCCGATGATGATTTGCTGGATGAAGCTCGACACGCCGTTCATGTTCAGGCCGTTGCGCAGCACGCCGATCACGAA
This sequence comes from Burkholderia sp. IT-111MI5, assembly GCF_949752865.1. Taxonomy (NCBI): domain Bacteria; kingdom Pseudomonadati; phylum Pseudomonadota; class Betaproteobacteria; order Burkholderiales; family Burkholderiaceae; genus Burkholderia; species Burkholderia sp. IT-111MI5. The sequence continues at coordinate 178,001 of NZ_CATKIF010000072.1, read as the reverse complement.
CGCGCCGATCGCCGTGCCGGAAATCGTGCCGACGCCACCCATCAGCGACGTGCCGCCGATGACCGAGCTGGCGATGGCGTCGAGCTCGTACATGACGCCCTCGTTCGGCTGCCCGGTGACGAGCCGCGACATCAGCACGCAGCCGGTCACGCCGGCGAGCGCGCCGGACAGCACGTAGGTGAAGAGCTTCACGCCCTGTACGTTCACGCCCGACAGCCGCGCCGCCTCCGCGTTCGACCCGACCGCGTAGATATGGCGGCCGAGCGACGTTCTCGACAGCAGCACGGAAACCACGACGAACAGCACGACCATGATCACGACCGGATACGGAATGCCGGGGAACGTCGTGTCGGGGAACCCGTCCGCGCCGATGCGCGAGATGCGCAGCAGCGCACCGTTGCCCAGCGCGCCGAACGCGTCGCCGAGATCCGATACCGGCCGAGCGCCCGTGATCTGGAGCGCGATGCCGCGCGCGACGAGCATCATGCCGAGCGTCGCGATGAACGGCGGCAGGCCCATGCGCGTCACGCAGATGCCGTTGACGAACCCGCACAGCGCGCCGACCAGGATCCCGGCCGCCATGGCCGCCGGCACCGGCACGCCCGCCTTGACCAGCAGCGCGGACGAGACGCCGGCCAGCGCGAGTACCGAGCCGACCGACAGGTCGATGCCGCCGGTGATGATCACGCAGGTGGCGGCCACGCCGAGATACGCAATGGAGGTCACCTGCAGGCCGACGGTCATCAGGTTGTCGACCGAGAAGAACGCCGCGCTCGAGACGGAGAACGCGAACACGAGCACGACCAGGCTGCCCAGCGCCGCGAACTTCTGGATGAGGTCGCGCCGCCGCTGTCGCGCCGCCCGTTCGTCGGCCTGGCTTCGATCCGATGTCATTTCAAGCATGGGGACGCCCCGACGCATAGTGCATGATCTCCTCCTGACTGGTGTGTTGGGTGTCGAGAAACGCGGTCACTCGACCGTCATGAAAAACGGCGATCCGGTCGGTCATGCCGAGCAGCTCCGGCAGTTCCGAACTGATCAGCACCACGCCGACGCCGTCGGCGGCGAGCCGGTCCATCAGCCCGTAGATCGCGAATTTCGCGCCCACGTCGATGCCGCGCGTCGGCTCGTCGAAGAACAGGATCTTCGAGCCGCGATACAGCCATTTGCCGATGACGACCTTCTGCTGGTTGCCGCCGGACAGGTTGCGCACGACCTGCTGCACCGACGGCGTGCGAATCGCGAGGTCCTGCACGTAGCGCCGCGCCACGTCGAGCTCGTCGTCGAAGCGCAGGAAGCCCAGGCGCGACGCGATGCCGCGCACGTTCGCGAGCGTGAGGTTCGCCGCGACGGGCATCGGCAGCGCGAGCCCCTCCTTCTTGCGGTCCTCCGACAGATACGCGATGCCGTGGTGGATCGCCTCGCGCGGCGAGCGGATCGTCACGGGCCGGCCGTGCAGCGCGATCGTGCCGCCGTCCGGGCGGTCCGCGCCGAAGATCGCGCGCGCGACTTCGGTGCGCCCGGCGCCCATCAGTCCGGCAAAGCCCAGGATCTCGCCCTTGCGAAGCATGAACGACACCGGCCCGAACACGCCGTCGCGGCGCAGTTCCCGCACGTCGAGCAGCACTTCGCCGGTCGGCGTCGACTGCCGCGCCGGATACGCGTCGTCGAGCGTCCGCCCGACCATGCGCGCGACGATTTCGTCGATGCTCACGTCGGCGAAATCGTCGGTCGAGATGTGGCGCCCGTCGCGCAGCACGGTCACGCGATCGACGATCTGCGCCATTTCGTCGAGCCGGTGCGAGATGTACAGGATCGCCACGCCGTCGGCACGCAGTTCCTCGATGATGCGAAACAGCTGCACCGTTTCCGACTCCGTCAGCGACGACGTGGGCTCGTCCATGATCAGCACGCGCGCGTCGTGCGACAGCGCCTTCGCGATTTCGACCATCTGTTGCTGCGCGATGGACAGCACGCCGACCTTCGTCGTCGGTGCGACGTTCAGGCCGATCCGCGCGATGCAGCGTGCCGCATCCGCATTGAGCCGTTTCGTGTCGACGAACGGCCCGCGCCGCGGCTCGCGCGCGAGGTACAGGTTCTCCGCCACGCTCAGGTGCGGCACGAGATTGAGTTCCTGGTGGATGATCGCGATGCCGGCCGCCTGCGCTTCGGAGGCCGAACGAAACCGCACCGGCGCGCCGCGATAGTGGACGACGCCCTCGTCGGGCAGGTACTGACCGCTGATGATCTTCATCAGCGTGGACTTGCCCGCGCCGTTTTCGCCGCACACCGCATGCACCTCGCCGCGGCGCAGGTCGAGGCGAATCCCGTCGAGCGCGAGGACGCCCGGGAAGCGCTTGCGAATCCCCTCCAGGCGCAGGATCTCCCGGTCCGCTTCGTGCTGTGCGGCCTGACCGGGCAGATTGCGAGGCATTGCCATTGCGTCTCCTTGGGAAGGGCCGACCTGGCTTTCGTCTGGTCAGTCCAATTTCGATGAATTACAGCAATCCAGCCACTTTTGGTCAAGCCAATTTATATATCTCAATCCGCTCTTACCAATAGTGAAAACCCGCACATCCGCACGAACGGGCTGCCGTTCAGGGCGACACGGCGAGCGTGATAGACTTTGCGACGCGCGCTTGCGCGGAAAGCGCATTGACCAAGATCCATCGGATGAAATCGACAGAACCCAAGCGGCTTTACCAATCGGTCGCGGCCCAGATCGTCGCGTTGATTCGTCAGGGCGAATTCGCGGTCGGCGAACGCCTGCCGCCCGAGCGCGAGCTGGCGCTGACGCTCGGCGTATCGCGTCCGTCGCTTCGCGAGGCGCTGATCGCGCTGGAAATCGGCGGCCAGATCGAGATCCGGATGGGCTCCGGCGTTTATGTGCGCGACACGGCGGCCGACGACGTCGGCACGATGGGCACGCTCGGCGACAGCCCGTCGGAACTGATGCAGGCGCGCGCGGCCATCGAAGGCAGCGTCGCCGCGCTGGCCGCGGCGCGGATGACGGCCGCGATGCTCGATCGCCTGCGCCGCACGGTGCAGCGCATGAAGCGGCTCGCGGAGGCCGGCAAATCGCCCGTCGAAGCCGACCGGCAGTTCCACATGCTGATCGCGGAAGCCGCCGGCAATTCGGTGCTCACCCGCTTCGTCGGCGAGCTGTTCGACAGCCGCCACGACCCGATCGCCGCGGCCATGCGCGGCCACGCGGAGAATCCTCAGACCTGGACCGTCGCCGTGCGGGAGCACGAGGACATACTCCACGCGTTGCAGGCCGGCGACCCGATTGCGGCCCAGACGGCCATCCGCGCGCATCTTCGCGCGTCCGAAGCGCGATGGATCGACGGTGGCCTGAAATCCGACCCGGATTAAGCGGCATACGGGCGCCTTCGCGCCCTTGTCGCCCTTCGCGCAACGCGTCGCGCGGCACCGTGTGTAAACCCCCGGTCCGACATTAAATCAAATCCTTTATAGAGGGATTTCAGTAAGTCATTCCGCGAAACATCACAATCCATTCTCCGGCCTGTCACGCATTTCGGGCTTTTATCATTTTCCTTGCGCTTACCCGTCGCTATCCGCGACGCAACGTTTACAGGTGACGCGCCCCGGGCAACGGCGTCTTGCCGACACGTCACCCGACGTTTTTTCCCGGATATGATCGTCGGCACGACTGGTCGGGCTGCACGGCAGCTTCCGGGAGATATTTGTCAAACATCCAAAATGCCGCCATTCGGCCGATTCGATCCACATTTACCCGATTCTCGCCGCACATTTCCGGCACAAAACGCCGCCGCCCCAGCGCTTCACGTCTCGCCCAGATCCAACTAAATTCCCGCAATTCGGCATTTACAAGCACCAATGGCCGCACAAGCGCCTACGGTCGCTGCCCCGTTTCCGGGCGCTTCGCATCCCCCGCAGCAACACCACCAACTTACGATTGCAAATGCCTCTCATTTGCATTAAATTTCGGCGCGAATGTACTGTTTGGAACACCGACGTCGGCGCGAGGCCATCCGCCATGCCCGGACGCAGACCACATCAAAGGACGGGGTATGAGCAGGAAGAACTGGGCGGCCGCACCGATGGCCATCGTCGTCGGCACGGCCGGCCTGAGCGCCGCCGATGCGCAGGAGTTGTCGCTGCCCGCCATCGAGGTCTCGGGGCAGCGCGCGACCGCGCCGTTTCGCGCGCCCGAATCGACGAGCGCGACGCGCACCGAGACGGACGTGATGGAAATCCCGTTCGCGGTCAGCAGCGTCGACGCGAAACTGGCCCAGACCGTCGCCGCCACGCGCGGCGAAGACCTGTACGACTGGGTTGCCGGCGTCGCGCGGCAGAACAACTTCGGCGGCCTGTGGGACAACTACGCGGTGCGCGGGTTTGCCGGCGACGGCAACACGTCCGGCACCGACTACCTCGTCAACGGCTTCTCGTGGAATCGCGGGATCAGCGTGCCGCGCGACACCGCCAACCTCGAGCGCATGGAAGTGCTCAAGGGGCCTGCGTCCGCGCTGTACGGCCGCGGCGATCCGGGCGGGCTCATCAGCTACACCACGAAGCAGCCGCAGTTCGCGCGCTCGAACACCATCGGCATATCGGCCGGCAGCTACGGCGCGTTGCGCCAGACGCTCGATTCGACCGGGCCCGTCACGAAATCGCTCGCGTACCGCTTCGTCGCGATGAACGAGAACAACGGCAGCTTCCGCGATACGGTGTCGAGCAAACGCTACCTGTTCGCACCGTCGTTCACGTGGGACATCGGCGCGGACACGACGCTCCACTACGAGTTCGAAAGCGTGCGCCAGCGCGCGCCGCTCGATCGCGGCGTGGTGGCGGTCAACGGGCAGCTCGGCGCGATTCCGGCATCGCGCTTCCTCGGCGAGCCGCGCGACGGCGACTACGACGTGCGCAACACGGGCCACCAGTTCACGCTCGAGCATCGCGTCGATGCGAACTGGTCGATCAATGCCGGCTTCGCGCAGCGCGACACCGACCTGTCCGGCCGCTCGTCCGAAGCGTTCGCGCTGCAGCCGGACGGGCGCACGCTGTGGCGCCGCTACCGGCAAGTCGCGTTTCACTCGAACGACCTGCAAGGCCGCCTCGAAACGACCGGCAAGTTCCGCACCGGCGGCATCGGCCACACGCTCGTGATGGGCGTCGATGCGTATCGCTTCAACTACGACCAGTTCGTCGCGCGCTCGACGCCGAGCGCCGCCGCGCCGTATGCGATCGACATCTTCGATCCGGTCTACGGCCAGCCGACGCCCGCGCTGCGCACCGCGACCAACCTGCTCGAGCGCGACGACGGGCAAGGCGCCTACGCGCAGGACACGCTCGCGTTCGGGCCGCACTGGAAAATCCTCGCCGGGCTGCGCTGGGATCGCTTCCACCAGTCGGTCGAGAACCGCCTGAAGGGCGTGACGAGCAGCCAGTTGCAGACCGCGTTGAGTCCGCGCCTCGGCGTCGTGTACGAAATGACCCCCGCGCTGTCGCTGTATGCGAACACCGCGTATTCGTTCCGGCCGAACAACGGCGCCGATGCCAACGGCCGCGCGTTCGACCCGGAGAAGGGGCACGGCTACGAAGCCGGCGCGAAATGGGCCGGCACGCGCTGGCTCGCGACGGTCGCGGCGTTCTACGTCAACAAGCGCAACGTGCTGACCGCCGATCCGGCAAACGCCGGCTTCTCGCGCGCGGCCGGCGAGGTGCGCAGCCGCGGCGTCGAATTCGAATGGAACGGCGACCTGGGCCACGGCCTGCGCGGCATCGTCAACCTTGCGTACGTCGATGCCGAGGTCACGCACGATGCCGTACTGACGCCCGGCGCGCGCCTCGTCGACATTCCGAAGCTGAGCGGCAGCGCGCTGCTCATGTACGAAACCGCGCTGCCGTTCGCGGACAAGGCCGGCATCGGCACGGGCTTGATCTATGTCGGGCGCCGCGCCGGCAACACCGCGAACACGCAGGACGGCTTCGAGCTGCCGGCCTATGCGACCGTGCAGCTGAACGGCTATGTGCAGGTCGACAAGCACCTGCGCGCGTCGGTCGTGCTGAACAACCTGTTCAATCGCACGACCTACGTCAGCTCGTACAACAGCCTGTGGGTCACGCCGGGTGCGCCGCGCAGCCTGTTTGCGTCGCTCTCCTACTCGTTCTAGTCGAATCGGTCGCCTGGCGAGGGTCGCGCGTCAGGCGCCGAGCGCGAGCCGCGCGGCCAGCGCGAGCAGCAACGCCGGCAACATCACGCATGCGCCGACCGCGAGAAACTCGCCGAAGCCGACCCGCTGCCCTTCGCGCCGGATCGCCGCGAGCCACAGAATCGTCGCGAGCGATCCGGTGACGGACAGGTTCGGGCCCAGGTCGACGCCGATGAGTATCGCGTCGATCACCGTTTGCGGGGTTTGTCAGCGCGCCGCGACAGGCGCGACCTCGCGCGTGGCGTCGCCGCATCGCTCCGCGCGCTCGACGACACGCGCCAGCCGAATGATGTCGGTCAGCGCGAAATCGTTCGGATCGGGCCTCGGCTGGTTGCGCTCGTCCGCGATGCGCATCGCGAACGCGAGCGCTTCGGAGCGCTCGCGCAGCAGCGCGCGCAGCGCATCCGCGATGACGCGGCGGTCGCGCGGATCACCCAGGCCGAGCACCGGCGCGTGGTCGTGTTCGACGTCCGGCTTCGCGAGCGGCGCAGCCGCCAGCGCGGAGACACCGGGCATGGGAACCGGGTTCCGTCTCATGTCGTCCTCTCGTTGACCGGCGGCCGGGCGCCGCGTCAGCGCCGGTTCGAGCGCGACACCACGTCGATCCACACCGCCAGCACCAGCACCGCGCCCTTGACGATCATCTGCCAGTACGCGTCGACGTCCAGCATCGACATGCCGTTGTCGAGGCTCGCCATCACGAGCGCGCCGATCAGCGCGCCGTAGACGGTGCCCGACCCGCCGCGCATCGACGTGCCGCCGATGAAGCACGCGGCGATCGCGTCGAGTTCGCCCATCGAGCCCGCGGACGGCGAGCCGGCCGCGAGCCGCGCGGTGTTCACGATGCCGGCGAACGCGCACATCAGCCCCATCAGCGCGAAGATCGCGAGCTTCACGCGATCCGTATCGACGCCCGACAGCCGCGTCGCCTCGAGATTCGAGCCGACCGCGTAGATGCGCCGGCCGAACACGGTCTGCGTCGCGATCCACGAAAAGATGCCGAGCAGCGCGAGCAGCAGCAGCACCGGCACCGGAATGCCGCCGTAGCGGTCGAGCGTCGCGACGAACGCGAGCAGCACTGCGCCCGCGCCCGCGATCTTCACGACGTCCTGCCACAGCGGCGCGACCGCGAGCCGGTAGCGGCGCCGCGTGCCGCGCTGCCGCACGACCAGCAGCACGACGAGCGCGAACAGCAGCAGCGCGAGGCCGTCGCCGGCCACGCGCGGCAGATAGCCCTGCCCGAGGAACACGAAGCCGTCCGACACCGGCGCGATCGTCGAGCCGCCCGTCACGCCGAGCAGGATCCCGCGAAACGCGAGCATCCCGCCCAGCCCGACGATGAACGACGGCACGCGCCGGTAGGTCGACCACCAGCCGTTGAAGAGCCCGGTCAGCACGCCGAGCGCGAGCACGGCCGGCACCGTCGCGGCGACCGGCCAGTGGCGGTTCACGTCGAGGATCGCCGCGACGCCGCCGAGCAGCCCGAGCAGCGAACCGACCGACAGGTCGATCTCGCCCGCGATGATCACGAACACCATCCCGCACGCGAGCATGCCGGTGATCGACATCTGCCGCAGCAGGTTCGACACGTTGCGCGGCGTGACGAACGCGCCGTCGGTCAGCACCGAGAAAAACGCCCAGATCGCGACGACCGCGAACAGCAGCGCGAGGATCTTGTAGCGCACGAAGACCTGGCGAAGCGGACGGCCGGTTGGACGGCCGGTCGAACGGCCGCGCGCGTCGGCGTCCGGTGCCGCCGGAGTAGAGGAAGAAAGTTCGGAATTCATGTCGCACTCGATACGGTGGGTTCGGTCGGACGCCGCGCGGGCTTCAGCGCGGCGCCGAGGATCTGTTCCTGCGTGAGGCCGTCGTTGACGAAATCGCCGCGCAGCTCGCCTTCGCCGATCACCAGCACGCGGTCGGCGAGCCCGAGCACCTCCGGCATTTCCGACGACACGACGATCAACGCGACGCCGCGCTTCGCGAGCGCGAACACGAGCCGGTAGATCTCGGCCTTCGCGCCCACGTCGACGCCGCGCGTCGGCTCGTCGAGAATCAGCACCTGCGGCTCGGCCAGCAGCATCTTGGCGAGCACGGCCTTCTGCTGGTTGCCGCCGGACAGGCTCGAGATCGGCAGGAACGGGTGCGCGGCGCGCACCGACAGCCGCTGCATCTCGGTGCGGATCGCGTCCAGCTCGGCGGCCGCGTCGATCCGCCCGCGCGCCGCGAAGCGCCGCAGCACCGCCAGCGTGATGTTGTGGCCGACGCCGAGCTGCGGCACGATGCCGTGGCGCTTGCGATCCTCGGGCACCATCGCGATGCCGGCGCGGATCGCGTCGGCAGGCGAGCGGATCGTGAGCGGCCGGCCGTTCATCAGCACGGTCGCCGTGCACGCGCCCGGATACGCGCCGAAGATCGCCTGCATCAGCTCGGTGCGGCCCGCGCCGACCAGCCCGGCGACGCCGAGGATCTCGCCGCGCCTCACGCTGAACGACACGTCGTCGACCCGCTTGCGGCGCGTGTTCGTCACGTCGCGACAGGTCACGTGGCGCGCTTCCAGCACGACGTCGCCGATCTCGTGCGGCTCGCGCGGATACAGGTCGCGGATCTCGCGGCCGACCATCATCGAAATGATCCGGTCGGTCGTCAGCGTGCGCATCGGCTCGGTCGCGACATGGCGGCCGTCGCGGATCACGGACACCGTGTCGCACACGGCCTCGACCTCGACGAGCTTGTGCGAGATATACACGCACGCGACACCGCGGCGCTTCAGGTCGCGCACGATGTCGAGCAGGATGCGCGTTTCGGAAGCGCTCAGCGACGACGAAGGCTCGTCGAGAATCAGCAGCTTCGCGCGCTTGTTCAGCGCCTTCGCGATCTCGATCAGCTGCTGGTGGCCGCCGCCGTAGTTCATCACCGGCTGCGCGACGTTGATCGAGTCGATCCGCAGCTCGTGCAGCAGCTCCTCGGCGCGCTGGACCATCGCCGCGTAGTGCATGCGGCCGCCCGGCAGCGTGATCTCGTTGCCGAGGAAGATGTTCTCGGCCACCGACAGTTCGGGCACGAGCATCAGTTCCTGATGGATGATCACGATGCCCGCGCGCTCGGTGTCGCGCACGCCGGACGCGACGAGCGGCGCGCCTTCCCAGCGGATCTCGCCGTCCCACGTGCCGTGCGGATAAACACCCGACAGCACCTTCATCAAGGTCGATTTTCCCGCGCCGTTCTCGCCGCACAGCCCCACGCACTCGCCCGGCCGCACCGTCAGGTCGATGCCGTCGAGCGCCTTCACGCCGTCGAAATCCTTGACGATGCCGCGCATCGTCAGCAAGGGTTCGGTCATTCGCTCATGCCTCGCAGTATGCGCGCGGACGCACCGGTGGGCCGTCCGCGCGCCGCGCCGTTACTGGCTCGCCAGCTGCGCCTGGGTATAGAAGCCGTCCTTCACGACGATGTCGACGTTGCGCTTGGTCAACAGCGTCGGCTGCAGCAGCACCGTGTCGACCTTCTTCTTGCCGTTGTCGTATTGCGCGTTGAACGCGGGTTTCGTGCCCTTCGCGAGATCCACCGCAAGCTTCGCCGCTTCGCTCGCGATCAGCTTCAGCGGCTTGTAGACGGTCATCGTCTGCGTGCCGGCGATCACGCGCTTGACCGCCGCGAGGTCCGCATCCTGCCCGGACACCGGCACCTTGCCGGCCAGATGCTGCGCGGCGAGCGCCTGGATCGCGCCGCCCGCGGTGCCGTCGTTCGATGCGACGATCGCATCGATCTTGTTGTTGTTCGCGGTCAGCGCATCCTCGACGATCCGCAGCGCGGTCGACGCGCTCCACTCCGGCACCCACTGCTGGCCGACGACCTTGATGTCGCCGCGGTCGATCGCCGGCTTCAGCACCTTCAGCTGTCCTTCGCGCAGCATCTTCGCGTTGTTGTCGGTCGGCGCGCCGCCGAGCAGGAAATAGTTGCCCTTCGGCTTCGCGTCGTAGACGCCCTGCGCCTGCAGTTCGCCGACCTTCTGGTTGTCGAACGAGATGTACGCATCGACGTCGGCGTCGAGAATCAGCCGGTCGTACGACACCACCTTGATGCCCGCCTTGCGCGCTTCGGCGACGACGTTGCCGAGCGTCTTCGAATTGAACGGCACGATCACGATCACGTCCACGCCGCGCGAGATCAGGTTCTCGATCTGCGATATCTGCCGAGCCTCGCTCGCATCCGCGGACTGCACGGACACCTTCGCGCCGAGCTGCGTGGCGGCGGCCACGAAATAGTCGCGGTCGCGCGACCAACGCTCGACGCGCAGGTCGTCGATGCAGAAGCCGATTTCCGGCTTGTCCTTGCTCGCATGCGCGAGCGGCGCGCCAAGCGTGAGAGCCGCCATCGCGGCGGCGCCTGCCAGCGCACTCAATACGGTACGACGCGTTACGGATTTCATGTCTCCACTCCTCTTTATTGGACAACCCCATGAACGCCGGGCGGCCGCCGAAACGCGCCGCCCTTTGTCTGGCCACCACACGGCACGGCGTTATGCGGTATGACCCGCGCCTGCCGAAAACACCGGTTCGAGTGCGCGATACAGCGCGCGAAACGTCGGCCGCCGCGCGTCGCGATACCACGCGTGGCGCGCCATGTCGGGCTCGCGCACGGCCACCACCGGCGGCTGCGGGCACACCGCGTCGAGCGGCGCATCCGGTTCGAGCGCGAGATGCGCGAGCCGCGCGGCGCCGAGCGCCGGGCCGACTTCGCCGCCCGCGCGCAACGTCAGCGCGCGGCCGCTCAGGTCGGCGAGCATCTGCGTCCAGTACGCGCTGCGCGAGCCGCCGCCGATCACCGTGATGCCGTCGGGCGCGAGCCCGGCCGCATGCAGCGCGTCGATCCCGTCGAGCAGCGCGAAGCCGACACCCTCGAGCGTCGCGTTCGCGAGATCCGCGCGCTGCGTGTCGGGTGTCAACCCGTAGAACACGCCCTTCGCATTCACGTCGTTGTGCGGCGTGCGCTCGCCGCTCAGATAAGGCAGGAACCACGGGCGGTCACGGCGCGCGTTCGCCTCGGCGTCGGCGAGCAGCGCGGCAACACCGTCGTAGCCGGCCAGCTGCGCGGTGAAATCGATGCAGCCGGCCGCATTCAGCATCACCGACATCAGGTGCCAGGTATGCGGCAATGCATGACAGAAGCTGTGGACCGCCGATTCGGGATTCGCGCGGAAACCGTCCGACACCGCGAAATAAACGCCCGACGTGCCGAGCGACAGCAGCGCATCGCCGGGCCGCACGATGCCGACGCCCACCGCGCCGGCCGCGTTGTCGCCGCCGCCCGCGACGACCGGGATCTCGCGCAGCCCCAGCGTGCGCGCGACGGCCGGCAGCAGCGTGCCGGTGATGCGGTTGCCCTCGAACACCGCGGGCATCTGTTCGCGCGACAGCCCGCACGCGGCGAGCAGCGTGTCGTCGTAGTCGCGCTTCGCGACATCGAGCCACAGCGTGCCGGCGGCATCCGACGGATCGGTCGCGAACACGCCGGTCAGCCGGTAGCGCAGATAATCCTTCGGCAACAGCACGTGCGCGATCCGCGCGAACACGTCCGGCTCGTGACGGCGCACCCACAGCAGCTTCGGCGCGGTGAAGCCGGGCATCGCGAGGTTGCCGGCGACGGCGCGCAGCGTGGGCGCCAGCCGCTCGAGTTCCGCGCACTCGGCATCGGCGCGGCCGTCGTTCCACAGGATCGCGGGGCGCAGCACGTCGCCGTGCGCATCGAGCAGCGTCGCGCCGTGCATCTGCCCGGTCAGGCCGAGCGCGCCGATGTCGTGCGGATCGATGCCGGCCGCACGCGCGTCGGCGACGAGCGCCGCCAGCGCGCCGCATGCCGCATCCCACCAGTCGAGCGGCGCCTGTTCGGACCAGCGCGGCCGCGGCCGGCTCACCGACAGCGGCCGGCTCGCGCTGGCCCGCACCGCACCGTCGCGGTCGAGCAGCACGGCCTTCACGCCCGACGTGCCAAGATCGAGTCCGATGTACATGGCGTCAGCGCAGCCCGTAGATCGCCTGGTTCACGATGTTCTCGAGCCGTTCCTGCGCGCCGCTCGCATGCCTCGGGTTCACGCCGCGCGCGAGCGCGTCGGCGGCGAGCGACTCCAGCGTGTAGCCGCCCGACAGGATCTCGCGGCCGAATGCGCTGTCCCACTGCGCGTAGCGCTGGCGGCGCAGCGAGTCGAGCCGGTCGTTGCCGACCAGCACGGCCGCGCGCTCGAGCGCGAGCGCAAGCACGTCGATCGCGCCGACATGGCCGTAGAACAGGTCTTCCGGATCGACGCTCTGGCGCCGCACCTTCGCGTCGAAGTTCATGCCGCCGGTGGTAAAGCCGCCGTGGCGCAGGATCTCGTAGAACGCGAGCGTCAGTTCTTCCACGCTGTTCGGGAACTGGTCGGTGTCCCAGCCGTTCTGCGCATCGCCGCGATTCGCGTCGACGCTGCCGAACACGCCGAGCGCGAACGCGTTCGCGATCTCGTGATGGAACGAGTGGCCGGCGAGCGTCGCATGGTTCGCCTCGATGTTCACGCGGATTTCGTTCTGCAATCCGTATTGCGTGAGGAAACCGTGCACCGTCGCGACGTCGTAGTCGTACTGGTGCTTCGTCGGCTCCTGCGGCTTGGGCTCGATCAGCAGCGCCCCTTTGAAGCCGATCCGGTGCTTGTGCTCGACGACCATCGACAGGAAGCGGGCGAACTGCTCGCGCTCGCGCACGAGATCGGTATTGAGCAGCGTCTCGTACCCTTCGCGGCCGCCCCACAGCACGTAGTTCTCGCCGCCGAGCCGATGCGTCGCGTCGAGCGCATGGCGCACCTGAGTGGCCGCCCACGCGAACACGTCGGGGTTCGGGTTGGTCGCCGCGCCCGCCGCGAAGCGCGGATGCGAGAACAGGTTCGCGGTGCCCCACAGCAGCCGGACGCCCGTCGCCTGCTGGCGCTCGGCCAGGTAGTCGGTCATCCGCGCGAAGTTCTCGACGTACGCGTGCAGGCTGTCACCTTCCGGCGATACGTCGGTGTCGTGAAACGTATAAAACGGCGTGCCGAGCTTCGTGAAGAACTCGAATGCCGCATCCGCCTTCTGGCGCGCGCGCTCGAGCGGGTCGCCCGGCTGCTGCCAGGGCCGCTGGAACGCGCCCTGGCCGAAGATGTCGTGGCCCGGCCACACGAACGTGTGCCAGTAGCACACCGCGATCCGCAGGTGCTCCTCGAGCGTCTTGCCGAGCACCACCTTCGTGCGGTCGTAATAGCGGTATGCAAGCGGGTTGTCCGACTGCGGACCTTCGTAGCGAATCGCGGGAATATGTTCGAAATACGACATGGCGTCTCCGTCCGGTTTCTTGTTGCAGTGCGGCGTGCATCGCGTTGGCATGCTGGCCGAATTCGATCTGGCTGGATCGTGCCCGCGCGCCCCGTCGCCCGCAATTGCGAAATTGCGCAGCACGCTTAACGTTTCTTGCCAGCGCGCTGCGCACGGCACGCGTTCCGTCCTACAATCGCCGGACACCAGACAGATCAGACAGCCGCGCGGCGTTGCCCGCGCGCCCGGAGACAACGGCGCGACGCCCCGGACGGCGCGCGCTTCGAGACCGAGATGAACCGCGCCCCTTCCACTCAAACGCCGCACCGCATCGCGCTGCTGTTCAACGCCAACAAGGTCTACGACCGCGAGATCATCAGCGGCATCGGCCAGTACCTGCGCTCGACGCGCGTGGTATGGGACCTGTTCCTCGAGGACGATTTCCGCTGCCGGCTCGCCGGCATCGAGCGCTTCGACGGCGACGGCATCATCGCGGACTTCGACGATCCGGCCGTCGCCGACGCGCTCGCGGGCTCGCCGCTGCCGATCGTCGCGCTCGGTTCGTCGTACGAAGATCCGGCGCAGTATCCGGACGGCGTGCCGTATATCGCGACCGACAACGCGAAACTCGTATCGCTCGCGTACACGCACCTGATCGGCGCCGGGCTGCCGCACTTCGCGATGTACAGCCTGCCCGTCGCGCAGCAGAACCGCTGGGCGCAGCAGCGCGAGCTCGCGTTCGACGGCCTCGCGCGCGCGGACGGCGTCGATGCGCCGATCTACCGCGGGCTGTCGACGAGCGCGTCGGGCTGGAACCACGCGATCGAGCAGCTGATCGGCTGGCTGCACGCACTGCCGAAACCCGTCGGCGTGATCGCGGTGACCGACGCACGCGCGCGGCACCTGCTGCAGGCGTGCCTGATCGCGGGCCTCGCGGTGCCGGAACAGGTCGCGATCATCGGCATCGACAACGATCCGCTCACGCGCACGCTTACGCGCATTCCGCTGTCGTCGGTCATCCAGGGCACCGAGGAAATGGGCCGCACGGCCGCGCACCTGCTGCACCAGATGCTGCGCGGCGCACGTTTTCCCGACCGGCGGATTCTCGTGCCGCCCGTCGGGATCAACGTGCTCGAATCGACCCGCCACCAGCCGCTCGCGAGCCCGCACGTGATGCGCGCCCGTCACTTCATTCGCCAGTATGCGTGCCAGGGCATCAAGACCGAGCAGGTCGCCGACTACGTCGGCGTGTCGCGCTCGCTGCTCGAAGAGCACTTCCGTCGCGAACTGCAGCGCACCGTGCACCAGGAAATCCTGCGCCACAAGCTCGAAGCGGCGCAGGCGCTGCTCGCCGGCAGGCAGGCGTCGAGCGCCGAGGTCGCGATCCGCTGCGGGTTTACGTCGCTCCAGTACATGTACGCGGTGTTCCGGCGCGAGCTGGGCTGCACGCCGCGCGAATACCAGGAACGCGCGATCGCCGCGCACTGAAGCCCGCCGTTCACATCGAATCATCCTATGCACATCGATACCGATTCCTCCCATCTGACGCCCGGCGTCGCACGCGTGCCTTCCGAGCCGTGGGGCACGCTGCCCGACGGCGACACGGTGCGGCGCTATACGCTGCGCAACACGCACGGCATGCGCGTCGTCGTCAGCGACCTCGGCGCGACCGTCGTGTCGTGGCTCGCGCCCGACCGCACCGGACGCTTCGCCGATATCGTGCTCGCGCACGACACGCCCGCTGAGTATGTCGAATCGGGCGCCTACCTCGGCGCGACGGTCGGCCGCTGGGCGAACCGGATCGCCGGCGCGCGCTTCACGCTCGACGGGGTCGACTACCTGCTCGATCGCAACGAGAACGGCAATCTGCTGCACGGCGGCGCGAGCGGCTTTCACCGGCAGCGCTGGGAAGTCGTCGACGACTGCGGCGGCCTGACGCTGCGGCTCGATTCGCCGGAAGGCGACGCGGGTTTTCCGGGCAACGTGAGCGTGCAGGTTCGCTACGCGCTCGACGACGACGGCACGCTGACGATCGACTACACCGGCGTCACCGACGCGCCCACGCCGCTCAACCTCACGAATCACAGCTATTTCAACCTCAGCGGCCGCGCGGGCAGCGACGTGCGCGGCCACGTGCTGAGCATCGACGCCGACGCGTTCCTCGAAGTCGACGACGCGCTGATCCCGACCGGCACCGCCGACGTGACCGGCACCGCTTTCGATTTCCGGCACAGCGCGCCGCTCGGCGCGCGCCTCGACTGGCCGCATGCGCAACTTGCAAGGGCGCGCGGCTTCGATCACTGCTTCGCGCTGCGCGACGGCGCGCGCACGGTCAGGCCCGTCGCCGGCATCTACGATCCGGAAAGCGGCCGCGAATTGATCGTGTCGACCGATCAGCGCGGCCTCCAGCTTTATACCGGCAACTATCTGGACGGCTTGCGCGTGAGGGGCGGCACGCGTTGCGCGCAACACGCCGCGCTGTGCGTCGAAGCCGGCGGCTTTCCGGACCAGGTCAACATGGCCGACCTGCGCGACGACGTCATCCTTCATCCGGGCGCCGTCTATCGTCAAACGACCCTGTACCGGGTGGCCGTTCGCGCGTAACGCGCGCACCGGCCGCCTTCGACAACAAGCACCGGCGGCCAGGCATCGGCCACGTACGTCGTGCGTGCCGCTGCCCGGTTGCCCCGTTGCCCGTCACCGCGCGGCGCGCGCCGTGCGCTCCACTACACGCACTACACGCGCCGCATCGTCGACACCAGCGCCGCGTCCTCGCCGGGCTCGGCCGGCCGCGCGTGTGCGGTGTCACGCTTCGGCTGCTGCGCGCCGAGCCCCGTGCCGCCCGTGCGCCGCCGCGTTGCATGCCGCTCGATGACCCGCTGCAGCACGCAGAACACGCACAGCAGCGCGCCGATCACGATCCGCGTCCACCACGAACTCAACGTGCCGTCGAACGTGATCAGCACCTGGATCGTGCCGAGGATGCCGACGCCGAACACCGAGCCGATCACGTAGCCCACGCCGCCCGTGAGCAGCGTGCCGCCGATCACGGTCGCGGCGATCGCGTCGAGCTCCATCCCTTGCGCCTGCAGCCCGTAGCCCGACAGCACGTACAACGTGAACACCACGCCGCCGAGTGACGAGCACAGCCCGCTCAGCGCATAGACGCCGATCTTCGTGCGCGCGACCGGCAGCCCCATCAGCAGCGCCGAACGCTCGTTGCCGCCGATCGCATACACGTTGCGGCCGAAGCGCGTGAAATGCGCGACGTAGATCGCGACGGCCAGCGTCGCGAGCGCGATCAGCGCGCCCGCGCTCAGCGTGCCGCCGCCGACCGGCACGCTGATGCCCGCGATCGCATGAAAGGTTGGTTCGTTGATCGTGATCGACTGCGTCGTGATCAGGAAGCACGCGCCGCGCGCGAGAAACATCCCGGCCAGCGTGACGATGAACGGCTGCAGCCGGAAATAATGGATCAGCGCGCCCATCGCCGCGCCGTACAGCGCGCCGAACGCGAGCACCAGCGGCACGATCACCCACACGGGCCAGTGCAGCCGCTCGGCGCCGACCGCGCAGAAGATCGTTGTCAGCGCAACGACCGAGCCGACCGACAGGTCGATGCCGCCCGACACGATCACGAACGTCATGCCGATCGCGACGATCAACAGGAACGCGTTGTCGACGAGCAGGCCGGTCAATACCTGCATCGAGAAAAATCCCGCGTACATCACGGATCCGAAGCCGAACAGCGCGGCGAACAGCACGATCGTCACGACGATCGGCAGCGTGCGCGGGTCGGCGAGCCGGCCAAGGAATCGGGTCATCGGGGCGTGGCTCCGGAGGTGGCGCGCGAACGCGCGGAAGGCAGCAGCCGCGACGCGTGGCGGACCACGAGCGCGCGCGCCGCGTCCGACTGGATCAGCGTCACGACGATCACGACGACCGCCTTGACGACCAGCGTCGCCTCCGGCGGCACGCCGATCGAGTAGGTCGTGTAGGTCAGCGTCTGGATGATCAGCGCGCCGAGCACGGAGCCGGCGAGGCTGAAGCGGCCGCCGAGCAGCGACGTGCCGCCGAGCGTCACCGCGAGGATCGCGTCGAGTTCGAGCAGCAGCCCCGCGTTGTTGCCGTCGGCGCTGCGCACGTTGGAACTCGCGAGGATGCCGGCGACCGCCGACATCACGCCGGAGCACAGGTACACGCCGAACACGACCGCACCCGAACGCAGCCCGACGAGCCGCGTGGCGACCGGGTTCACGCCGATCGCGCGGATGAACAGCCCGAGCGCCGTGCGGTTCACCAGCAGCGCGGTCGCGGCGATCGTCGCGAGCGCGATCCACACCGAGCACGGCACGGTCGCCAGATAACCGCCGCCGAGCGCGAGGTAGCCGGGCGCGCCGATCGGAATGATCTGGCCGCCCGTCAGCAGTTGCGCGATGCCGCGGCCGGCCACCATCAGGATCAGCGTCGCGATGATCGGCTGCATCCCGACGAACGCGACGAGCAGGCCGTTCCACGCGCCCGCGAGCAGCCCGACGCCGAGCGCGGCGGCCAGCGCCGTGCCGACCCGCGACGGATCGGCTTCGAGCACGATCGCCGCGGCCGCGCCGGCGATCGCGACGATCGCGCCGACGGAAATGTCGATCCCGCGCGTCGCGATCACGAGCGTCATGCCGAGCGACACGATCACGAGCGGCGCCGCACGGTTCAGGATGTCGATCGGCGCGCCGAACAGGTGACCGTCGAGCAGCGCGATCGACAGGAAGCCCGGACGATGCGCGACGTCGAGCGCGAACAGCAGCGCAAGCGTCAGCACCGGCCACGCAAGCGGATGACGAAACAGCGTGCGTACACGCATCATGACTGGCCTCCCGCGATCAGCCGGTAAACCTGCTCTTCGGACGCGTCGGCGCCGGTCAGTTCGGCGACCTTGCGCCGGTCGCGCAGCACCGCGATCCGGTGGCTCACGCGCACCACTTCACTGATCTCCGACGAAATGAACAGGATCGCGAGCCCGGTCGCGCACAGCGCGAGCACGCGCTCCATGATGTCGAACTTCGCGGCGACGTCGATGCCGCGCGTCGGCTCGTCGAGGATCAGCAGCTTCGGGTCCGTCGCGAGCCAGCGCGCGAGCAGCACCTTCTGCTGGTTGCCGCCCGACAGCAGCCCGATCGGCTGCTCCGCGTCGCGCGCCTTGATGCCGAGCCGCGCGATATACGACTCGGCGATCTCGCGCTGGCGCGCGCGCCCGATCAGCCGCCACCAGCCGCGCCGCGCCTGCAGCGCGAGGATGACGTTCTCGCGGATCGACAGCGCGGCGACGATGCCTTCCTTCTTGCGGTCCTCGGGGCAATACGCGATCCCGTGCCGGACCGCATCGTGCGGCGACGCCAGCCGCTTGCGCGCGCCGTCGATCTCGATCGCGCCGGTGTCGGTGCGCTCCGCGGCGAACGCGAGCTGCGCGGTTTCGGTACGCCCCGAGCCGAGCAGCCCGGCCAGCCCGACGATTTCGCCGGGCCGCACGTCGAGATCGAGCGGGCTCATCATCCCGCGCCGGCCGACCTGCCGCATCGACAGGAACGGCGCGGCCGCGCCGGCCGCGCGCTCGACCGCGGCAGCGCCCGCCTGCAGCGTGTCGGACATTCGTTCGCGGCCGGTCATCTTCGCGACCAGCACGTCGACCGGCAGGTCGCGCGCCAGGTACTCGCCCTCGCGCTCGCCGTTGCGCATCACGGTGATCCGGTCGGACACCGCATAGGTCTGCTCGAGGAAATGCGTGACGAACAGGATCGCGATGCCCGACGCCTTCAGCCGGCGCAGCACGTCGAACAGCCGCGCGACCTCGCCGTCGTCGAGGCTCGACGTCGGCTCGTCGAGTATCAGCACGCGCGCATCGACGGAAACGGCGCGCGCGATCGCGACCATCTGCTGCACCGCGATCGGATACGCGTCGAGCGAGCGCGTGACGTCGAGCGACAGGTCGAGTTCCGCCAGCGCGGCGCGCGCCCGTGCATGGATTGCGTTCCAGTCGATCGCGCCGCGCCGCATCGGCTGCCGGCCCGCGAAGATGTTCTCGGCAACCGACAGGTTCGCGCACAGGTTCACTTCCTGATAGAGCGTCTGGATCCCGGCCGCCTCGGCCTCGCGCGGCGCGGCGAAGCGCACCGGCTCGCCGCCGACGCGAATCTCGCCCGCATCGTGCGCATGCACGCCGGTGAGCACGTTGATCAGCGTCGACTTGCCCGCGCCGTTCTGGCCCATCAGCGCGTGGATCTCGCCCGGAAACAGCCGGAAATTCACGCGCTGCAACGCGCTCACGCCCGGAAACGACTTGTCGATGCCGATCATCTCGACCACCGGCGGACTCGTCATGAACCCTCCCTCGAAGCGGTCGCCGGCGGCGGCCGCCGCGCCGCCGCCCGTGCGGACCATGTCAGTATTTGCGGGTCGGCAGCACCTGCGCCGCGACGCTCATCGGGAACACCGTCTCGTTCGTCACGATGCGCTTGGGCAGCGGCTTGCCGGCGACGACGTCCTTCACCGCGCTCATCAGCTGCGGGCCGAGCAGCGGGCTGCATTCGACGTCAACGTTGATCTTGCCGGCGATCATCGCCTGGAAGCCGCCCTTCGTCGCATCGAACGACACGACGGCCACGTCCTTGCCGGGCTTGATCCCGGCCTCTTCCATCGCCTGGATCGCGCCGAGCGCCATGTCGTCGTTGTGCGCGTAGACGACGTTGATCTGCTTGCCGTAGGTCTTCGCGAACGCTTCCATCACCTGCTTGCCGCCGGCGAGCGTGAAGTCGCCGCTCTGCGACGCGATCACCTTGAACTTCGGATTGCTCTTGATCACTTCGAGCAGGCCGGCGCGGCGATCGTTGGCCGGCGCCGAGCCGACCGTGCCCTGCAGCTCGACGATGTTGATCGGGCCCGCGTCGTTCTTGTAGCGCTCTTCCATCCAGTGGCCCGCGCGCCGCCCTTCCTCGAGGAAATCCGAGCCGATCATCGTCACGTACAGCGACGGATCCTTCACGTCGACCGCGCGGTCGGTCAGGATCACCGGGATGTGCGCGGCCTTCGCCTCGGTCAGCACCGGCTCCCAGCCCGATTCGACGACCGGCGAGAACGCGATCACGTCGACCTTCTGCGCGATGAACGAGCGGATCGCGCGGATCTGGTTCTCCTGCTTCTGCTGCGCGTCCGAGAATTTCAGGTTGATGCCGGCGTCCTTCGCCGCGCCCTTCACCGACACGGTGTT
Source organism: Burkholderia sp. IT-111MI5 (assembly GCF_949752865.1). Lineage (NCBI taxonomy): Bacteria > Pseudomonadati > Pseudomonadota > Betaproteobacteria > Burkholderiales > Burkholderiaceae > Burkholderia > Burkholderia sp. IT-111MI5. The sequence continues at coordinate 157,224 of NZ_CATKIF010000072.1, read as the reverse complement.
CGCGGTGCGCCACGCGCTTTCCGCGCCGACCTGCGAGAACCCGAGCGTGATCGGCTTTTGCTGCGCGAATGCGCCGGGCGCGAGTACCGTCGCCGCGGCGACGATCGCACCGGCCGCCAGCTTCCTGATGAATGTCATGGTCCGTCTCCGATGATGTCGTTGTATGCCGCGGCGCTGTTCTGTTTCTGCTTGGCGCGCGCGGTTCAGGGCTGTGCCGGGCAGCGTGTCCGGCCGGGTCGGCCCGGTATGCATGCCCCGGATCAGTCTAGGAACAAGTCCGATAACCTTCCAATGAAATCTTGGATTGAAGCGATATCGGAATCGGCATACGTATAAACACCTAAGCGCGCGGGTGCGCCTGGCGTGGTGCCGGCGTCGGGCCGGCCGAGTCGTTTTGAAGGCGTGAAGGCCCGCGCATTCGGGCAATGCGTCGGCCGCGTAAGGGTTGACGACACAGGCAGCGGCGGACGACGCGTCGCCCCGAAATCGGGAACCATGACGGCCGTCGCCTCGGCGCTCGACAAAACTCAGTTCCGGCGGACCACCGCCTTCCTGTCAGTCTCGCCGTTCGAATTCGACGCGACGCCGGCGGCATGCGCCCGCGCATCACCATTCGCCAGCGTCGGGTTCAATTCACGCAGCACGCTGGCGCGCCCGCCGTCGTCATCGGGCAGTTGCGGCATCCCGTGCGCAAACGCCGGCGCGACCGCCGCCGCGAGCAGCGCGGCGATCGCCAGTCGGGAAAGAACCTTCATCGCCCGACTCCCGTTTCACTGCACGCTGACGGCCGGCACGGACGCCGACGCGGTCGCGGTGCCCTGCTCGCCATGTGCGATCGCATACAGCTCGCGATTGCGCGCGATCGTCCGCGTGCTCGGCGGATAGTCCCAGTTCGACGTGGGCACGGTGCCGTCGCGCTGCGCCTGCACCAGATCGGCGATCACGTCGGCGCGGGTCGGGCCCGACGAAGTCTGCGCGAAAGCGGCGACCGGCGTGCCGATTGCGAGTGCGAGCAGCGCGGCGGCTGCGATCAGTCTGCGATTCATGATGAAACTCCCCAGAACGGTTCGATGAAGACGCATCGTCGATGCGCCGCCGGCGGGACCGCGGATGCGATTCGCCGCCTGACACGTTCATTCTGGTGATCGCGGCCGGCGCGACGCTGACCGCCGGATGACAATTCTGAAATCCGCCGCACCGCACGCAGATAACAGCTTCGTAATCTTCGAGTCAGGGCCGGGTCAACGCGGCATCGTCAGACTGCACGCTCGTCGCATCGAATGCGGCACCCCTGCCCTGCTTCGAGGAAAACATCATGTGGATCGTCCGGCTGGCGTTGCGCAGGCCCTATACGTTCGTCGTGCTCGCGCTGCTGATCTTCATCGCGGGACCGCTCGCGCTCCTGCGCACGCCGACCGACATCTTTCCGAACATCGACATCCCGGTCGTCAGCATCGTCTGGTCTTACAACGGCTTCTCCGCCGAGGACATGGCCAAGCGCATCACGTCGAACTACGAGCGCGCGCTCACGTCCGACGTCGACGACATCGAGCACATCGAATCGCAGTCGCTGAACGGCGTGTCGGTCGTGAAGATCTTCTTCCACCCCGGCGCGGACATCAATCGCGCGATCGCGGAAGCCGCGAGCAATTCCGCGTCGATCCTGCGGATCCTGCCGCCCGGCACGCTGCCGCCGAACATCATTACGTACAACGCATCGACGGTGCCGATCCTGCAGCTCGGGCTGTCGAGCGACACGCTCGCCGAGCAGCAGCTGTACGACCTCGGCAACAGCTTCATCCGCACGCAGCTCGCGACCGTGCAGGGCGCGGCCGTGCCGCTGCCGTTCGGCGGCAAGATCCGCCAGATCGTCGTCGATCTCGACACGCGCGCGCTGCAGGCGAAAGGGCTCGCGCCGATCGACGTCGTGAACGCGATCAACGCGCAGAACCTGATCCTGCCCGGCGGCACCGCGAAAATCGGCACGCGCGAGTACAACGTGCAGATGAACGGCAGCACGCAGACGGTCGCCGCGCTGAACAACCTGCCGGTGAAGACGATCGGCGGCAGCGTCGTGTATGTGCGCGACGTCGCGCACGTTCGCGACGGCTACGCGCCGCAGACCAACATCGTGCGCGCCGACGGCAAGCGCGCGGCGCTGCTGACCGTCGAGAAAACCGGCAGCGCGTCGACGCTGACGATCATCGACCAGGTCAAGGCGATGCTGCCGAAGATCGCGGCCGGCCTGCCGAAGGCGCTGCACATCTCGGCGCTCGGCGATCAGTCGGTGTTCGTGAAAGCGGCGATCCAGGGCGTCGTGCGCGAGGCGCTGATCGCCGCGTGCCTCACCGCGCTGATGATCCTGCTGTTCCTCGGCAGCTGGCGCGCGACGCTGATCATCGCGGTGTCGATTCCGCTCGCAGTGTTGACGTCGCTGCTCGCGCTCGCCGCGCTCAGCCAGACGATCAACATCATGACGCTCGGCGGGCTCGCGCTCGCGGTCGGGATCCTCGTCGACGATGCCACCGTCGCGATCGAGAACATCACGCACCACCTCGAACGCGGCGCGCCGCTCGAAGACGCGATCCTGACCGGCGCGGGCGAGATCGCGGTGCCGACCTTCGTGTCGACGCTGTCGATCTGCATCGTGTTCGTGCCGATGTTCCTGCTGACGGGCGTCGCACGCTACCTGTTCGTGCCGATGGCCGAGGCGGTGATCTTCGCGATGGTCGCATCGTATTTCTTCTCGCGCACGCTGGTGCCGACGCTCGCGATGGCGCTGATGCGCGCGAAGGGGCACGGCCGGCCGCCGCGCGGCGTGTTTGCTCGGATCGCACGCTTCCAGGCCGCGTTCGAGCATCGTTTCGAGGCCGTGCGGCTGCGCTATCGCGCGCTGCTGTCGGCGGCGATCGCGCGCCGCCGCCGTTTCGCGGCGGCCTTCCTGCTCGCGTGCGCCGTATCGACCGCGCTGTTCGCGTTCGCCGGCCAGGATTTCTTCCCGTCGATCGACACCGGCGAGATCCGCCTGCACCTGCGCGCGCCGACCGGCACGCGGATCGAGGAAACCGCGCGCCTGACCGACGAAGTGGAAGCGCGCATCCACGACGTGATTCCCGCGAACGACATCGCGAGCGTGCTCGACAACATCGGCGTGCCGGTCAGCGGGATCAACCTCACCTACGACTCGTCCGACCCGATCGGCACCGGGGATGCCGACGTGATGATCACGCTGAAGCCGGACCATGCGCCGACCGCCGCGTACGTCGCGAAGCTGCGCAACCTGCTCGCGCAGTCGTTCCCCGGCGTGACGTTCGCGTTCCTGCCGGCCGACATCGTCAGCCAGATCCTCAACTTCGGGCTGCCCGCGCCGATCGACATCCAGATCGTCGGCAACAAGCTCGACCAGAACCGCGCGGTCGCGAACGCGCTGCTCGCGAAGCTGCGCGGCGTGCGCGGCCTCGTCGACGCGCGCATCCAGCAGCCCGGCGACGAGCCCGCGATCAACGTGAACGTGGACCGCACCAAGGCGATCCAGGCCGGCCTCGAACAGCGCGACGTCGCGCAGAACCTGCTGATCGCACTGTCCGGCAGCTCGCAGACGACGCCGAACTTCTGGCTCGACCCGCGCAACGGCGTCAGCTATCCGCTGCTGGTGCAGTCGCCGCAGTATTCGGTCGATTCGCTGCAGGCGCTCGCGAACGTGCCGCTGCCGGCGGGCACCGCGCGTTCGCCGCAGACGCCGGCCGGCGGCCCGGCGGCCGGCGCGCCCGCGCAGAACCTGCTCGGCTCGCTCGGCAGCTTCTCGCGCGCGACGCAGCAGGCGGTCGTATCGCACTACAACGTGCAGCCGGTACTCGACATCTTCGCGTCGGTGCAGGGGCGCGATCTCGGCGGCGTCACGGCCGACGTGACCCAGCTCGTCGACGCCGCACGTGCGCAGTTGCCGCCCGGTTCGTCGATCGTGCTGCGCGGCCAGGTGCAGGCGATGCGCGAATCGTTTGCCGGGCTGCTCGGCGGCCTCGCGCTCGCGATCGCGCTCGTCTACCTGCTGATGGTCGTCAACTTCCAGTCGTGGCTCGACCCGCTCGCTATCGTCGGCGGCCTGCCCGCGTCGCTCGCCGGCATCGCATGGATGCTGTTCGCCACGCGCACGACGCTGTCGGTGCCCGCGCTGACCGGCACGATCCTGTGCATCGGCATCGCGACCGCGAACAGCATCCTGGTCGTCAACGCGGCACGCGAGCTGATCGCGGGCGGCGCGCCGCCGTGGCAGGCCGCGCTCGACGCGGGCTTCAGCCGCTTCCGCCCGGTCGTGATGACCGCGCTCGCAATGCTGATCGGCATGCTGCCGATGGCGCTCGGCCTCGGCGACGGCGGCGAACAGAACGCGCCGCTCGGCCGCGCGGTGATCGGCGGGCTGGCGTTCGGCACGCTGTCGACGCTGCTGTTCGTGCCCGTCGTGTTCGGCTTCATCCACGCATGGCTCGACCGGCGCCGCGACGCGGCTGCCGCGCGCCGCGCGCAGGACACGCCGGCATTGCGCTGATCGCGGCTTCACAACGACTCCCTTCGACTCGCCCGACCTCGAACCATCATGAACGACACGACCGAACCTCTCGCCCCGCCGCCGGCCGCCGATGCGGACACGGCACCGTCAACCGCGCGCAACGCGGCGCCCGACACTTCGCCGCCCCGTCGCGGCCGCAAGCTGGCCGTCCCGCTCGTCGCGATCGCGGCGGCTGCCGCGCTGCTGGCCGCCGGCATCGTGCCGCGCGTCGACGCGCGCGCCGCGCAGCGCGTGCAGGTCGCCGCGCAGCAGGCGCTGCCGGTGTCGGTGATCCTGCCGGGCGCCGCACCCACCGACCAGACGCTGACGCTGCCGGGCGCGGTGATGCCGTACGCGGAGGCATCGATCTATGCGCGCACGAGCGGTTATATCGCGCACTGGAGCGCCGACATCGGCGCGCACGTGAAAGCCGGGCAGACGCTCGCGCAGATCACGGCGCCCGACCTCGACGCGCAGTTGCGGCAGGCGCGCGCCGACGCGGCGACCGCGCAGGCGAACTACGACTACGCGAAATCGACCGCGCAGCGCTGGCAGGACATGCTGAAGACGCAATCGGTATCGCAGCAGGACACCGACACGAAGGTCGCCGACATGAACGCGAAGCGCGCGATGCTGGCCTCCGCGCAGGCGAACGTCGCGCACCTGACCGAGCTGGTGTCGTACGAATCGGTCGCGGCGCCGTTCGACGGCGTGATCACCGCGCGCAACGTCGACGTCGGCACGCTCGTCACCGCGGGCGGCACGCCGGGCAGCCCCGGTCTGTCCGGCGAGCTGTTCCATCTCGAGCAGACCGGCACGCTGCGCGTGTTCGTCGACGTGCCGCAGGACAGCGCGGCCGGCGTGACGACCGGAACCGCCGTCTACCTGACCACGCAGCAGTATCCGGGGCGGCGCTTCGCCGCGCGCGTCGCGCGCAGTGCCGGCGCGATCGATCCGGTCACGCGCACGCTGCGCGTCGAGATCGACGTCGACAACGGCGACGGCTCGCTGCTGCCCGGCGCGTATGCGCAGGCGCACCTGCTCGTGCCGAGCGCGGCCCCGGCGTTCGAGCTGCCGGTCAGCGCACTGCTGTTCCGGCCGAACGGCGTGACGGTCGCGACCGTCGCCGCGAACGGCACCACCGCGCTGAAGACCGTGCAGATCGGCCGCGATTTCGGCACGCGCGTCGAGATCGTGTCGGGGCTCGCCGCGAGCGATCGCGTGATCGACAACCCGGGCGATTCGATTGCCGCGGGCGAGACCGTGAAGATCGTGTCGGCCGCACCGGCGGTGCAGATGGGCGCGGCAGCCGGTGCGACGGCAGCGCCCGGCGCGGCTGCGTCGACGCCCGTCGCCGTCGCGGTACCGGCTTCGATGCCAGCAGCAGCTTCTACACACGCCCGAGGTTGATCCGCCCATGAAAACCCGCGAGATATCCGTCATGCGCTTCGTTCGTCCGCTTCCGTTCACCCGCCGCGTCGTCGCGCTCGGCGTCGCCGCCGCGTTGGCCGCGTTGTCCGCGTGCTCGACACTGCCCGCCTATTCGCCGCCCACCGTCGCGGTGCCCGCGCACTATGCGGGAATACCGGCTGCGGGCGTACCGGCTGCGAACGCACCCACCGCCCAGCCTGGCTGGAACGTCGCGGCGCCGGCTGATGCCGCGCCACGCGGCGCGTGGTGGACCGTCTTCGACGATGCCGACCTGAACACGCTCGAAGCGCGGGTCGACATCTCGAACCAGACCGTGAAGAAAGCCGTCGCCGATCTCCAGCAGGCGCGCGCGATGGTCGACTACCAGCATGCGGGGTTCCTGCCGACCGTCACGGCCGGCGTTGCGCAGAGCCGAGCACGCCTGTCGCAGAACAGGCTCGGCTCGTCGCTCGCCGGCAAGACGACGCCCGACTATCAGGCCGGCGTGGCCGCGAGCTGGGAACCCGACCTGTTCGGCCGCGTGCGCGACGCGGTGACGGGTGCGCAGGCGAACGCCGACGCGAGCGCGGCCGACCTGCAGGCCGTGAAGCTGTCGGTCACGGCCACGCTCGCGACCGACTATTTCGCGCTGCGCTCGCTCGATACGCAGAAGCAGTTGCTCGACGATACGGTGCATGCGTATGCGGATGCGCTGAAGCTGCTGAAACAGCAGCTCGCGGCCGGCGCGATCGACGCGTCGGCCGTCGCGCAGGCCGAGACGCAACTGGAAGCGACGCGCACGCAGGACACCGACATCGATGCGTCGCGTGCACAGCTCCAGCACGCGATCGCGACGCTGGTCGGCGAAAGCGCGTCGACGTTCGCGCTGCCGCCGCGCGTGCAATCGTTCGACGTGCCGGCGATCCCGGCCGGCGTGCCGTCGCAACTGCTCGAACGGCGGCCCGACATCGCGGCGGCCGAGCGCCGCGTCGCGGCCGCGAACGCGCAGATCGGCGAGGCCCGCGCCGCGTTCTTTCCCGATCTCGTGCTGTCGGCGGGCGCGGGGCTCGAAAGCGGGTTCTTCGCGCCGTGGCTCACCGCGCCGAGCCTGTTCTGGTCGCTCGGCTCGCAGCTCGCCGGCACGCTGTTCGACGGCGGCCGCCGCAGCGCGTCGCTGCGCGGCGCACAAGCGCAATACGACAGTACGGTCGCCGATTACCGGCAAACCGTGCTGGTTGCGTTCCAGCAGGTCGAGGATCAGTTGTCCACGCTCGATGCGCTCGCGTCGGAGGCCGGCAGCCAGCAGCGCGCGACCGATGCGGCCGACCTGTCGCTGCGGCTGACGACCAACCGCTTCAACGCGGGTGCCGTCAGCTACCTCGACGTCGTGACCGCGCAGACGATCGCGCTGACGAACCGGCGCCTGGCCGACCAGATCGCCGCGCGCCGGATGGAGACCGCGGTCGGGTTGCTGACCGCGCTGGGCGGCGGCTGGCATGCCGGTGCAGATACGGGTGCGGACGCAACCGACGCCGCGCACACGGCCGCTACGCCGTCGGCGTCTTGACGAACGTCAGGATGAACCGCGTGCCGGCCGCATCGCTCTCGACGCGTGCGGTGCCGCCGTGCAGTTCCATCACCGAACGCACGATCGCGAGGCCGAGCCCGGCCGTGCCGCCCGGCACGCCGCCGCTGCGCGCGGGGTCGCCGCGCACGAAGCGGTCGAAGATGCGCGGCAGCAGCGCGGGATCGATCGGTTCGCCCGGGTTCGACACGACCACGTACACCGCGTCCGCCGTTTCGTCGACGCGCAGCACGATCACGCCGCCCGCCGGCGTATAGCGCAGCGCGTTCGCGAGCAGGTTGCTGACCGCGCGGCGGAACAGTTCGAGATCGGCGGTCAGCCGGCCGTGCCCGTCCACGCGCAGCGTCGAACCGGCTTCGTCGGCGAGCCCTTCGAAATAACCGGCGATGCGCTCCAGTTCGTCGTGCACGTCGAATGCGCGCTGCCGCGTGACAAAGCCGGGATGCTCGGCGCGCGCGAGAAACAGCACGTTCTCGATCATCCGCGCGAGACGGTCGTATTCCTCGAGATTCGATTCGAGCAGCGCCTGGTATTCGTCGGCGGAACGCGGCCGCGCCAATGCCACCTCGGTCGCGCCGCGCATGTTGTTCAGCGGCGTGCGCAGGTCGTGCGCGAGATCCGCGCTGAATTGCGACAGGTGCCCGAACGCCTGCTGCAGACGGCCGAGCATCGCGTTCTGCGCGTCGACCAGCGCCGTCAGCTCGCGCGGCGCGCGCGATGCATCGAGCCGCGTATCGAGCTTGTCGACGGTGATCCGGCCCGTGTTCGCGACGATCTCGCGCAGCGGCGCGAGCGCCTTGCGGATCAGCCAGTAGCTGAGCAGCATCGCGAACAGCGCGCCCAGGCCGCCGGCGATCTTCAGCTTGTCGCGGTAGCCGTCGAGCAGTTCGGCGCGATCGCTCATGTTGCGCGCGATCGCGATCCGGATCTTCGTGCGGTCGCGCAACGCGGCCTCGGCGACGACGCCGCGCACGGGCGTGCCGCCGTCGGCGGTCCACGTCGCGATCCGGTCGGCGGTAATCCGTTCGTTCGCGGGCACCGGCGTCGCGTGCGGCGGAAACAGTTCGGCGTCGGGTAACGTACGCAGCGCAGGCAGCGCGGGCGACGATGCACCGGCGGCCGTTCCGGGCAGATCCTCGAATTCGGTCCGCTCGACGTTGTGGCGCGCGAGCACGTTGCCCTGCCCGTCGACGACGGCCATCGACAGCGCCTCGTTGCCGAGCACCTGGCTCGTCAGCCGGTCCGCATGCGCGCGCACCGCGTCGAGCGAATCGAGTTCGCCCGCCAGCCGGCGCGTATGCCGCGCGGCGAGCACGATGTCGAGGTCGTCCTGCGTGCTCACCTGCCGCTCGAGGCCGGTGTACACGTACGCGCCGACGAGCGCAAAGACGGCGAGCATGGTCGCGCCGAACGCGAGCGCGAGCGTCGCGCCGAGCGAGCGGCCGAGCGTCATGCGGCGTCCTTCGGTTCGAGCACGTAACCGACGCCGCGCACCGTATGGATCAGCTTGATCGCGAAATCGTCGTCGATCTTCGCGCGCAGCCGCCGGATCGCGACCTCGACGACGTTGGTATCGCTGTCGAAATTCATGTCCCACACGTACGACGCGATCTGCGTGCGGCTCAGCACTTCGCCCTGCCTGCGCGCGAGCAGTTGCAGCAGCGAGAATTCGCGCGGCGTCAGGTCGATCCGCACGGTGCCGCGCTTCACGCGGCGGCGCACGACGTCGATCTCCAGGTCGCCCACCGAAATGCGCTCCGTCTCGCGCGGCGGCCCGCGGCGCGCGAGCGTGCGGATGCGCGCGAGCAGTTCGACGAACGCGAACGGCTTCACGAGGTAGTCGTCGGCGCCGAGTTCGAGCCCGTGCACGCGGTCCTGCACGTCGTCGCGCGCGGTCAGGAACAGCACGGGCGTCGCGTGCGTGTCGCGCAGCCGCTTCAGCACGCTCCAGCCGTCGAGCACGGGCAGCATCACGTCGAGCACGATCACGTCGTAGCTTTCTTCCTGCGCGAGCGTCAGGCCCTCGCCGCCGTCCTTCGCGAGATCGACGCTGAAGCCGGATTCCTCGAGCCCTTTCTTCAGGTACGCGCCGGTCTTCGGTTCGTCTTCGACTATCAGGATGCGCATGATCGGCTCCATCGCATTCGGTGGTGACATGCGCCGATGTTACCGGGAAACCGGGCGGGCGGACCGCATCGCGCGGGCGCGACCCGGCCGGATTACGAAACTGTAATCGGCGGGTCAGGGTGGTGACGGCCGCGGCGACCAGAATTCGAAGCGTGGGCCCATCCCCACTCGCCCGTTCATTCATCTGCCCAGGAGCCATCATGAAACTCGTCGCCGCTTTCGTCGTTGCCACGCTGAGCCTGCCGTTCGGCACGCAGGCCTTCGCCCAGTCCACGCAGGCGCCGCTCACGCGCGCCGAAGTGCGCCAGCAACTGATCGATGCCGAAGCCGACGGCCTGCTGCCGTCGAACCGGAACGACTATCCGCCGTCGCACGCGGAGATCGCGCGAAATCGCCAGATTTACGCGACCCAGCATCACGACGCGACGCCGATCGCGACGGCGTCGGCCGGAAATTGATTGCGGCATGCTGCCCGTGTTCGGCGGGATGCTGATCTATGGCACGCTGCTGTCGACGTTCACCGGCGTGATGCCGTCGGCGCTGCCGGCGCTGTTCCCGACGCGGATCCGCTACGGCGCGCTCGCGATCGGCTTCAACGTGTCGGTATCGCTGTTCGGCGGCACGACGCCGCTCGTCACCGCGTGGCTGGTCGATCGCACCGGCGACCTGATGATGCCCGCTTACTACCTGATGGGCGCGTCGTTCATCGGCATCGTGTCGGTGCTCGCGCTGCGCGAGACCGCGCGTCAGCCGCTGCCCGGTTCCGGGCCGTGCGTGTCGAGCCGCGCGGAAGCACTGAGCCTCGTTCGCGGCGGTGCCGAAGAAGCCCGCGTGCCAGGCAGGAAATTCACGCCGGTCAGCGAACGCGCGTGACGCGGTCCGGCGTGATGCGGCGCCGCGCGGCAGGTGCCGCCGGCGTCGCCCACGCGTGCTTCAGTTCGACGACAACCGCTGCCCTTCGAGCCAGTCGAGCAACGCGCGCGTGACGAACGCGGGATTTTCCAGATTCGAGATGTGGCCGGCGTCCGGCACCAGCGCATGCGCGCAGCCGATCACGCTCGCCATCTTCACGGTTTCCGACGGCGGGCGCGCCATGTCGCCCGCGCCGCACATCAGCAGCGTGCGCTCGGCGTCCAGGCCGGCGAGCGCCGACAGCGTGTCGGGCCGGCCGAAAATCAACCGGCCGAGCGGGACGATCGATTGCCGCAGCCGGTCGGCGGGCAGGTTCGCCAGCGCGTCGCGAAACGCGGTCGGCACCGGGTCCGCCGGATTCACGTCCGGCCGGAAGAACAGCGGCACGATCGCATCGAGCAGCGGCGGCGCGATGCGGCCCGCGGCGGCGATCGCATCGAGCATGCCGAAGTAGCGCAGGCGCGTCGCGTCGGGCTCGGCCTCCAGCGACGCATCCATCAGCACGAGCGAGCGCACGCGCTGCGGTTCGCGCAACGCGAGCCGCGCGCCCCACATGCCGCCGACGCTGAGCCCGACGACCGCGCACTGTTCGATCTCCAGCGCGTCGAGCAGCGCACTCGCGTGCGCGGCGAGATCGTCGAGCGTCTGCGTGCCTTCCGGCACTGCGCCCGATGCGCCATGCCCCCACAGGTCCGGCACGATCACGCGATACTTGCGCGACAGCGCGTCGATCTGCGGCGCCCACATCGCCGCGTCCCACAGATAGCTGTGCCCGAGCAGCACCGGAAATCCGGTGCCGTGGTCCTGGTAATGCAGCGTACTGCCATGAATGGTGTGTGCGGGCATGTCGTCTCCGGATGTCAACCCGATCGGCAGCCGCCCGGAAGCGGGCGCCGCGATCCGCGGCGTGCTGCGACGAACGCAAAGCGGCGCATCATCGCACAGGTAGCGGACGTGCGTGTGACGACCCGCATGTCGCGCCGCGACGAAAACGCCGCACCGTACGCCGCCAGTCAGTTCGTCCCGTCGTACGTGACGATCTCCACCCAGTTCGCGCCCTTGCCGACCGGGTATTTGCCGATCTCGTCGAGGCGGCCCGTGCCGCGGTCGATCCGATAGACGGCAAGCGTCGGCGACAGTTGCCCGGCCGCGAGCAGATAGTTGCCCGACGGGTCGATGCCGAAGCCGCGCGGCTGCTTCTCGGTGGCGAACGTGCCGATCCGCGCGAGCTTGCCCGACGCGGCGTCGACGCGATACGCGGCGAGCGTGCTCGACGTGCGCTCCGACGCATACAGGAATCGTCCGTCCGGCGTCAGATGCAGGTCGGCGCCCCACGGCTTGTCGCCATGAAAATCCGGCGGCAGGATCGACACGGTCTGGATCGGCCGTACATCGGCGCCGCCGTGCGACAGCGCGAGCACGTGCAGCTTGCCGTCGAGTTCGTCGATCAGGTATGCAAAACGCCCGTTCGACGAAAACACGAAATGGCGCGGGCCGGATTTCTCCGGCAGCCGGTACGCTGGCGTCGCGACGTCGGTCAGCGTCCCCGTCGACGCATCGAACGGCAACCGCAGCCACGCATCGGCGCCGAGCACCGACGCGAACGCGTGGCGGCCGTCCGGCGACTGGCGGATCGCGTGCGCCATCGGGCCGGTCTTCACCGTCTGCTGCACGTCGCCCGCGACGCCGTTCTCGCCGATCGGGTTCACTGCGAGCAGGTTGCCGCCATACGACGCCGAAAACAGATAGCGGCCCGACGCATCCGTCGACACATAAGCCATGCTGTCCGCGAGCGGCGCGCGGCCGAGCTCGATCAGCCGTCCGTCGAGCGGGTTGATCGCGAAGCTGACGACGCGGTACGGCGTCGAGCGCAGCGCCGCATAGAGGCGATGATGATCGGGCGACAGCGTCATCGGCATCACGGTGCCGCCGACCGGCACGGTTTCGATCGCGGTCAGCGCGCCGTTCGACGTGTCGACGCCGAACACCGAGATGTCGCGGCTGTCGCCGTTCGACACGTACGCATACGTCGCCGCGTGCGCGAGCGACGCGACCATCCCGAATGCGGCCGCCGCAACGGCGCGCCGGAGTGTTTTCGTGTTCATGAGTCTTCAGGTGAAGGAAAGGGAACGACACATGCGATCGCGGCGCCGGACAACCTCGGTCGTCCGGCGCCGCGACGGGCGAAGACAGGCGAAGCGCGCGATCAGAACACCGCGTGCCCGCTGATGACACTCGGCAGCCAGGTCGAGAAGAACGGCATGTACGTGACGATGTTGATCGCACTGAAGATCGCGAGGTAATACGGCCACGCCATCTTCGTGGTCTCGCCGATCGACACGTTGCCGATCGCGCAGCCGACGAACTGCACCGAGCCGATCGGCGGGTGCACGAGGCCGAGCGAGCAGTTCAGCAGCAGCATGATCCCGAACTGCACCGGCCCGACGCCGCACGCCATCGCGATCGGCAGGAACAGCGGCGTCGTGATCAGGATGTGCGCGGCCATGTCGACGAACGTGCCGAGAAACACCTGGATGATGTTGATGTACAGCAGCATCAGCCAAGGCGCCGCGGTCGACTGCTTCAGCAGTCCTTCGATCGCATCCGGAATCTCCAGGTACGACATCTGGAAACGCAGCATGTTGGATACCGCGATCAGCAGCAGCACGACACCCGTCGTACGCGCCGCATGCGACAGCGCGCGGCGCAGCTTCGCGACCGTCAGCGTGCGGTAGACGATCGCGGTCAGCACGAGCGAGTACACGACGGCGATCGCGGCCGCTTCGGTCGCGGTCGCAATCCCCTTCGCGACGCACACGAGGATGATCGCGATCACCATCAGCCCGGGCACCGCGCCGACGAAGCTGCGCAGCACCGCATACCAGCCGGGAAACACGGGCAGCGCGGAGGAGCCGTCCGGACGGCGCGGATAACCGTGACGCACGGCCTGCCAGTACGCGGCCGCGAGCACGAAGCCCATCACCCACAACACGGGCAGCAGCCCCGAGAACAGCAGGTCGCCGATCGACACGCCGCTCACCGGCTGGCCGTGCAGCATCCCCGTGATCCCCTGCGCGGCGAACGCGTAGATGATCATGTTGGTCGACGTCGGCATCAGCGCGCCGGCGAGCGACGCATGCGTCGTCACGTTGACCGCGTACGCGGCGCTGTAGCCTTCGCGCTTCATCAGCGGGATCACCACGCCGCCCATTGCCGACGTATCGGCGGTCGGCGAGCCCGACACGCCGCCGAACAGCGTGCACGCGACGACGTTCGCCATCCCGAGGCCGCCGCGGAAATGGCCGACGGTCGCCTGCGCGAAGCGCAGGATCCGGTCCGCGATGCCGCCGTGCAGCATCAGCTCGCCGGAGAAAATGAAGAACGGCACCGCGAGGAACGAGAACGCATTCATCCCCGAGATCATCGCCTGCATCGCGGTTGCGATCGGCAGGCCTTCGACCATATAGGTCAGCACACAGGCTATCCCGAGCGCGAACGACACGGGCACGCCGAGCACGAGGAAAATCAGAAAACTGACGGACAGGATCGCGAGTTCCATGGCGTTATTGTCCCGACGAAGAACGACGAAGCGCGAGCAGGTGCTCGAGCGAGAAGAGGATGATCGCGACCGCCGCGGGCATCGTGATCAGGTAGCGCACGCCTTCGGGCAGCCCGATGATCGGAATGCGGTCGCCCATCGTCTCGGCGGCCATGCTGCCGCAGCCGACCATGATCGCGATCGCGAACGCGATCAGGCTCAGGTGCTGGATCGCGACGACCACGGTGCGCGCGTTCGGCGGCAGCCGGCGCACGAGCGAATCGAGGCCGATATGGCCGCCGTCGCGCACCTTCATCGCCGCGCCGAACATCGCGATCACGATCACCAGCAGCAGCGCGATCGGCTCGACGAAATCCGGTGCGTTCTCGAACACGTAGCGCATCACGACCGCGTAGAACACCAGCACCGTGAGCACCGCGAGACAGGCCGACGCGATCACGGCCAGCACGCGGAACAGCACGTCGTTCACGCAGCGCAGCAACGGCGCGGCGTGCGGCCGCGCCGGCGCCGCGCCGTCCGGGGCGGCGGCCGGCGAATCCGCGGCGACCGCGCTGTTCAGGGAAGTGCGACGCGTCACTTGGTCGCCTCGATCTCGTCGACGATCTGCTTCATCTGCGGCGTCTTTTCATACTTCGTCCACAGCGGCTGCATCGCCTTCACGAACGCCGCGCGGTCGATCTGCGCGGCCGGCAGGATCTTCGCGCCGCCCTTCGCCACCGCCTGCTGTGCGGACGCCTCGCGCGCGGTCCACAGCTTCTGGTAGTACGGCACCGAATCGGCCGCCGCCTTCCTGATCGCCGCCTGCTCCTGCGGCGACAGCGTGTCCCAGATCTTCTTCGAGAACACCAGCACTTCCGGCGTCATCGCGTGCTGCGTCTCCGAGTAATCGGGCGCCACTTCGTAGTGCTTGGTTTCCTCGTACGACGGCAGGTTGTTTTCCGCCGCGTCGACGAGGCCCGTCTTCAGGCCCGTGTACACCTCGGCGAACGGCATCGGCGTCGGCGTGCCGCCCATCGCCCTGATCTCGTCGACCATCAGGTCGGACGGTTGCACGCGCACCTTCAGCCCCTTCATGTCGGCCGGCGTGCGCACCGGGCGCTTCGCGTAGATCGAGCGCGCGCCGCTCTCGTAGAAGGTCAGCGCGATCATCCCCTTCGCCGTGAACGCATCGAGGATCTTCTGGCCGGCCGGGCCGTACATCGCCTTGCGGAAATGATCGACGTCGCGGAACAGGAACGGGAACGACGGGATCAGCGATTCCGGCACGATCTCGTTGAACGACGCGCCGTTCACGCGCGCCATGTCGATTGCGCCGATCCGGACCTGGTCGACCGTGTCCTTTTCTGAGCCGAGCGCGCTGTTGCCGAACACCTTGATCGAATCCTTGCCGCCCGTCTGCTTCGACAGCTCGTCGCCCATGAACTTCACCGCCATGTTGGTCGGGAAGTTGTCGCCGTGCACGTCCGCCGAGCGGAACACGCGCGCCTGCGCGGACATCGCGAAGCCGGCCAGCAGCGCGACGGCCAGTGCGGTACGGGAACCGGTGAATCGATGCTTCATGGTGAGTCTCCTTGATGGTCGTTCGTTGTTGTGCGGCGATCCGTCGGCATGCGCGTTCGTCGGCGATGCGCTCTCCCCTGAGCCGCAGAGTCATACGTCGTATGATGTGTTGACGCGAATGTACGTCGGTTAATCGTTTAACTCACTTGGTGCATACCCCTATAAGCGCTGCAGCCAAGGGTTTTAGGCATCAGTCCGGGAATCGCCTTCTCTGCCCCGGCGATTTTCAGAGAAACGTTTTCCGGAAATGGATTCGCGTTTGAATCGGGTGCCCGCGCAGCTGGTTTCCCGACGCCGGAAAGCAATCCTTCGCTTCGGTCACCTTCGTTATAGGATGACTGACCACGACACAAGCACGCCGGCGCGTGGCCAAGAGCACGCGCCGGTACACGCATCGTGTGCGGCGGAACGACGAAGGTTCGGGAGGAATCCGTGCAGGCGCGGGCGCTCGCCGCGCCGTCACGTCTGCATGACCAGCGACGTCAGTTGCGCCGCGCGCGTCACATCCGTCTTCGCGTAGATCGATTTGATCTGCGCGCGGACCGTGCCGATCGACACGCCGCGCAGCGCCGCGCATTCCTGCGGCGACAGCCCGTCGCAGCACAGCAGCACGGCGAGATCGGCTTCGGCCGACGACAGCCCGTAGAACACGCGCAGCCGCTGCGCGCGGGCCGCCGGCGAACGCAGGTCGGCGGCCGTCATCAGTGCCGCGACGCCGGGCCGTTCACGCAGAAGGCGCGACTGTTCGGGAATCGGCATCAGCGCAAGCGACAACGGTTCGCCCGTCGCACGACGCAGCAGCAACCCGCCGCACGCGAACGCGTGCCGCCATTGCGCATCGTCGACGCAGCCTTCCGGCGCGAAGCGCCCGTTCACGATCCGCATCGCCGGTTCCGCCGCGATCAGTTGATCGGCCGCGCGATTCGTATAACGCAGTTCGCGATGTTCGCCGAGCAGGAACACCGGTACCGGAATCGCATCGAGCGCCGATTCCGCGGCGGCCACGCGCGCCTCGAGTTCCCCGATGCGCGCGTGGATCCGCAGCGCGCGGCTGATATGCGTACCCATGATTTCGATCGTGCGGCGCTGATCGCCGGATAGCCCTTGCGATTCCGGGCCGCCCTGTACGCTGAGGAATGCGCCGGCCCCCGCTTCGCGATGGATGTACAGGCCCGAGATGCTGCCGAGCCCGTAAGGACGCAGGAATTCCTGATAGAACACGCCGTGTGTGCGCTGTCGCGGGGACAGGTGCTTGACGTCCTCGAACCAGCGGCCCGCCGGCCAGTTGCTGGCGACCGGCACGACCGGGTCGTACCGGTAGAACTCGGTGTTGTAGGTGTGGTAACAGGTGGCGACCCACGACGCGTCGTCGCCGGCCGCCTGCTCGATCGCCGGCACCCGCGCCGCGTCGTCGAACGACAGCAGCGTGGCCATGCGCACGCCGACCGTCGATCGCAGCCCGTCCAGCGCCGTTTCCCATCGTTGATCGCCCAGTGCCGCAGCGTAGATGTCATCGATCCATGCCGATGGAATCAATCCGTTCCATTGCATCTGGCTACCCCCGCGCCGTGCGTTTTTGTCGAACGTCTTGCGCGAATCTTACTCAACCAGCGGCATTGTTCAAATTACCGGTGCGCATTTAATTTGAAATACCCCGTTTGTTAACGTTTATCGTCAGACGTAATGGCCATTCTCAACAAGCTTTCGGTTCCTTTCCGCATCAAAGATCGGGACCCTGGCGCTCGACAACGCCGATCGGGATTGCAGCGCGCATTCCGCGGAATTCATCACGACACCGGCTATTCATCAGGATCGGCGTATGTCATGATGCAGCGCATGAAGATCCGAAACGCGACGACCCACCTGCACCATCACCACGGACGCCCTCTGTTGCGCCGTGGTTCGTTTCGCATCTAGCACTTGCATCGGGCGCTGCCCCGATCAAGACGACGACCAAGGCGCCTCCGGCGCCTTTTTTGTTTTTTGCCGCCTTAAAAACCTGCTGCGCCGATCAATCGATAACTTACGGAGTGTTTTTCAATGCAACGACCGTGGAAAGAAGTGTCCTTGTCGGAATTGCCGCTCAGGGAGGATCTCAGGTTGCAGCACGCATACGGGGCGCCGCAGCTCGACGTGCCGGTCTGCCTGAACGTCAACGAGAATCCGTATCCGCCGTCGCCGTCGCTGGTCGAGCGCATCGCGACTGCCGTGGCCGACGCGGCGCGGCAGGCGAACCGTTATCCCGACCGCGACTTTGCCGAGCTGCGAGCGCATCTGGCCGCCTATCTGACGCACGACACCGGCGTGACGATCGACGCGTCGAGCGTCTGGGCGGCCAACGGTTCGAATGAAGTGATCCAGCAGATTCTTCAGGCGTTTGGCGGCCCGGGGCGAGCGGCGCTGGCCTTTACGCCCGCGTATCCGATGTACGACGAATACTGCCGCACGACCTTCACGCGCCTGCATACGTTGCCGCGTACCGAGGATTTCGCGCTGGATCTGCATCAGGCGATCGACAGCATCCGCGAGCATCGGCCGAGCGTGATTCTGCTGACGTCGCCGAACAACCCGACCGGCACCGCGCTTCCCGTCGACGATATCCGCGCCATTCTCGACATCGCGCCGGGCGTGGTGGTCGTCGACGAAGCGTATGCGGAGTTCCGGCGCCACGGCGTGCGCAGCGCGGTGACGCTGCTGCCCGACCATCCGCGGCTCATCGTTACCCGCACGCTAAGCAAGGCGTTCAAGTTCGCGGGCGGCCGCGTCGGGTATTGCGCATGCGTGCCTGCGATCGTCGAAGCGCTGAAGCTGGTTCGGCTGCCCTATCACCTGTCCGCCTTTACGCAGGCGGCCGCCTGCGCGGCGCTGGTCGCGCGTGACGAGATGCTGTCGCAGGTCGACGCGATCAAGGCCGAGCGCGACGCAATCGTTTGCTGGCTGCGCAGCCAGGGTTTCACCGTGGCCGATTCGGACGCCAACTTCGTGATGTTCGGCAAGTTTGCCGATCGCCATCGGATCTGGAGCGGGCTCCTGCGCCACGGCGTCCTGATTCGCGAGTCCGGCCCGCCGGAATACCTGCGCGTGTCCATCGGCACCGCGGCGGAGATGGCCGCGTTTCGTGCGGCGTTGCTTGCGGTGACGGCGAACGAACCGGCAGCGGACCATGCGGTCGATGGCGCGATGGAAGGCGACGTTTGATGATCGCGCCCGTTCGGGTGCGCCGTGCCGGCCACGTCGCCCATCGCGGCGGCCGGCGCGTGTCGGTGCGTGTCGGCGCAATGACCAACGATGCGCTTACTTCATCGCCACGTATCGCGATTCCATCTCGTCGATCTTCGCGAGCACCGTTTCGCTGAGCTTTCTGAGGTGACGCGGCACATCGGGCGTCGACAGCAGTTCCTCGATCCGCCCTCGCCAGTAACTCGGGTGCCTCACGCGCCCGGCGCCCGACATCGACACGTCGTCAGCGATCGTCTCGCTGTCCAGGAGAGCCACCATTCTCTGGATGTGAGAAAGCTCCCGTTCTACATAGTCTCGTGCCAGCATATTGATTGAAATTCCCCGAAATGCGACAGCAGGCTTTCCGTCATCAACGCGCCATCGTGCGGCGATGCAGTGAGGCATCGATGCCCCGCACACGTTGCCCGTCAGCGTACGCCCGGCCTGTGTCAGTCAACTGCGTGGGCATTCCCGGCGTTCGACACGGAATGGCAACCCTGCCCGTGCGTTCCGGTTACATCCATCCCCCGATGCCCTGCTGCCAATCGTAGGCGGACTGTCCGGCGCCGGCATCCCCAAAAGTGGGGATGCCGGCCGAAATCGGGGAAGCGGCGGTTTCGGGAAATGACGGGAAGCGGAATGGCCGGCGAGCACGCGGCTGCTCGCCGGCGCTGCGGCGCGATCGCGCCCGACTCGAACGGCCTGCCGCCGGTGCGCTGTTGTCGGGCGAGTCGGAAACGGGGATTTTCAGCGTGTACGGACAGATATCGCCCCGTGCGCAACGGAGCGTGGTTACCTCCGATAAGGCGGCGGCTCGAGTTTGACCGGATCGGGGTTCAGGCACACCCATGCGACAGCGAACCGGCACAGTTGCGCCGGGTCGCCCGACTGGTGCTTGACGTCGTGCACGAGCGCTTCCACGTCAGACAAATCGGCCGACGGCAGCGGCGTACCGGTGCGCACGAATGCCGCGAACGCATCGGCCATCTTCCGGAAGTCCGCGTCCCAGTTGCAGCCGCCGTTGTGGTCGAGTTCATACTCGATGCGGCCCGAGATCCGGATGAGTTCGCCCTGCACCGTCGCTGCATGCCCTGTCCACGGCACCAGTTGCGTCCACAAAGCCTGATGCTGCTCCTGCCACGTGCCGGCCGCGACGACGATCGGCGAGTGCGCGTCGTGCAGTTGACGGCGCGGCACCGGCGGCACGTCGAACAGCGCGTAGAGCCGCTCCAGCGCGGCGCTGGCCGCATCGACGGACGCCGGGTTGAAGCGCTCGCGCATGAACTCGAAACGCTCGCCGATCTCCGTGACGCTGGTTTGCATGGGCGGCGTCCTCGCCGCGCCGGCGCCGAGCAGCACCTCGGCGAGCGCGACCATCTGTTCCAGATCCGCATTGCCGCAGGTGCGCAGCGCACGCTCGAGCGGCGTCTGCCCGTCGCGGTTCAATGCGTCGACGCGAGCGCCGTAGTCGAGCAGCACGCGGGCGGACTGCGCATTGCGCGAATCGGCCGCCGCGTGCAGTGCGGTGCCGATCGATGCACCGTCATCGTGAACGTCCGCGCCGAGTTCGAGCAGCACGTCGAAACGGCCGCGGCGGCTGCGGGCGCGCACGTGCAGCGCGGTGTTGCCGTATGCGTCGACCGCGCCGATATCCGCGCCCTGCGCAACCAGCCAGCGCGCAAGGTCATCGGGGCAACGGTCGAACGACAGCGCCGTCCGTTTGCCGACCCCGCCGCGCGCATTCACGTCGCAGGTGTCGAACACCGCCTGAAGCTTCGCAAGGTCGCCTTCGTCGAGCAATGTTTCGAAGTCCTTCGGTAGCAGCTTCTTTTTTGCTTTCGGCATTACAAGTCTCCGCCATCGCAGGAATACGCATCATGCATCGGTTGTCTGTATGTTTCGCAATGCTGCCTGCATGTGGAATCCGGCTCGCGAAGAATCAGCTACCGGCATGGCTACGCTGCAACCCGAAAATGAAATCCGCTTCCACCGAAGCACCTTTCGGCAATTGCAGCACGCCGACCGACGAACGCGTATGAACGCCCGCATCGCCGAGCACCGCATACAAAACGTCGGACGCGCCATCGGCCACTTCACTTTGCATCGTGAAGCCGGGTGCGCTTCGCACGTACACGGTGATGCGCGGAACCGTCGCTATCGCATCGAGCGTGCCGCAGTGCTTGCGAATCAGCGACAGCGCACGCAGCGCCGATATTCCCGCCGCACGGCGACCGTCGTCCAGCGAAACGGATTCGCCCACGACGCCGACGAAGTGCACCACTTCCCCCACCCGCGGAATCTGGCCGGCAATATAGGCCGTACTCCCGTCGACCAGAACCGGCGTGTACTTTCCGCCGATCCTGATTTCCTCGTCCGGATCGAATCCGAATTCGGCCGCGACCTGTATCAGCTTATCGTCTCTGTTCATCAGTGAATTCCCCGATACTTCCGAAAAAAGATAAAGAATAGTCGAGTCTCCCGAGCGTGTCCCGAAAGAGAAAGTCGGCCGCGAACGGCCAAAGGGACGCGACCGGATCGTCCAGCGCTGCCGCGCAATCCAGTGCGAGTTCGCCGAAGCGACGGACTTTTCAGGTGTTCGAAGCAGTCTTGTGCGCCATATCGACGGCGCAACGCGTAGTCGGAGAGAATTTCCTCATCATTTCCGGTTTAAACCGCTATCATATGGGCACACAACCCGAAGAGCGATATATGGCAACTTACAAGGAACTGAAAGCTCAAATGGAAGCTTTGGCCGAGAAAGCCGAAGCAGCGCGCGCCGCGGAATTCCAGTCGATCGTCGACGACATCCGCGCCAAGGTCGCGGAATTCGGCATTACCGAGAAGGACATTTTCGGCGTACGTCGAGGCCGGTCGGCCAAGCAAGCAGCCGCCCCCGTGCAGGCCAAGTATCGCGACCCGAAGACCGGGGCAACCTGGTCCGGCCGTGGCCGTGCGCCCGCATGGATCAAGGATGCGAAGAATCGCAATCGATTCCTGATTCAGGAATAAGGTTCTCGACGCGCACCGGCGCGCGGTTCAGCGCGCTGTCCGGCATATTGGGCATCGGTACCGGCGGTATTCAAAGACCGCTCCGGGTTGATGGCGATTTGTCTCATTCAGCGCGTGGCGCGCCGGCTCATCGCCAGATTGCGTCGCGCGCCGATACTTTCTTCAGCGTTCGTAATAGATCGCAAGCCAGACGGTTTGCTCGTCTTCATGCGTCCACGCGACGCGATGGCGGCAATGCGGCTCGATCAGCACGTAATCGCCGGGGCGCATGTCGTGCCGCGTCGAACCCTCTTCGAACTCGAGCACGGCCGCCCCCGACAGCAGCACGACCCATTCGGCGCGCGAGTCGTCATACCAGAACCCGTCGGGACTCGCGTGCCCCATCGACACGATCCGCTCGACGTTCAGGCGCTGCCCCGTGACGAGGATGTCGATCCGCTCGTCGCCGCCGCGCTGCCCTTCGACGCTGAACAGGTTGCCGGTTTGAAGTTGCATGATTTGACCTCGTCGTTGACCTTCGTTTGAAGAAAGCAGGTTCAATGGTGCCGGGAATGTTCACTGCAGTCCAACGGACATCATTATTTAAAAACGCGTCGATGAATGCACGCAAAAAGATGACGAATGGCCGTTACAGCGCCTGCGCCCATTCATTACCGGGGTGAAGAGCGTCGAGACAGCCTTTTAGCCAGGCGCGTTCGCCAACCGGCAGTTTCGGCAATGCCCTATCGAAATCCTGTTGGTCTTTGGGGCGCCTATCCCTGGCCTTGAACAGCAGTACCGCGGGCGGATTCAGATACGGGATATCGTCGGCGGTTCGCATCACCATTTCGGCACGCGATCGCTTGATCGACGGATCCCGCTTGTAGGCCCACCATTCGCGCGTTCCAGGTTCGATCATCATATCGACCCGCCAACATTCAGCTGCACGATCGAATCCGCAACATCAAGTGCGGACGCGAAAGTTCACGGCACCCATTCGGGATCACCAAGCCAAAGTCCCGTTCTGAAACACTTCAGATGGCCGCCGGCCACTTTGAGACATTCGACAGCAGTGTAAAAACCGGGAAATTTCCCGGCCTCTTTCAGAATCGGAAATTGATGCCTGCGCCCCCATAGTAATTGCTCCGCGTCTGCACGATGGGGCTGTCGCCGTAGCGGCCAAGGATTCGCGATGTCCCGGCCGTTGCAACAACCGACCAATGTTGCGACACGGCGTGCGTCCACGCGAACGACATCGACGCGCCATGAAATCCGCCGGTCAATGAATACGGCCGGAATCCGCTTGACGCCGCCTGCGCATCCGTCACGCCATAAAATGTCTGCATATAACGGCCTGTCGCCGCGTGTGCGGCTCCCGTCAAGACGATTTGATTCTTGCCCGCATGCAGCAGCGGCACCGCCAGATCGATGTGTCCGGCGAACCCGCGCGATGTGTGCGTGATCGGGGCATCGATCGTCACCGACAGTTCGACGCCCTCTTTGTCGCGCACGCCTGCCCGCCACTGCGCGATCACCGAACCGGGCACGTTGCCCATGCCCTTCAGGTAATCCGAACCATCCCCGCTAAAACGGTTCGAATCCTTGCGCCCGCCCGCGTAGCCGATCGATGCGGACACGAACATGCCGTGCGGCGATGTATAGCGGTAGCCTGCCCCGCCTGTGGAGCTGATGAAAAAGCCGTCGGAAAATACGGCGGAAAACGACGGCCCGATGACGCCTCGATACTGATTGCTGCCTTGATAGCGCGGCGCGATGCCACCGCCAAGCGAAAGCGTATATTCGTTCTCGGCATGTGCGGTGACAGCAAAGGTCAGCGTGGCGAGCGGAATGCAATAGCGGCTGAAAATCTGGGACATTATTTTGATTCTTTGACGAAATAGATGGTCTATAAAGCCGTTTCAGAAATCCCATGAGGGGACGACGGCAATCCGGGGACGCACGGATCCCCAAGACAGTGGGCTGGCCTCGTGGATATCAACGAGACGATCGAGCCCGGACGTGTACCGTGAACGCGAAGATCAGGATCGCGGATCGAGCCAGTCCCGGACGAGCCGGGCGACCTGCCTCCGGCGCTCGATCATCACCATATGCCCTTCGCCTAGCAGCGCATGATGAGTGACCGACGGCACCCACGCGGACGTTTCGCGCGCCGCGTCGGCGAAGATCGGGTCGGCGGTGCCGCCGACGATCAGCGTATCTGCGCGGATCTGGCGGGGCCACGGCGAACCGTCGTGTGCGTCGTCACGCAACGCGCGCAGGGTGCGGACTATGACGTGTCTGGCGTTGACCGACGACGCGACGCTGCGGCGTCGGCCGAGCAACGCAGCGCGCAGGAGCAGGTTGCGCCAGCCCGCGCGGAAGCATCCGGACATCGTATCGAGCAGGCGTACGAACTCGGAGCGGGTAGCGTGAATGATTTGCTGCTCGACCAGTCGACAGCCGTCCGGAGCCAGGCGATGCGCACTCGAGACCAGCACGAGTCGTGAGACGAGTTCCGGATGGGCAGCCGCAAGGCGCGCCGCGACGACGCCTCCGAACGAGATGCCGATGAGCGTCGTGCACTGCCAATGCGTGGCGATCGCGCGCGCGATATGCGCAACGATGTCGGTGATCCGGTATTGCGCGCCGGGCTTGTCGGGATATCCAAGCAGTACGAACGGCGTGTCGGGCGGCAGGATGCCGGCAACGCGGCGCAGGTCGCGCCGCAGCCGACGCGGGGTCGCCTTCGAGACGAAGGCTTGTCCGCCATTCAGTACGACGACCGCTGGCGGTCCGCTACCCACTTGCGCGGCCAGGATACCGCCGTCCAGCCGCATTGCTCGAACGGGACGAGCACCGATCCGGAACTCGTTCAGTTCGTCCGGTATGGGGTCCATGCGCTTCCTCCGATGAAAAGACGCCAGCATGAACCCTGACGTCCACGTGAGGGTCAAGCGCCAGACTCATCGTTGCCGTCGTCGGCAATGACGGCTCCCTGACGCTGCAGCCATGCGAGTACGTCGGAATCGATCGGATGGCCGGCTTGCAGAATGGGCTCGTCACGCAGTGCCTGTTGCAGCTTGCGGCGTAGCGCGACGTCGCCGCGCGCCGTTCGTTCGAGCAGCGAGTGCCAGCGGCTCGCGAGCGAAGCGGAATCTCCATTGTCGGCGCCGCAGGCGATCGCCCGTCTGATGTCTGCACCGAGCGTGATCCATTCGGCCGACAGCGTCTTGTCGAGGCGCTGGATTTCGTCGTCCGTCAGGTGGCGCCGCCAGGCCGCCAGATGCAGACGGGTCGCCTGTTCGATATAGGCGATCAGCGTGTGATC
The DNA here is from genome assembly GCF_949752865.1 of Burkholderia sp. IT-111MI5. Taxonomy (NCBI): domain Bacteria; kingdom Pseudomonadati; phylum Pseudomonadota; class Betaproteobacteria; order Burkholderiales; family Burkholderiaceae; genus Burkholderia; species Burkholderia sp. IT-111MI5. The sequence goes on along the minus strand of NZ_CATKIF010000072.1, from coordinate 131,990 downwards.
GAGCCCTGCATGGTCGGGAGCCGGCGCCGCGCCGACATGCAACTGCCGCCAGCGCCGCGTGATACCGATGTCGCCGTCCATCCATTTCATCGCGGCGGCAAGCCAGCGATACGCGAGCTTTTGCGCTTCGCGGGAGTCCGGCGGGACATGCCGATCCATTGCGTCGCGCACGTCCGAAAACAATGTCGACAAGGCCGCTTCCATGTCCTTCCAACGCGCAAGGATCGTCGCAATTTCCGACGTGTTGAAGTGTTCCCGATACCGATCGAGCAACGCGAGCGTGTCCGGCCAGTCCGCATCGCGCCAGGTCATGCCCGAATCGGAGGCCGCTTGCAGCACCCCGAGCCGCTCGCTCAGCGCATTCAACCTTGTCAGTTCAGCGTCGATTGCGCGCCGGCTCTCGGCAATCACTTCCGCCAGCGCGAGCTGCCGGTTGCGCAGCATCTGCGCGATCGCATCCAGTGTCAGGCCCAGACCACGCAGCGCCTGGATCGTCCTGATCGTCGATACGCTGGCTTCGTCGTACAACCGATAGCCTGACGTAGAGCGGCCGATCGGCTTCAGCAGACCTGTCTGATCGTAGTAGTGCAACGCGCGGACGGTAATGCCGCAACGTCGGGCAAGCATGCCAACCGTTAATGGCATAGAAATTCCGTCAACAATATGGAGTATGGCGGATAGGGAAGTGGGATTTGCTCGATGTCCGTGACTGACGCGTTCCGGGCGAATTTCTGCTCCTGAACAAACAGCAACGGCTTTCAGAAATTCGCTGGCGTAGGTTCCGGCGCAGCTTTCTGATTCCAGCCTCGTCACATAAGGCGCAAAGGCCTGCGCATCATTGAAGTGACGTTGGCAGGTGCGTCGGTGCGTCGAGTGCTCATGTGACCGGGAAAAGTTGTCTTGGCCGCCCGAGTTTACCAGCGGCCCGGACGTGCGAGCGTGAAGTTCGCCTTTCGGCCAGATGCCCGAGGTCACGACCGATTGAATCTGCAGCCGGAAGCAGCCGATCTCGTTCGTCGTTAGCCGACCATCTTCGAGCACCCTTCCGCACCCGTCAAACCATCGTCTTCAACCAAGCAAGCAGATCCGACTGCGCGCTTCCGGCCGTCACGGGTTCCGGCGTCAACAAGCAGTAGTGCGAGCCGTCTTCCACGAAACCCATCGGCGCGACCAGCACACCGCTTTCCAGATCGTCGCGAACGAGATGCCAGGGGCCGATGGCAACCCCCAGCCCCGCGACGGCCGCCTGCAGACTGAAATAGAAATGGTCGAACATCTGCCGCCGCCCGCTCCCCGCCGGCCGATTCGCGGCCACCGCCCATTCCTTCCACGCGTCCGGTCTGGTCCGCGTATGCAATTGCGGAGCATCCGGCTTCAACAAACAACCATCGCGGCCACTGGAAAACCACGCATCGACTTTGTCCGGCCGACAAACCGGCCCCACCCTCTCGGTGAACAGACGCTCGGCGTGATAACCAGCTGGCCACGCAAAGTCGTTGCGGCGGATAGCCATGTCGATGCCGCTGTCGAACGAAAACGGCCCGCCCGCAGCGGCCAGGTGGATATCGACGCCCGCGTATCGGGCCTGAAAATCCGGCCAGCGCGGGATCAGCCAACGCATCAACAGCGTGGGCTCGCACGACAGAACCCAACGCCGCGCGCGGGCGGCCTCGGTACGCAATTCGTGCGCGGCGTGACGCATCAGGCCCAGGCCGTCATGCACCGCCTGGGCCAGCTTGCGGCCCGCGTCGGTCAGGAACACACGACGGCTGCGCCGCTGGAACAGCGCCACACCCAGGTCGTCTTCGAGCAGACGCACCGCACGGCTGACCGCGCCGTGAGTCACGCACAGTTCGTCGGCGGCACGGCTGAAATTCTCGTGACGCGCCGCCGCCTCGAAACAGCGCAACGCCATCAGCGACGGCAGGTTTGTACGGACTTGTTGTGAGTCAATCTCACCATTCTGGTCAGAAATCATCGCTTTTCCGGATGGAATACGGTCCCTATGATTGTGCCATGACGACATCAATCGAAAGGACGACGCGATGACGGAACTGATAGTTGTAGTCACCATTACGCTGCTGGCCGTCATCAGCCCCGGGCCGGACTTCGCGATGGTCACGCGCAACAGCCTGATGCTGTCGCGCCGATCGGGCCTGCTCACTGCGCTGGGCATCGGGCTCGGCGTGACGGTCCACGTGAGCTACACGCTGCTGGGCGTGGGCCTGCTGATCCGCCAATCGCTGTGGCTCTTCAATGCCGTCAAGCTCGTCGGCGCGATCTACCTGATCTACCTCGGCGCAAAGATGCTCATGGCGAAGGCCGACACCGGGCAACCCACCGTAAATGTGGCGCCGCTGTCCGATCTGGCGGCGCTGCGCACCGGTTTTTTGACCAATGTGCTGAATCCCAAAACCACGGTATTCATCGTCAGCCTGTTCATGCAGGCAGTCCGGCCCGACACGCCGTTGATCGTGCAGATCGGCTACGGCGCCTTCATCGCGTTCGCGCATGCGGGCTGGTTCAGTCTGGTGGCCGTCTGCTTCTCCGCCACGGCAGTCCGCGAGCGATTGCTGTCGCTGCGTCACTGGATCGACCGCACCTTCGGAGGCTTGCTCGTGGGCTTCGGCGTCGCGCTCGCCATCGCGCGTGGCGGCCGCTGATTCGCGTGTCCGGTCCGCGCTTCCAGGCGGCCGTCAGGCATGTTCCGCTGACGCGCCGGATGCGAAGCGCGGCTGCCTTATTCAGAACGCGCGCGCAATCGCACGGGCTTCGTCGATCGCACGGCTGCGATCGACCTTTCCGTCCGGACCGAACAACGTGCGCTCGACCACGATGCCGGTGATGTCTTTCACGCCCACGAACTTCAGCCAGGTTTCCATGTACGGGCGCTGAAGGTCGAACTCGGCGGCCGGCGTAAACGAACCCGGCGACTCGTAGCTGAGCCCGCGCGCATAGACGACCGCCGCCTTTTTCCCGGCCAGCTTGCCGGCAAAACCCGAACCGTCGAACGTGAACAGCACGTCCTTCTGCGAGATCGCGTCGATCAGGTGCTTGAGTTTGTATGGAATACTGAAATTCCACAGCGGCACACCGAACAGGAACTTGTCCGCTTCATGGAACGGCGCCGCGAGCTGCTCGATCTGCTGCCACGCCGCGGCCTGTTCCGGCGTCAACGCGATTCCGCTCAATCCGGCGTATTTCGCGGCCAGCGCGGCTGCGTCGAACTCGGGCATCGCCAGATCCCAGATGTCGAGCTTCCGGATCTCGTGATCGGGATGTGCGTGCCGGTATGCATCGAGAAATGCCTGACACACTTCGATGGACGCCGAATAGGCCTTGTTGGGTGAACCTTCGATATAGAGCACGCGTGTCATGGAGCCTGTCCTCGCCAAGAGTGACGGCGACGCGCGGGATGCGCGGCCGCCCACTACGATTCGCAGATTATCGAATCGGCCTATAATTTTTAAACGCTATTAATTGATTGAATTAACCTGATCTGGTGATCAATGAGCCATCCCCTCGACACGGCGCTGCTTCATACGTTTGTGGCGGTCGCCGACATGCGGAGCTTTACCGGCGCCGGTCGCAGGCTGAATCTCAGCCAATCCGCGGTCAGCGCCCAGGTCGTTCGTCTTGAAGAACAGGTCGGCCGTGCGCTGCTCGTGCGCAATACGCGCAGCGTCACGCTCACCGCGCATGGCGCGACGCTGCTCGGATACGCTCGCGCGATGCTCAACCTGAGCGAGGAAGCCCGGTCCAGGCTGGGGCCCGACGGCGCAGTCGAGATCAAGCTGCGTATCGGCGCATCGGAGGATTTCGCGGGAGGCTGGCTACCCGACGCGATGCGCCGCTACAGCGCCGCGCGACGCGGCTTGCGGCTCGATCTGACGGTCGACATCGGCGACAGTTTGTTTCGACGGCACGCCAACGGCGAATTCGATCTCGTGATCGGCAGCCGGTGTTCGCACTCGGGCCAGGGCGCGACGTTGTGGCAGGAACCGCTCGTCTGGGCATTTGCGCGCCACGAGCCGCTGCCGGAAGGCGATGTCCCGCTCGCATGCTTTCCCGATCCGTGTCCGTACCGAGGTGCCGCCATCAAGGCGCTCGCGCTGGCCGGCATGCGCTACCGGATCGCATGCGAAAGCCCGAGCGTCACCGGCATCCTGACGTTCGCGCGCGCCGGCATCGCGATCGCACCGGTGCCACGCAGTGCGATCGACGACACGCTTCGCGAACTGGCCGGGCCCGAAGGGTTGCCGGAACTGCCGGACACGGAATTCGTGATGATGCATGACGTCCGGATGCCGGCCGCCGTCGAATTCGCCGCGACGATTTCAGATGAAGCGGCGGTTCGCACGGGGGCAGGCAAGCGCAACCGGCCGTAGCGAGCTTCCTTCGCGCCTGATGCACAGGCCGGCGCCGCGAAGAAGGTGCCCTATAACGCCGGGTGGCAACAGGAATCGCGCTCAAATCGCGTCGAAACGCAACCCCGCGTGGCGAACCAGACGCTCGACAAAGCGCTCGTCGAACATCGTCGCGGGCGTCCAGAAACCGCCGCCGCGCCCGGTCTTGATGCCGTCCCTGCCGCAATCCAGCGCAAGACTGATCGCGGCCTGGCCCAGCATCTTGCCGGTGGAGCCGTAACCCGGATCGCGGTCGCCGGTGACTTTTACGCGCAAGGTTCGCCCGTCGTCGGTGCGGCCGAAGAAACGCAAGTCGTAGCGGCCGGCCAGTTGAGCCGCGGCGCTCGGGCCCTCACCGGGTTTCGGCAGCAGGAAGCGCTCCATCAGGCTGCGCACCGGCTTGATGACGACGCCCACCATGAACGCGCCGAGGCCCGCCACCATCGTCAGCGCGGCCAGGCGGCCCTTGAGGCCCGTACCGGTCATCACGGCTTCGTCATAGGTGAACCGGCTGCCGTACGCATTGCCCGCGAGCGCATTGGAGCGATGCACGACACGCTCGTTGATCGCCGCCATCACGAAGGGCGCGATCCACGCGTCGCAGTCGCGATCGAATTCAGCCGATCGAACCGCATGCTGCCGCACCGTGAAGCCATGCCCTTTCGGGCACAGTGAATAAGGATCGAGCAGTTCTCTGCGCAACGCGGGATCGGCCGCAGCTTCCCGGACGACGTTGATCACGCTCGCCACGGTACCGCCCGACGCGCCGCCCTTCAGCGTTCGGACGCGCATCTTCACCTGCCCGGCCGGCACGCCCCACCGTTGCATTGCCTGTTGCTGCAGGAAGAACACGCCCATGTCCGACGGAACCGAATCGAACCCGCAGCAATGAACGATGCGCGCGCCCGATTGCCGGGCCGCGGGCTCGTATTTTTCGATCATCCGCTTGATCCACTGCGTCTCGCCGGTAAGGTCGCAGTAGTCGGTGCCGGTTTCCGCGCAGACCCTGACCAGCGGCTCCCCGTAAAGCGCGTAGGGTCCGACAGTCGATACGACCACCCGCGTTTGCGCACAGAGCACCCGCAATTGCGCTTCGTCGGCCGCGTCGGCGACGATGATCGGCACGGACCGTCCCGCCGCGCCGAGCGAATCCCTGACCTGCCTGAGCTTCGTTTCGGAACGGCCGGCAATGGCCCAGCGCAGCGTCTCGCCGGCGCCCGGCAGGTATTCGGACAGGTAGCGGGTCAGGATCTGCCCGACGAAACTGGTGGCGCCAAATACGACGAGATCGTGCGTCGGCTGGGTCATGGACGGTTCCTTCGGCGCGGGCGTGTCGCGAGCATCCGTGCCGTTAGCGTTGCTTTCCGGGTTCATCGAAGGCCTTCAAGGGCGTCGGCAGGTTCAGGATCTGAGGCCACCGTCGGCACAATCAAATCTCGTCGGCAAACTCATCAAGAAACCGGCGCAAGCGATCATGGCGGATGTTCGCCAACCGGGCACCGGTCGCAGTCTGAAAACCCGACGCCAGCTTCAGCAGTTTCGTGCGAAAGTGATCGATCGCGAATCGCGTGTCGTCGAGCTCGCGTGCCGAGGCGTGCGGATCGGCCGGGTCATACAGCGCGCTGCCCATCCGGCCGGCGACATAGAAGCACCGTGCGACACCCAGCATGCCGATCGCATCGAGCCGGTCGGCATCCTGCAGCGTTTTTGCTTCCAGCGTCATCGGCGTAACACCGGCCGAAAAACTATGCGCTTCGACCGCATGCGCGACCGCATCGATCTTCGCGTCCGGCCAATCCAGCGACTTCAGCACCAACCTGGCCTTTTCCGCCGACAGCCGCGACGCCTGCGGCCGAAGCGGGGAGTTTTTCTCTACCGCGACGCAATCGTGCAGCAGCGTTGCCGCAAACAGCACTTCGGCGTCTCCGCCCTCGTCGGCATGGATCGCCGCCGCGTTCTTCCACACGCGTTGCAGATGCGAAGTGTCATGGGAACCGTCGCCGTTGGCGTCGTTCCAGTGAGCCAGCAAGGTCTCGGCCAAATCCTGAAAGGGGGCAAACGCAGATGTCGTCACGGGTGCGGATGATGAAAGACTGAATGCCGATTATCGCCGCAAGCGCGACGCGGCACACGATCCGCGGTCGATGCGAGTGCATAAAGCAAACCGTTCCGTCCGACGGAACCCGATTGGCTTATAGTGCGGGGTGCCCATTCGACGAGGAGATTTGCAATGAAACTGCAGGCCAACGGTCCGTTTGAAGTGAAGCTGAATCCGGAATCGCTGAGTAGCGTCGCGGAAAACACCGGGCTCGGCCGCATGTCGCTCGACAAGCAATTTCACGGCGACCTCGAAGCCGTCAGCCACGGCGAGATGCTCGCGTTTCGAAGCAGTGTTCAGGGCTCCGCGGGCTACGTCGCGATGGAAACCGTGCAAGGCACGCTGGGTGGCCGCCAAGGCAGCTTTGTCCTGCAGCACAGCTCCACCATGACCCGTGGGCAGCCGAAGCAATCGATCACCGTCGTGCCCGATTCCGGAGCGGGAGAATTGCTGGGGCTCTCCGGCTCGATGATCATCAACATCGACAACGGCCGGCATTCGTACACCTTAGACTACGAGTTGCCCGAATCGCCGCAGTGAATCGACATCAAGAGTGCAGCTAGACGATGACGCGCTCCAGCCTCTCGCGCGCCGTACGGAAAGCAGCGGCCTCATTCATCAGCGCGTCACGAAAGCAATCGACATCGACAACCCGGCTGCGGTCGCGGACATCAGTACGTCACGCGACCACCTCGTCGCGCAACCGGAACTGCGCGACCGCCGCGCTCAGCCGCGAACCCTGTTCGTCGAGCGACAGCGCCGCGGCCGCCGCTTCCTCGACCAGCGCGGCGTTGCGCTGCATCGTCTGCTCCATCTGGATGACCGCGGCGTTCACCTGCTCGATGCCCGACGACTGTTCCTCGAATGCATTGCTCGTTTCGCTCATGATCGCGTTCACGCGTTCGACCGCGGCGACGAGTTCGGTCATCGCCGAGCCGGCCAGCGTGACGAGGCCGCTGCCGTCTTCGACCCGTCGCGCGGAATTGCCGATCAGATCCTTGATTTCCTTCGCCGCCGACGCGCAACGCTGCGCCAGCCCGCGAACTTCCGTCGCGACGACCGCGAAACCGCGCCCCTGCTCGCCCGCACGTGCGGCCTCGACGGCAGCGTTCAACGCGAGGATGTTCGTCTGGAACGCGATGCTCTCGATCACGCCGACGATGCCGGAGATCCGCGCGGAGCTGTGCGAAATCTCGGACATCGTCTCGACGACGCGCCGCATCGCGTCGCCGCCGCGCGACGCGATGCCGGCCGCGCCCTCGACGTAAGTGCGGGCATCGCGCGCGTTGTCCGCATTCTGGCGCACGGCCGCCGTCAGTTGCTCGACGCTCGCCGCCGCCTGCTGCAGCGACACGGCCTGTTGCTCGGTGCGCGCGGACAGGTCGACGTTGCCGCTTGCGATCGTGCGGACGTCGCCGACGATCGTCTCGGTGCTCGCGCGCACCTGGTTCACGGTGTCGACGAGGCCGTCCTGCATCCGCTTCAGTGCATTCAGCAGATAGGCCATTTCGTTTGCGCCGGGAATGACGACCGTTCCGGTCAGGTCGCCTTTCGAGATCTTTTCGAATTGATCGACCGCGAGATTGATCGGCTCGATGATCGCCTTCGCGAGCACGCGCTGCGCAAAGAAGCCGACGACGAGCGCAAGCACCGCGACCGCCGCCATCCCCCACACGATCCGGTGGAAATTGACGCCGGCCGCATCGTAGCGGGCTTTTTCGCGTGCGATCTGGAACGATTCGAGCGCGTCGATCGCATCCTGGTACGCAGCGAACAGCGCCGGCGGCGCCGTGCGCTGCGTATCGAGGAAGTTGAACGCGTCGTCGCCGTCGAGCTGCGACAGCGCCTTCAGGAACACGCGCTCGAGCAGCGCGCGGCGGCGGTTCTGCAGCGTGTCGAACAGCGCCTGCTCGTTGGCGTCGCGCACGTGCAGGCGCGTGTAGGCGTCCAGTTCGTCGTTGCTCTGCTTGAGGAGCGTATGCAGTTGCGCGATTTCCGCCTTGGCCGGCTGGCCCGCGCTGATGATCTGCGCGACGTCGCTCATGCGTTCGCGCAGCACGAGCATCCGCTCGGAGCTGGTCTTCAGGTGCAGCAGCGACGCGGTATCGTCGCGGTACATCGCCTCGAGCGAGCCATTGCTCACGTAGAGGCCGGCGATGCATGCGCCGACCACCAGCACGAGCAGCACGGTATAGCCGGCGATGGTCGCGACGAGTCCGCCACGGATGGTGAATTGTTTTCGCATGACGTTCCCTTGCGCCGACCACGCGCGGCCAGCGGCGGATGTGGATTCCGGATCACGAAAGACGAGCGCTGCATCGCAACACGCGGCGCGTGGGCTACGAACGGGTTAACGGCGGGGTCTGCGGGAAGGTTTTATCTGCACGCGACGCGAATCTTGACGATTGCGACAAATGAGGCGCGGAAGCTGCGTGCAGCCGGTGCGTTCGCTGTCGAGCGAAGCGGTGCTGGCCGGGCACCGTAAGCGGAATTCGGGCAACTGCGGACGGAAAGCGGAACCCTCGGAGCGCGCGCTGCACCGCTACCATCGGCTATCCGTCGTTGGCCAGCCTTGAACGAATCCCGTCAACCGGGAAGTCGCGCTGGTGCGTGGCAATCTGCCATGTGTTTCCCCACGGATCCTTCACCATCGCGCGCCTGTCGCCGTACGGCATGTCGGCTGGAACTTCGAGCGAGATCGCATTCGCTGCCATCGCTCGCCGATAGGTCGAATCGGCATCCTCGACATAGACGTACAGAAACGCCGGCATCGGATCGCGCAGGCCGTCTCCGCCGCTGATCATCACGACGGAATCGCCGATCCGGATTTCGGCAGGCAGCCCGACGCGGAATTCGCCCTGTGCGCGAAACACCGTCCGGATGAATTCGATCAGGTTCTCCGGATCCCGGACGACGATTCGAGGCGTGATGGTATGCCATCCATCGGGCTGAAATTTGGTCATGTCGCGCTGCCTCCGACGAGATTTCCCGGGGTATTGTCCTCCGGGCGCCGAAGGTCTGCAAAGGGAGAGGCAACGGCCGATTGCGTTCGTCGGCAACCGGCATGGTTCAGTCGCCTGTCGGTTCCACGATCTTGCGAAATAAGCATTCCTATTCGTACCGCCTCGACTTCTCCTGATTCTCGTTACCGCGACAGATTCGATCACGGATGGCCCGGCGAGCCTCCAGCGTCGTTTCGGGCAGTTGGTGGCGATGCGGGTGCGCGGCACGCGGCGCCCGGCACCGCTACGTTTTTCAGTAGCAATCGACACCGATCTCGTTGACCATCGATGTGCGCGGTTCAATCGGCGCGCTAACCGCTAGAATTGCGGTTTTAGCCCGGAATACGCCCATGTCTTTTGCCTCGCTTGGCCTGATCGATCCCTTGCTGCGTAATGTGCAGGACCTCAATTACCAGACACCTACGCCGGTGCAGGCCAAGGCGATTCCTGCTGTGCTCGGTGGCAAGGACGTCATGGCCGCGGCACAGACCGGCACCGGCAAGACGGCGGGGTTTGCGCTTCCGCTGTTGCAACGGCTGGTGCAACACGGCCCGGCGGTGTCCAGCAACCGCGCACGTGTTCTGGTGCTGGTGCCCACGCGCGAACTGGCCGAACAAGTGCTGCAAAGCTTTGTCGATTACGGCAAAGGCCTCGACCTGCGATTTCTGGCCGCCTACGGCGGTGTGAGTATCAACCCGCAGATGATGAAGTTGCGCAAAGGCGTGGATGTGCTCGTTGCCACGCCGGGCCGTTTGCTGGATCTCAATCGCCAGAACGCCGTGCAGTTCGATCAGGTACAGACGCTGGTGCTGGATGAAGCCGACCGCATGCTGGATCTGGGCTTCGCGCGCGAACTCGACGCCGTCTTTGCCGCGTTGCCCGCCAAGCGCCAGACGCTGCTGTTCTCAGCCACGTTTTCGGACGAAATCCGCACGATGGCGGCGGGCATTCTGCGCAGCCCGGTCAATATCAGCGTCAGCCCGCCCAATGCCACGGCCAGCAAGATCAAGCAATGGGTGGTGCCGGTGGATAAAAGGAACAAGCCCGACCTCTTCATGCACCTCGTGGCCGAGAACAACTGGGAGCACGCGCTGGTGTTCGTCAAGACCCGCAAAGGCGTGGATTACCTGGCGGCCATGCTGGATGAAGCGGGTTATGCGATCGACACCATCCATGGCGACAAACCGCAACCCGCGCGCCTGCGTGCACTGGAGCGCTTCAAGACGGGCGAAGTCAATATGCTGGTCGCCACCGATGTGGCTGCGCGCGGGCTGGATATCGACGACCTGCCGCTGGTGATCAACGTTGATCTGCCGATCGTGGCGCAAGACTATGTGCACCGTATCGGCCGTACCGGCCGCGCGGGCGCCAGCGGCGTGGCGGTGTCCCTGGTGTGTGCCGATGAAGCGCCGCAACTGGCCGCGATCGAAGCGCTGATCCGGCAAACGCTGCCCCGTGAAGAAGAGCCGGGTTTCGAAGCCGAACACCGCGTGCCGGAAACCAGCGCAACGGGGCAGATCATCAAGAAACCCAAAAAGCCCAAGAAGCCCAAAGTGCCGCAAGCTGCGTCGGGCGCCATGCAGGCGCCCGGCAAAAAACCGCGCCCGCAAGGTGGCGAAAACAAGCGCAAGCCGGCGGCGCAGCGTGCTGTAGCCGCGGGGAAAGGTACAGGTTCGTCCAGCGGCAACCCATTCAGCGCGCAGAAGCCACGCAGCAAACCCGACGGCAAACCGGCTGCGGGTTCACGCAAGCCGGCTGGCAAACCCGCTGGCGGCCGCGGCAAGCGTCAACCCTGATTCGTTGGGATGAGTCACGCCAGCCTCGCAACAGGCCGGCGGTCTGCGGCCCCCGCTGGCAGGCCGCGGCGCGGCTTCGGCGCGCATCGGGTCGACGGATAACGGCACACTGTATCCAGGATTCGCAACAACTTCGCGGCCGAACGGACGTTGAAATCGTGCGCAGCGAGCGCCCGATCGAGGCCGTCTCCGGCGAATGTGGCCGCTTCTCACACGGAAGCCGTCATTTGATCGGCATCGCGAACTACCGCTTAGGGTCGTTCGGAATCACCGACCGGCTTAGGCTCTTCCTAACCTGCGCGCCATGCCAGGCATGGCGCGCAGCCACGCAGGGCCACATCGCTTCATCCGCAAAACGGACCGCCCGGCAACACAGTTACAAGATAATTATTGACGCTGGCACTACCCGGCGGTTAGTGTGTGCATCGAAGTTCAAGAAGTTCGATTGCTGTTCATCAATTGCTCGCTCCTCAGCGGTATTCGTTGTCCTCTCCCTCCTTGATGCTTCATGCGCTCTTCAACAGAGCAAATCTCCGTATTTTTTTCTCAAGGATTCTTCATGGATACCGGTATCGTCAAGTGGTTCAACGACAGCAAAGGCTTTGGCTTCATCACTCCGGACAAGGGCGGCGACGACCTGTTCGCACACTTCTCCGAAATTCGGACCGACGGCTTCAAGACGCTGGCTGAAAATCAGAAGGTGAGCTTCGAAACGAAGCAAGGCCCGAAGGGTCTGCAAGCGGCCAACATCCAGCCGCTGTAAAGTTTGAAGAACCCGGCCTCCCGAAACGGACGCCGGGTTGCAGCGACACCCTCGCGGAGCCTTTGTCTCCCAAAGTTGGCGCGATCGCTCTTAGCTGCATCTGTTTATTCAGCAGCTTGCCAAGCGCCACACGCCTCGTTGCACTTCATTCTCCCCTCTGGCTGCAAGGCCCTTTTTTCGCTTTCCGACTGCTTCAGATTCAGCTCGCAATGGCTTTGAATCGGCGCACCCGTGCATATTTCGCACGGCACGCGCGCATTCGCACATCATTATTAAAATTAAAATGCAGAACAAACGAATTCAACAATACAACGGCTATGCCGTCCAACCCTCGGCGCATCGTTTGCCCGACGGTAGTTTTTCATCCAACCTGCTGCTCGAACGCACCGATAGCTCGCGCGCCGAAGGCCGCTACCAGTTCTATTCGCTCGATTACTTCACGAGCGAAGCGCAGGCGCTGCAGCACTCGACACGCTGGGCACGCAACTGGGTCGACACGCGCGGTTGAAGGCAGCGCCCCAGTGCCGGACGCCCAACGCATCTGACGCACCGGGGCGCGCTCGACAAAGCGCGCCCAAACATCACTCGAGCCGATCGGAAGTCGACCTAAAGAACGCGCTCCAGCGCGTCGGCGAACCTTGCAACCGCACCTTCGACGTCATGCAGTTTTTCCAGGCCGAACAATCCGATGCGGAAGGTCTTGAAATCTTCAGGCTCGTCGCATTGCAGCGGAACGCCGGCCGCGATCTGCAAGCCGACATCGGCAAATTTCTTGCCGGATCGAATGCCGTCGTCGTCCGTGTAGCAGACCACGACACCCGGCGCCTGAAAACCTTCAGCCGCCACGCTCCTGAAACCCTTGTCGGCCAGCAGCGCACGAATGCGCTTGCCGAGCTCGAGCTGTTCCGCTCTCACCTTGTCGAAACCGTATGCGTCGGTTTCCTTGATCACGTCGCGCAGCGTCGCGAGACTGTCCGTGGGCATCGTCGCGTGGTACGCGAACCCGCCGTTCTCGTACGCTTCCATGATCTGCAGCCATTTGCGCAGATCGCACGCGAAGCTGGTGCTGGTGGTCGCATCGATTCTTTCGCGGGCGAGCGGGCTGAGCATGACCAGTGCGCAGCAGGGTGGCGCACTCCAGCCCTTTTGCGGCGCGCTGATCAGGACATCGACGCCGCTGGCCTGCATGTCGACCCAGACCGTACCGGACGCGATGCAATCCAGGACGAACATGCCGCCGACGGCATGCACGGCGTCGGATACCGCGCGCAAATACGTATCGGGCAACATCATCCCGGATGCGGTTTCGACATGCGGCGCAAAGACCAGATCCGGCTTGTGCTCCCTGATCGCGGCGACCACTTCGTCGATCGGGGCCGGTGCATAGGCAGCCTGCCTTCCCTGTTCGACCGGGCGCGCCTTCAGCACCGTCGTTTCGGACGGAATGCTGCCCATGTCGAAGATCTGCGACCAGCGGAAACTGAACCAGCCGTTGCGGATGACCACACACTTCTTGTTCGTCGCGAACTGCCGGGCGACGGCTTCCATGCCGAACGTGCCGCTGCCCGGGACGACGACGACCGACTTCGCGTTGTAGACCTTTTTCAGCGAAGCGGAAATGTCGTGCATGACGCCCTGGAAGAGCTGCGACATATGATTGATCGATCGGTCGGTATAGACCACGGAATATTCGAGGAGCCCGTCGCGGTCGACATCGGGAAGTAAGCCTGGCATGGTCGTCTCCGATACAAGATGAACAATGGCGTCGGGGCGAGCCGTATCCGTGACGGGGTACCGCTGCACCGATGCAAATTCGTTTTTTTCTCGATGAAAGCCGATTCTAACGAAGGCCGCCTGCAACTTGGCGCATATTTTGTCTGGTCTCTCGCGCACGCTTGAAGTTGCGCGGCGGCGGCCGGAGCGAAGCGCCGGCGGCCTGCGAAACGGCGCGCCCCCATGCGCGCGCAGCGACGGTATTGAACGGGAGATCGAGAACCACCGAGACGCCGGCCTGCAACACGGCGCGGACGTGATCGGCGATCACATTCTTGATGCGCGTTGCACATCGAACATAGTCGTCGATCGACAGAATCTCGCCCGGATAAAGGCGAGCAAGCGGGTTTGAGGCCAAGGCCGCGCGACAACGCGACCACACCATTCTTCCAACGCGTCCGCGTCACGCCGCCCCACCACTCTCCTTCGGAAACACCCCCTTGCTCATCGCATCCAGTTGCCGGACGATCTCCGAACGCAACTCGGCCGATACCTCGACGCTGTCGAGCAATTCCGAAATCCACAGCCCGTCGGCCGCAAGCCGGCAGATCATCAGCGTCGCCGCCCGCTCCAGCGGCACGGGATCGGGCCGCGTCCATTCCCGCATCGGCACCGACCATCGCGCGCGCGTCTCCTGCTCGGTAATCATCGACGCGACCAGCACGCGCAGCACGTCGGTACTCGCCGCCGGATTGGCCGCGTCGAGCACCGCGTGCAGATAAGCCCGCGCCGCCGCGCCGTCGCCGCCGGGATCCGCCGCCGTCCGCGCGGCCATTTGCGCGGCGAACCGCTCGGTCGCCTGCCCGAACAGCGCATCCAGCAGCCCCTGCTTGTTCGCGAAGTGATATTGCAGCGCGCCTTTCGTCACGCCGGCACGCTCGGCCACCGCATCGAGCGTCAATGCAGCCACGCCGTGATGCGTCGCAATCTCGGATGCGGCCGCCAGCAATTGCGCGCGCACCTGATCCGGCGCTTTTTTCCGCCGCACGCCGGCAGCGGCGGCAGCCACCGGAGTAGATGATCCTTCGAATGCCCGTGCAGCGGCCGTTCCAGCCGGTTCGACAGGCGCGGACACATCGTGTGGCGCGGGTTCAAGGCGTTTTTTCATGGTGCGGATGTTAGCACCCGAGGGTCTCGATATAAACATTCCGGCTGGATGGTATGATCCGCCGCATGAACAAACCCGCCCCATCCCCCTGGTCCGCGCTCGACACCGCCATCGCCCGTGGACGCGACGCGCTCGTGCGTCTTCAGCAGCCCGACGGCAGCTGGTGCTTCGAACTCGAATCCGACGCGACGATCACCGCGGAATACATCCTGATGATGCATTTCATGGACAGGATCGACGACGTCCGCCAGCAGAAGATGGCGCGCTACCTGCGCGCGAACCAGCGGCTCGACACGCATGGCGGATGGGATCTGTACGTCGACGGTGCACCGGACGTGTCGTGCAGCGTGAAGGCATATTTCGCGCTGAAGGCGGCCGGCGACAGCGAACACGCGCCGCACATGGTCCGCGCGCGCGACGCGATCCTGAAGCTCGGCGGCGCGGCGCGCTCGAACGTGTTCACGCGCATCCTGCTCGCGACGTTCGGCCAGGTGCCGTGGCGCGCGGCGCCGTTCATGCCGATCGAATTCGTGCTGTTCCCGAAGTGGGTACCGATCTCGATGTACAAGGTCGCGTACTGGGCGCGTACGACGATGGTGCCGCTGCTCGTGCTGTGCTCGCTGAAGGCGCGCGCCCGCAATCCGCGCAACGTTTCGATCCGCGAGCTGTTCGTCACGCCGCCGGACCAGGAGCGTCACTACTTCCCGCCCGCGCGCGGCATGCGCAAGCTGTTCCTCGCGCTCGACCGCACGGTCCGCCATCTCGAGCCGCTGATGCCGAAGCGCCTGCGCCGGCGCGCGATCCGCCACGCGGAAGCGTGGTGCGCGGAACGCATGAACGGCGAGGACGGGCTCGGCGGCATCTTCCCGCCGATCGTGTACAGCTACCAGATGATGGAAGTACTCGGCTACCCGGACGATCATCCGCTGCGGCGCGATTGCGAAAACGCGCTGGAAAAGCTGCTGGTCACGCGGCCCGACGGCAGCGTGTATTGCCAGCCGTGCCTGTCGCCGGTGTGGGACACCGCATGGAGCACGATGGCGCTCGAGCAGGCGCGCGGCGTGGCAGTGCCGGAAGGCGGCGAGCCGGCCGGCGCGCTGCGCGAACTCGACGAACGTATCGCGCGCGCGTACGACTGGCTGGCCGGGTGCCAGGTAAACGACCTGCACGGCGACTGGATCGAGAACGCGCCGGCCGATACGGAGCCGGGCGGATGGGCCTTCCAGTACGCGAACCCGTACTACCCCGACATCGACGACAGCGCGCTCGTCACCGCGATGCTCGATCGCCGCGGCCGCACGCATCGCAACGCGGACGGCACGAACCCGTATGCGCCGCGCGTCGTGCGCGCGCTCGACTGGATGCGGGGGCTGCAATCGCGCAACGGCGGCTTCGCGGCCTTCGACGCCGACTGCGACCGCATGTACCTGAACGCGATCCCGTTCGCCGATCACGGCGCGCTGCTCGATCCGCCGACCGAAGACGTGTCGGGCCGCGTGCTGCTGTGCTTCGGCGTGACGAAACGCGCGGACGACCGTGCGGCGCTCGCGCGCTGCATCGACTACGTGAAGCGCACGCAGCAGCCCGACGGCAGCTGGTGGGGCCGCTGGGGCACGAACTACCTGTACGGCACGTGAAGCGTGCTGGCCGGCCTCGCGCTCGCCGGCGAGGACAAGTCGCAGCCGTACATCGCCCGCGCGCTCGACTGGCTGCGCGCACGGCAGCACGCGGACGGCGGCTGGGGCGAGACGAACGACAGCTACATCGACCCGAAGCTCGCCGGCACCAATTCCGGCGAGAGCACGTCGAACTGCACCGCGTGGGCGCTGCTCGCGCAGATGGCGTTCGGCGACTGCGAATCCGATTCGGTGAAGCGCGGCATCGCGTATCTGCTGTCGGTGCAGCAGGACGACGGTTTCTGGTGGCACCGCTCGCACAATGCGCCGGGCTTTCCGCGCATCTTCTATCTGAAGTATCACGGCTATACCGCGTACTTCCCGCTGTGGGCGCTTGCGCGTTATCGGCGGCTTGCGGGCGCTGCGTCATCGCCGGGCTCGACCGTGCGCGGTACGATGGCAGTGGAAACAACCGACACGGCAGTCGCCTGAGCGACGCCGCGCCGGCGCGCTCCACTCCACCCAACTCGACGAAGCATGCCGATCATGATCGACGTTTCATCCATTACCGACGCACTCACCCCGAGCGGCGAGCCGACGCAGTACCGCGTGTCGCCCGAGAAGCTGATTTCGGGCGATCCGCTGCAAACGCTCACGCCCGGCTTCGCGAGCCCGTGCGGCCGTTTCTCGACCGGCATCTGGGAAAGCACGCCGGGTTGCTGGCATGTCGCCTACACCGAAGCGGAATACTGCGAGATCCTGGCAGGCACGTCCGTGATCACCGACCTGGAGGGCAACAGGAAGACCCTGCGTGCCGGCCATCGTTTCGTGATTCCGCCGGGTTTTCGCGGCACGTGGGAAGTCGTCGAACGCACGCGCAAGATCTTCATCGCGTACGACGAGCAACCGCCCGAGTAAGCGGCGGCGCTTCGTCCGTCGCTGGAAGCGTTACCGGCCGTCGCCGAGCGACCCGAGAATCCGGTATGCCGTCTTCACGCGATCCTCGATCGGGAAGCTGCGGTTCGCGAGCATCACGATCGCGATCCGCTTCGCGGGGACGAACGCGACATACGTGCTGAAGCCGTTGGTCGAGCCCGTCTTGTTGATCCATGTGTCCGGGTTCGGCGCGAGCGGCGGCTTGATCGCGCTGGCCGGCGTCGCATCGAACAGCATCTTCGGCGCGTTGCCTTCGAGCAGCGTCGGCAGCGCGACCGGATACGGATACTGCTCCCAGATCAGATCCTGCGTCAGCGGCCCCGCGCGGAAATAGCCGGTGTGCGTGCGCTCGATCGCGCGCTGCAGCCGCGGCGCCGTTTCGACCAGCCCCATGTTCGCCTGCACGAAACGCAGCAGGTCGGCCGCCGTGGTCCGGACGCCGTACGCCGGCTGCCACAGCATGCCGCCCGTCATCCGGATCGGCTTGCCGTCCTGCGTGTAGCCCTGCGCATAGTCGGCCGTGCGCGCATCGGGCACGTTGATATACGTGTGCGTCATCCCGAGCGCGGGAAAGAGCCGCTGCTCCATCAGCACCGAGAAATCGCGGTTCATCGCCTTCGCGGTGAGCCACCCGAGCATCCCGATCGCGACGTTCGAATACGTGCGGCGCGTGCCCCGCGCATACGCAGGCCGCCACGCGTCGAGATAGCGGATCAAGCCGGCATCGTCGCGGATGCTGTCGGGCACCTGCAGCGGCATGCCGCCGGGCGTGTGCGTACCGAGCTCGAGCAACGTCACGCCGCCGAACGGCTTGCCCTGCATCGCGGGCAGGTACTTGGCCGCCGGGTCCGACAGCGACAGCTCGCCGCCCTCCTGCGCGTCGGACGCGAGCGTCGCAGTCAGCGTCTTGCTGACGGAGCCGATCTCGAACAGCGTGTCGCCGGTGACGGGCTTGCCGGTTTGCGTCGACATCACGCCGTAGTCGAACACGTAGGGCTTGCCGTCGGCGACGATGCCGATCGCCATGCCGGGAATGGCGTACTGCTTCATCAGCGGCGCGACGTGGCGGGTAACGGTTGCGTGGATGTCGTTCTGCGTGAATGCGGCCGCGCGGCCGGCCACGGCGGTGGCGCACGCGGCGACCAACAGGGTCGCGGCGAAGCGTGTCGCGTTGAATCGCATGGTTGCGGTTCCTTCGATATCGGATGGTTGCATGGACAACAGATTCGGCCGCGCCGCGCGGAAATCACGGCGGCCGGCCTGTCGAAGCAGGACTATCCATTACCGGCCGGCCGCGAACAATCGACGATATGTTGCGCGAGCCTAAAGAAAAACTTATGAGATACGTGGAGCGTCGGATTGCAACACGGCAATCGCGAGCCGTTCGCCGGCTTGCCGTAAAAACCTGTCGGTTTTAACAGCATTCAACCCGGCGGCCGAATGGCGCTGCATCGAAAATCGATGAAAAAGAGATAAGTCTTGTCAGATCGGCAACCGCCGGCGCGCCGCGCGATTGATTCGCCCGCGCGGATCGCAGTAAACTCGCGGCAGCAAAAAATAAAATCCATCCTGAGAGAAACCATGAATCGCCATTCCTCGATCGCCCGCTCCCGCGTCGTTGGCCGCTGCGCGGCCGCGTGATCTTCACGCGTCGACCGACCTGCATCGGGCACCCGCGATACCGCCGCGTATCGCGCCCGCATGCCCTCCAGCACACAAGCCAAAAACCTCCAGGGTGCCGCCCGCGGACGCCCTGCCTGACCGGAGAGTGACCCCGTGACCGAAACCGTCGTCGCGTCCGCCTATCGGCCGCGCGATGTCGTCAACGCGCCCGACATCAAGGCGGCCATCGCGCGCCGCAGCGCCGAGCGCGGCGATCCGGCCGACATCCGCGCGTGGCTCGGCAACCATTTCTTCCGCTGGGTCGTCGGCGCGTTCGAGCAGGCCCAGCCGCTCGATTCGCTCGCCGATTACCGCGCGCTCGCCGGCGCCGACCGGCCGGCGCCCGACTGGCTCGTGCGCCGGTTCCGCGCGCAACCGGCATCCGGCGGCGCCATCGGCGCGGCGGCCGAGCCGAAGCCGCTCTACTTCATCGATCCCGAGCACATGCTGCTGATCGACCGCGAGCGCGTGCTGGTCGAATTCCTGCGCTCGCGCGCCGGCACGCGGCTCGCGCAGAAACTGCAGCGCATCACGTGCGCGATGGCGCTCGACATGTGGGAGCGCGAACACCAGCGGATGCAGGCGCGCCGCGACAAGGGCTGGGTGCCGAGCAGCGGCCTCGCGCTGCGCGAGGTGCTGCGCACGCCGAACGGGATCGTCTTCGAATTCGCCCGCGATCATGCGGCACTGCGCGAGGAGCTGGCTTACGAGTCGTACTGCATGCAGCACTGTCTCGGCCAGTTCGCGGATCGCCGCCGGCTGCGCGGCGGATACGGCGAGCAGTACGCACAAGCCGCACAGGACGGCCGGCTGCGCCTGTTCACGCTGCGCGGCGCGGGCAACCAGCCGCACGTGACGATCAGCCTGTCGGTGACCGGCGACGGCCTGCGCGTCGACCAGATCAAGGGCAAGCAGAACCGCCATCCGGTGCGCCGCTACGCGGACGACGTGCGCCAGTTCCTGCGCACGCTCGCGCCGCGCGGCGAGCGTCATCCGGATTGCGAGGGCATGGGCCTCGTGTTCGAGCCGGACACGCCGGGCGCGGCCACCGGCGAATGGACCTTCGTCACCGACGTGCGCTCGCCCGACCATCTGCTGAGCGTGATGAGCGAGAACTTCCACCTGATCGAGCATTTCGCGCAGCCGCCGGCCGTGCTGCAATGGCTGCTGCTGCGCAACGCGCCGTACGCGCTCGGCCAGCTCCGGCAAATCGATCCGGCCGTCGCGGCGGCCGCGCGCCACGCGTTGCCGGACGATGCGCTGCCGGCCGCGCGCGAACCGGATACACCTCGGGCCGCGGCCGCCTTCTCGATCGAGGGCATTCCGATCGATCCCGAGCTGTGCGCGGCGTTCGCGCTGCCAGCGACGGCTGCCAGGAGCCCGTCATGCTGAAACTGCTGATCGGTGCAGCCGCGCTGTGGCTCGTGTGGTACGTGTGGCGTTCGTTGCGGATCGCCGCGCGGATGGTGCGCGAAGTCGACGCCGACCAGGCCGCGGGCACCGACCGCGCGGTGCCGGTCCGGCAGACCGCCGCGGTTTCGCTCGCCCGCACGCTCGCCGACCAGGCGCCGCCGAATCGCCGCCGCTGGTCGCTCGCGCTCGCCGACATCCTGCTGATCCGCAACGGGCTGCGCTGCGATTGCGACGACCTCGTGTACGCGCTGCCCGACACGCAGCGCGAACAGCTCGCCCGCCAGTTGCGGCGCGAACTCGACCTGCCGGCCGACCTGCCCGAGTGGCAGATCGTGCAGCGCGTTCCGCCGATCCTCGCGGGCTGGATACGCGGCGTCGGCCGCTCGCACGAAGGCTTCTACGAACAGCTTGCGGCCGTCGGGCGCGTGCGCGACGCGCTGGCGTTCGATTGCGCGCGCACCGCGTTTCTCGTGCGCTGCATCGCGCTGCTCGGCTGGGCGTCCGAACCGCAGGCGTGGGTGGTGCTGCTGCTCAATGCGCAGCGCGCGCAGGACAGCTTCGACAGCTGGGAAGACTTCGGGCTCGCGTATGCGCGGGCGCGCCAGCACTGGTTGCGCGGCAGCGGCCAGGACGGCCCCGCGTCGTCGCGCGCCACGCAGGAAGTGCGCGAGCACCTGCGCAATCCGTCCGGAAACTGGCTTTCGCTGCCGTGGAAGCGCTACCGCATCTTCGATCCCCAACCCGTTTCGTCATGACCGCCGACACCGACATGTCCTCCGCTCCCGCCGCCCTGATTCCGCCCGCGAAGTCCCGATGGTTCATCTGCGACGTCGACGCGCTGCTGCGCGCGGGCGAGTTTGCCGCGCTCGACACGCAGCTCGACGCCGCGCTCGCCGCCAGCTTCGCCGACCGCACGGCCGAGACGCTGTACGTCGACGCGCTGCCGGCCGACCTGCAGCCGTGCATCGAAGCCGGCGCCGAAGGCCTCGCGCGCCTGCGCGCCTGGCAGGCCGCGAACCCGCAATCCGCGCACGCGTGGCTGTGCGAAGCGCATTACTGGCACCACTGGGCGTACGAGTATCGCGGCTCCGGCTGGGCCGGGACGGTGACCGAAACCGGCTGGATCTGCGCGCATGCGTGCGCAACGTTGACGATCGTCGCCGCGCTGCGCGCGCTCGTGCTCGCGCCGACGATGTGGAGCGCGCCGAAGGTGATCTTCACGAGCGTGTCGTCGTTCGACGAACCCGAGTGGCTCACGCAGCTCGTGCAACAGCGCCGCTGGCCCGTGACCGAGCTGCACCTGAACGTCGGCGCCCACGACGAGGCCACGCGCGCCGAACTGCAGGGCATGCTCGCGCGTTCGGGGCTGAACCCCGACGTACCCGTCGCCTGCCCGGCGGAATTTCCGGAAACGCTGCCCGGCCCCGTCCAGGGCAGGAAGCTGCGCAAGGGCAAGTGGTACTGGATGGAAGCGACGCTGCACATTCACCCGCACCAGTTTTTCTCGATGCGCACCTTCATCTGGTACATGCAGCCGCGCTGGGGCGGCTCGCACGACCACGTCCGCGCGTTCGTCGATTCCGACGCGTGCGCGCACCTCGACGCGGTCGAGAAGGACCGGCTGCGCCACGAGATCTGGCGCGACGACCATATCGGCAATACGCTCGATTCGAATGACGACGACGACGATGCACGCCGCGCAATGGCCGCGACGCTCGCGCGCGCCAAGGCCGCGCTGCATCCGTATCACCGCTGGGAAACGCTGCACTGGCTCGCGCACAGTCATTTCATGCGCAGCGAATACGAGCAGGCTTACGCGCGCCTGCAGGAAGCCGAGCGCGATCAGCCGATCGACGACAACCACGCGATGGCAATGGGCGTACGGCTCGCGCTCGACCTCGATCCGCAGGGCACCTGGCTGACCGGCGCGATCGAGCGCGCATCGGATGCGCGCGCATGCACGTCGGCGATGATCCTGCGCGGCTACGCCCATCGCACCGGCACGTTCGGCTTCGCGCAGGACGACGCACGCGGCGATGCGTGGCTCGAAGCCGCGCGCGTGAACGAGCCGGGCTCGCTCGCATGGAACCAGCTCGCGTCGGCGATGCGCGACGAAGGCCGTCGGCCCGCCGATGCGGTCGCGCTGTGCGAGCTCGGCTATGAAGCGGGCGGCGATTCGTGCGGCTACCTGCTCGGCTGCTTCTACGAAGACGGCATGCACGTCGCGCAGGATCTGTACCGCGCCGCCCATTACTTCCGCGAGTCGGTCGACGACGGCGGCAACATGGCCGCGTACAAGCTCGGGTTTGCGTACTATCACATCGCGGGCGCCAGCAAGGACGAAGCCGAACGCGCGCGCATGCAGGTCGAAGCCGTCGAGGCCGCGCGCATGGCGCACGAGATGGGGCATACCGAGGGCCTCGAGACGATGCTGATGTTCATCGCCGACGTCGACGATCTCCCGTCGCGCCATCGTTACGTCGACGAACTGCGCCGCCATGCGGAAGGCGGCCATCCGGCGGCAATGGCCGCGCTGTCGTCGATCCTGGCCGACAGCCGCGACAAGTCGCTCTACAACTATCGCGAAAGCGTGCGCTGGATCATGGGCGCCCAGGCGATCGCGCCGGACGACGAATACGTGCGCAACATCACGCGCCTGCGTCACGAGGACGGGATGCTCGGCAAGCTGCTGTACAAGCTGCACCGCAAGCAGATCAAGGCGCACGAGATTCCCGGCAACGACAACGCGATGGTCTGAGCACGGGCGACCAACGCGCGCGCCCATCGACGGCGCGCGCGGGCCGTACGAGCGGTCAGCCCGGCAGCCGGTCGAGGAAGGCCAGCATCGCCGCGTTGAATCGTGCGGGCCGCTGCAGCGGCGCGAAGTGGCTCACGCCGGGCAGGATCGTCAGCGTCGCGCCCGGAATCGTGCGCGCCAGATACGCCGCATGCTCGGGCCGGATGAATTCGTCGTGCTCGCCCTGCACGATCGTCACCGGCACCGCGATCGACGCGAGATCCTGCGTGCTGTAATTCGGTTGCGTACGCATCATTTCGCTGACGGCCGAAACGAATGCGTCGAACTGGTCCGGCGTTGCGGACAGTTGCGCGTAGTCCTTCCGGTGCCGCGCGAAGCAGCGGTCGATCAGCGGGCTCGGCACCATTTCCTTCGTGCCGCCCGGGTCCATGTTGCACGCGAAGAAGAACACGCCAGCCGCGCGCTCCGGCGCGCGGGCCGCCAGCACGAGCGCGGTGCATGCGCCGTCGCTCCAGCCGACGAAGCGCGCGCGGTCGACGTGCAGCGCGTCCAGGACCGCAAGCCCGTCCGACGCCATGCGTTCATAGGAATACGGTTGGTCGTCGCGCGTGCTGCGGCCGTGGCCGCGGCTGTCGATCAGGATCGCGCGGTAGCCGGCCGCGAGCAGCGCCGGCACCTGGTTGCCCCAGTTGCCGCCGTGGCCGAGGCCGCCGTGCAGCAGCACGACCGGCGGGCCGTGTCCGAACGACGCGTGCCAGATGCGCGCGCCGTCGTGTTCGATCCATCCTTCGGCATCGGCCGCCGGCAGCGGCGTGCCGCCGTGCGCGTCGAAGCGGACGAGTTCGTCGTCGTCGAGTTCCGCATGCATCGTTCTGCCGTCCTTTCGAGGGAGACGAGCTTGCGATTGTAATGCGCGCGGCCGACGCGGCATTGACGGCCGCGCGCAGCCGGAAACCGTCAGGCCTGCGTCGACACCAGCCCGCCCGCCGACGAGCCGCCCGACTTCTCGATCGCCGCCGCGAGCTGCGAGATCGCCGTCGCCAATGCCGCCGAGATCGCGCTGGCTTCCGCGCTCAGCGACTGCTGTTCGACCGCCGCGGCCGGGTCGTCCTTCGCGCGCTGGGCCGCGCTCGCCATCTGCCGCTCGAGCGTCGCGAGCTGCTTCTGCAACCGCTCGATCAGCGCCTTCAACTGGCTGACTGCCGGGCTTTCCGACGACGCGCCCGATGCGCCGAGCGTTTCGCCGGTGCCGCCGGTCGACCCCTTCGTGCCGCTCGCGCCGGTGGTGCTCGTGGTGCCGGTGGTGCCAGCGGTATCCGTTGAGCCGTCGGCGGATGACGTCGCGGCCGATGCACCCGGGCTGTTTGCTGTAACGCTGCCGTCCGCCAGCGGGGATCGCGCGGTCGTGGAAAAATCGATCTGCATCGTGTCGGTCCGTATGTCGGTAAACAAATCGTGACGGGGTGGCATGAAATGCCTTCCGACTCGTTTACGGCATTCGTCATACGAAACTTGAGCATCGGGGTCGGACGGATTCTTCGATAGATCGCAGCACTCAAGTCGCGAAAGGGCCAGATTGGCAGCAAAACGACGCTGGTAAAATTGCCGCTTTGCCGGGCGGATCCGCGCGTCGACGGCCTGCGGGCACGGTCGCGCAACGCCGCCGGGTTCGACTCCCGCCCTTCCGGGCGCGGCACGTGCGCGTGCCGCGCCGCCGTCGCGGCTTCGCGGGTCGCCCTCTTCGTCCGCCTTCGTGCACCGCTCGCCGGTCGAGCGGCGAACGCCGTGCGGCACTCACTTCATTACGCATTCGAGGAACACACGATGGCCCGCATCGGCGCCTTCTGCATCACGACGTGGCTTGCCGCCGCGATTCTCTACTTCGGCCAGCATTCCGTTGCGATGATTGCGCTCAGCGGTGTCGTCGTATTCGGCGGGTTCGATCTGCTGCGGCCGTAACGCGCATCGCGACGACGGCGCGCACGCTGCTCGCGCAACATCACGGGCTTGAATTCGGCTCGTTCACCCCGGAGCTGCACGTCGTCTTCGATCGTGCGACCCGCCGCTTGCTGCGTTGCAGCGACGTCGAAGCAGGTCGCGCATCGACAGGCGCCCCGCGCGTCAGCGCGGCAACGTCCTCAACGAAGACGGCCCGCCGGTCGAGGCGATACGCTTGCCCGTATCGCGCAGCTTGCCGCCTTCCACCGCGTAAAGCGCCAGTTGTCGTTCGACATTGAACTGCACGATCACGTGCCGACTGTCGGCGGTAAACACGATGCCCTGCGCGGCTTCGCCGCCGGGCAACTCGCTGGTCTGCACGGCCTGCCCGTCGCGGATCTCGAACAGCAGCACCTTGCCGAGCTTGCGGCGGCCCGGATTGTCGGGCGTCAGGTTCGAGCCGTCCATCGCCTGCACGGCGATCCATTTCCCGTTCGGCGAAATCGCGACGCCTTCCGGCAGCGACGGCACCGTCAGGTACTGGACCGTCCGGAACGGCACGCGCGACACGTCGATCAGCGCGACCGTATCGGCGTCGCCCGCGAGCGTGCCCGTATAGCCTGGCAGCCCCGCGAGCCCGACGTTGCTGACGACCGCCCAGCGGTTGTCGCTCGACACGTCGATCGTGTAAGGCGCGACGCCCGTGCTCAGACGCGCGCCGCTGTCGGTCACCTTGCCGTCGTCGACGTTCAGCACCGCGACGCCCTGCTCGTCGCGCAGCGACACGAGCGCATGCTTGCCGTCGTGCGTGAAGCTGATCCCCGCGAGTCGCTTCTTGCCGATCTTCAGGTTGCCGTCGAGCATCACGTGCGTGCCGTCGATGCGCAGGATCGATACGCTGCCGTCGACATTGGCGACAAGTGCGAGCCGGCCCGACCGGTCGATCGCGATCCCTTGCGGATGCGTGCCGAGCTCGATGCGCGTGATTGCGGGCGGTGCCGCGTCGAGATTCACGACCTGCAGGAACGTGTCGAACACGAGCTGCTTCGCGGCCGCGTCGTAGCGCGTCGGCGCACCGACGAGCGCGAGCTTCGCGTCGGGCGTGATCGCGACGGCCTGCGGCGGCCCCTGGATGCCGTTCTCGACGTCGACCTGCAATGCGACTTTCGGCGGGAACGTGCTGGCATCGAGCAGCGTCAGCGTGTCGGCGGGCGGCGACGCAAGGAAAGTGTCGCGGCCCTCGACGCGCTGGTACTTGCCATCGTTGCCGGACACGATCCAGTCGGCGGCGTGCACGGCGACGGCCGTCGTGGCGAGGGTCAGCGCGGCGAGCAGGCGCGCGCTGCGCAGGCGGAAAGGATTCGAATGCATGGCGGTCGATTCTCCGGATCGGTTGCGGACGCAATGGATTGCACGACCCTGCTGCTCGACGGGCCGCTGCCATCGCATGATGCCCGAAAGCATGCAAATCCGGCGTCTCGCGCCCCGCTCCGTCAGGCCGCCGGTGACGCGCCCGGCCCCCACCGATCGACGTTGTCGAGCGGATACACGGGCCGCGCAAGCCGCTCGTAGCGAAACAGCCCGTAGTCCGAGCCCGTCACGCCGCGGCTGTCGCATTCGACCAGCGCAGCCGCGATCGGCACGAACACCGGCCGGCAATACATCCGCGATTTCAGCAGCAGGAAGCGCGCACGGCGCGGGTCGACGCCGACGCTCTCGAACACGCCGAGATCCCACGGCTCCTGCGTGCGCTCGGTGACGACGAGCGTCGCCGCGCCGATGTCGAGCACGGCCGTGCGGCCCATGTATGCGCGCTGGCCCGTGTAGGTCGGCCCCGTGATCACGTATTCGCCGTCGGTAATCGCGCGCACGACGCCGGTCGCGCGAAACGGCTCGCGCCGCACGCCGCCGTGCGACGGCAGCCGGTTGCCGACCGGCACCGTGACGGTCGCGCCGACACCCGCATCGATCAGTGCCGCGACGGCTTGCGGGTCGCACAGCGGCCCGCTGACGATGCCGTCGAGCCCCTGCGCGAGCGCTTCTTCGAGCAGGTCCATCGTGTCGCACGGGCCGCCCGACATGCAGTTGTCACCGTGATCGAGCATCAGCACCGGGCGGTCCGCGCCGCGCGCGAGCGCCGCGGCCTGCGCGACCGATTCCGCGAGCGGCGCGCTGCGGTAGACGAATTCGTCGCGTGCGTCCCAGATCTGCCGCGCGATACGTTCGGCGACGGCATCGGCCGCCGCGCGGTCACCGTCGCCGACCACGACGACGCTGATGCAAGGCGCGGGAATATCCGCGAGCGAGAAACCCGAAAGCACCGACACGGCGAGCACGCCGCCGACCTCGGCCTCGGCCGCGCGCGCGGCCTCCACCGCGCGCCGCATCGCGCCTTCGGCGCTCGCGCTGCGCAGCGTCGACGTCATCAGCGGCGGTTGCCGCCACGCAAGCACCGGCCGTGCGCGACCATGAAGCCGGTCGAGCAGCACGCGCGCCGCGTGCTCGCCCGTCTCATACATGTCGACATGCGGATAGGTCTTGAAACTGACGATCACGTCCGCGTGGTCGATCATTTTCTGCGTGACGTTCGCGTGCAGGTCGAGCGCGACCGCGATCGGCGCGTCGGGCAGCGCCGCGCGCACGCGCGCGAGCAGGTCGCCCTCGCCGTCCGCGCTCTGCTCGGCGACCATCGCGCCGTGCAGGTCGAGCATCACCGCATCGCAGCCGGGCGCGGCCGCGACGATCGCGTCGCAGATCGCCGCATACGCATCGGCCGCAACCGGCCCGCTCGGGTTCGCGGCCGCCGACACCGGCGTCACGATTTCAGCGCCTTCACGCGCGGCCGCATCGATGAACGCGGCCATCGCGGTACGCATCCCGTGGTTCGCGCGATACGCGTCGTCGCCCCAGTCGGGGCCGTTGCGGCCGAACGCGGCGAGCGGCGTCGGCACCGGCGAGAACGTGTTGGTCTCGTGGTTCATCCGGGCGATCAGGATCTTCATCGCGCGTCACCTTCCACGATCCCGGCAGCGCCCAGCATCGCCTGCAGCAGCACGTTGCAGCCGGCTTCCAGATGCGCGGGATCGGCGTCCTCGATCTCGTTGTGGCTGATCCCGTCCTTGCACGGCACGAAGATCATCGCGGTCGGGGCGACGCGTGCGAGATACACGGCGTCGTGGCCCGCGCCGCTGATCACGTTCATCGACGACAGCCCGAGCGCGCTCGCGCCGGCCCGAACCCGCTCGACCAGCGTCGCGTCGAACGGCTGCGGCGGAAAGTACACGACCTGCTCGACGTCGATCCGCATGCCGGCCGATGCGCCCAGGTCGGCGCACGTCGCGCGCAGTGCCGCATCCATCGCCGCGAGCGTCGCATCGTCGGCCGCGCGCAGGTCGACGGTCAGCGTCACGCGGCCAGGAATCACGTTGCGCGAATTCGGGTACACGTCGACCCAGCCGACCGTGCCGCGTCCGTGAGGCGGATGCGCGCGCGCGATGCCGTTCACCGCGCGCACGAGATCGGCCGCGACCAGCAGCGCGTCGCGCCGCAGCTCCATCGGCGTCGGGCCGGCGTGCGCCTCCATCCCGTGCACGGTCACGTCATACCAGCGCTGCCCGAGCGCGCCCTCGACCACGCCGATCGTCGTGTCGTGCGCCTCCAGCACCGGCCCCTGCTCGATATGCGCTTCGAAATACGCGCCGACCGGATGCGCGTGGCGCCCATCGTCCGCATCGTCCACATCGCCCGCATAACCGATCGCGACGAGCGCATCGCGCACCGACACGCCGTCGCGATCGCACTGCGCGAGCGCATGGTCGAGCGTGAACGCGCCCGCGAATACGCCGGAGCCCATCATCACGGGCACGAAGCGCGAGCCTTCCTCGTTGGTCCAGACGGCGACCTCGAGCGGCGCACGCGTGCGCACGCCCGCATCGTCGAGCGTGCGCAGCACCTCGAGGCCCGCGAGCACGCCGTAGTTGCCGTCGAACTTGCCGCCGGTCGGCTGCGTGTCGATATGGCTGCCCGTCGTCACCGGCGGCAGGTCGTCGCGTTCGCCCGCACGCCGCGCGAAGATGTTGCCGATCGCGTCGACCCGCACCGTGCAGCCGGTTTCCTTCGCCCATGCGACGAACAGGTTGCGCGCGTCGCGATCGAGTTCGGTGAGCGCGAGTCGGCACACGCCCCCTTTGTCGGTCGCGCCGATCCGCGCGAGACGCATCAGGCTGTCCCACAGCCGCGCGCCGTCGACGCGCAAGCCGGACGCCGCGACGCCCGGTGTCGAATCCTGAACTTGCATCGATGGAATTCCTCGCAATGAAAAGGCACGGCGCTTACGCGACGCCGACGCCCAGATAACGGTCCTTCACCTCGTGATCGGCGGCGAACGCCGCGTTGCTGCCTTCGTAGACGATCACGCCCTGTTCGATCACGAAGTGGCGGTCCGCAAGCTGCGTGCACACTTCGAGGTTCTGTTCGACGAGCAGGATCGCGACGCCGGCCGCCTTGATCCGCTTCAACTGCTCGACGATCTCCTCGACGATCACCGGTGCGAGCCCCTCGACCGGCTCGTCGAGCATCAGCAGCCGCGGGTGGTTCATCAGCGCGCGGCCGATCGCGAGCATCTGCTGCTCGCCGCCCGACAGCTGCGCGCCGCCGTTGCCGCGGCGCTCCTTCAGGCGCGGAAAGATCCGGTAGATGTCGTCGAGCTGCCACGGCGAATCGCGGCGCGCGCCGAGCCGCAGGTTTTCCTCGACCGACAGCAGCCGGAAAATCCCGCGATGCTCGGGCACGAAGCACAGGCCGCGCGCGGCGATCCGGTGCGCGGGCTGCCCGGCGATCGGTTGGCCCGCGAACGTCAGCGTGCCGCCGGTCGGCGCGACGACGCCCGCGATCGTCTTGAGCGTCGTCGACTTGCCCGCGCCGTTGCGGCCGAGCAGCGTCACCGTCTCGCCTTCGTTCACGTTCAGCGTAATGCCCTGCAGCACGTGGCTCTTGCCGTAGCACGCATGGACCTCCTTCACGTCGAGCATCATGCGCGGCCTCCCGTGATCATGTTGCCGAGATACGCACTGCGCACGCGCTCGTCGCCGCGAATCGCGTCGGGTTTGCCTTCGACCAGCACGCGGCCCTGCTGCATCACCGTGATCGTGTCCGAGATGTCCATCACGATTCCCATGTTGTGTTCGATCAGCACGACCGTGTAGTCGTCGCGCAGGCCGCGGATCAGCGCCTTCATGTCGTCGAGATCGTCGATCCCCATGCCCGACGTCGGCTCGTCGAGAAAGATCGCGCGCGGCCGTGCCGCCAGCGCCATCCCGACCTCGAGCCGGCGCTGCTGGCCGTGCGACAGCACGCCGGCCGCCGTGTCGGCGAAGCGCTGCAGGCCGAGCCGCTCGAGCACGTCGTCGACGATGCCGCCGTGCGCGAGCGCACCGCGCGGCGGCGTCCACGGATTCAGCGCGCGCCGCGATTCGACGCCCTGTGCGGCAACCCGCAGGTTCTCGCGCACGCTCAGGTTCGGAAACAGGCTCGTCACCTGGAACGAGCGTGCGATGCCGCGCCGCACGCGCTTGTGATCGGGTTCGCGCGACACGTCGTGACCGTCGAACAGGATCGAGCCCGACGTGATCGGCAGCGTGCCCGTCAGCGTATGGAACAGCGTCGTCTTGCCCGCACCGTTCGGGCCGATCACCGAATGCACGGTGCGCGGCATGATCCGCAGGTCGACGCCGCCCAGCGCCGTGAACTTGCCGTAGCGCTTGACGACGCCGCGCGCCTCGAGAATCGCTTCGCTCATTGCTGCTCCCTGGCATCAGCCGCCGTGCCTTCGGTGCGCCGCAGCTTCGCCGCGACGCGTTCGCCCAGCCCCCACAAGCCGCGCTGCATGAACAGGCTGACCGCGATCAGCACGAGGCCGAGCAGCAGCAGCCAGCGCGGCCACAGCGTCGACAGCCAGTCCGCGAACAGCACGTAGAACGCCGCGCCGAGCACCGACGCGAACAGGTTGCCCGTGCCGCCGATCACCGTCATCACGAGGATCATCTCGCTCGTGTGATAGTCGATGTTCGACAGCGGCGCGATGCCCGTCATCAACGCGTGCAGCGCACCCGCGAGGCCCGTGACCGCGCCCGAGATCACGAACGCCGCGAGCTTGAAGCGCTTCACGTCGTAGCCGGCCGCCGCCGCACGCGCCTCGTTGTCGCGGATCGCGAGCAGCGTACGGCCGAACACCGAGCGCGACACACGCAGCAGCAGCCAGAACACCGCGACGAACAGCACCGCGACGAAGCCGTAGTAGCGCCACGGCGAATCGAGCGAAACGAACGGATGCCCGAACGCGGCGAGCGCGGGGCGCGGGATGTCGAGCAGCCCGTTGTCGCCGCCCGTGACGTCCGGCGTCGTATAGGCGAGAAAGTAGAACAGCTGCCCGAACGCGAGCGTCAGCATCACGAAATAGGTGCCGCGCTGCCGGATCGAGAACCAGCCGACGAGCGCGGCCGCGACGGCGCCGAGCGCGGCGGCCGACAGCAGCGCGACGCTCACCGACGCGACGCCGCGCGTCAGCACGAGCCCCGCCGCGTAGCTGCCGAGCCCGAAGAAGATGCCCTGCCCGAACGACAACAGCCCCGTATAGCCGAGCAGCAGGTTGCAGCCGAGCGCGGCGAGCGCGAACACCAGCACTTCGGTGGCGAGCGAGCCCGAACTCAGCACGACCGGCAGCACGCACACGACGGCCACCGCAAGCCAGCCTTCCGGCCGCTGCAGCACGCCGCGCCACGGCTGCGCGCGTTGCGAGGCCGCCGCCCCCGGCGGCAGCGGTTTCGACGATTCGATCATGCAGCCCTCCCCAGCAATCCGTTCGGACGCAGCAGCAGCACGGCCGCCATCGCGACGTAGATCATCAATCGCGCGCCTTCCGGCCACAGCGTGCTCATCAGGCTCTGCACGATGCCGACCAGCAGCCCGCCGACGAGCGCGCCGAGAAAATTCCCCATCCCGCCGACGACGACCACGACGAACGCAACGCCGAGCGCCTCGATGCCCATGAACGGATCGACGCCGCGGATCGGCGCGGCGAGCACGCCCGCGAGTGCCGCCGTCGCCGCGCCGAGCGCGAACACGAGGCTGAACACACGCGTCACGTTGATGCCGAGCAGCGAGACCATCTCCGTCGATTCGCTGCCCGCGCGCACCGTGCTGCCGAGCCGCGTGCCTTCGAGCACCCACCACAGCAAGGCGGCGAGCACGGCCGTGAACGCGATCACGAACAGCCGGTATTTCGGGTAGACGAAGCCGCCCCAGATCACGACGCCGTTCAGCGCGTCGGGCGGCGGCACGTTGTCGCCGAGCGGGCCCCATGCGAGGATCGCGCACTCCTGCAGCACGAGCGCGAGCCCGACCGTCGCCAGGATGTGGAATTCATGCTGCTGCGCGTACACATGACGCAGCACGAGTTTTTCGACGCCCCATGCGAACGCACCGACGACGAGCGGCACGACCGCGAGCGCAACCCAGAAATTCGCCGACCATTGCAGCGCCTGGTAGCAGAGATACGCACCGAGCAGGTAGAACGCGCCGTGAGCGAAATTCACGAAGCGCAGCAGGCCGAACACGATCGACAGGCCGACGGCGAGCAGGAAATACAGCATGCCCACGCCGATGCCGTTGACGATCTGCAGCAGATAGACGTTCATGGCTTCCGTGTCGGAAAGGAAGGTAACGGACGTCCGCGGCGCACGACGGCCGCGAACGCATGCACGGCGTCACGCGAGCTTGCAGCCCGTCTTGTCGACCGGCAGGAACGACTGGCCCGAGCTGACGATGTCGGCATAGTCGTCCGCGCTCTTCATCCGGCCCTTCGGCTTGCCCTTCAGCAGGTAGTAGTTCTTCAGCACCTGGTGGTCGGCCTTGCGGATTTCCTCCGGGCCCGTGAGGCCGTCGTACTTCATGCCTTCCATCGCCGCGACGACCTTCTTCGGATCGGCGCTGCCGGCCTTCACCATCGCGTCGAGCAGGATCTTCGAGCAGATGTACGAACCCGCGAGGCTGTAGTTCGGGTTCGCCTTGAACACGGCGTTCGTGCGCTTCACCAGGTCGCGGTTCAGCGGCGAATCGATGCCGTGCCAGTACTGCGCGCCGAAATACACGCCGTCGCAGATGTCGGGACCGAGCGCCTCGAACTGCTCGAGGCCCGATGCCCACGCGAGGAGGATCGTGCAGTTGCGCTTCATCCCGAAGCTGACGGCCTGGCGCAGCGTGTCCGACGACTGCGAGCCGAAGTTCAGGATCAGCAGCACGTCCGGCTGCGCGGCCGCCGCGTTCGTCAGGTAGCCGCTGAACTCCTTCTCGGCGAGCGAGTGGTAGCTGTTGCCGACATGCTCGATGCCCTTCTCCTTGAAGATCGCTTTCGCGGCCGACAGCAGGCCGTCGCCGAACACGTATTGCGGCGTGATCGTGTACCAGCGCTTCGCCTTCGGCAGCATCTGGATCAACGGGCGCACCGTCTGCTCGATCGCGCCGAAGGTCGGCACCGACCAGCGGAACGTCGCGGCGTTGCAATCCTTGCCGGTGATTTCGTCCGCGCCGGCCGTGGTGATGAACACGCCGTCCGCCTTCTGGACTTCCTTGCCCATCGCCAGCGATTCGGACGACAGGATGCCGCCCGCGAAGAAGCGCACGCCCTTCTGCTGCGCGATCTCCTGCACGCGCCGCACGGCGGTCGCGGGCTTGCCCTCGGTGTCGAGCGCCGTATAGGCAAGCGGCGCGCCGAGCACCTTGCCGTATTGCTTGACGGCGAGCTGCATGCCGAGATCGGCGTACTTGCCGTTGGCGGCGAACGGCCCCGACATCGGCACCGGGCATGCAAGCTGGATGGTCGCACCCTGCGCGAACGCGGCACGGAACGACATGCTGCCGAGCGCACCCGGCACGGCCGACAGTGCGGCCAGTTTCAACAGTTCTCGGCGATTCAAGTTGACGCTCCTGATAAAGGGGGACACACGCGATGCGACCGACTGCCAAACCGTGCCCACGCCCTGCAGGATGCGCGCCGCCGGTTGATCCTATTTATCATGATAAATAGAATGAACCTGATGCTAGAGTTGATCAAAATTGGTGTCAATCAGGCAAAATTCCGTACCCTGCGCCGGAACGGATCGTCGACGATGACGCGGCGCGCAGTCAGACAAAGGAGTCGTGAAGATGGTCATGGACCGAGCCAGGGCGGGCCTCGCGGTCGAAATCAAGCAGCCGAAGCGGGCCGACCTGGTCGCCGAGGAGATCAAGCGGCTGATCACCGAGAAGGACCTGAAGCCGGGCGACCGCCTGCCGCGCGAAGCCGAGCTGCAGCAGCTCTATGCAGTGAGCAAGAGCACGATCCGCGAGGCGCTGAAGTCGCTCGAGGTGCAGGGGCTCATCAAGGTCACGACGGGGCCGTCGGGCGGCGGGATGGTCGTCGAGGTGCCGCTCGACCGCACGCTGCAGCTCCTGCAGAACTACCTGTTCTTCAAGGACGTGACGATCGACGACATCTATACGGTGCGAAAGCTGCTCGAACCCGAGCTGGCGGCGGGCGCCGTGCCGCACCTGAGCGAGCGCGACTTCGCGGCGCTGGAGTCGAACATCGCGTGTTGCGACGGCGCGTCGGGCGTGCACGACCGCGGCCACATGCTGCGCCAGCGACAGGAGGACACGACGTTCCACGACATCCTCGCGGCCGCGAACCCGAACCCGTTCCTGCGATTCAGCTGCGAGCTGATCAACGAGATGATCCGGCAGTTGATCGAGTTCCGGAACGATACGCCACTCGTCGAACACAAGCGCTTCGGCGAAGCGAACGTATCGATCCACAAGGCGATCCTGCAGGCCGCACGCGAGCGCGATGC
Source organism: Burkholderia sp. IT-111MI5 (assembly GCF_949752865.1). Classification (NCBI taxonomy): domain Bacteria; kingdom Pseudomonadati; phylum Pseudomonadota; class Betaproteobacteria; order Burkholderiales; family Burkholderiaceae; genus Burkholderia; species Burkholderia sp. IT-111MI5. The sequence goes on along the minus strand of NZ_CATKIF010000072.1, from coordinate 96,837 downwards.
CGAGCGCGTCCGTGCGCTGATGGTCGAGCACATGACCGAGGCGCCCAAGCATGTGAAGCGGATGAAAGGCAAGCTGCGCGGGCGTCTGATCCTCGACTCCGAGATCCGCAGGCGTGCCGCCGCTCACGTAGCGGGATCCGATGCGGCCGCAACGGATCCCGAAGAGGGCTGAGCGTCGGCAAACGCCGTCTTTATCGCGCGCCGCCTTCCGTGTACCCCGTCGTGCCCTTCGTCTCCAGATACTCGACGAGGCCGAACTCCGCATACTCGCGCCCGTTGCCCGAGCGCTTGTAGCCGCCGAACGGCGCGGCCGGGTTCCACGCCGGATAGTTGATGTGGACGTTGCCGACCCGCAGCCGTGCCGCGATCCGGCGCGCGCGTTCGAGATCCTTCGACTGCACGTAGGCCGCGAGCCCGTACACCGAATCGTTCGCGAGCGCGACGGCCTCGTCCTCGGTCCGGTAGGTCACGATCGACAGCACCGGCCCGAAGATTTCCTCGTTCGCAATCGTCATGCCCGGCGTGACGTTCGAGAACACCGTCGGCCGCACGTAGAAGCCGTCGCCGAGCCCGTCCGGCCGCCCCGGGCCGCCGGCGACGAGCGTCGCGCCCTCTTCGATCCCGAGCCGGATGAAGTGCTGGATGCGGTCGAACTGCGTGCGGCTGACCACCGGCCCGATGCCCGTCTCCGGCGCACGCGGATCGCCGACGACGGTGCGTTCCGCCTCGCGGCGCGCGGCCTGCTCGGCCAGCGCCAGGTGATCCGCATGCACGAGCATGCGCGTCGGCGCGTTGCACGACTGGCCGCTGTTGCTGAAGCAGCTGCGCACGCCGCGTGTGACCGCATCGTCGATATCGGCGTCGGGCAGGATCAGGTTCGGGCTCTTGCTGCCGAGCTCCTGGTGCACGCGCTTCACGGTATCGGCGGCCGCCTTCGCGACCTCGACGCCCGCGCGCGTCGAGCCCGTGAACGACACCATGTCGACATCCGGGTGGCGCGACAGCGCATCGCCCGCTTCATGCCCGTAGCCGTGCACGAGGTTGAACACGCCGGGCGGCACGCCGGCTTCGTGCAAGATTTCGGCAAACAGGATCGCGCTGAACGGTGCGATCTCGCTCGGCTTGAGCACCATCGTGCAGCCGGCCGCGAGCGCCGGCGCGACCTTGCACACGATCTGGTTGATCGGCCAGTTCCACGGCGTGATCAGCGCGCACACGCCGATCGGCTCGTGCGACACCAGCAGCGAATCGGTCTGCGTGCTGAAGCGGAACGACTGCAGCGCGCGGATCGTCTGTTCGAGGTGCGCGGTGCCGACCGCGGCCTGCATCGCGCGCGCGAACGCGATCGGCGCGCCCATCTCCTGGCTGATCGTTTGCGCGACCTCTTCGTAGCGGCGCCGATAGATCTCGAGCATGCGCTGCAGCAGCGCGACGCGCTCGTCCACGGACCAGCGCGAGTACGCGTCGAAGGCCTGCCTCGCCGCACCGACCGCGCGGTCGACATCGGCCGCGCCGCCGATCCTGAGCTGCGCATACGGCCGCGCGGTGGCCGGGTCGATCACGTCGATCGACCGTGCATCGGCCGGATCGAGCCACTGGCCGCCGATATAGGACTGTTGTGACGTTCGCATCGAATGCTCCTGTTATGAGGATGTCGGATCAGCGCATCGCACGCGCACAGGTGTCGACGAGGATGTCGCGGATTTGCGCGACGAACCACACGATCTCGTCGCGCGACATCACGAGCGGCGGCGAGAACTGCAGGATCGGCGTGCCTTCATGATCGACGCCCGCACGGCACAGCAGCCCCGCGTCGAAGATCGCGGGCGCGAGCAGCGTCGACACGAACGCCTGCGCGCTGATGCCGGCCGACCAGCGGCGCGCGACCTTGTCGGTCACGAGTTCGAGCGAGTAGTGGTAGCCGTCGCCGCGCACGTCGCCGATGCACGGCAGTTCGAGCAGCCCGTCGAGCGTCCGGCGGAACACCGCTTCGTTGTCGCGGACGTTTGCAAGTACACCTTCGCGCTCCATGATCGCGAGGTTCGCGAGCGCGGCCGTGCATGCGACCGGATGGCCGCCGTACGTCGCGCCGTGCAGGAACATCTGCTGCGGCCCGTCGAGCACGGTGTCGACGACCGCGTCGCTCGCGATCACGCCGCCGAGCGGCACGTAGCCCGACGCGATGCCTTTCGCGAACGTGATGATGTCCGGCTTCAGCCCGTAGCGCGCCGACCCGAAATATTCGCCGAGCCGCCCGAACCCGCAGATCACTTCATCCGCGACGAGCAGCACGCCGTGCCGGTCGCAGATGTCGCGCAGCCCGGTCGCGTAGCCGGCCGGCGGCGTCAGGCTGCCGCCCGCGTTCTGCAGCGGCTCGACGACGATCGCGGCGACCGTGTCGGGTCCCTCCTGCACGATCAGCGATTCGATCTCGTCGAGCAGGTGGCGCGTGAACTGCGCTTCCGTCTCGCCCGCCGGACGGCCGTAGCGCTTCGTGTTGCCCACATGCCGCACGCCCGACATCAGCGGCTCGAAATGCTTGCGGAAGTTCGTCATCCCGTTCAGTGCCAGCGCACCGAACGACGTGCCGTGATACGCGACGCGCCGCGCGATGAACTTGCGCCGCTGCGGCTCGCCGCGCGACTGGTGATACTGGCGCACCAGCTTGATCGCCGATTCGTTCGACTCCGACCCGCTCGACGTGAAGAACACGCGGTTCAGGCCGTCCGGCGCGAGCGCCGCGAGCTTGTGCGCGAGACGGATCGCCGGTTCGTGGCCATAACCCCAGTTGGTGGCGAACGGCAGCCGCACCATCTGCTCGCGGATCGCGTCGCCGATCTCCGCGCCGTGGCTGTAGCCGACCTGCACGCAGTACAGCCCGGCCAGCGCATCGAAGTAGCGCTTGCCGTTGCGGTCGACGAGCCAGCAGCCTTCGCCGCGGTCGAACACGGTCAGCGCGTTGTCGCGATACGCATCGGCATGCGTGAAGTGCATCAGCAGGTGGCGCTTGCCGAGCGCCTGCAGGTCCGCATCGAGATTGACGTCAACGGCGTTCATGGGTCGTTCCTCCTTCAGGGTTTCAAAACCGGCATTGAGCGACCGGTCGTTAATTCATCGACAGCGTCGGCGCCGGGCGCGTGAAGCCGCGCGTCAGCCACACGAGCTGGCAGAGCCCGAGCACGAGCCAGCCGATGCCGACGTAGAACGTCTGGCGCGACAGTCCCGCCCAGAGCCACACGTTCATCGCAAAGCCGATCGCCGGCATCGCGCCGAACGCGATCCAGCCCGCGGCATGGCGGTGCTCGGGCCGGCACAGATAGCTGCGCATCACGCACAGGTTCACGATCGCGAATGCGACGAGCGCGCCGAAGCTGATCATCGTCGACGCGAGATCGAGCGTGACGAACAGCGCGGACAGCGACACGACGCCGACCGCGAGCGTCGCGCGCACCGGCGTGTGCAGCCGGGCATGCAGGTGGCCGAACACGCGCTCGGGCAGCACCCGGTCGCGGCCCATCGCGAACAGCACGCGCGTCACGCTCGCCTGCCCGGCCATCGCGCTTGCGAAGCAGCCGGCCACATACACCGCGACGAACAGCGCCGACAGCGTGCCGCCGCCGATGCGCCGCATCAGTTCGAGGCTGGCCGAATCGAGATCCTTGAACGCGTGCCAGTCGGGAAACACCACTTGCCCGATGTAAGCGATCAGCATGAACAGCAGGCCGCTCGCCAGTGTGCAGAGCAGGATCGCGCGCGGGACCGTGCGGCGCGGCTCGCGCGTTTCCTCGGACAGCGTGGTGACCGCATCGAAGCCGAGGAACGACAGGCACAGGATCGCGGACCCGGCGAAGATCGCACGCGCATCGCCCGACGACGGCAACGCGACGGCCATCGACAGCCCTTCGCCGCTCGCAACCCGCGCCGATGCGACGACGAAGATCGCGATGAACACGAGCTGGCTCGCGATCAGGATCAGGTTCACGCGATTGACGAGCCGGATGCCGACGATGTTCAGCCCGGTGACCAGCGCGATGCTCGCGACGATCCACACGCTGGCCGGCACGGCCGGGAATAGCTGCTTCATGTAGATGCCGATCGCGAGGTAGCTGATCATCGGGATGAACAGGTAGTCCATCAGCAGCGCCCAGCCGACCATGAAACCGGCCGACGTGCCGAAGTTGCGGCTCGCGAACGTATAGGCCGACCCGGCGCTCGGCATCAGCCGCGCCATGTGGCCGTAGCTGCGTGCGGTGAACAGCATCGCGACCAGCGTAACCGCATACGCGGCCGTCAGATGCCCGTTCGTCTCGCTCGTGACGATCCCGTAGGTCGTGAACACCGTCATCGGCAGCATGTACGCGAGGCCGAAGATCACCAGCGTGAACAGTCCGAGCGGATGCGCGTTGCGTCGTCCGGTTGCGTCGCATCGATGCGCGTGCGGCTCCGAGTCGTTCGCCGAAGCGACCGATGCGGATCGACCTGGCCTGTCGTTGTTCATGCTGTCCTCACGTGGATTTCGTTCATGACGTCAACACCCGTTTCGTCGGCAACGCGTGCATTGCACGATTCGGAAACGAGTGTGGTGCGCCAAAAAATCGACGACGAATGAGAAAAGCGGACGTAATCGAGGGATATTTGCGGACACATCGCCGCGCGTCGCGCCGGCCAGTCATGAATGGTGCTGTGCCGCACTGGCATTTTGCGGACATTCCGGCTATGTTCTACGCGATCCCGTCGCCGCATCCGCACCATGGACAGCCGCTTCCATCGAAACCAGAGCAGGGCCGAGCGCAGCCTGCGTTCGTCGCTCGGCCTCGCGCGTCCGGCCGGACGCCAGGAAGACATTCCCGCCACCGTCCACGCGATCGCGGTCGCGCTGGACGAGTGCCGCGTGCGGCGCATCGACGGCGCCGCGCTGCTCGAAGGCACCGGGCTCGGCGCGGACGAAGTCGCGTCGCCGAACCTGCACGTGAATCGCGGCCAGGAGCAGCGCTGTTTCCGCAACCTGCTGCGCTGCAGCGGCGTGCCGTCGATCGGGCTGTCGATCGGCGCGCGGCTGCACGTGTCGACGCTCGGCCTCGCCGGCTACGCGATGCTGATCAGCGGCTCCGTGATGCAGGCGTTCCGCTGCATGAGCCAGTTTCCGCTGTTCATGGGGCTGTATTTCGATGTGCGTATCGATGCGCACGCGGACGGCATGAGCGTGACGATCGGCCGCTACAACGGCGAGCCCGATCTCGAGGTGTTTCAGGTCGACATGTGCCTGTCCAGCCTGCGCCTGATCGTGTCCGATCTCGTCGGCAAGCCGGTCTGGCCCGAGCAGTTGCAGCTCGCGCGCCGCACGCCGCGCAACGCGGCCGACTATGCGCGCCACTTCGGCTGCAAGGTCGCGTTCAATGCGGGCGACAACCGTCTCGTGTTCACGTCCGTGAACGGCACGGAAACGCCGCGCCTCGCGAACGAAGTCAGCTTCAACGCGCTGCACTACCAGTGCGAAGCGCTCGAACGTCAGTGGGCCGCGTCGGTCGGCACGCGCTTCGCCGATCGCGCGAAGGAGCTGATGGCGCGCGACCTGTCGCGCTTCAAGTCGATGACGTCGCTCGCGGATGCGCTGCACCTGACCGAACGCACGCTGCGCAGGCGGCTCGACAAGGACGGCATCACGTTTCAGTCGCTGCTCGACGAAGTGCGTCACGACGAAGCGGTGCGAATGCTCGACGACCACACGCTGACGGTCGCGGCGATCGCGGAACGTCTCGGCTACAGCGAGCCGCGCAGCTTCCGTCATGCGTACCGGCGCTGGACGGGCAAGACGCCGCGCGCCGAGTCGGACGTCGACGCGTGAGCAGCACCGGTTACGGCTTCATTGCCGGCATCGGGATTCTTTGCGCACGTAAATCCATGACCCGCGCCTGAATGGAATCGTGCTCGACATGCCGGTCAATCGACAACCGGGTAACGCGTATCGATCGCGCACCGAAAAATCCGAACCCCGGAATGAAAATCGCAAAGAATCGACTCGCGTAGAATGCCCGCAATAATCAATCCGAACGCGGCCACGCTCCGATTCCGCTCGCATCGACGCAATGCGAAAGAGGCCCTTGGCATCCGCTGACGCCGCCGCGTAATCGGGCGAGCGCAACCGCGACGATCGTCGACCGACGAAGCCACCATGAGCAAACCGATCCTGTACCTCCTCGCCGGCAACGGCAGCGCGGCCGACTGGTGGGACGATGCGCTGCCCCACTTCCGCCGCTACCAACCCGTGCCGCTGGAACTGCCGGGCTTCGGCGACAATCCCGCGCCGCCGTGCGAAGACCTCGCCGCCTACGCGCAAGCGCTGCTGGACGCGACCGAACCGGGCCACGCGATCATGGCGGTCGGCGTGAATGCACTGCTGGTGCTGCACGCGTTGCAGCGGCACCCCGGCCACTTCAGCCGCAGCGTGCTGCTCGCGCCCGTCGGTGCGTTCCTGTGGGAACGGCGTTTGCCGAAACTGATGGCGCCGAAGCCGCTGCGCAAAGCGATCCACTGGCTGCTCTCGCACTACCCGACGCTGTTCGCACGCAAGTTCTCGAACCAGACCTGGACACCTGCGCAGTACCGCCGCATGGGCGCCGGTTATGCGCGCTGCCGCGCGTTCCTGCCGCATTGGGATCTCGTGCGCGCCGATACCGCGCTGCCGCTGCTCGAATGGATCACCGATCGCATCGAACTCGTGTGGGGCGACCAGGACAACGTGCTCGGCGTGCGCCAGGCCGCCGCGTGGTCGGCCATCCTCGCGCGCGCCGACCTCACCGTCACGCTGCAAGCCGGCTGGGGACACTATCCGTGGATCGATGCGCCGGCAACCTTCGCGCAGTGGCTCGAAGCGGGCGACGCGGGCTTCGTCGCGCACACGAAAGGCGGACGCCTGGCGCTGGCCGCGATGGCCGGGCTGCCGGTGCCGCCCGCGCTGTCGCTCACCCGCGCCGACGACCCGCGCCTGCCCGGCTTTCTCGCGAGCCAGCCCGATGCCGAGTGGGCGATCCGCTCGTCGAGTCACGGCGAAGACCAGGCCGATGCGGCCAACGCCGGCCGGCACACGACGTTCCTGCGCGTGCCGGCGTCGCGGGCGGCCGCACGCGTGGCCGAGCTGCTCGACGGCGGGCTCGAGGAAGCGGTCGTGCAGCGCTTCGTCACGCCCGTGCTGTCCGGCATCGCGTTCGTGCGTCATCTCGCGGTCGAAGTCGAATGGGTGCAGGGCCACCTCGAAACGCTCGCCGACGGGCAGGCGAGCCCGCAGCGCGCGATCCTGTCGCGGCTCGGCGAGCCTTGGCAGAGCGGCACGTTCCCGACCGCGCACGGGTTGACCGCGACGCAACTGTGGACCTTCCTGCAACGCGTGCTGCGCGCGTTCCATTACGTTCCGGGCGACGTCGAATGGGCGTGGGACGGCACGCAACTGTGGCTGCTGCAGTACCGCCCGATCAGCAGCTACGGCTGGCACCGGCACCTGACCTCGGCCAACATCGCCGAGATCCTGCCGCCGCAGCCGAGCCGGCTGGTCGAGTATGCGCAACGCCGCGCGGCCGGCAGCATCCCGGCCATCATGGCGCGCTGGGATGCACGCGTGCTGCGGGACAACGAACCGTTCACCGCACTCTATGGCGGCGCGTCGTACATCAACAACGACCTGTTCCTGGCGCGCCTCGCCGACTGGGGCGTATCGGCCGGCAACTACAGCGGCGAGATCGGCGGCGCGACGCCGCCGCTGCGCTGGCGACCGCTGCGCCTGCTGCGATCGCTGCCGGTGTTCTGGCGCATGCTGCGCGTCGCGCGCACGCACCTGCCGACGCTCGAGCACGGCTTGCGGCGCTTCGACCGGGAACTCGCGACGCTCGTCGAGCAGCGCGCCGACGGCCGGCAACTGGCCGACTGGTTCACGCGCTTCTACGTGTTCGTCGTGCAGGGCAACCTGTGCATCGCGGCATCGCTCGCCAGCAGCGGCGGCGCACTGTGGGGGCGCCCGCCGACCGTGTACGGCCAGCTCGACGACAGCCCGCACCGCTTGCCGTGGGAAACCGATCCGGGCACCGCGCGGCCGGCGGCCATCGACCTGCCGTTGCAGGCGTTTCCCGACTGGCCGCTGCCGGTTCGCGTGCTCCATACGCTCGGCGCGCCGGGCATGCGCGGCTGGTATCTGCAGGTGCGCGAGTGGTATCGCGACAACCTGATGCGCGTGTTCTTCCGCCTGCATCATGCGATGCCGGCCGCCGATCGCGACGCGTGGTTCGCGCCTCATCCCGAGCGCCGCGAACGCAACGGCAGCTTCTGGCAGGACGGCAGCGAAGGCACCGACGAGGCGACCGGCTTCATGATCTATCCCGGCCACACGCAGGGCGTGCTCGGCCACGACATCCTGCTGGAAGACACGCTCGACCCCGGCCGGCACGCGCAGTACCAGGCCGCGCGCGCCGTGATCGCGCGCATGGGCGGCCGGCTGTCGCACGGCGCGACGCTGCTGCGCGAGCTGCGCAAGCCGTCGGCCGTGCTGCCGCGCGTCGACGCGGCGTGGGTCGGGCGCGAAGTGCGGCTCAGCGACGGCCGGCTGACGCTGGTCGAATAAGCGCGGTATGCCGCCCGCCGGCGTGTTGAAGGGGCCGGCGCCGGATGCGCTGGAACAGGCGATTGCGGGGATGGACGCTCTGTCGCGGAACGGGCTGCGCGATCCGTTCGCGCAGTACGGCATCCAGCAGGACGTGCACGCGGGAATGGAAGTCAGCTATCCGAAGACGACGTGACGCGTCGCGGTTGGCGACAGCCGGAATCGGTGCTCAGCGCTGCGGCGTGCGGACTTTCCCGTCGACCTTCAATATGCGCCTGTCGTGCGCGGCCTCGTATTCGACCGTCTGCGCGGGAGTGACGGCGCCGTACGACCGGCCGTTCACATAGACGATGCCGTCCCGCAGTTCGACCCGGTCACCGTCGACCGTCGCGGTGGCCCGTTCGCCCTGCAGCACCGCGCCCGAGCAACCGGCGGTCGAAAAGCTGCGGACCGACGTGCCCGGCATCGCGGCGTTCCCGCCCTGGTCCGCCGCATGCGCCGCGCTGCAGGGCGGCGCATCCATGCTGCCGGCAGCGTGGAGCGTTCCGGCGCCGATGCCGGATCCGGCAAGCAACGCAATCGTCATCGGCAACAGCTTGTTCATGGTGATCTCCGTGGTCCGTGGACCTGGATCGACAACGATGCATCCCGTCCGGTTGATGGCCCGCGGCTGCGCAACCGGATCGACGATCGGTCGCCCCCCTGCCCGCAGGTCGACCAAATGCATCGAGTATGCATCCACGTCACGACACTCCGCCATCTGCGCCGATACCATTCACGACCCCAAACGGCCAGCTTGTTCGGGCCCCTTGATCGACTTCAACGCCGCTCCCCCGACGGCGACCGAACGGGCCACCGCTTCACCGAAAATCCACCTTGATCAAGTTGCGATCCGCAACTATTATCGATTGCGACACGCAACCTTTTCAGGCAGACCATGGATCTCATCGACGCTCCCGCCAAGCCTCGCGAAGCGACCATCCTCGAGCTTCGCGACTTCTCCCGCAAACTGGTTCGCGAGCTCGGCTTCATGCGCGCGACGCTGGCCGACAGCGACTGGGCGCCTTCGGCCGTTCACGCGATCCTCGAGATCGGGATGGCGCCCGGCATCAACGCCCGGGATCTCGGCAACATCCTGCGCCTGGACAAATCGAACACGAGCCGGCAACTCGCGCGGCTCGAAGCCGCCGGTATCGTGGAGCGGCGCGTGTCGAGCGAGGACGCGCGCGCGACCGAGCTGACCCTCACCGCCGAAGGAAAAAAGCTCCGGAAAAGAATCGACCAGTTCGCGACGGACCAGGTGTCGAATGCGCTGCGCCGCATGGTTCCGGCCGACCAGCAGACGCTGCTGCGCTCGCTCGCGCTGTACGCCGATGCGCTCGCGCAAGACAACGCCGCCAAGTCGCCCGCCGCGGCACCCGACACGCCGCAGATCCGCGAAGGCTACCAGCCGGGCTGCATCGGCGACATCGCGAGCCTGCACGCGCGCTTCTATTCGGAGCACTGGGGATTCGGCGCCTTTTTCGAAAAGCGCGTGGCGACCGAACTTGCCGAGTTCGCGGGCGCGCTGCCGGCCGACGGCAAGGCGCTCTGGCTCTGCCAGGAGGACGGGCGGACACTCGCGTCGCTCGCGATCGACGGCAACCCGGCGACCGGCGTCGCGCATCTGCGATGGTTCATCGTGAACGACGCGTTGCGCGGATCGGGCATCGGGCGCCAGCTGATGACGCAAGCCATGCGCTTCGTCGACGAGCAGCGGTTTCGCGAAACCTGCCTGTGGACGTTCAAGGGCCTCGATTCCGCGCGCCATCTGTACGAGTCGTTCGGCTTTACGCTGACCGGCGAGTCCGCGGGCACGCAATGGGGAACCGAGGTGGTCGAGCAGCGTTTCAGCCGGCCGGGGCCGGCCGGTTGCTGAGGTTCAACCGGGATCGACAGCCTGTCGATCGACGGCGTCGCCCGGCGCACCAACATTTCGCGGTGCGCGATACCGAACGTGCGATACCGCGAAATCCGGATACTGTTTGCCCCGAACACTTCACATGACCATGGATCACCTGACAAACCGCGGAGTCTCCATCACCGGCCGCACGCTGGATCGCGCCGAATTGCTGCATCTCGTCGAAGGCTCGCCGGCCCCCCTCCATCTGGAGGACTGCGACCTCGAGGGCGCGGACCTGTCGCGCCTGGATTTGCGAGGCGCGCGATTCGAGCGATGCACGCTCGCGGAAACGTCGTTCGTCGGTGCCACGCTGGCGCAGACAGTGTGGATCCGGTGCCGGGCCCGCCAGGCCAGCTTTGCATCGTCGGATCTCGAGGACGCCGTGTTCCAGTCATGCGATCTCAACAATACGAGCTGGCGACGCAGCAAGCTCAGCTCGGCCCGCTTCAAGGAATGCCGGCTGACCGGGGCCGATTTCGAGGAATGCAAGTCGCTCGGCCTCGAATTCGAGAATACGTTGCTGGTCGGCGCAAACCTGCGGCGCTTTTCATTCCGGAAGACCCGCCTCGTGGCACTCGACTTCTCGGACGCCGATCTCGCCGGTGCGGACTTTCGCGACGCCGTTTTCGAAGGCGGCAGCCTGCGCAACGCGCATCTGAACGATGTGAAGTTTGATGGTGCCGACCTGCGCGACGTGGATCTCAGCGGTACGCCCAAACTGCTCGCGTCCGGCGTCCTTCGCGGCGCGACCGTCTCCTATGAGCAGGCGGCGATGCTGATCGAGAATCTCGGGATTCGGGTCGCGTAGAGGCCACGCAGGGTCACGCAGACACGTTCGCGCCCGGTTCGTCGCCGCGCGGCGGGCAGGTCGCAAGCCGTCGAAGCCGAACGCGTGAACTATCGCAGCGCGTGCGCCACCTGCGCCTGCTCCGGCGCAAACGCGTCTTCCACGAAGCGGATCACGTCGTCGAGCGACGACGTGCATGCGGCACCGGCAGCCAGCTCCCGAAACGCGCCATCCGGCCCGAAGCAGACGAGCGGCTTGCCCCAGCGCCGCGCGAGCGAAATCTCCTCGGCCGTGCCGTGCCCGCCCGGCAGCGCGACGATCAGGTCGCTGCTCAGCACGTTCACGTAGTTGCGGTTGATCGTCCGCGGATCGGCGCCTGGCTCGCGGCGCGGCAGCGGCGTGAGGATCGGGATGTCGACGAACGGATGCGGATAACCGTCGAGCGGCACGAAGCCCGCGAGCGGATCGGCCTGCGTCGGCAGGATGCCGATCGATCGCCCGGCCCGCCCCGGCACGCCGGCGAACGCGCGCGCGACCGCCAGCATCACGCCCTGCCCGCCGCCCGTCAGCAGGTTGAAGCCGGCCTGCGCGAGCCACGCGCCGAGCGGTTCCGAAAACGCGAGCCACGGGTCCTTGCCCGAGCCCATCACGCCGATCGTTTTATTCTTTGGTTGCATCGTGGTTTCCGGTGATGTCGTTGCGATGGGTGCGATCGCATCGGGTTCCGACCGCAAGCGGGCCCACACCCGCCGCGCTCATTCGAGCTCGACGCCCTTGAGCTCGGGGATCAGGAACAGCGTCGCGACCATGTCGAGCACATAGAGGCCGGCGAGCAACGCGATGGCCGTCTGGAACGAGTAGTGCGCGGCCAGTGCGCCGACCGCGACCGGCCCGAAGCCGCCGACCGCGCGGCCGATATTCCACAGCACGTTCTGCGCGGTCGCGCGCGCGGCCGTCGGATAGCCTTCGGACATCAGCGCCCCGTAGCCGCCGACCATCCCGTTGACGAACATCCCCATCAGCGCGCCGGCCCACAGCATCGCCGTCGGGTCCGACAGCCGCGCATACGCGATGACCGTCGCGACCGCGCCGAGCTGGTACAGCAGGAACGTCGGCTTGCGCCCGATCCGGTCGGCCAGTTGCCCGAACACCCAGACGCCGATCATCATCCCGATGACGGTTGCCGCCGTCCACAGCCCCGATTTCGTCAGCGAGAAGCCCATCTGCTTCGACAGGAAGGTCGGCAGCCAGATCATGATCCCGTAGTAGCCGAAATTCTGGACCGAACACAGGATCGCGATGCCGACGCTCGTGCGCGCGGTGCGGCCGTCGGCGACAAGCATGCGGAACGCGTTGGCCTTCGGCTGCGCCGCGCGCTGCACGAACGCTTCCGGCTCGTGCAGCTTGTTGCGCATGACCCACGCGAGCAGCGCGGGCAGCACGCCGACCACGAACATGCCGCGCCAGCCGATGTGGAGCAGCAGGAACGGCGTCAGCAGCGCGGCCAGCAGCACGCCGGCCTGCCAGCCGAGCGCGACGTAGCACGACACGCGGGCACGCTTGCTCGCCGGCCATGCTTCGGCCGCGAGCGCCATGCCGATCCCGAACTCGCCGCCCAGCCCGATGCCCGCGATGGTGCGGTAGACGAGCAGATCCGAGAAGCCGCGCGCGAACGCGCACAGGCCGGTAAAGACCGCGAACAGCAGGATCGTCCAGGTCAGCACGCGCACGCGCCCGTAGCGGTCGCTCAGCGCGCCGAACACGATGCCGCCCGCGACCGCGCCGATCAGCGTCCACGTGACCAGCGCGCCGCCCTGCCCGGGCGTCAGGTGCAGCGCCGCCGTGATCGCGGGCAGCATGAAGCCGAGGATCAGCAGGTCGAAGCCGTCCATCGCATAGCCGATCGCCGATCCGGCCAGCGCCTTCCACGCGTAGGGGCCGACCTGCTCCGGGCGCGGGGCCGACGAGCCGTCGAGCGCCGGGGATTTGATGTTTGCTGCCATGGTGTCCTGCCACGAAAGTCCGGCGACATTCTAAGGCCTGTGCCCGCGCATGACGGGCCGGCGAACGTGCCGATGCGCGGCGATGCGGGCGCGCGTCGCCCTCCGCTCCCGTCCGTCATGCCCGCATGGTCGGCGACGAGTCAGGATGCGCCGCGCGCCCGCTTTCCGGGACGGAGAGCGGGAATCGGCGGGCAATGAACGGGAAAACGGCGATCCGGTGTCGGCGGCAAGGCCGGCGATGTCGCGATCAGGCCGGACACCGAACGAAAGACATTGTGCTGGCCGGGTGGTGCCGGCCGGCCCGCGCGCGCGAACCGGACGGCGCCGCGGCGGGCTTCAGCCCTGATCGTCCCCGGGCCACCAGGTCTTGGCCTCGCGATCGACGACGAGCGTGTCGAGATCCTTGCCTTCGAGCCATTTCGGCCGCGGGCCGCGGCCCGACCACGAGCGGCCGGTCGTCGGATCGTAGTACTTGGCAGGCGCCTTGCGTTTTCGCTGGACGATGTAGCCGAGCGCGCTCAGCACTTCCTGCTGCGTGATTCCCAGAAGCTCGACCTGTTCCTTGAAGGCCGCGAGCGCGGCCTGCTTCTCCTTCTGCTTTGCGTCCGACAGCTTGATGTTCAGGTCCCGAAGTTGTGCTTCGAGTTCCTGCAGAGCCTGGGTCATGTATTCATCCTCTTTGGGCATGTTTTTGCAAAAAACTCCGATGGCCGAACCTACCACGAAGTTCCGCCGATCGGTGCTGTCACATATGCGAATCGTTTGGCCGAGCCGGCATGGTTTGCGCGACGCGCACGAAACGACGTCGCACGTCAAAAACAGATCGGGTCGGGCCGGCAGCGCGCGGCACGCCGCGTACGAATGCACGGCGAACGGCTGCGGCAGGTCATGCGCCGCACCTGACACCGGCGCGGCATGGCGCGAATGATAGCAGTGCGCGTCGTCGTGTTGCACGAGTTGCGGGCCGGAGCCTGAACGACGTGCCCGACGTGCCGTTTGCCGGCCGAAGCCGATGCCTGCCAGGACGCCTTACCGGCCGACGCCGTCAGCATCCCACGCGATCCGGTCGAACAGCGCGCGCAGCTTCGCGCCGCGCGCCGCGTTCAGCGCGGCCGCATGCGCGACGCGTCCGGCGAGATGCGCGCGGAAATCCGGGTGTGCGTCGCGATTCTGCGACGCCGGTCCGCGCCGGATGCAGTTGGTCAGGATGGCCTTCAGGAGATCGAACTCATCGCGCGCCAGATTCGGATGACGATTGACGACCACGCCGGCCAGCTGCTGCCGCGTGCCGCGCCGCATTACGCGGGTCTTGCGCAGTTGCAGCGCGAAGCCCTCCTCGAGCGCGATCGCGGCAACCCTGACCTGCAGCCGCTCGACTTCGCGCGCGAGCGCGCCGCCGCCCGAAAACGCGAGATCGTCGGCATAGCGCGTATAGGTCGCATCGAGCGAACGCGCGAGCGCGGCGAGCCGCATGTCGAACCGGAATGCGCCCAGGTTCGCCAGCGCCGGCGACGTCGGCGCGCCCTGCGGCAGGTGCCGGTTGCGGTAGCGTTGCCGGGCGATCCAGTCGAGCCGCTCGCGCAGGTCCGGCGCGAGCAGCCGCGCCGACGGCACACGGTTGGTGCACAGCCCGGTGAGCGTGCGCGCGACTTCGGCCGGATACCCGAGCGCGACGAACAGCGCATGGACCCGCGCGGCGCGCACCGACACGAAGAAATCCGCGAGATCGAAGCGGACGACGACGTCGCGATCCGCATGCGGCGCCGCAAACGACACGATCCCGTGACCCTTGCGAAAGCCGTGTACCGCGCCGTGCGGCGCAATGCGATCGAGCAGCCCGTGCAGGATGCGGCGCTGCGCTTCGCGCAGCCGTCCCTTCGGGATCTCGACCACGCGGCACCCGCCGCTGCGCTTGTCGATCGCAGCGTACGTGTAGTGATGCAGCGGCGTCGTGCCGCCGCGTGCGTCGACGCGCCAGTGGTCGGACAGCCAGTCGAGTTCCGGCACGCTCACGCCGAGCCAGCCGGCGAGATCGCCGGGCGTCGCCCATTGCGGCACGTCGCAGCCGGCAAGCGGTGCCGGCAACGGCTGCTGGACCGGCGGCCGACGCACGACGCGGATCACTGCCGGCCGGTCGTCGCCGTACCACGCGCGCACGAACCCGGGCGCATCGGCCAGGTCCGCCGCAAGCGCATCGATGTCGGCGTCGGCCCAGTTCGAGCCGAAGCGCGCGAGCGCGGCATCCGCGGTTTCGTGCGCCCACGGCGGCGCATCGCCGAGCACGGCCGCCATCCGCGCAACGATGCCGCCGCGTTCGGGCGAACCGGCCAGCATCGCTTCGGCAATCACGCGGACGGTTTCGCGCAGGAATGAGTGCATAGCCAGAGATGGGCGGGACGATGAGTCAACGTGACCGGTACTGCGAGGGGCTGCGTTGCGCGACGCGCAACGGATCCCCTTGCGACGCATCGGGGTGTCGATCTCATCCACGGGGTAGCCCCGTAGTCCTGGAACATCGGCTGCCTGTTCCGGGCGTGTGCTTGACCCACCGCCCCGCGTCGGGACTTTAAAGGCCGGGACGACGGGATGTCAAACCCGGCGGGCAGACCCGCGCCGCAGCCGCGCGCGCGACTTCGACGAAATCTTCGAGCCATTTCAGTTGCATGGCTTGGCGCCTGGGTGCGCGGGGAGATGCCGCGCGGTGTTTGCGATTCGCACTTGCGGCGAATCGGCAGGCCAGCGTCGGGCGTGCGCCGCAGGCCGCGGATGGCGCCCGATCCTACGGCACCTGCGGCGCATCGCGCAGCACCGTGCGCAACGCGGTATCGAACGGCGTCGCGTAATCGATCCCGAGTTCGCGCACGCGCGACGCGTCCAGATGGCAGTCATACGGACGCGGCGTCGCATCGGTCGGCTGCTCGATCGGCGCGAGCGATGCGTCGATGCCGAGCGCTGCCGCGATCCGCTGCGCGATGTCGTACTTCGTCATCGGCTCCTCGCCCGACCAATGACGGATACCCGTGATGGACGCGCCCGCGAGATGACGCAGCGTCAGGTCGCGGATGACTTGCGCGACGTCCGGCGTGTAGGTCGGATAGCGGATCGCCCATGCATCCATGCCGACCGCGTCGGCACCCGGGCGCGCGGAAGCGACGATCGCGGGGACGAGGCTCGTGACGGCCGATTCGCTCCAGTCGGCGACCGGGCCGTAAAGCAACGGCAGGCGCAGCACGCACGACAGCGGCGATGCGGCGAGGAGCGCAGCTTCGCCTTCCAGCTTCGTGCGGCCGTAGATGTTCAGCGGGTTCGGCGTGGCGTCTTCACGGTACGGGGCCGCCTTGCCGTCGAATACGTAGTCGGTGGAGATGCCCAGCGTCCATGCGCCATATCGCGCGGCGAGCGCGCCGATGCGGGCCGGCGCGGTGACGTTGATGGCGCGCGCGGCGGCCGGGTCGCGTTCGCACACGTCGGGACGGCGTTCGGCTGCGCAGAGGATGACGGCGGCCGGTTTGCTGGTTTCGAAGAGGTGTTCGAGGGCCGGCTGGTCGAGCGCGTCGAGTCGGGCGACGTTTTCCGGGGGCAGCGCGAGAAGTTTTGCGCCTGTGCTTTGCGGGTTCCGGATGGTCGCGAGCAGCGTCAGCGACGATTCGCGGGCCAGCGACGCGGCAACCGCGCGGCCGAGCAGGCCGGAGGCGCCGATGACGAGGATGGTCGGGAGTTCGGTCGACGAAGTTGGGCTTGGCATAGGCGGCGATTCGGGTGACGTGGGGAGGCGCGAGGTCGCGTTCGGCGTTCGCGCTGCGGTCGTCCGGAGGATAGCGGAAAAGGCGCGCAACCGATCAACGACAAACGACAAACGACCCTCGAACCGTACTATGCGGAATCGCCACCCGGCGCACGCTACTCCGGAGCCATCGGCGATTCGCCCGCCACCCGAAAGACAAAGCCCGGCACACTTCCGCGCGCCGGGCCTGCCACACTGCACTGAAACTTCGCGCCGCTTTACTTCCGGTCGAGCGAATACCGTCCCGGCCCGGTCAGCGCGAGCAACAGCAACCCGCCGATGATGCTGACGTTCTTGTAGAAGTTGATCATCGCCATGTACTGGTCCATGCCCTGCAGCGCCCAGTAGCGATGGCCGATCAGCGCGGTCGCGAGCGTATAGGCGGCGAACACCAGCGCGAGCGGACGCGTATAGAAGCCGATCGCGATCAGCAGGCCGCCGGCCAGTTCGACCGCCACCGCGATCACGGCCGCCAGTTCCGGCGCCGGGTTCCCCGTCGACGCCATGTACGCGACCGTGCCCGAGAAGCCGTTCAGCTTCTGCCAGCCGAACAGCACGAACAGGATCATCAACAGCACGCGAGCCGCCAGCAGCAGCTCGTCCTTCTTCGACTCCAGCGAAACGTAACGCATAGCAATCACCCTTGAATTGACGGTTTGATGCATCCGGCGCCGATGCGCGCCGAATCGGCACGCCAGGTCGGCAACGGACCACTCCTCACACGATCGGACAGCGGACCGGACGGCCCGCCGCCGAAGAATCCGTCCGGTTGCGCCGTTTCTGGCGCGCTCCGGATCGGTTCTGGCGAAGCACGGGTGCAGTCTACTGTCTCATCAGGAATCATCAATCCCCCATAAAGCGATTCGCTGTCTCACTTAAGTAGACAATCGAACGCAACAAGGCCGTTACACAGCGGATGACGGGCAGCGCAAACGATTTTCGGCCCCGTGCAAATCGCTCCGTTCTCGTGTTTCCAGATCAGGAGAACTGTTCCTCTTCTTCCTGGCCGCCTTATTCAATTGATATTGTTGGCGCCAATTGACACATGCCGGTCACAACAATTCGTCTCAACAGTTATTCGGCGACACGTTCTATGCGTGGTTCATTCGCCATTGATTCTGCTTCGCAATTCGATCGTCTTTACAGTCAGCCAGTGATCTTTTTTCGATCAAAGACACACGGATCTGGAATGCAAATTGGTAACCGGAAACGTTTCACGTACGCGTGGCCCGATATCCCATGTAGCGTGATATCGCCTACCTGACAAGTTTGCGGCTCGATACCGACCAAGCATGGCGCCTGCTCCACGCAGCCGCTCCGCCTGACGTTTAGCGGCATGGACGAAAAACTCCTCATCAAACATTCACGCTTTCAGAAAGTTTTTAACTCCAACAAAAATCCCCCAATAAATACAATTTAAATCATGCGCTTGCGATAAAAAATCGCAATTCACCATCTCACATCCATCTGCCCACCCACAATTTCCCCAACAAACATTACAAAAAATTACGAATTAACGCCGATTTAAATATACGATGGCCCACCGATTCGTTCTTACGTTTCCCCGACGCCTCCCGTGAACCCCGGAATGCGTCGCGCGGGAGGCAGCATGCAGGCGAATCGCGACGAGGCCGCCCGGATCATAGCGAGCGGACTCGACAGCCGTTCGTCGCAGGATCGCCTTTCAACCGGAGCCCACCCATGCCAACGAACACGCCCGTGAATAACAGCGCGAACGCGAACAGCCTGATGCAACAGGCGGCGCAATCGATCATCAACGGCTCGACCGGCAATCCGTCGATGGACGTCGGCACGCTGGTCAAGACGCTGGTGAACGCGAAGACGGCCGGCCGTGCCGCGACGCTTGCCGCGTCGCAAGCGACCGGCAGCACGCGGATTTCCGCATTCGGCGCACTGTCGTCGGCGCTGGGCGCGCTCCAGGCGGGCCTGACATCGCTGACGAACGGCGGGCTGCAGTCGACGTTCAACGCCGTCGCGAGCGGCAAGGGCCTGACCGCGACGGCGGGTGCGGGTGCGGTCGCCGGCACCTACACGATCGGCGTCACGCAGATCGCGACTGCGCAGGCGCTGTCGTCGGCGGGTTTCAACGGGACCAAGGCACTCGGCACCGGCACGCTGACGCTGTCGCTCGGCAGCCAGTCGTTCAAGGTCGAGGTCGGCAGCACGAACAACACGCTGTCGGGCATCGCGGCCGCGATCAACGCGGCGTCGAACAACCCGGGGATCAGCGCGACGGTCATCAACGGCACCGACGGCGCGCACCTCGTGCTCGCATCGTCGAAGACGGGCGCGGCGAACGCGATCAGCGTCGCGGTCGGCAACGTGGCCAACGACAACGGGCTGTCGAGCCTCGGCGTCACGTCGACGGCCGACACGGCCGGCGGCGCGTCGAAGATCGAATCGGCGAACGGCGCGGCCGCGTGGCGGCAAAGCGCGGTGGCACAGGATGCGAAGTTCACGATCAACGGGATCGCGTCGACCAGCGCGAGCAACGCGGTGTCGGGTGTGCTGACGGGCATCACGCTGAACCTGTCGGCAGCCGCGGTCAGCGAGACCGATACGCAGACGCTGACGGTCAGCACCGACACGAAATCGCAAGCGGCGACGATCACGAATTTCGTGAGCCTGTACAACACGGTCGTCAAGACGATGGGCGCGCTGACGAGCTACACGGAAGGCGCGAGCGCACAAGGCGCGCTGATCGGCGATTCGACGTTGAACACGATCCGCAATTCGCTCGCATCGAGCGTCGCGCGCGGCGTCGACAGCGGCGGCACCGGGAAAGGCGGCGGGCAAGCGAACCTGCTGTCGATCGGCATCAAGCTCGAGCGGGACGGCACGCTGAGCGTCGACAGCGCGAAGCTCGGCGACACGCTGTCCGCCAACCCGACGGCGGTCGCGCGCCTGTTCAACCCGACGCACGGGATCGGCACGCGCCTGACCGAGCAGATCACGCAATTTACGAAGAAGAACGGAATGATCGACGTGCGCACGACCGCACTGAATGCCGATCTGAAGCGCATCACGCAGCAGCAGTCCGATCTGTCCGACTACGCCGCGCAATTGACCAGGCAGTACCAGGCGCAGTTCACGGCACTCAACACGCTGATGGCCAGGATGAACTCGAACTCGCAGTACCTGACGCGTTTGTTCGGCGGCGCAAACAGCAGCGGCACGCTGGCGAAAAGATGAACGGCCGGGCTTCGCGGTGACCGCTTCGGCGGTTCCCGCGCAATGGTTCGAGCGGGTCGAGCCGTCAGCCGAGCCCCTCGACGCGGTCGGCGAACAAATCGATTGCACGCGACACCTGACGCCCGAAATAGCCTGGCCGTTCGCGCTCGTATGCGCGCAGCAGCGTCGTGCATTCGCGCTCGGCCCAGCGCCAGACCGGGCCCTGCTTCGCGAATACGGGATGATCGTGCAACTCCGCCGGCACCGCGTGCTCGTCCTCCCAGCCCCAGAAATACGCCTGGTACGCGCGGGCGAACGGCATCCCCAGAGTGTTCGCGACGGTCTCGTCGTGGCGCAGCGTGAAGTCGACGATCTCCTTGCGCACGCGACCGCCGACATCGTCGTGGCGCGCTTCGATCCAGCAGTGATACCGCGCGAGGTGCGACAGATGCCGCGCGGTGCGGCGCCGCTCGCGCGTCGTGCACAGCGCGTACAGGTTGCCGCCGCCGAAATCCATCACTTCGCCGCCCGCGAACGGCCGGTAAGCCTTGCCGGTCAGCAGCGTCAGCACCTGCGCGCCGACGATCGCGTAGTCGGCGCACCGCATGTAGCCGCTGCGCGTCGTCGCTTCCGATACGCTCCGATGAACGACCTCGTCGATCACGGCATGCAGCATGGCATCCACCGGCGCCGCCAGGATCGGTGGCTGGCTAGTCGTCGTCACTGGTTGCATCGGAAACGAATACGGATTCAACGGTTCATCGGTAAAAAACGCTCCGAGGCATAATATTACGAACCATTACAAGAACCGATAGACGGATTGAGCAGATTTGTATGCTTTTGTCGTGCGGTGACGGAGCATGCCGGACAGGTCACCGGACGCCACCAAAGCGCAGTACGCAGCGCGGTAGTCGGACGCGCGTCGGCGCCGCGCTCGTGGAGCGCGGGCGGTTCGATTTTGTGATGCGGTGGATGAAGGCCGGACGGCGTGTCTGCGGTGGGCCGCCGTTCGTGACAACGGGCATCGTGCCCGTCCCGGCCGGCTACCGTGGGGGTGTGGTCGCGGCAGGCGGCATTGCCGCCACCGATGTATTCGGGAATCCAGATGGTTTGGTTACGTTGCGCGCCCGACACGGACGCGCGCCGGGTACATACCATCCGGGACGTTGCAGGTACGCCGTCAGCACTGCACGGCGCGACGCATTCGCAATGCATCGCGAGACGCCGACTTTTCTTGCGGCAAGCATGCGGCGCTGTCGAGCGTGTCTCGATGCACGCGTGCAAAAGCGGCCGACTGCGCGGCACGCCATCCCGTCGCGCGCCGCCTGCTCCACACGGCGCGCCGTATTCGCTATTGCGCGGCGATCCGCCGGCGGAAATGCTCGGTACCGGCCACGATCTTGTCGAGTACCGCATCGAGCGCCCAGAATCGTTCGCGCACGTCGTAATCGATCGCGCGGCATTTGATCGACCCGAAGGTGCCGATCCGCTGATGGTAGATCTTCGCCATCGCCGGATAGCCCAGCGCTTCCGACACCGCCGACACGACCAGGAACGTCGACAGTTCGTCGGCCAGCGCCGGGTTCGCGTCTCCTTGCGTGCGCAACCATCGGTAGAGATCCGGATGGAAGTTGGTGAACACGCCGTTGAAGCCCGCGGACCCCGCCTTCATCGCGTCCCACGCAATCGCGGCGTTCGCGTTCAGGATCTTCAGCGGCGATCCCGCGGCGAGCGCGACCCGCCGCTTCACCGTCTCGAGGTCGCAGCTCACGTCCTTGAGCATCACGAACCGGCCCGTGTCGATGCACGCGCGCAGTTCGTCATCCGAAAGAAGCCGCCGGTAAGGCGCCGGACACTCATACAGGCCGAGCGGCAGATCCGACGGCAGTCGCGCGAGCAGCCTGTGCAGATGGTCGAGCAGCGCGGCGCTGCCCTTGCGCTGCGGATCGAGCCGGTTGGTCACGAGCACGACGCCCTGCGCACCCGATTCGGCCGCCGCGCACAACTCGGCGACCTGTGCGTCGAGATCGTCGCTGATGTGCCCCGATGCGACGACGGGCACGCGCCCGGCCACCCGCTCGACCACGAAGCGCGCCAGTTCCGCACGTTCGGCAAGACTCAGGAACTGCATCTCGCTCGATTGCGCGACCGCGAACAACGCATCCGCGCCGTGCGCCAGATACCATTCGATGAGCCGCTCGAGCCCCGCGTAGTCGATCGCGCCGGCATCGTCGAACGGCGTCAGCATCACCGGTACGATCCCCTCGATGGTCACGTTCGCTTGCTGCTGGTGTTGCATCTGTTTCTCCTTCCTTCAGTGAATGCGTGTACAAGCTGCGTGCTCAGGCCGGCAACGGTCCGTGCGCGGCATTCGCCGCCTGCTCGGGAATCGGCTTGCGCACCAGCAGCAGGTAAGCCATCGCACCGGCGAACGCGATCGCTGCGGCGGTCAGCAGCGCGGGCACGAACGACCACTTCTGCGCAATGATGCCCGTCAGGATCGGCGCGAGCGCGCCGCCGATGAAACCGCCGAAATTCTGGATCGCGCCGAGTGACGCGACACGGCTCGGCGGCGCGGCCGCCGTCGCGAGCGCCCACGAAGAGGCCGACGCCGCGTTGGCAAGAAATATCACGACCGAAATGCATGCGAGCGCAACCGCATTGCTCTGCACGAGCGCGGCCGGAATCGTGAACGCGACCATCCCGAGCATCGCGACCACCACCGCATTGCGCCGGCTCACGACCGGCGAACGGCTGCGGCGCGTAACCACGTCCGACAGCCAGCCGGCGACCAGCGAGCCGACGAACCCGCACAGGAACGGCACCGACGCGGCAAACCCGGTGCGGATCAGGCTCATGTGCCGCTCCATCGTCAAGTACCCGGGCAGCCAGGTCAGGTACACCCAGTTCAGGTACACGGAACCGAAAAAGCCGATCAGCATCCCCCAGGTCGTGCCGTGCGAGAACAGGCTGCGCCATTCGGCGAAGGTCAGCTTCGGCGCCGCGACGACGCTTTGCGCATCGGCATCGAGATAACCGCGCTCCTCCGCAGTCAGTTGCGCGCGCACCGGATCGCGGTACAGCGCAAACCAGACGACGGCGACGACGAGACCCGCTGCGCCCGTCGCAATGAACGCCCAGCGCCAGTCGAACGATGCGACGAGGATCGACAGCAGCAACGGCGCGAGCGCGGTGCCGAGCGGCGACGCGGCGTTGAAGATCCCGGTCGGCGTGCCGCGCGCACGCAGCGGGAACCAGTTGCTCACCACCCGCGCGGCCGACGGGAACTGCGGCGCCTCGCCGATGCCGAGCACGATGCGCGCGACGATGAACCAGCCGAAGGTGGACACGATGCCGCCGGCCGCCTGTGCGATCGACCAGACGATCAGCCCGATGCCGAGCAGCCGGCGCGGACCGATGCGGTCGACGAGCCCGCCGACCGGAAACTGGCACAGCGCATAGCTCCACGAGAACGCCGACAGCAGCAGCCCCATCTGCGAGAGCGACAAGCCGAGATCGCCCCGGATCGCCGAGCTCGCGACAGCCAGCGTGCCTCGATCGAGATAATTGACGATCCCGCTCGCCATCAACAGCGCGAGCGCGATGCGTTGCCCGCGCCGGATACGCGGCGGCGCGTGCGGAACAGTCTGGTTTTCGCTCATTACGTTTGTCTCCATGTCTCGGGTATCGGCCGGTTCCGGCCATTCCGTCGCTTGCGGAATTCAGGTATCCATACGTGTCACTTCTTCGCGCGTCGGGATCGAGGTCTGCGCGCCGTAACGCGTGACGCTGATCGCGGCCGCACGCTGACCGAAGCCGATCGCGTCGTCCATCGAAGCGCCGTCTGCGCGGGCGGCCGCGAACCCGCCGACGAACGTGTCGCCGGCCGCGGTCGTATCGACGGCCGTCACCGACATCGCACGATGGCGGCCGTTCCCTGCGCTGCCGCGCCAGCACACGCCGCGCGCGCCGAGCGTGACCAGCACGTTGCCGACGCCCTTCGCGCACAGCGCATCGGCGGCGCGCACGGCCGACGCATCGTCGCCGACGGCGATGCCGGTCAGCGACTCGGCTTCGGTTTCGTTGACGACGAGGTAGTCGACTCGCGCCAGCAACGCGTCGAACAGCGGCTGCGCAGGCGCGGGATTGAGCAGCACCGGCGTGTGGTGCGCGCTTGCACAGGCAATCGCGTGCGCCACCGTCGCGATCGGCACTTCGAGCTGGCATACGAGCAGCGCCGCCCCGGCGATCGTTTCGCGCGCCGCGTCGATCCGGCCGGCATCGAGGCACGCATTCGCGCCGGGCACGACGACGATGCTGTTCGCGCCGCCGTCGTCAACCGTGATCGCGGCAACGCCGGTCGACGTGCCGCCGATACGATGCAGGTGCGTCACGTCGATCCGTTCAGCCGCGAGCGCGCCGTGCAGGCGCGCACCGAACGCGTCGTCGCCGACGCAGCCGATCATCGCAACCGACGCACCCAGGCGCGCGGCCGCAACCGCCTGGTTCGCCCCCTTGCCGCCGTGAATGGTCTGGAATTCAGTGCCGAGCAGCGTCTCGCCCGGCACCGGCAGGCGCGGCGCACGCGTGACGAGGTCGATGTTCACGCTGCCGACGACAGCGATATGCGGTGAACGGGCGCTGTTCATTTCTCGATGTAACCGCTTACATTTGAGGTGGACAAAACGGCCGGGAAGGCCGTCGTCGATGAAAATTCCGCAATGCGGATGAAGTATGGGTCTGACATAATACGGAACAGCATCAAGATAGCGCTTACATTCTCACAAGATCGAATCGGGATGCAAGCGGGACCACCATGAATCGAGGGTAAACAATGACGCTTTTGACAGCGCGCGGCGTCGGCAACACCGCCACGCCGGGAGACGGCCGATGAGCACGCCCCCGTCCCGCGGCGGCGCGACGCGGGCGCGACGCGGCAGCGGCCGCTCGGTGCTCGGTGACGTCGCGAAGCTGGCCGGCGTGTCGACCGCGACCGTCTCGCGCGTCTACAACGATCCCGGCAAGGTGTCGGCCGACGTGCAACAGCGCGTGCGCGACGCGGCGCGCGCACTGAACTGGATTCCGAATGCGGCCGGCCGCGCGCTCGCGTCCACGCGCACCCACATCACCGGCGCGATCATTCCGACGCTCGACGACCAGGTGTTCGCGTCGCAGGTCGCGGGCATGCAGACCGTCATGGCCGAGCACGGCATCACGCTGTTTCTCGGCTGCTCGAACTACGATCCCGCGCAGGCGCTGGCGCAGGTGCGCGCGATGCTGTCGCGCGGCGTCGAAGCCGTATCGCTGGTCGGTGAAGCGTATCCGCCGGAATTGTTCGAACTGCTTGCGATGCACGGCGTGCCGTACGTCGTCACGTACGCGTATCGCGACGACAGCCCGCACTGCTGCATCGGCTTCGACAACCGCGCGGCGTTCGCGCGGCTCACCACGCACCTGCTCGACCTCGGCCACCGCGATTTCGCGATCATCATGCAGCCGTCGGCCGACAACGACCGTGTGCAGGCTCGCCTGCGCGGCATTCACGACACGCTTGCCGCGCACGGGCTCGCGGTGCGCCCCGTGCATCAGCACGAAGGCGCGGCCACGATCGCGTTCGGGCGGGCGAGCCTGCGCGCGATTGCCGACAGCGACGCGGCGACGCGGCCGACGGCCGTGATTTGCGGCAACGATGCGCTCGCGCTCGGCGCGTTGCTCGAGGCGCAGGCGCTCGGCATCGACGTGCCCGCGCAATTGTCGATCACCGGGTTCGACGACATCGCGCTCGCGCGCGAGATCCGGCCGCCGCTGACGACGATGTGGGTCGACACCGATGCGATCGGGCGGCAGGCCGCGCATGCGTTGCTCGACGCGCTCGAGAACGGCGCAACGGGGCCCGGTCGAGCCGTCATGCCGGAGTTGCGGATACGGGAATCGGCCGCGCCGCCGAAGCAGGCGCAGGCGAGCGCATCGCGCAAAGAATGAAGACGCGTCGAGCGGCTCCGGCCGCCCCGCGCGCTCACTGCATCACGTCGATCGGCAGCGTCTTGTCGAGAGTGTCGTGCCACGCCTGGATGGTCTTCGGCACGGTTTTCTTCCACGCCTGCGCGTTCGAGTAATAGCGCATCCGGACCTTGTTCTGCGCATCGAACACGAGCAGCCCGATCCACAGATCGGTGCCGCGGCTCATCACGATCGCCGCGTTCGTCGTCGCGATGCCGCGCACCCAGTACGACTTCACGCGCGCGTTGAGTCCGTCGAGATCCTTTTCGTCGGCGCTGTAATTGACCATGTCGACGAGCGTCGGGTAGTCGGCGCCAAGCAGCTTGTGCGCGGTCGCGTTCTGCGTCGCGTCGGTCACGACCTTGAGGCTCAGCAGGTCGGCCTGCGGCTTGGCCAGGAACTGCGATGCGGTCACGTAGTCGCCCGCGTAGACGACGCCCGCGCCGGCGCCGCAATCGAAATCCCCACCCTGTTGCGTGACGCGGATGCGTCCGCCCTTCCGGTCGAAATCGAGCCGGCATTTGTCCTTGCGGTAGGTGCCGCTGTCGCCGTGCAGCACGATGTCGCCGTCGAGCCCGCCGGTATTCGCGCCGTTGTTGGCGCTCAATTCGAAATGCAGCCGAGGTGCAGTGCCGGTCAACGTCAGCACGCCGCCGAACGACGGGTTGTCGCTCGTCAGGTACCACGTCTGCTGCCAGCGGTCGGCGGCAAGCGGCGTACCGTTCAGGCTCGCGAGCCGTTCGCGATAGCGGTCGCCGAGGCACGGTGCATCGTTGCCGCACTGGTCGCGCTGCTTGAGCCACTTCAACTGCGCGGCCTTCAGCGCGGCCGTATCGCCACCTTTCGCGAGTGCCTTCTTCCACGCAGCCGCCAGGTCGCCGTCGAGCTTCGACAGCGCAGTGTCGGCGCAGATCGTCTTCTCGGTCGGCGAAGCGGCCTTCGCACAGTCGAAGCCGGCCGCATGCGCGGCGATCGGCAACAGCGTCAGCAGCGCGGCCGCCGCGATGGATCGCAGGCGCATGTACCGCGCATCACCTGCGGGAGTCGCGGTTTGCCCGCGCGCGTTCGATCGGTTCTGGATGGTCATCGGCTTGGATCGTCGCTGGGTCGCGCGCCTGTAGAAGCTACCTGCACGCGACATTCAAGGTAAAAACGCCCGGCCCGACATGCGACGCATGCCGTCGCCCGCCGAAGCGTAACCCGAATGCGCGACGCCGATCAATCGACGTTCGATGTCGGTGCAACCGTCCCGGTGGCCGCGCTGCGTTGCACGATGCCGTCGCGCAATGCGGCTTCCGCAGCGGTATCGATGATCCCGATGAAGGCAATCACATCACCCCTTCGTCCTCCGTCGACGAGAACCAGACGCGCCGCGCGGCGACCTGTTCCTGAAACGGCTGAAGCCTGCAACCCGCACTCCGAACGACTTCATGCACGTGGCCGGCTCCCCGCCCACGCCCGTTGAAGGAGATCGCGAAGCGGCACTGCCTCAACGGGGCGCGGGTTCCAATACGGGTTGGACATTGCCACCTCGCAAGCGCGGTCGAGGTCCTGCTCGCGCATACCGATTTCGCCCAGGCCGCCCGGCACGCCCAGTTCCCGATTCAGTTCATAGAGCCCGTCCGGGGCGCTCTGCGCATCGAGTGCCCGCGCGATACGTGCCATCGCATCTTCCGCCACCGGGCTGTTGTACGCCAGCGCGTGCGGCAGGACGATCGCATGCGTCTCGGCGTGCGGGAGGTTGAACGTGCCGCCCAGCGTGTGACACAGCTTGTGGTGCAGCGCCATGCCGACCGTCCCGAGCACCATGCCGCACAGCCAGGCACCGTAAAGCGCGTCGCTGCGCGCCTCCATGTCTCGGTTCTGCTTCTTGATGCCCCGCAGCCCCTTTGCGAGCGAACGGATACCCTCTTCCGCCATCAACGCCATGACAGGATTGCCGTCTTTCGCATACAGCCCTTCCGCCGCATGCGCGATTGCGTTCAAGCCGCTGACAAACGATAGCTGCGCGGGCAACCCGACCGATAGCTCCGGATCGTAAAGCACCGTTCTGGGCAGCACGTTCGCGTCGCGCCCGGTCCTTTTCAAGCCGTCCTCGGTAATGCCGAAGATGGGCGTCATCTCCGAACCGGCATAGGTGGTCGGAATCGCGATGATGGGCAACGACGACTCGAGCGCAATCGCCTTGCCGAGCCCGATCGTCGATCCACCGCCGATGGCGATCGCGCAGTCGGCGCCGACTTCCTTCGCGTATGCGCGGGCGCGACGGGCATTCTCGATGGGCACATGCATCTGCGCGCCATCGAACACACCCGCGCTCGCCGGCCCGAGCAACGCGGCGACCGATTCTGCCTGCGCTTTCTGCTGCGGCGTACACAGAACGATCGCGCGGCGCGCACCCAGCCTCTCGACCTCCTGCTGGACCAGATTCATGCTGCCGGCGCCAAAAATCACGCGCGACGCATGCGTCGTATACGTAAAGTCGTACATGAAAAGCCCTTTCGCTATGTATCAGACCGATGGAGACATCAGACGTAGTCGACCTGATGCCGCGAAATCCGGCAGTCGCCAAGCACCTGCTTGACTCTCAGATGTTCGGGGTGGGAAGCGTATGCTGCGAGATGCTCGACGCTCTCGAACTCGGTATACAGCACGACGTCGCACGCATAGTCGACCTTGCTGAAGTCCATACCCACTTCCAGTTTCGTCAGACCGGGAATCTTTCCTTCGAGGCTCTCGAATGCCGTTTTGACGAATTGCGCAGTTTCCCTCTTTTGTTCGGGCGTCTCGCCTCGAACGTCCCACATCACGATGTGCTTGATCATGTCGCTTCCGTCACTGATGCTTGTTCTCAGACCGGCGACACGTTTCCCGGAGTCGCCGCTGTCGGGGACCCGGATCATGACGCCTGTCGCATTGCTCGCTCGCGTGAAATCACTCACACGGACCGAGTCCTCCCGGTTCCCCTCGATCGGCGCCGCGTGTATCAGGCCTTGTTCTTGTTGTACACGTCGACGAACACGGCCGCGAGCAACACGACACCCTTGATGACCTGCTGATAGTCGACACCGATGCCCATGATGGACATGCCGTTGTTCATCACACCCATGATGAATGCGCCGACCACGGCACCCACTACCTTGCCCACCCCGCCAGATGCCGATGCGCCGCCGATAAAGCACGCGGCGATGACGTCGAGCTCGAATCCGGTCCCCGCCTTGGGCGTGCCGCTGTTGAGCCGGGCCGCAAAGATGATTCCCGCCAGCGCGGCGAGCACACCCATGTTGACGAACGTGAGAAAACTCACCGCGGGCACGCTGACCCCGGAAAGCCGTGCTGCTTTCGCGTTACCGCCGACCGCGTAGACCCGACGGCCGATCGTCGTACGGTTCATCACGAACGTGTACACCCCGATCAGCACACCCATGATGACCAGCACCGTCGGCAAACCCCGATACGACGCGAGGAGGTAGCAGAAGTAGACGATCAATCCGGTCAGCACGGCGTTCTTCGCGACCATCATCGGGAATGAACCGTTGCCCATGCCGTACTTCGCCGCGCTCGCGCGATGGCGAAGTTCGATCGCGAAGAACGCCGCGCCCACCAGGACGCCGAGCACGATCGACGTGACATGAAGATCCTCGCCGCGGAACACGTCGGGGATGAAACCCGAACTCACCGCCGCGAAGGCGTCGGGGAACGGGCCGATCGACTGGCCCTGCAGGACCAGATTGGTCAGCCCGCGAAACACCAGCATGCCGGCCAGCGTGACGATGAACGACGGCATCCGCCAGAACGCAATCCAGTACCCCTGCACCGCGCCGATGAGCGCGCCCGTCGCAATGCAAACGACGGTGGCCAGCACGTAGTTGACGTTGAACTGCACCATCAGCACGGCCGCAAGCGCGCCCACGAGGCCTGCCGTCGAGCCGACCGACAGGTCGATGTGACCGGCAACGATCACCATCAGCATCCCGAGCGCCATGATGACGATGTAGCTGTTCTGCAGCACGAGATTCGTCAGGTTCAGCGGCTGCATGAGCACGCCGCCGGTCGCGACCTGGAAGAAGACCATGATCACGATGAGCGAGAACAGCAAACCGTATTCGCTCAAACCACGCTTGATCGCGCTCATGATGTCGCTGTTCCTGACTTCGCCTTCTTGCGGAGCCGTTGGCGAGAGAGCCTTGCGCATTTCAGATGCCTCCATTTCGCATGATTGCCCGCATGATCTTCTCCTGCGAGACTTCTTCCGATGTGAACTCGCCGACGAACCGGCCTTCGTTCATCACATAGACGCGGTCGCACATGCCAAGAAGCTCCGGCATCTCCGAGGAAATCATCACGACGCACTTGCCCGCCGCAACCGCTTGATTGATGATGCTGTAGATCTCGTACTTCGCACCCACGTCGATGCCACGGGTCGGCTCGTCGAGAATGAGCACGTCCGGCCCGGAGAACAGCCACTTGCTCAACACGACCTTCTGCTGATTGCCACCCGACAGGTTGCCGACGACGTGCGATACACCCTGCGCCCGGATGCGCAGCTTTGCCAGAAAGTCCGACGCAACGCTGGCTTCCTCGTGTTCATTCACGATGCCGTATTTCGACACGCCCGCGAGATTGGCCAGCGAGATGTTCGTCCGGATATCGTCGTCCAGAAGCAGGCCGTTGCCCTTTCTATCCTCGGTGACATAAGCAAGCCCGGCATCGATGGCTTTACGCACGGACGACACATCGACCGGCTTTCCATGGATCAGCACCGAGCCGCTGATGTCCTGGCCGTACGCGCCGCCGAATATGCTCATCGCCAGCTCGGTGCGCCCCGATCCCATCAGGCCGGCGATGCCGACGATTTCTCCGGCACGTGCCACCAGGTCGACACCCTTGATGACCGCACGATCCCGCTGCGTGGGATGCCGGACACGCCAGTCCTTGACCTCGAAGATGACGTCGCCGATGTTCGGAACCCGCTTCGGATACCGATCGGACATTTCGCGGCCGACCATCGCCTTGATGATGCGATCCTCGCTCACGCTTTCCGCGCGGCAATCCAGTTCGTCGACGGTCGAACCGTCGCGGATCACCGTAATGCTGTCGGCGACACGCGAGATTTCGTTGAGCTTGTGCGAGATGATGATGGACGTCACCCCGCGCCGCTTCAGGTCCAGCAGCAAATCGAGCAACGTTTCGCTATCCTTTTCGTTCAGGCTGGCCGTGGGCTCGTCCAGAATCAGTAACCGCACTTCCTTCGACAACGCCTTCGCAATTTCCACCAGCTGCTGCTTGCCGATGCCCAGCGTGCCGACGGGCGTATCCGGCGAATCGCCGAGACCGACCTTCTGAAGCAACGCCTTCGCGCGCGCACGCGAGCCGTGCCAGTCGATGACGCCTCTGCGCGACTGCTCGTTGCCCAGGAAAATGTTCTCGGTGATCGACAGCATGGGCACCAGAGCGAGCTCCTGATGGATGATGATGATGCCCACCGCCTCGCTGTCGGTGATATCCGAAAACCTGCGCTCCTCGCCGTCATACACGACCGTGCCGGCGTAAGACCCGTGCGCGTAGACACCGCTCAGAATCTTCATCAGCGTCGATTTTCCGGCACCGTTCTCCCCGCAGATGGCATGAATCTCGCCCCTTCCGACTCGCAGGTTGACGTTATTCAGGGCCTTGACCTGGCCGAATGCCTTCTGGATGCCGTTCATCTCCAGAATGGTGTCCATCTTCATCCTCCTCGTTTCTCGCACGCCGGGTTGCGTCTCGCGCGACCGCGCTGCGGTTACTTGAGTTGCGCCTGCGTGTAATAGCCGCTGTTGACGAGCATCGCCTGAACGTTGTCCTTGTCCACGAGAACGGGTTTCACCAGATACGTCGGCACGATCTTCGCGCCGTTGTTGTAGCTCTTCGTGTCGTTCACCGCGACCGTCTTGCCGGCGAGCGCGTCGTCGACCATCGCGGCCGTGACGCTCGCGAGCTTGCGCGTATCCTTGAACACCGTCGTCGCCTGATCCCCTCGGAGGATCGCCTTGATGTTCTGGATGTCCGCGTCCTGCCCCGTCACCACCGGCATCGGCGCTTGCGCGGAGCCATAGCCCACCCCCTTGAGCGACGAAATCACCCCAATGGCGATTGCGTCGTTCGGTGTCCAGACCGCATCGAGACGGTCCTTGCCGTAGAACGCGCTCAACAGGTTGTCCATGCGCGACTGGGCCGTCGCGCCATCCCAGTTGCGGGTCGCGATCTTCTCGAATGCGGCCTGCTTGCTGCGAATCACGAACTTGCCGCTGTCGATGTAGGGCTTGAGCACCGACATGCCGCCCGCGTAGACCATGTGCGCGTTGTTGTCGTCCGAGGAGCCGCCGAAGACCTCGATGTTGAACGGTGTCTTGCCACCCTTCTTCTGCCACGCGGCGACGATGCTCTGCGCCTGCAGCACGCCCACGCCATAGTTGTCGAACGTGGCGTAGTAGTCGACGTCCTTCGTCTGGCTGATCAGGCGGTCGTATGAAATGACCTTGATGTGTTTTTTCTGCGCGTACGCGAGCGCATCGGAAAAAGTCTTGCCGTCGATCGGTGCGATGATCAGCGCCTTCACGCCCTTGGCGAGCATGTTCTCGACCTGGTTCACCTGCGTCGGGACATCGTAGTTTGCATACTGCAGATCGGCCGCATAGCCCTTCGCCTTCAGCGCATCGACCATGCTCTTGCCGTCGGTGAGCCACCGCGACTCGGTCTTGTCCGGCAACGAGATGCCGATGACACCCTTGTCCTGTGCGAACGACGAAGCCGACATGGCGGCCAGTCCGATGCTGATGCCCGCTGCAATCGCGAGGCGCTTGACGATGTTCATTTCTGTCTCCTGATATGGACTGCTATTTATTTGAAGATCGGGTGATCCGATGATCCGGCCTCGGTGCGAGGCCGGTTCCCGCCTACTCGATGAAGACCTCGGCGCCCGCTTTTTTCGACGACGCGAACATGGCCTCGATCACGCGGCTGATGTTGTATGCCTGGGTAGCCGGCACGACCGACGGCGTGCGGTTGCGCAGCGCGTCGAAGAACGCGTTCGATTCGCGGTCGAAGTAAACCGGGTTGCCGATTTCAGCGATGTCCGGCGAGTACTCGGTCTTCTTCGTTGCCCAGATTTCCGGGAAGCTCGTTTCCTGCCACTCGGTCCAGCCCTCCGGATAATCGCCCTTGCCGGCGTCGTAGATCTTGTAGCTCGCCGGCAGCGATCGCGACGACATGATGCCTTCCGTCCCGTAGGCCGTGATGTCCCAGCTCTCCGTCCACGGCAACACGTCCCACGACATGAAGTCGATGGTCACGATCTTGTCTTCGTAATTGAGAACCGCGCCCGCCGCGTCTTCGCGCGACTCGTCGCCGTGGAAGCCCAGGAACTTCGTGATGCGCGCATTGACCGACCGCGGCGTGCCGAAGTGAAGCAGAATGCGGTCCACCAGATGGCATCCGATCACGAACACGGCGCCGCCGATATCGCCCGGCTGGGTCATGTGCGCCGTCCCGGCTTCGTCGTGCGAGCAGCCGCCGTGCGCGCGCACCTGTACCACCTTGCCGAGGCGCCCGCTCTTCAGCGCTGCCTGCATTGCGTCCACTGACGGCGCGAAACGCCAGCAGTAACCGACCTGAACGAGGCCTCCCGTGCGCTCGACGGCCTGCATGATCCGCTTCGCATCCTCGGAGCTGCGGCCCGCCGGCTTTTCGCACAGCACGGCCTTGCCGGCTTCGAGCGCCTCGATCGTCAGATCCGCCATCCTGTCGCTTTTCGAGTGCACAAGGACCACGTGCACGTTCTCGTCGGCGAGGATGTCCTCTTTCGAGCGGGCTTCCAGCCCCAGTGCATCGACGAACGGCGTGAGCAGCGGGCCGGTGTCCCACGCGCCGAGCATCCTTGCGTCGGTTCGGCGCCGGATCGCCTTGACCCGCCCCGACGTGTGCGGGTGCGTGATGCCGAGGCATGCAACGCCAACCGTTTCTCCAGGACCCATCTTTCGCACCATGACGTGTTTCCTCCCGATCAATGGTTAGACCGTGACGGCCTTGCCGGACGTCGCGGACTCGAGCGCGCACTCCGCGAGGCGCAGCGCCTTGAGGCCGTCATCGACCGAAGTCGGCAGCGCCGTGTTGTTGTGCAAGGCGTCGACGAAAGCCTGCAGTTCGCCCTTGTAGGCGTCGACGTAACGCTCCAGAAAGAAGTTGAGCAGCGGTTCGCGTACGTCAGTCGCTTCCTTGCTCCATCGACGGATGGTCGACGGGCGCAGGTTCTCCTGCAGCAGCATGCCCTTGGAACCCGATACCTCCATGCGCTGGTCGTAGCCGTAGACGGCCTCGCGGCAGCAGTTGATGTGACATTGCTTGCCGGACGCGGTGCGCAGCTGCACCATGACCGTGTCGAAGTCGCCCAGTTCCGACAGCGACGAATCCACGAGACGACTCGCGATCGCCATCACCTCGACCGGCTCCTCGCCGAGGAGCCAGCGGGCCATGTCGAGATCGTGGATCACCATGTCGCGGAAAATGCCGCCCGAATGCTCCACGTAGTCGCGCGGCGGCATGCCCGGATCGCGGCTCGAGATGATGACCTGCCGAACCTCGCCGACGTCGCCCGCGTCGATCGCCGCACGAAACGCCTGGGACGTCGGGTCGAAGCGGCGGTTGAAGGCGAGCATCACGCGCCCGTTCAGACGCTCGACTTCGCGCGCCGCGGCGAGCGATTTCTCCATGTCGAGATCGATGGGCTTTTCGCAGAGCACGGCCTTGCCGCGCGCCACGGCTTCCAGCATGAACGAGATGTGGGTGTCCGTCGGGGTGCCGATGACCACCGCGTCGATATCGCCGCGCTGGAGCACGGCCATGCAGTCGGTCGACGCCTCGCAACCCAGGCGTTCGGCGAGCGAATCGCCTGCGGCGGCGACCGGGTCTGCGACCACGACGAGCTTCGCGTTCGGGATGGAGGCTGCATTGGCGGCATGGATGCGACCGATGCGGCCGGCGCCGAGTACGGCGATTCGAATCATTTCTGTCTCCGGAGAAAATCAGGTTCAAGTGTTGGACACGAGGCTTGCCACGAGTGCGTGCCGGACGTCAGGCCGCGGCGTCGGCCGGCGTGGAAAACTGAGCGATGGTCGTTTCGTACGCGCGTTGGGCCATCTGCGCGAGCGGCAGCTTGCGGAACGGCTCCGAGATCAGTTCGACCCCGTAATACGGCAGGTCGCAGCCCGCCTGCTCGAGTGCATCGACGAATGCGCGGCAATCGGCCGCCCCTTCGCCGCACAGCTGGCGGTTGAACGTCGAATCGTCCAGCAGCGTGCCCCGGATTTGCGCGCCGACATCATCCAGCTCTACGCCCTTGATAAAGCGCGCCGGAATACTGGCGACTTCGCTGTAGGGGCTGCCGAAACGGGCAACGTGCCAGTGATCGACCATCAGGCCGCCATTGGGCTGGTTGGCCTCTTGCGCAATCTTCAGCGCATCGCCGATGTTCCGGATCACGGAAAACGGCATGAACTCGATCGCGACCGTTGCGCCGACCGCAGCCACGTCCTCGCAGAGCTTCGCGAACGCATCGGTCATGTGCGGGAAGTCGGCCGGACTTTCATCGAAAGGACTCGCGCCGATCTTCAGGTTACGCATGCCCAGTTCGGCGCCCAGTTCGATCGCGCGGTGGCGGAAGCGGTCCGATCTCGCACGCGGCTCTCCATCGAGATACCAGTCCATCAGGATTTCAAGCTCGAAGTACTTCATCCCCGTATCCTCGAGAATCCTCTTCACGCCCGAAAGCCCGTACTGCCCGACGCTGTGCTCCAGATCGTCGAGGATGAGGCCCACGCCGCGCCAGCCGGCGCGCGACGCCGCCTCCGCGCGATCGCGCAACGAATACGGACTGATTTCGGTCGCGGCGCCGGGGTAGACATCGCCGGCAAGCGTCCAGTAGGCGGCCAGAAGTTCTTTGCGTTTCGTGCTCATGCTCAGGAGTCCAATGGATCGGATGGTTGCGTGTTTTCAGCGGCGCGCTTCCGTGCGCGCCGTGCGATTACGGGTGGCGCGGCAGGCGCTCGCCGGCGGGCGCCAGCGTGAAATCCCACGTCACCGACCAGAACGGCGCGTCGAGGCCGGCCTTTTGCGCGGCGTCACGGTCGTCGATCTTCCGAAAGTCGGCGATCAGTTCGCGCTTGACGCCGAATACGGCGTCTTCCGGCAGATACGGGCAGTCGGGCGTGAAGATGTGCGTGATCACCGGCTCGTAGCCGGGCGCGGTCACGATGAAGTGCAAATGCGCGGCGCGGTTCGGATGCCGCCCCATCGCACCGAGCAGCTTGCCCACAGGGCCGTCGGACGGAATCGGATAGTGGCGTGGCTTGACCGACCTGAACGCATAAGCGCCGTCGCGATCCGACGTGAAGACGCCGCGCAGGTTCGAATCGGGCTGGATGCCTTTCTGCTGCACATCGTAGAAGCCGTCGTCGTTCGTCTGCCAGACTTCGAGCTTCGCGCCCGGAACCGGCTCGCCCGCGATGTTCGTCACGCGTCCGGACACGACGAGCGGTTCGCCCTTGCCGTCGAGGCAGATGTTCGCGCCGTTCTCGTACGCCGGCGCATTCGCGACATAGAACGGGCCGAGAATGGTATTCGGCGTCGCGCCATTCGGGCGGCGATGATTGATCGCGTCGACCAGCATCGAGACACCGAGAATGTCCGACAGCAGGATGGTCTCCTGTCGCCATTTGTTGCACATCTGGCCGGTCTCGGTCAGAAAGCGAATGGCTGCAAACCACTCTTCGTGCGTGGGCTCGATTTCCTTCACGGCCGCGTGAAGATGCCTGACCAGCACCGACATCACGTGCTTGAGGCGCGGATCGGCCGGTTCGCCCATGCGGGCGTTCACCACGTCGGCGGAATGTTCCTCGTCGAAATACGGCGAACGGGATGGCGAATCAGAGGATGCAACCTGTTGCATGAAGCGTCTCCTTCAATGTCTTGTACAGCTTTGAAGGCAGTCTATATTTGCTCCTGCCGGCAAAACAGAGCCAAAAAGGGAATCTATTTCCCTGACCGCGGGAAAGTTGCGCGCGGCTCGGGACCTGCACGATGGCATGCGCCATCACTCGGTCCAGAGCCGCTCGAAATCGTTCCTGCGAAATCGTTCGACGAGCGCGTCGATGAACAGACGAACCTTCACGGGCATGTGCGAGCGCGTCTGGAACGCGACATTCATCGTGAGCCGCGGCAAGTCCCACTCGTCCAGCACGGGGATGAGCCGCCCGGCCTTGATGTCGTCGTAGACGATGTACTTGGGCTGAACCAGGATGCCCATGCCGTCGAGCGCGGCGACTCTCAAGATCTGACCGTCGTTCGATTCGAGCAACGGCTTGACCTTGACGAGAACGCATTCGCCGTCGCGCTGGAACGCGAGGTCGCGCGGGTTGTCCGCGAGCCCGTAGTTGAGCAGCTTGTGCTTGCCGAGCTCAGCGGGAAATCCCGGCGTGCCATGCGCCGCCAGGTAGCCCGGCGCGGCGGCAAGCACGCGCCGTGTCGACGCGAGCCGGCGCACGGTGATGTTGCTGTCGGCCTCCAGCACCTTCGTCCGGACAGCGACATCGATGCCGTTTTCGATGATGTCGTAATAGCGATTGGCTGCCACGACATCAACGGTGATATCCGGATAGCGCGCGGTAAATTCCGGCAGCATGGGCGCGATGTGCAACATGCAGAACGACAGCGAGGCCGTCACCTTGAGCACCCCGCTCGGGCGCGCCGTTGCATCCTTGACGACCAGCTCGGCCTCTCCGAGGTCGGCAAGGATCGATTTGCAGCGCCGATGGAACTCCGCGCCCGCCTCGGTCAGAAAGAGATTTCGGGTAGTCCGGCGCACGAGTTGCACGCCAAGACGGCTCTCCAGCGAAATCAGGTAGCGACTCGCCGCGGAGATGGACAGGTCGACCGCCTCGGCGGCCCGGCTGATGCTTCCGGTCTCCGCCACTTCCACGAACAGCTGTACTTCCTTGAACTGATCCATCGCCCTGTTTCATCCCGGTGATTCGCATGTCTCGGACGGTGCCGCGTGCCACATGCAACCGCCGGACGAACGCCACTACCCTTCATGCGTGGAAAGAATACGACAGCTCACGCATCAACATCACTTCATAAATCCATCAAAAATACATCAGACGTGGGGATTTCCCGACACTGGCTGTGCCGTCGTCATGGCTAGCTTGCGTGAGGTTACTGGCCCACCGTTTTTCGACGGAATGAATAGAAGCGAAGCCGCGCACGCACCGGAATACTCGGGGAGCACGGCATCGTGACCACGGTGGTCTGCGCCGGATTGAGCTATCATCGTCCCATCAAAAAAACATCATTCGGGAGACGCACGCCGTGGCCCACCGTTTTCTGATCAAGGAGATCGCCCTTCAGGCGGGCGTTGGCGTCGCGACGGTCGATCGCGTAGTCAACAACCGCGGCAACGTGCGCGAGCACACGCGAAAACGTGTGGAGCAAGCGATCAAGGAGCTGGAAAAACAGGCGCTCTATTCGGTCGCGGCCGGAAGAAAGCTCAGCGTCGACGTGGTCGTTGAGGCACCGAACCGATTCGCGGCCGAAATCAAGGACGCGCTGGAAGCGGAACTGCCCACTCTGCAACCCGCGATATTCCGCCCGCGGTATTTCATGCAGGAGACGATGCAGACGCGGGAGGTCGTCGATGCGCTTCGTTCGATTGCCCACCACGGCAGCCACGGGGTTTTCCTGAAAGCGCGCGACGTGCCCGAGATCGCAAACGCCATCGGCGAACTCAAACGCGCCGGCATTCCCGTCGTCACGACATTCACCGACATCCCGCTCTCCGATCGAATCGCTTATACAGGCCTCGACAATCGGGTCGCGGGAGCGACCGCCGCCTACCTGCTCACGCAATGGCTGCCCGAGCGGCCCGCCAACGTGCTCATCACCATGAGCGACGAACGCTTCAGGGGCGAAGAGGAGCGCGAAATCAGCTTCCGACGCGCATTGCGCACCCGGCACCCGCACGTTTCGCTCATTGATGCGAGCGGAGGGCATGGGCTCGACGGCCCGACTGAAAAGCTGGTCAGTCAGGCACTCGGCCGCGAGGACAACATCGCCGCCGTCTATTCGATGGGCGGCGGCAATCGCGCCATCCTGCGAGCCCTGGATGCACTGGGAAAAACACCGAAGTGCTTCATCGGCCACGACCTCGACTGCGACAACATCGAACTGCTGCGAGAAGGCAGGATTCACGCCATCCTTTACCACGACCTTCGACAGGACATGCGCGCGGCGTGTCAGCACGTGATGAGTTTTCACAAGATGCTGCCCGCATCGGCGATTTCGCATACGTCATCGGTCGTCGTCATCACACCGGAGAACGTGCCCGAACACGTCGCCGCTCGCTTTCGCGGTTAGCCGCACGAATGCCCCTCGAGTAATCAGGCATTCGAGCGGCCGGGTCGCCGCTCGTCGCGTTAAAACCGCGTAGCGATGCCCGCAATCACGCCAAACTGGCTTTTTCCGTAATCCGGATTCGTCGCGGAAGCGCTGGCGCTGGCCGGATCGAAATTGGAATTGGCGCCATACAGCCCGCTATCGAGACCGAGGTTCGACGTCGAACTGTTGCGAACGTAGCCCAGCTCCGTGTAAAGGAGTGTACGTTTGGACAACGAATAGTTCGCGCCCAGCGTAAACAGCGTCGCATTGCCATTACCCCGATTCGCGTTGGCGTGATAGACCGCCCCGGTAATAGCCAGCGCCGGCGTGCTCTGCCAGATCGCGCCGATCCATTCATGGTTGACTGCGGTGGGCAGCGACGTGCCGGCCGGCAGCGCGGTCGGTGCGGCGCTGCCGAAATACCCTGCGTTCGACGCATCGGGTGCGCTCAGGTGCTGATATCCGACATACGCGACGACCGGCCCGAACGCATACGTTGCGCCCGTGAGTATCGAGCGCGACGCGAGATACACGTTACTGAACTTTCCATTCTGGTCGCGGACTTCGTCATACGTCGCCTGCCAGAAAAGCCCACCGTTCTGGTACGACAGCTTGATGCCATCGGTGCGCCCCTGCGCGCTGCCGAGGCCCGTCGAAGTGCCGAGCTGCCCGGGCGCGCTGCCGGGATTGCCGGCATTCCATTTCGGTGAATTCGTCAGATCGTATTGCGCCTGGAGGACGAAGCCGGCGATCTTCGGCGACAGATATTCGATGCCGTTGCCCGCCTGCGAAAAGATCCGGCCGCGTACCAGGGTCCCGATCGCGTACTTCTTCGTCTGCTGCGGATCGACGTCACCGGAATACTGGCTGATCTCCGCCGAGCCCATGTTGCCCAGCTTCAGCTGCCCCCAGGTATTGCTTTTCAGGCCGACCGTTGCCTGCCCTTCGAAGAAACTACCGTTTGCCAGGCTGCCGTTTTGCGTATTCAGACGCGACTCCAGCTGGAAGATGGCCTGGGTGCCGCCGCCGAGATCCTCCGCGCCCGTGAGACCGAATCGCGATTGCGCCCACCCGCCGCTTTGCGCTCCGAAGACATGCCCCTTCGGCTGCCCGGTCTCGTATTGAAGCCCATTGTCGACAATGCCATAGAGCGTCACGCTGCTCTGCGCGCTGGCTGAAACCGCCGCCGTCACCGCCGTTATCCCGAACAACACCTTTTTCATCATGTCTCCGCTCCTGTATATGGACTTCTCTTTTTATCTGGCGAGCAATTGGTTTCCATTGCTCGTCGGCAAATCACTTTCGTCTACTTCCGTCAAGCAAGTCGCTCCCTCGACCCGGAATACGTCGAAGAATTTCATTCCGCCAATCAAATAACGTAGTAATCCGAATTACATCGGATATGAATTTAATCTGCCAGATACGGTAGTCGGATCGTACGTTCCAGCGACGCTTTCCGGAAAATGCTTGAGAAAGCTGGAGAGGCAACGTCACCCCGAATGGGTGACGTCTGCGCGTCTCCACGTCGCCATGCTGCCGTCGTCGCTGATATCCATATCCCGCTTTCGGGCGAGTGTATATTCGCTGCTCGCGGTTACACAGAGCGGAAAAAGGAATCTATTTCCCACCTGCCGGGAAAGCGGATGCCGGGTATCCGGCATTGCTTGGGAGTGCTATTCTCCATCGCGATCACGGTCGATGTGATTTTTGTAGGTGTGACCGCAGCGGCCTGATCCGGACTGACCGACGCGTGCATCGTGACCATCTCGCTCCGCTCGCCTTAAGCGATCAACGGCAGTTACCGCGCCGACGCCGCCACGCTAGGCATCGAACGGCACAACCTCGTAACTCGTGCTCCGCCCGCCGGACGACGAGCGACGCAGCACACCGTGCTCGACGAGTTCCGTGATGTCGCGCAGCGCCGTATCTTGCGAACACTTTGCGAGAGCCGCCCACTTGGTGGTCGTCAACTTCCCTTCGAAGCCGTCGAGCAGGCGATTCATGACCTTGACCTGACGCTCGTTCATCGCGAAGCCCGCACATCGCTGCCAGAAGCGCGCCTTGACCAGGACCGCGTCGAGCGTCGTGTGCGCGTGATCGATGGCCCTGCCGAGTGCATTCAAGAACCACGCGAGCCATTCCGTGACATCGAGCGAACCGCGCTGCGTCCGCTCCAGCACGTCGTAATACGCGTTACGCTCACGCTGGATTTGCGCCGACAGGCTATAGAAGCGCTGCGGACTCCGATCGGCGCGCGCGAGGACGAGATCCCCGAGCGCTCGCGCGATACGGCCGTTGCCGTCGTCGAACGGATGGAGCGTGACGAACCACAGATGGGCCAGGCCGGCCCGGATCAGCAAGGGCTCGACCGGCGCGGCATTGAACCAGGCGAGAAAGCGCGCGACCTCGCTGGTCAGGCGCGTGGCCGGCGGTGCTTCGAAATGCACGCGTTGCCGGCCGATCGGCCCGGACACCACCTGCATCGGGCCGCTTGCATCCGTACGCCATGCGCCGACCGTGATCCGCGACATCCCCGAATAGCCGGTCGGGAAAAGGGCTGCATGCCATCCGAACAAACGGCTTTCGGTGACCGGTGCCGCCGAATGGGTCGTCGCGTCCAGCACCATGTCGACCACGCCCTCGACGTGGCGATCGACCGGCGCAAGCGCACCGATATCGACCCCGAGCCGGCGCGCAATCGACGACCGGACCGATGCGACGTTCAGGTTTTCTCCCTCGATGGCGCTGGTCTTGACGACGTCCTCCGTCAGCGCGACCAGGCTCGCCTCGTCGCGAAGCGCCAGGCCGACATCCGCCAGTCGCCCGGCCAGCATGCCTTGCGCACGGCTGACGTCGGCGAGTGACGTGGCAAGTGCCGGGAGGTCGAAGCGCCACGCAGGCCAGTCGGCCAACTCCCAGATGAAGGTGTAATCTCCGCTCATGATGCGGAGATTATCCCATCGATTCGCCGCATGGCTCAGTATTCTCCGCAAATTATGCGGAGAATACTCCCCCATTCACCGCACGCCGCCCGCTACCGCCGCCTGCCCGCCCCGCCCTTCGCCGCCGGCACCGCCTCCCCGAGCCGCTCCGCGAGAAACCCGATGAACGTGCGCAGCGTGACGAACCCTTCGCGATGCTGCGGAAACACCGCATTGAGCGTGATCGGCGGCGGCGCATATGCGTCGAGCACCGGCACGAGCGCGCCGCTGTCGAGCGCCGCGCCGACGATGAAGTGCGGCAGCAGCGCGATGCCGAGCCCCGCGATCGCCGCGTCGCGCACGACTTCGCCGTTGTTCGCGACGAGCGGCCCCTGCACGTCGAACGTGCGCGCCGCGCCGTCGACGCGGAATTCCCAGCCGACGCGCCGCTCGCGCCCGTACAGCAGGCACGTGTGGCCGGCGAGATTGGCCGGCGTCTCGGGCGTGCCCTGCCGCTTCAGATAGGCCGGGCTCGCGCAAGCGATCATCCGCCACGCGCCGAGCGGGCGCGCGATCAGCGTCGAATCCTCGAGCGAGCCGATCCGCAGCACGAGATCGAAGCCCTCGCCGATCAGGTCGACGCGACGGTCGGTCAGGTCGAGGTTCAACCGCACGGCCGGGTGCGCGGACAGGAATTCGGCGATCAGCGGCGACACGTGCGTGATCCCGAACGACAGCGGCGCGCTGATCTTCAGTGACCCGTGCAGCTCGGTGCTGCGCACCGACATCGCCTGCTCGGCGTCGGCGATCTCCGCGAGGATCCGCTGCGCGCGCGCATAAAACTCCTGCCCCGATTCGGTCACCGCGAGATTGCGCGTGTTGCGATGCAGAAGCCGCACGCCGAGCGACGCCTCCAGCGCCATCGTGCGCCGGCTGACGAACTGCTTGGACAGCATCAGCTGGTCGGCCGCCGCCGTGAAGCTGCCCGCAT
Source organism: Burkholderia sp. IT-111MI5 (assembly GCF_949752865.1). Classification (NCBI taxonomy): domain Bacteria; kingdom Pseudomonadati; phylum Pseudomonadota; class Betaproteobacteria; order Burkholderiales; family Burkholderiaceae; genus Burkholderia; species Burkholderia sp. IT-111MI5. The sequence goes on along the minus strand of NZ_CATKIF010000072.1, from coordinate 53,166 downwards.
CGACCGTCGCGACGAAGATCCTCAGATCGTTGAGTTCCATATTGTCCACTCCATAGCGACAGTCATTATCGCCACAGCCATTTATTTGTCAAATCGATTGACCTAAGATTCATCTCAACGAACGGCCGGACCCACTTCCGAGGTCCGGCGACTTCAAGGACAAGAATCATGATCGAAATCCGTGCAGCAAACCAACGTGGCCGTGCGGAGCATGGCTGGCTCAGCTCCCGTCATACGTTTTCGTTCGCGAATTACTACGATCCGAAGCAGGTCGGCTTCTCCGACCTGCTCGTGATCAACGACGACCGCGTCGCGCCGGGCCGCGGCTTCGGCACGCACCCGCACCGCGACATGGAAATCCTGTCGTACGTGCTCGACGGCGCGCTGGAACACAAGGACTCGATGGGCACCGGGTCGGTGATCGTGCCGGGCGACGTGCAGTTGATGAGCGCGGGCACGGGCGTGCGCCACAGCGAGTTCAATCACTCGCCGGACGCCGGGGTCCACTTCCTGCAGATCTGGGTCGGGCCCGCCGAAAAGGGTGCCGAGCCGCGTTATCAGCAGACGAATGTCGCGGCCGAGGACAAGCGCGGCAAGCTCACGCTGGTCGTGTCGCCGAACGGCGACGCCGGTTCGCTGAAGATCCGGCAGGACACGCGGATCTACGCGGGCCTGTTCGACGGCGATGAGCGCGCGACGCTGGAACTGGCACCGGACCGCTTCGCTTACGTGCACGTTGCACGCGGCAGCGTGACGGTCAACGGCGTGACGCTCGGCGAAGGCGACGGCGCACGCATCCGCGGCGAACAGGCGCTGACGCTCGCCGACGGCAACGATGCCGAAGTGCTGGTGTTCGACCTGCGCCCGGTCGAAGTGACGGCCGAGTGGGCATAACGCCCGTTCGGGAAACCGGGCCCCGCTGAACGCGGGGCCCTTTTAATCGGAGATTCGCAACATGGCCAAGGTACTCGTTCTTTACTATTCGTCCTACGGGCACGTCGAAACGATGGCGCAACACGTCGCGGAAGGCGCGAAATCGGTGCCCGGCGTCGAGGTCGCGCTCAAGCGCGTGCCGGAAACGATCCCCGTCGACCAGGCCAGGGCGATCGGCGTGAAGGTCGACCAGGCCGCACCGGTCGCCACGGTGGACGAACTCGCCGATTACGACGCGATCATCTTCGGCACGCCGACCCGCTTCGGCAACATGGCCGGCCAGATGCGCACGTTCCTCGACCAGACCGGCGGCCTGTGGATGAAGGGCGCGCTCGTCGGCAAGATCGGCAGCGTGTTCGCGTCGACCGGCACGCAGCACGGCGGCCAGGAAACGACGATCACGTCGTTCCACACCACGCTGCTGCACCAGGGGATGGTGATCGTCGGCGTGCCGTACGCATGCAGCGGGCTCGTCAACATGAACGAAATCACCGGCGGCACGCCGTATGGCGCGACGACGCTCGCAGGTGCGGACGGCAGCCGCCAGCCGAGCGCGAACGAACTCGAAATCGCGCGCTACCAGGGCAAGCACGTCGCGGAACTCGCGAGCAAGCTCGCGTCGTAACGCGTCGCGCCATCCGGGAATCCGCCGGCCGCACACGGTCCGACAATCCCGGAAAACCGCACACGAACGGACGGCGCCGGGGCAACCCGGCGCCGTCCGTTCGTGCGTGTTTGCCGGCCGTTACTGCCCAGAAGCCGGCGCGGCGGGCGCCGCCTTCATCGCGGGCGCCTTCTGCACGGCGTTCTGCGGATAATTGCTCTGGTCGTTGGTCAGCCGGTAGCCGCTGCCGGTGCCGATCGCCTTCAGGTCCGACGCGTGGCGTGCCCGTGCCGCCTTGCGCGCCGCCTTCTTCTGCGCCTTGTCGAGCTGCTTCTGCGTCGGCGCGGACGCCGGATCCTGCGCGTATGCCGCCGGCGCGGCGGTCAACAGCAGACCGAACGACGCCGTTACTGCTGCTGCCACTGAAACCACGCGAGACTTCTTCATGGCCGGATCTCCTTGTCGATTGTTGGGTGTGGGTCGAATATCAGCGCGCACGCGACGGCTTGCGACAACGGCGCCGATGCAACGTTAGCCGATCGCTGCGCAAATGTCCGCGTGCGTTCCTGAATTCTCCTGATAACGACAGCGATACATGGGCGCCGGGCACGCCGTCGGGTCGGCATGCCGTCCGCGCCCGTCAGGGAAACCGATAACCCGGGGCACCCTGCGTTCAGACCCAGCGCGACAGCACCGGCAGCAGGATCGGCACGACGAAGGCAGTCAGCACACCGTTCAGCCCCATCCCGAGCCCGGCGAACGCGCCGGCCTCCTCGCTGACCTGGAACGCGCGCGCGGTGCCGATCCCGTGCGACGCGACGCCGAGCGCGAAGCCGCGCACGGCCGGCTCGTCGATCCGCAGCGCGTTGAGGATTCCGCGTGCGCACACGGCACCGAAGATCCCGGTCGAGATCACGAGCACGGCGGTCAGCGACGGAATGCCGCCGATCTCCGCGGCGACGGCCATCGCGATCGGCGTCGTCGCCGATTTCGGCGCGAGCGACGCGATCGTCTGGTGCGATGCGCCGAACAGCGCGGCGATGCCGACCGCCGACACGATCGCGGTCAGCGAGCCCGCGAGCAGGCCGACGAGCAGCGGCAGCGCGCTGCGCCGCAGCTTCGACCACTGCCGGTACAGCGGCAGCGCAAGCGCGACCGTCGCCGGGCCGAGCAGGAAATGGACGAACTGCGCGCCTTCGAAATAGGTCGGATACGGCGTATGCGTGATCGTCAGCAGCACGACGATCAGCGCGACCGCGATCAGCACGGGGTTCGCGAGCGGGTTGAAGCGCGCCCGTGCATAAACAGCCTGCGCGAACAGATAGGCGATCAACGTGATGGTCAGGCCCAGCAGCGGGGTCGCCGCGAGATAGACCCAGATCGCGCCGAGTTTCGGGAACGCCGTCATTGCGTGCGCTCCGCGGTGCCGTCCGCGCGGCGCTGGCGCCGCAGCAGCGCTCGCGTGACGAGCGCCGTCACGGCGATCGCGAGCGTGGTGCTCACCGCCAGCGCGACGACGACCGCCACCGCATCGCCGCGCACGCGGTCGGCCGACACCATGATGCCGACGCCGGCCGGCACGAACAGCAGCGACAGGTGGCGCAGCAGCTCGAGCGCGGTCGGCTCGATCGCGTCGGCCACCTGCGGACGCAGCATCACGAAGCCGAACAGCAGCAGCATGCCGATCACCGGGCCCGGCACCGGCAGGGCGAACAGATAGGACACGCCTTCCCCTAGACACTGAAAGACCAGCAAGACCGCGAACGCCTGCAGCATGAACCGCTTCTCCAGAAGGTGGCCGCGAGTCCGCGCGGCCGCCGGGCCGGCGGCTTGCGGCGCCGGCGTGAACGATATGCGCGATCGTACCAACAATGCCTGCGAGCGGTCGCGACGGCGCAATCGCACGATCGCGCTTCGGTCGTTTCAATCCGGTCGGATCAAGAGATCAGGCGGAACCGGGCGAGACGAAGGAGCGATAGCGCGACGGTCCGGACGCGAGTGGTGGCGCCTTTCACCGCGCCCGTCGTCCGCCCAAGCAAAAAACGGCGGGCATGAGCCCGCCGCTTCGTCGTTCGCATTCGAATGCATTCTTTCGAATTCGAATGCCACCCGCCGCGTTACTTCAGCCGCGTCGCGATTTCATTCGCCAGCGCCTTCGTCGCGGCCTTCGTCGGTGCATCCGCAGCCAGCGCGTTCAGCAGACCGAAATCATGGATCGTGCCGTCGTAGCGCGTGGTCGTCGCGTCGACACCGGCCGCGTCGAGCTTGCGGCCGTACGCTTCGCCTTCGTCGCGCAGCACGTCGAACTGCGCGACCTGGATCAACGCGGGCGGCAGGCCCTTCAACTGCGCGGTGCTCGCACGCAGCGGCGACGCGTAGATCTCGTTGCGTTGCGCTTCGTTCTTCGTATAGGCATCCCAGAACCACTTCATCATCGGCCGCGTCAGGAAGTGGCCCTGCTGATACGCGTTATACGAGCCCGTGTTGAAGTTGTGGTCCGTGACGGGCCACATCAGGCCCTGGAAGCGGATCGCGGGGCCGCCCTTGTCCTTCGCCATCAGCGACACCACGGCCGCCGTGTTCCCGCCGACGCTGTTGCCGACCACCGCGAGGCGGCTGCCGTCGACGCCGATCTCCGCACCATGCGCGGCTACCCACTTCGTCGCCGCATACGCCTGGTTGATCGCGACCGGGTAATGCGCTTCCGGCGACGGCGTGTAATTCACGAACACCGCGACGGCGCCCGACTGCATGACGAGATCGCGCACGAGGCGTTCATGCGTCGGGAAGTCGCCGAGAATCCAGCCGCCGCCGTGGAAGAACATGAATACCGGCAGCGTGCCCGTCGCGCCTTGCGGGCGAACGATCGTGATCGGCACCGACAAGCCGTCCTGCTCGATCGTGCGGTTCGACACGTCGATGCCCGACAGGTCGACCTTCGCGCCGTTCTGCGCGTCGACCAGCACCTGGCGCGCTTTCGCGGGGCCCAACGTTTCGAGGCCGGGGCCCTTCTGGCCGTTCAGCGCGGCGAGGAACCCGCTCGTCGCCGCATCGGGCCGGACGGCTTCGGCGCCGGCGGCGAATGCGGTGGACGCGGTGGACAACGCGGCTGCAACGGCGGCGGCGATCAGCAGCGGCTTGACGATCTTCATGACGAAACTCCTTGGCTTAACCGGTGAATGGCGATCAATGGTTCGTAGTACGTGCGATCAGACGAGCGTCAACGTGACGTCGATGTTGCCGCGCGTCGCGTTCGAGTACGGGCAGACGATGTGTGCACGGTCGATCAATGTTTGCGCGGTGTCGCGATCGAGGCCGGGCAGCGAGATCTTCATTTCGACTTCGATGCCGAAGCCGTTCGGGATCGCGCCGATGCCGACGCTGCCTTCGATGGCGGCATCCGCGGGAATCGCGATCTTGTCGCGGGCCGCGACGAACTTCATCGCGCCGATGAAGCACGCGCTATAGCCGGCCGCGAACAGTTGCTCGGGGTTCGCGCCTGCGCCGCCCGCGCCGCCGAGTTCGCGCGGCGTGGTCAGCTTCAGGTCCAGGCCGCTTTCGGGCACCGTGGCACGGCCGTCGCGGCCGCCGGTGGCTTTTGCATGGGCGCGGTACAGCACTTTTTCGATCGACATGACAGACTCCTTTTCAATCAGTGAGTGAAACAGCCTTCCAACCCGGGACCGCACGCCGAAAGCCTTGCCGCCGACGTTACGTTTATTTATCTACTCATAGATAGATAAACATCCCTAAAAAATGCAGGCGGTCGATCCACCTGCTCCGATCATCTATCTACCAACAGATAGACCACAAACCGCAACAAAAGGCGGCGAACCGCCTGACCGCTTGCCCCGTCCGTCAGGACCGGGTTTTCCAGACGGCCTCGACATCCTCGAGACGCGCCCGTGTGTGAAACAGCCGGCTGGCCAGCACGCTGCCCTGGAACGCCGCGTACAATGCGCGCGCCGCCGTTTCGGGCTTGCCGCTGAACTGCAGCGTGCGTTCCTTCGCGCCCTGCGCCAGCAATTCCGCCAGCCAGTTCTCGTTGGCCTTGAAGAATGCCTGCACGGCCTGCCGCACGTTCTCCGGCAACGATTCGATGTCGGCCGCGAGCATCCCGCACAGGCAGATCTGGTTGCCGTCGCCGAGCGTCCGGCCGAACAGCTTCGTGTACAGGCTCAGCTTCACGTCAGCCGGCAACGCCGGATCGATCGCCCGCATGGCCGCGAGGACTTCGTCGCTATACGCCGCTACCGCTTCCAGCACGAGGTCGTCCTTCGACGGGAAGTAGTAGTGGATGCTCGACGTCTTCACGCCCACCAGGTCGGACAGGTCTCGATAGCTGAAGCCGTTGTAACCGCGCAGCATCATCAGCGTGATCGCGTGGTCGAGAATCTGTTCGCGGACGGTCGGTTTCGTTTCCATGGATCGAACTTTATCTACTCATAGATAGACAGTCAAGGGCTTTTTTTTGGGGGCGGCATGAAAAGCCTCGAAAAACCGGAAGCACGGGCACACGCCGCCCCGCACGGCCGCGGCTGCTTACAACCGGCCTGCAGCCCGATCGAATCGATGCGACACTCGCAGCCAGGCGAAGCGACCACGACGCAATCGTCGGTCGGATGTGCGCGCCAGCGCCCCGACATCGCGTCGCGCCCGGCACATGCATCACCGGCCCGCCCGCTTCGTCGGACCGTATAAGGAGAACAGTCGATGTACTCGTGGTTTGAACGGCGCCTGCCGACTTTCCCGCTCGAAGATCCCGTCACGCCGCCGAAGGGATTCTTCTCGTTCGTCTGGGCGTGTACGAAAGGCGCACGCAGCTGGATTCTGCTGATCGCGCTGACGTCGGCCGCGCTGGCCGCGTACGAAGCCGCGCTGTTCGCGATGATGGGGCGCGTGGTCGACTGGCTGTCGTCGGCGGCGACGCCGGCGGAATTCGGCGGCCGTCACTTCGGCACGCTTGCCGGTTTCGCGGCGATCCTCGTCGGCAGCGCGCTGCTGATCGCGCTGCATACGATGGTCAAGCACCAGGTGCTCGCGATCAACTTCCCGATGCGGCTGCGCTGGCTGTTCCACCGGCTGATGCTCGACCAGAGCCTGTCGTTCTATGCGAACGAATTCGCCGGCCGCGTGACGACCAAGATCATGCAGACTGCGCTCGCCGTGCGCGATGCGCTGTTCATGTCGGTCGACGTCGTGATCGGCGTCGCCGCGTACCTGATCGGCATCCTCGCGCTCGCGGCGAGCTTCGACTGGCGGCTGATGATTCCGCTCGCACTGTGGGCGCTCGGCTACGGCTTGGCGTGCGCGTTTTTCGTGCCGCGCCTCGGCGCCGTCGGCAGCCGGCAGGCCGACGCGCGCGCGCTGATGACGGGCCGCATCACCGACGCGTATTCGAACATCACGACCGTGAAGCTGTTCTCGCATACGCGGCGGGAAGCCGACCACGCACGCCGTGCGATGGAGGCGTTCAAGGCGACCGGCGACGCGCAGATGCGGCTCGTCAGCGCGTTCGAGATCGTCAACCACCTGCTGTCGACGCTGCTGCTGGTCGGCTCGACCGGCCTCGCGTTGTATCTGTGGATGCATGGCGAAGCGAGCGCGGGCGTCGTCGCGGCCGTGATCGCGATGGCGCTGCGCCTGTCGAGCTATTCGCACTGGATCATGTGGGAGATGACCGAGCTGTTCGAGAACGTCGGCACGATCCAGGACGGCATCAACACGCTGACGAAGGTGCGCAGCGTGGTCGACGCGCCCGATGCGAAGCCGCTCGTGGTGCTGCGTGGCGGGATCGTGTTCGACAACGTGCAGTTCGCGCACGAGGACAACGACCGCGCGGTGTTCGACGGGCTGAACCTGACGATCCGGCCGGGCGAGCGGATCGGCCTGATCGGCCGCTCGGGCGCCGGCAAGTCGACGCTCGTGAACCTGCTGCTGCGTTTCTACGACGTGGGCGGCGGCACGATCCGGATCGACGGGCAGGACATCGCGCACGTGACGCAGGACAGCCTGCGCAGCGCGATCGGGATGGTCACGCAGGATACGTCGCTGCTGCACCGGACGATGCGCGAGAACCTGCTGTACGGTCGCCCCGATGCAACCGAGCGCGAGATGCAGGACGCGGCCGTGCGCGCGGAGGCGTCCGAGTTCATCGACCGGCTGCGCGACCGCCACGGGCGCAGCGGCTACGACGTCGAGGTCGGCGAGCGCGGCGTGAAGCTGTCGGGTGGCCAACGGCAGCGCGTCGCGATCGCGCGCGTGATGCTCAAGGACGCACCGATCCTGGTGCTCGACGAAGCGACCAGCGCGCTCGATTCCGAAGTCGAAGTCGCGATCCAGCGCAGCCTCGATACCCTGATGAGCGGCAAGACGGTGATCGCGATCGCGCACCGGCTGTCGACGATCGCGGCGATGGACCGGCTGATCGTGCTCGACGAAGGGCGCATCGTCGAGGAAGGTACGCACCAGCAACTGCTGCAGGCGGGCGGCATCTACGCGGCGCTGTGGGCGCACCAGAGCGGCGGGTTCCTCGGGGAGACGGCGGAGGCGGAGGGCGCGGAGCAGTAGGCGCCGTGTCGAAACTTCAGGCGTCGTGCCCAACAGCGCGGACACCTGAAACGGCGTGTCCCTGCCGAATCGGTTGCCAACACAACGATACGACGATACACCGAGCGACGCGCCGACCGATCGCGACGCCGTCGCGCCGCCTCATAACGATTCGAAAATTTGTTGGTTCCCTTGACGATGCGCTGTCCGTATCGTTCACCGACTCGTCAGACACATCGACCAACGGGGGAATCCAACCATGAAACGAATCCGCTCATTCGCACTGCTCGCGCTGCCGGCCGCGCTCTGCGCCGCCGGCGCGCATGCGCAAAGCAGCGTCACGCTGTACGGCATCGCCGACGCGGGCATCGCCTACGTGCACAACGCGCAGAACGCGAGCGGCGGCAACGCGTCGAGCCTCGTCAAGTTCAGCAGCGGCAACCTGTCGGGCAGCCGCTGGGGGCTGCGCGGCATCGAGGATCTCGGCAGCGGGCTGTCCGCGCTGTTCCAGCTCGAGAACGGCTTCAACATCGGCACCGGCGCGCTCGGCCAGGGCCAGCGCGAATTCGGCCGCAAGGCCGTCGTCGGCCTCGCGAGCAGCACATACGGCACCGTGACGCTCGGCCGCCAGTACGATCCGGTCGTCGATCTCGTGCAGGGCCTCACGCAGGACAACTACTTCGGCGGCGTATTCTCGACGCCGGGCGACCTCGACAACTACGACAACAGCCTGCGCGTCAGCAACTCGGTGAAATACACGAGCCCGCTGATCTCGGGCTTCCAGTTCGCGGCGCTGTACGGCTTCGGCGGCGTTGCGGGCGCCACCGGTAACGGCCGCACGTACAGCTTCGGCGCGAGCTATGCGAACGGCCCGCTGTCGCTCGGCGCAGGCTATTTCTATGCGAACGGCGGCTCGACGGTCGCCAATGGCGTGCGCACGTGGTCGAGCAGCTCGGACACGCTGTTCAATACCGTGATCAACCAAGGCTTCTCGAGCGCGAAGTCGATCCAGATCGTGCGCGTGGCCGGCCAGTACGTGGCCGGGCCGGCGACCTTCGGCCTCGCGTATTCGAACACGCAGTACGGCGCGGACACGCTGTCGGCGTTCAGCCAGAACGCGAAGTTCAACAACGGCTCGGCGTTCTTCAACTGGCAGTTCTCGCCGGCGCTGCGCGCGGGCGTCGGCTACAACTACACGTCGCTGACGGGCCCGGCTTCCGCGCACTACAACCAGGTGAACCTCGGCGCGGATTACGCGCTGTCGAAACGCACCGACCTGTACGCGCTGTTCGGCTATCAGAAGGCAAGCGGCAACACGCTCAACGCGAGCGGCGCGACTGTGAAGGCCGCCGCGTCGGTCGGCTCGTACGGCGTGAACTCCGGCACCGATACGCAGGAACTCGCAATCGTCGGGATTCGCCACAAGTTCTGATCGCGACGTCGCATCGCGACAGCCAGGCAGGCGCGCACGCATGGTGCGCGCCTGCGCCGTTTTTTACACTGTCCGCGTTCCCGTTAAAAACGTTCAGCTTAACTTATCGTCAGAACCGGGCAACGCGGTTGCCTTGCGTCGAAATGCTGGCCTAATGGCGTCGCATTCCGCCAGCCCCGCTCATGCCGCCGAACCGATGCATGCCGCCGAACCCATGCCCGCCGCCACCGAGGAACGGGCCGCGGTGAAAGCCTGCACCCATCGGCACGCCGAAGTGGCGATGATCCATCCGATTGAAGTGATCGAAGTGGTGGAAATGGTGGAAACGATCGACGAAGACGAAGCTCACGCCCGCGCCGATGAAAAGCGGCGGCCCCCAATACCACGGGTCGGCATACGGATAGGCCGCCGCCGGGTACCACAGCACGCTGCCGTCGGCACTTTGCACGATCTGCCATGTGCCATCGCTTTGCAGACACGCACGCCCCACGATTTGCTGCTCCGTACCGTCGATGTCCGCTTGCGCGACGACCGCGCGGCAGTTTGTGCCGTAGTCCGGTAATTCGTCATCCATTTGCGCAAGGACGGGCGCGGAAAGGCCAAGACAGACGATGCCTATCCCGAATCGAAACATGTTGCCCACGATCGGCTCCTGCATTGTTGCCCCCGACCATTTGACCGCCGGCGTCACGGGCGGCGCCCGGCACGCTGGATTGCTTGCGCAAGATTCATCGCGCGGCGGTAACGGGCCACCGCTTCTATCGGGTCTCCTGACGGCTAAACGAAGCAGCACGCCCGGTTATTCCAGGGGTCGGGATGCGAATGACGGAAGCGGGCGCCGTCGGCAATCGTTGCCGCGGCCAGCGTCAAACCGGGCGTTTGACGACGTGATAGGTGGCCGCTGCCGTGACCCCGAATACCAGATGGGCCACCAGCGTGATCGCGCCGCGAACCGGGATGAACCACGGGAAGATCGCCGTGAAGGCGTGCAGGTTGACGCCATACAGGATGAGCCCGAACGCGCCGCCTGCGAGAAGCGCGGACCCGAGCGACATGTTCCGGACCACCTTCGCCAGCACGGCCGCATAGGCAAGCGACAGAGCGGCGTGCACGAGTGTCGCGACACCCATGACCATCGGATCGAAGCCGGCGGACGTGTCGAGCACGCCGCGCCCCATCACGATGGCTGCCGTCAGGCGCGCGTCGCGAAACAGGTTCCGCATGGCGTCATCGCCGGCGATCGACCAGAGCAGCAGCTCGATGACGGTCGACCCGACAGCCGCGCCAAACGCTGCGCAGAGAATCGGCACTGGACTGGTTTGTTTCAATTGGCGTCCCCATCGCGACCGGCCGATGCATCGAAGCGGCGTGCGCCCCGTCCGCTCCGATTCCGGTCGGGCAGCGTGTGCCCGCGATACCGAACCGGGCGGCCACGCAAAAATCAGGATGCCCCTTCGCAGTCCGTCCAGTACGCAAACGGATCGCGATGTTTGGGATAGTGTTCGTCAAGCCATTTCAGCAATGTCGCACGGGCATTGTCCATGTCGGCTTTCAACGACGAGGTCGTCAATTCGTGCACTTCGATGGACTTTTCCCGATCGATCACGAAGCAGTTCCAGTCGGGGCCGTCGAGATCCGGATCGTCGGACGCCTTCGACGACTTTCCCCAGCCGAACCCCTTGCGTGCGTCGATGTAGTACCGCGGGTTCACTTTCAGATACGACATCTCGCCGCCCTGCAGGCTGCTCTCCGCGCGCAGCACATCGTGTCCGTCGACGATCTGCGTGACTTCCGGAAGCCGGCGCGATCGCCATCCGGCAGGCAGCTTCGCGATGGCCTGAACGCTGTCGTACGTTCCCCACTCGAGGCCCCACGCTTCGGCCATGCGCTTCATGAACGCGTCCGCACCCGGATAGCCGCGCAACTGGATTCTGGTCGATAGCGTCACTTCAACGCGGCCGTCGGCGTCGACGGACACCTCGTCTCCCGCCGCTTCGAACGGATTGCCCGGGCGTGACGCACTCTTCGCGTCCGCGGGCGCAATGCCCGAGAACAACTGATCGAGCGCCGCACGCGCTTTCGACGACTTGTCTGGTCTGTTCATCGTGTACCTCCCGTGCATCCGTACGGCTGCAAAATTTCTCGATTTGCGTTCATCTCTCCAACCTCTTCGTTTTCCGCGGTCGCATGTCGACGATCCCGCGGCCCATCTTCATGTATACAGGCACAGGCCCCGAGCGCGCCGCCGAAGCAGGCCCCCACGCCTCCACCACCTAACCCTGCTGCGCCAACGCCGCCCGCATCCGCTCCATCAACGCGAGCACCTCCGGCCGATTCTCCCCCTTCGCATGCACGAAGTGGTACGTGAGCAGCGAATCGACCTCGTGGCGGTTCACCCGGACGAGCTCGCTGCGCTTCAGATACGCGTCCGCGAGCGGCGTCCGCGCCAGCGCCACGCCGAGCCCGGCTTCGGCTGCCGCCAGCACCAGGTTGTAATCCTCGAAGCGGCGATCCTGCGCACGCGGCTTGAACGGAATGCCGAGCGAGTCGAACCAGGTGCGCCATCCGGTCACGTCGGAATCGTGCAGCAGCGGCATCTCGAGCAGCGCGGCGTCGCCGTGCCGGCGGCGCGCCTTCGCCAGTTGCGCGGCGAGCCGCGGATGCGCGACCGGATAAAGCCGCTCCGGCATGAACGCGCGGGTTTCGAGCTGACGCCAGTTGCCGCGCCCATACCGGATCGACAGATCCGCTTCGCCGCCGGCGATATCCACGTTGCGAAGCTCGATGCCGAGTTCGATGCGCAGCGCGGGAGCCTCGCTCTCGAGCGCATGCTGCCGCTCGAACAGCCAGAGCTGCGCAAATGCCGGCACCACGCTCATCCGGACCAGTCGCGGCGTACGCGGCGAGCGCCACTGGTCGGCCGCGCTGTCGATGATCGCGAACGCCTGTTCGATCCGGCCGACGAAGCGCTGCCCGTCCGGCGTCAGGCGCACACCGCGTGCATGACGTTCGAACAGCGCCATGCCCAGCCAGTTTTCCACGGCGGCCACCCGCCGGCTGATCGCGCCGTGCGTCACGCCGGAAACGTCGGCGGCCGCCAGGAACGAACCCTGACGCGCCACCGTGCACACGGTCTCCAGGCTGGCAAGCGGCGGCCGCGGGCCAGGCGCCGGCGCTGCAACCGGCAGCGCATCCGCAACCTGACGCGCACGCGCCGGACTGTCGGCTCGCCGCCGCACCGAGCTGTGAGCCATGGTCATATCCGGATGTTGATCTGTGCGCTAGCTTAACATCTCGCAACATCGCACCATTGCCGCATGAATACCCTTTCCTCACCGTCGTCGCGCGGCGCGCGACAACCGCTGGTCGCGGCAGGCGCGGTCGCTTTCACGATCGTGTCGTGGGCCTCCGCATTCCCGTTCATCCGGATCGGCCTGCACGGCCTGGCGCCACTGCAACTCGCGGCGGCGCGCTTTGCCACCGCCGCGTTGCTCGTGATCGCGTGGCTTGCGTGGCGGCGGCCTCCGAGGCCCGCGAAACGCGATGCGTTGCGTTTCCTGGCCTGCGGTTTCCTCGGCATCGCGCTCTATAACGCACTGCTCAATACCGGCGAGCAAACCGTGTCGGCCGGCGCGGCGAGTTTCATCGTGAACACGCTGCCGATCTTCACGGCGCTGCTTGCCGCCGTGTTTCTCGGCGAACGATTCAATCTCCGGGGGTGGCTCGGTTCGCTGGTCAGTCTTGCCGGTATTGGCGTGATTGCGCATGGTCAACCGGGCGGGCTTGTCCTCGGCTCGGGGAGCACGCTGATTCTCGGCGCAGCGCTGTGTTCGGCCAGCTACTTCGTGTTGCAACGGCGGCTGATTCCCGTGTACGGCGCGCTGCCCTGTGCCGCGTACACGCTGCTGGCCGGTGCGCTGCTGCTCACGCCCTGGTTGCCCGGCGCGCTCGCCTCGCTCGGCGGTGCGTCGCACGACACGACGCTGGCGGTATTGATCCTCGGGGTATTTCCCGCGGCACTCGGTTACGCGACCTGGACCTTCGCACTCGGCTACTTCGGTGCGGCGCGCGCCGCCAACTTTCTCTATCTTACGCCAGCGGTGGCGACAGCCCTGTCGATGATGCTGACGGGCGAGCGGCCGGGCATCGAAACGCTATGCGGCGGCCTGCTGGCGATTGCAGGCGTGGTCTTCGTCGCATTGCGCGGACGTTCGTAGGATCGCGGTTGCATCGGATGGCATTACCTGCCCGACAGTCTGGAAGCGGCCGGTCCAGGCAAGCCCCGGCATGTGCAAAGCCGATTGCATTGTACGGGCTGTCGACTTGCGCCAATTCGTCGATGCCGCCGGACTTGACCGTTAGTTGCATGTGAGAGATATCGCGCTCGATGAAGCATTTCCAAGAACCCGGCTGCGCGCTTGCGAGTGGCCAAACTGTGCAGACAAATCGACCGAACAGTTCCCGACTGACCGCCCATCAGTGTCCATGGCTTCGCCCCCGCAACCGGCCGAATAATGGATGCGGCCGTAAGGCCATCGACAGCGAATCGCAGCCTGGCCCGCCACGGCGCACGATTTCCGGCATCCGGAATCCGCGAAATCCGGGCGCCGAACCGTGCCGTGCCAGCCCCGTCATGGGATTCGCTGCAGCGCGCAAAATCGGCTTCGGATATATTCATACGAATTGCATCGCGCCGGCCGATAGTCAGCCCGCTCGCCCGGGCGGCCCGTCGCACGGCCGGGTGCGATGCAACTGAAGCCCATGATGGGTATGGAGACTCGTCCGATCGCCCCGGCCCGCAGCCGGCCGGTCGAGACGTCCAAGAAAGACATTCAATTCGGAGATGGCAGATGGAACGAAGCATTGTCGGCATGCGCTGCAAACCCCTGATCACCGTTGCACTGGCCGCCGCTGCGTTCGCGGCAGCGTCGACCGCGATGGCCGACCAGGTCGTGAAGATCGGCAGCGTCGAACCGACGACGGGCGGCATTTCGCACCTCGGCAAGGACAACGAGAACGGCGCGCGCCTCGCGGTCGAGGAAATCAATGCGAAGGGGCTGATGATCGGCGGCAAGAAGGTCACGCTGCAGCTCGACGCGCAGGATGACGCGGCCGACCCGCGGCAGGCGACGCAGGTCGCACAGAAGCTCGTCGACGACAAGGTCGTCGCCGTCATCGGCCACCTGAACTCGGGCACGTCGATCCCGGCCTCGAAGATCTACAGCGATGCGGGCATCGTGCAGATCTCGCCGTCGGCCACGAACCCGACCTACACGCAGCAAGGCTTCAAGACGACCTACCGCGTCGTCGCGACCGACGCGCAGCAGGGTCCGGCGCTCGCGAGCTACGCGCAGTCGAAGGGCGTGAAGAGCGTGGCGGTGATCGACGATTCGACCGCTTACGGCCAGGGCCTCGCGAACGAGTTCGAGAAGAAGGCGAAGGCGCTTGGCCTGAAGGTGCTGTCGCACGATGCGACCAACGACAAGGCGGTCGACTTCCGCGCGATTCTCACGAAGATCAAGGGCGAGAATCCCGACGCGATCATGTACGGCGGCATGGACGCCACCGGCGGCCCGCTCGCGAAGCAGGCGAAGCAGCTCGGCCTGCGCGCGAAGATCCTGTCCGGCGACGGCGTGTGCACCGACTCGCTGGCCGAGCTGGCCGGCCCGGCAGCCGACAACGTGCTGTGCTCGCAAGCCGGCGCGGCGCTCGAGAAGATGCCGGGCGGTGCTGCGTTCGTCGCCAAGTACGAGAAGCGCTTCAACCAGGGCATCAAGTTCGATGCGCCGTTCGCGTACGACGCGGTCTACATCGCCGTCGACGCGATGAAGCGCGCGAACTCGACGGACCCGGCGAAGATCCTCGCGGCGATGCCGGCGACGAAATACGACGGCGTGATCGGCACGACGACGTTCGACGCGAAGGGCGACCTGACGCACGGGATCATCTCGATCTACGGCTACAAGACCGGCAAGAAGACCTTCCTCGACCAGGTCAAGATGTAAGCCGCGTTGGCGCCGGCACGACGGGAACGCCACCCGTCGGCGCCGGCGCCGCGCGGGCCGATTTCTGAATCACGGAGACGAAGCAACATGTGTGCAATGGCGTATACCGAATTTCAGCAGGAGTTGAGAAAAGCGCAGCTGACGTCGCGCGAGTTCGCGCGTCTGATCCGGATGAACGAAAGCTCGATCACGAACTATTCGAGCAAGGGCACGGTGCCCTCCCACCTCGCGGTCATCGCGAAGCTGATCGGCGCGCTGGCCGCGCACGAGATCGACTTCCGGCGCGTGATCCGGCAAATGCGGATCGAACCGAAACGGCCGCGCGGCGTCGGCGCGTTTCCCGCGGCCGACAAGCCGCGTGCGCGGAAAACCGCGAAAGCCGATTCCTGACTGACCCTTTCGCATGCGTCGATGGCGGCACTGAGATTGCCGCGCGATGCGCGATGCCGTCACACGGGCAGCGCAGCGCGCGCCGCCCGATCGTCACCCCGACGCACGAACGTGATCGAGCAGCGCCTGCAACGGATGACGCAACCGCGTCGACGACATGCGTTTCACCTGGCTGCGGCACGAATACCCGGTCGCCAGCGCTTCGCCTTGGTCCTCCGGCGCATCGACGTGCGCGGCCCACGACTGCGAATAGATCGTCTTCGACGTCTGCAGGTTGCGCGCCTCGTGCCCATACGTACCGGACATCCCGCAGCACCCGGTCGCCTGAACCTGCAAACGCAGGCCGCGCCGCGCGAATACCTGCGCCCATTGCTTGCCGCTGTCGGGCGCATTGGTCTTCTCGGTACAGTGCGGCAGCAGCCGGTATGCACCGGACACGCCGCCCGCGCCCGCTTCCGGCAGCGCCTGCAGCAGCCATTCCTGCGGCAGCGCGACCTTCGGCACATCGGTGAGCCCCGTCACCTTCAGGTATTCCTGCCGATACGTGAGCGTCATCGCCGGATCGAGGCCGACCAGCGCGACGCCCGACTGCGCGAGCGACGCAAGCTGCGCGGCATTGCGGATCGCCGCCTTCTCGAACGCCCGCAGAAAGCCCTGCACATGCAGCGCCTTGCCGTTCGGCGCGAGCGGCGCGAGCCACACCTGAAAACCCACGCGCGCCGCCAGCTCGATCAGCGTCGCCAGTTGCTCGGTATCGAAATAACGCGTGAACGTGTCCTGCACGATGACGACGCTGCGCGCGCGCTGCGCATCGCTCAACGCCGCGAGCGCGTGCGGGTCGGCCGGCTTCACGCGCCATTGCCGGATCACGGCCGCGAGATCGAAGCGGCTCAGCAGCGGGCTGTCGACCATGCCGACCTGCCGCTCCAGCAGCGTGCGCACCCACCCCGCACGCATCAGCCCGTTGTACAGCGCGGGCACCCGCGCCATCCACGGCATCGTGAATTCGAGCGAGCCGATCAGGTAGTCGCGCAGCGGCCGCTGATAACGACGGTGATACAGCTCGAGAAAGCGCGAACGGAATTCGGGCACGTTGACCTTGACCGGGCACTGTCCCGCACACGACTTGCAGGCGAGGCACCCGGCCATCGCGTCGTACACCTCGTGCGAGAAGTCGGCCGCGCCGCTGCGCGCGGCGCGGCTGTTGCGCCAGCGGGCGGCAACGCCGCGCAGGAACGGCTGCCGCGCGCGCGCCGCCGCGACGACGTCGACACCGGCCTGCCCTTGCAGGCGCAACCATTCGCGCATCAGCGACGCGCGCCCCTTCGGCGAATGCACGCGTTCGCGCGTCGCCTTCCACGACGGGCACATCGCGTCGTCCGGATCGAAGTTGTAGCACGCGCCGTTGCCGTTGCAGTGCATCGCGGTGCCGTAGCTCTGCCATACGCGCTCGTCGATCTGCCGGTCGTGGTCGCCGCGCGTCGGCACTTCGTCGATCTTCAGCAGCCGCATCGTGTTCTCCGGCGGCGTCGCGATCTTGCCCGGGTTGAACTGGTTGTGCGGATCGAACGCGGCCTTCAGTTGCTGCAGCGACGGATACAGCTCGCCGAAAAACGCCGGCGCATATTCGGAGCGCACGCCCTTGCCGTGCTCGCCCCACAGCAGGCCGCCGTGACGCTGCGTGAGCTCGGCCACCGCATCCGACACGGGCCGCACCAGCGCGGCCTGCCGCGGATCCTTCATGTCGAGCGCCGGACGCACGTGCAGCACGCCCGCGTCGACATGGCCGAACATTCCGTACTGCAACCCTTGGCCGTCGAGCAGCGCGCGGAATTCGGCGATATACGCGGCGAGGTTTTCGGGCGGCACCGCGGTGTCCTCGACGAACGGCTGCGGACGCGCCTCGCCCTGCACGTTGCCGAGCAGGCCGACCGCGCGCTTGCGCATCGCATATACGCGCTTAACCGCATCGTCGCCTGCCGCGAGCGTATGGCCGAGGCGCTCCACGCTCGTATCGGTGCGCAGGTGGTCGACGAACGCACGCACGCGCGCATCGACGTCGTCCGCGTCGTCGCCGCTGAATTCGATCAGGTTGATGCCGAGCGTCGGCCGCTGGTCGTCCTGAGGAAAATATTCGGCCACGCTGCTCCACACGAAGTCCTTCATCGCGAGCATCAGCACTTTCGAATCGACCGTCTCGATCGACAGCGGCTGGTGCTCGATCAGCGCGCGCGCATCGCGCAACGCGTCCATGAAGCCCGCGTAGCGCACGTTGACCAGCACCGCATACTTCGGGATCGGCAACACGTTGAGCTTCGCCTCGACGACGAAGCCGAGCGAGCCTTCGGCGCCGCACAGCACGCTGTTCAGGTTGAAGCGGCCATCGGGTTCGCGCAGGTGCGCGAGGTCATAGCCGGTCAGGCAGCGATTGAGCTTCGGAAACTTCGCTTCGATCAGCGCCGCCTTGTCGTCGCTGATGCGCCGCGCGGTGCGGTAGACCTTGCCGACGCGGTCCTGCCGCGCACAGCGGCGCTCCAGCTCGTCGTCAGCGAGTGCGTCGCTGTGCAGTTGCTCGCCGCCCATCAGCACGAAGTCCAGCTCGAGCACGTGGTCGCGCGTCTTGCCGTACGTGCAGCTACCCTGCCCGCTCGCGTCGGTGTTGATCATCCCGCCGACGGTCGCGCGATTCGACGTCGACAGCTCCGGCGCGAAAAACAGCCCGTGCGGCTTCAGCGCCGCATTGAGCTGATCCTTGACGACGCCCGCCTGCACGCGCACCCAGCGCTGCTCGACGTCGATTTCGAGGATCCGGTTCATGTTGCGCGACAGGTCGACGACCACGCCGTCGGTCAGCGACTGCCCGTTGGTGCCCGTGCCGCCGCCGCGCGCGGCCACCGCGACGTCGCGGTGCGCGGGTTCCGCGAGCAGCCGGGCCACCAGCCGGACGTCGTCCGCATGCGCTGGACAGATCACCGCTTGCGGCAGGCGCTGGTAGATCGAGTTGTCGGTGGCCTGCACCGTCCGGTTCGCATGGTCCGCGCGGATTTCCCCGGCGAACCCGGCGGCCTGCAGCGCGGCGAGAAAGTCACGGTACGCGTTCGCGGGCGGGCTGGCGGGACGGGGCAACGGGGCGATCGACATGGGGTAAAGGCGCAAGGTGAGTGAACCGGTGTGCTCGCGTGCTTCGAAACATGAGTTTTGAGCAAGTTTCCATGCAACCGGGAATTCCAGTATCTTTGTAAATTCCGCGAGAAACAAACGAATTCTCGCCCGGCGAATATTGCATAAAACTCATGAATTACCGTCGCCTCACCCCGTCGATGTCGCTGCTGCTCGTGTTCGAGGCAGCCGCGCGGCACGAAAGCTACACGCGCGCAGCCGAGGAACTGTCGCTGAGCCAGAGCGCGATCAGCCGGCAGGTCCAGACGCTCGAGGATCAGCTCGGCGTGCCGCTGTTCCGGCGCGAGGGCCGCTCCGTGAAGCTGACCGAAGTCGGGCGCCGCTACTTCGTCGAGCTGAGCGGCGCACTGGGGCGCATCCGCGGCGCGACGCTGCAGGCGATGTCCCACCAGGCAGGCGCCGGCACGCTGCGGCTCGCGACGTTGCCGACGTTCGGCTCGAAATGGCTGCTGCCGCACCTGCATGGCTTCTACGCCGAGCATCCGGGCGTGACCGTGCATCTTCATTCGCGGATCGGCGCGATCGATTTCCTCAACGACGACCTCGACGCGGCCATCACCGTCGGCGCGGACGACTGGCCCGGCCTGCACGCGCATCGGCTGTACAACGAGTTCCTGATTGCGATCGCGAGCCCCGATGCGGGCAGCCGCAAGGCCGGCGCGCGCTCGCCGGCCTGGGCCGCGAAACAGACGCTGCTGGGCGTGACGAGCAACCAGCAGGCGTGGGCCGAGTGGTTCTCGCACTATCGGCTCGATCATCGCCAGATGCGCGTCGGCCCGAGCTTCGAACTGACGTCGCACCTGATCCAGGCCGTGCGGGCCGGGATGGGAATCGGGCTGGTGCCGAAGGTGCTGGTGGAAGACGAGTTGAGCCGCAACGAGCTCGTGTCGATCGGCGACGCGATCACCAGCCAGCGCAGCTACTACCTCGTCTATCCGCCGGGGACCGAGACGCTGCCTTCGCTCGTCGCGTTCCGCGAATGGTTGCTGAAATCGTGTTGAAACGCCGCGATCCGACGATCACCGGTCACGCGCGCCATTCGCCGAGAATCTGCTCGGCCAGGTAGTCGCACGGCGGGCGCGCGGACTGCGCGCTGCGCGCGAGCACGACCTCGAGTTCGCCCAGCGGCGGCAGCCCGTGGCTTTCCGACAGCTGCACGAGATGATCGGGAATGCAGCAGCGCGCCAGCGGCGCGACCGCGAGCCCGGCCTCCACCATGCTGAGAAGGCCCAGGTGGCTCGGGCTTTCGTACGACATCCGGTACGGGATCTTCCGCCGGTTCAGCGCCTTGACCGCGTGATCGCGCGCCATGCTGCCGCCGTGCGTGAAGAAGGCCACCGGCAGCGGCCGCTCCTCCCATACGTTGCGTTTCGGCGACCCGACCCACACGAGCGGCTCGAGCCGGATCAGCTCGCCGGTCACGCCCTTGATCCGCGTGAGGCAAGCGAGGTCCACCGTGTTGTCCTTCAGCATCGGCACGAGCGCGCTGCTCGGCTGGCCGATCACGCGCACTTCCACGCGCGGGTGCATCGCCGCGAATTTGCCGAGCACCTGCGGCAGCAGCGACGAAATGTAGTCGTCGGGCACGCCGATCGTCACGCGGCCGCGGATCTCCGGGCGCACGACAGATGCCCACGCCTCGTCGCGCATCGCCAGCATCCGGCGGCCGTATTCGGCGAGCGTCCTGCCGTCGTCGGTAGCCGTCACGTTGCGCGTGTCGCGGATGAAAAGCGGCTTGCCGAGCGCGTCTTCCAGCGCCTTGATCTGCATGCTCACCGCCGACGGCGAACGATGCACGGCCTGCGCGCCGTGCGCGAACGATCCGGATTCCGCGACAGCCACCACCATCGCCAGCACATCGAGGTCGAGCTTTTTCATTTTATTCAGAAAATCTGATCAATCGATTCAGTTTATCCCGTTTTACTGTTCGCCTCCACGGTCGGACAATGAATCCCGTCAGCACTCGTTGCAGGAAGCGGAAAACATGCATACGTCCGGATCGCTTTACGGATTTCTCGTCATCGGCGGCATGCTCGCGGTCACGCCGGGGCCGAACATGGTCTACGTGATGTCGCGCTCGATCGCACAAGGGCGCGCGGCCGGGCTCATTTCGCTGGCCGGCGTGATGATCGGCTACCTGTTCTACATGTTCGGCGCGGCGTTCGGCATCACGACGCTGTTCATGAGCGTGCCTTATGCGGGCAGCGTGCTGGGTGCGGTCGGTGCGGCCTACCTGCTGTACCTCGCATGGCAGGCGGTCAGGCCCGGCGGGCGTTCGCCGTTCGAGGTGCGGGCGCTGCCGAACGAGCAGCCGCTGCGGCTGCTGGCGATGGGCGCGACGACCAGCGTGCTGAATCCGAAGCTCGCGATGCTGTTCGTGTCGCTGCTGCCGCAGTTCATCGACTACCGGCAAGGCAGCGTGTTCGGCCAGTCGCTGTTTCTCGGTTCACTGCTGATCGCCGCGTTCGCGTCGGCAAACGGGCTGGTGGCGATCTGTTCGAGCAGCATCGCGAAATTCCTGCACGGGCGCCCGACGCTGCTGCTCGCGCAGCGCTGGGCAATGGGCCTCATCCTCGGCAGCCTCGGCGTGCAGATGGTTGTCGATGCATCGAAGATGGCGGGCGTGGCGTGAGTGCCGCGCCGGCGCGGCGCGGGCTCACGCAATCGCGAGCCGCGCGCCGGCCGGCATCCGTCACGCGGCGACTGCCTGCCGCTGCGCCTCGAGTTCGCGCACGAGCGGCAGCACGCGCTGGCCGAAGTACTCGACTTCCTCGATGAAATGCAGGAATCCGGCCAGCACGAGATCGACGCCGATCGCCTTCAGCGCGACGATCCGTTCGGCAATCTGCTGCGGCGTGCCGATCAGGTTCGTGCGGAAGCCGTCGTTGTACTGCACGAGATCCTCGAACGTGGATTTCGCCCAGTTGCCTTCGCCTTCCGGCGACGCCTTGCCGGCCTCTTTCACCGCATCGCCGAACGCATGCACGGCCTCGACGTGCGCGTGCCGGACGATGTCGTCGAGCACGGCCCGCGCCTCTTCCTCGGTATCGCGCGCGATCACGAACGCGTTGACGCCGATGCGAACGCGATGGTTGTTCGCGGCTGCCTTCGCGCGGATGTCGTCGATCTGCGCCTTCAGGTTCTCCGGCGTATTGCCGTTCGTGAAATACCAGTCGGACACGCTCGCCGCGTTGTCGCGCGCCGCGCGCGAGCTGCCGCCCTGGAAGATCTCCGGATGCGGTTTCTGCACGGGTTTCGGGCTCAGCGTGTAGTCGTTGAAGCGGTAGAAATCGCCCTTGAACGTGAAGTTGTCCTGCGTCCAGATGCCCTTCAGCGCCTGGATGAATTCCTTCGAGCGCCGATAGCGTTCGTCGTGCTCGAGCCACGGTTCGCCGATCGCGGTGAATTCGCCCTTGAACCAGCCGCTCACGACGTTGATCGCGATGCGTCCGTTCGAGATGTGATCGATCGTCGCGAGCTGCTTCGCAACCACCGCCGGATGCCACGGCCCCGGCAGGATCGCGGCGAGCACCTTGAGCTTCGTCGTCGCATGCAGCAGCGCCTGGCTGAACGACACCGACTCGTGCTGGTATTCGGCTCCGTAGCCGGCCGTGAAGCGGATCTGGCTCAGCGCGTAGTCGAAGCCGGCCGCTTCGGCCGTGCGGGCGAGCTGCTGGTTGTATTCGAGGCTCCAGTCGGTGCGCTGCTCGATCGTGCTGACGACGAGGCCGCCGCTGACGTTCGGCACCCAGTACGCGAATTTGACGCCGTCGGCGGAAGGGTCGGTAAGGCTCATGAAGGTGTCCTGGTCGAAGGGAAAACGGAAGCGGCTTACGCGGCCGCGGCGGAAAGCGCATGCGGGCGCAGTTGCGGCACCGCGCGATCGACGGCGAGCGCGATGCGCGCGCGCAGCGCCGGGTTCGCGATTTCGTATCGGTCGAAATCGCTTTCGGATGCGTACACGCCGATCGGCAGCGTGCGCGCCTGGAAGAAACTGAACAGCGGCCGCAATTGATGATCGATCACGAGCGCATGGCGCTCGCTGCCGCCGGTGGCGGCGAGCAGCACGGGCACATCGACGAGCGCGTCGTGACGCACGAGGTCGAACAGGTGCTTGAAGAGGCCCGTGTACGACGCGCGATACACGGGGCTCGCGACGACGAGCGCGTCGGCCGTCTCGATCGCGCGGATCAGCGCTTCGAGGTCGGCCGGCACCTGCGCGCGCGTCAGTGCACCGGCCAGCCGGCCACCGATCTCGCCGAGTTCGATCAGCCGCGTATCGATCGGCAGCGCGGCGCCAAGCGCCGCGACGATCGCGTCGGTCAGCGCCAGCGTGCGCGACGGCCGTTGCAGGCCGCCCGATATCGCGACCACATTGATCGCATTGCTCATTGGTTGCATTCCCATTGTCGAGTCGGGCGCCAACGCACCCGTCACGTCATGGTTCCGCAAGGAGCGTGCCAATGCTGCGATCGCCATGAAAAACGATCGTCTGCATGACGAAATGCGTCGCAATCGACAGCCTGTCGCGGCGTATTCGCCGATCGCCGCATGTTGATAAGCTGGCCAGCCATCGCATCACAACCATATTCCGCAGCGAGATGAACTGTGAGAGACAGCCGTGCTGATTGGCTGCTGCCTGATCAGCAGCAGCGGCGGTTGCCGAAGGCGCCTTTCCGCTTCGGCGTGGAATCCGGAACGCACGCGGCACCCGTTCGCAGCGATCGTGTGTCGCCGCAACGCGGCACATCGCTGCGACAGTGTCGAAACCGATGCTTTATCAACGTCCGCACGCCGCATTTCGCTTAACCGGGCGACATCGCGTTACGCAACTGCGTCCAGCGCAGCAATCCGGCATTGGTTATCAGAAATCGATGTTTCCCGCGTTGCGCAAAACGTTGAACACTCTGCTGATCACGCAGCACCCGGTCAGCAACGTTCATCGCGAACCTGACCGATCCGCGCAGCGACCCGATGCCTACACAGCCATGACATCCCTTTCCGTATCGCCTCGCGCAGCCGACCTGCGCGTCGTCACGCCGTCCCGCGACGAGCCGGGCCCGTCTGATGCCCGGCAAACAGCCGAACGCCTCGCGCCCGTCCTCACGCTGCCCGACCGGCCTGCGCTCGCGACGTCGATCCGCGCCCGCGCGCAGGTGTTCGTCGATCCGCGTTCGGTCGCGCTGCTCGAGCGGATTCGCCTCGTCGCACCGAGCGACGCGAACGTGCTGATCGTCGGCGAGACGGGCACCGGCAAGGAACTGATCGCGCGCCACGTGCACAGCCTCAGCCGCCGCAACAACGGGCCGTTCGTCGCCGTGAACTGCGGCGCGTTCTCCGAAACGCTGGTCGAGAGCGAACTGTTCGGCCACGAGAAAGGGGCGTTTACGGGCGCGTTCAGCGCGAAACCGGGCTGGTTCGAAGCCGCGAACGGCGGCACGCTGTTTCTCGACGAGATCGGCGACCTGCCGCTGTCGATGCAGGTCAAGCTGCTGCGCGTGCTGCAGGAGCGCGAGGTCGTGCGGCTCGGTTCGCGCACGAGCATGCCGATCGACGTGCGCGTGGTCGCCGCAACCAACGTCGACCTGCAGCAGGCGGTCGCGACCGGGCATTTTCGCGGCGACCTGTTCTACCGGCTCAACGTCGTGCAGCTCGCGGTGCCGACGCTGCGCGAGCGACCGGGCGACATCCTGCCGCTCGCGCGCCACTTCTTCGACGACTACCGCAGCCGCCTCGGCTACGGGCCGCGCAGCATCGATCCGCGCGCCGAGCGCAGGCTCGAGGCGCACGGCTGGCCCGGCAATATCCGCGAACTGGAGAACGTGATCCATCATGCGCTGCTCGTAAGCCGTCACGATTCGCTGCAGGACACCGACCTGCACATTGCATCGCCGTGCATGCCGGCGGCCGCCGCGCGCGCGCCGGATGCGTCCGCCGCCGCGCAGGACGCGCTCGAACGCGCGCTGCGCGACCTGTTCGACGACGGGCACGGCAACCTGTTCGAACGCATCGAGGACACCGTGATGCGCGTCGCGTTCGAGTTCAGCCACCGCAACCAGATCCAGGCGGCGCGGCTGCTCGGCATCAGCCGCAACGTGCTGCGCGCGCGGCTGATTCGCGCGAAGGAGATCGCGGCGGCGAAGTAGCAGCATCCCCCGGGCGGACCATCGCTCGCCCCGGCACGGCACGATCGCGCCCGCGATCCGTGCAGCGACGTCCCGACCTGATGTATCGTGGCGCGAAGCGCGCGCCCGTTGCCGCATCCGGTCGGCGATGCCGACCCTGCCTGCGACAGGGCACCCGCACGATCATCCGCTGCACGAAAGCCGTCCGGCGCCCGCGCGTGCCCGACCGAGCCCCGTTCACCCGTCAGGAACCGTCGCCATGAAGAAGCTTGTGAACCGCCCGTCCGATGTCGTGCGAGAAATGCTGGAAGGCATCGCGCGGCAGTCGCCGCATCTCGCGATCCTCGGCGACGAGCTCGTGCTCGTCCGCCAGCCGCTGCCCGAGCCGGCGCAACGGCCCGTCGCGATCCTCTCCGGCGGCGGCAGCGGCCACGAGCCCGCGCATGGCGGCTACGTCGGCGAAGGGATGCTGAGCGCGGCCGTGTGCGGCGAAGTGTTCACGTCGCCGTCCACCGACGCCGTGCTTGCCGCGATCCGCGCGAGCGCCGGCCCGAACGGCGCGCTGCTGATCGTGAAGAACTACACGGGCGACCGGCTCAATTTCGGGCTCGCCGCCGAGCTCGCGCGGGCGGAAGGCATTCCGGTCGAGATCGTCATCGTCGCCGACGACGTATCGCTGCGCAGCCGTGTCGAGCGCGGCCAGCGGCGCGGGATCGCCGGCACCGTGCTGATCCACAAGCTCGCCGGCGCGGCCGCCGCGCGCGGGCTGCCGCTCGCCCGCGTCGCGGGAATCGCGCGCGAAGCGGCGGCCGAGCTCGGCACGATGGGCGTCGCGCTCGACGGCTGCACGATCCCGGGCGCCGACAAATCGGGCTTCAGCCTCGCCGATCACGAGATCGAGCTCGGCCTCGGCATCCACGGCGAGAAAGGCGTCGAACGCCGCGCGCCAATGCCCGCGGACGCGCTGGTCGACACGCTGCTGTCGAGCATCGTCGCCGATCTCGTGCTCGACGGCGGCGAGCGCGTCGCGCTGTTCGTCAACGGTCTCGGCGCGACGCCGGACATGGAACTCGCGATCGTGCTTCGCGCCGCGTACGACAACCTGAGCCGGCGCGGTATCGTCGTCGCGCGCGCGTGGGCCGGCACGTTCCTGTCGGCGCTGAACATGCCCGGCTGCTCGATCTCGGTGCTGCGGCTGAACGAAGAACGCGCGGCGCTGCTCGACGCGCCGACGCAGGCGCGTGCATGGCCGGGCGGCGGCGCCGTGAATGCGCACATCCGCGTGGCCGCGGCCGACTCGCACGACGCGCCGCTGCCGCCGCTCGATGCGGCCGGCCGCGCGTGGGCCGCGCGCCTGCAGCCGGCGCTGCACGCGGTCGCGCAGACGCTGATCGATCACGAGCAGACGCTGACCGACCTCGATGCGGCGGCCGGCGACGGCGATCTCGGCGCGAGCATGCTGCGTGCCGCACAGGCGATTCTCGAATTGCCCGAAGCCGTGTACGGCACGCCGGCCGGTGCGCTCGCGGCGCTCGGCGCCGCGTTGCGCCGTGCCATTGCCGGCAGTTCAGGACCGTTCTATGCGACCGCGCTGCTGCGCGCGTCGCGCCGGCTGGCCGATATCGCGGAGCCGTCGGCGCGCGACTGGGCCGCGGCGTTCCGCGGTGCGGTGGATTCGATCAGCGAACTCGGCGGCGCGCACGCCGGCGACCGGACGATGCTCGATGCGCTGGTGCCGGCCGCCGATGCATTCGACCACGCGCTCGACGGCGATCGCGATCCCGCGAGCGCCTGGACGGCGGCCGTCGAGGCCGCCGAACACGGTGCGCAGCAAACGGCGCGCATGACGCCGCGCGCGGGGCGTGCGAGCTATCTCGGCGAGCGCGCGATCGGCACGCCGGATGGGGGGGCCGTTGCGGTGTCGTACTGGGTGCGCGCGTTGCAGCCGCACGTGCGGTAAGCGCAAACGCGCCCGGGCTCACCGTGCGCTATCTCGTCCGCCCGGGCAACAGCGTCGCCGATGAATGGAGGGAACGCAGAGCGTGCGCTATGCAACGGTCGCAGTAGCCTGCATCGTCAGCCAGCCATCCTGATGCGACATGACACGCGGGTGACAACAAACCGATAGTTTGCTATCGAATGTTTTTGCCCTATCATCTCGCCCATGACCAATCTGCACGACCTCCGCCTCGCCGTCAGCAGCCTGCTCGTGCTGTCCGCGCGCAAGTGGCGCCGTACCAGCGACGGCGTGCTGAACGCGTACAACGTGTCCGAAGCCTGCGCGACGCCGCTGTTGATCGCCGGCCGCCTCGGCGAAAGCGTACGGCAGGGCACGCTCGCCGAACACGTCGGCATCGAAGGGCCGTCGCTCGTGCGCCTGCTCGACCAGCTGTGCGCGGCCGGCCTCGCGCGCCGTGACGAGGATCCGCACGACCGCCGCGCGAAAACGATCTCGCTGACGGCCGCCGGCCGCGCGGTCACCGCGAAGATGGAGGAAGACCTGCGCGTGCTGCGCGCACAGGTGCTCAAGGGCGTCACGCGCGCCGATCTCGAAACGACGCTGCGCGTGCTGAACGCCTTCAACGCGTCCGACGCGGCGCAGCCCGCGCCGCACCCGCCCCACGCCGCCGACTCCGCGTCATGACCTATCCGAGCCTTCGCGACTGGCTGTTCTCGGGCAAGACGTTCGCCGCGTCGATGCTGGCGCTGTACCTTGGCCTGTATTTCCAGTTGCCGCGCCCGTACTGGGCGATGGCGAGCGTCTACATCGTGTCGAACCCGTTCGTCGGCGCGACGCGCTCGAAGGCGCTGTATCGCGCGCTCGGCACCGCGCTCGGCGCGGCCGCCGCGATCTTCTTCGTGCCGCCGTTCGTCGAAACGCCGATCCTGTTCAGCATCATCGTCGCGACGTGGTGCGGCACGCTGCTCTACCTCGCGATCTCCGACCGCACCGCACGCAGCTACGTGTTCATGCTCGCCGGTTATACGATGCCGTTGATCGCGCTGCCGACCGTGACCGATCCGTCCACGGTATTCGACGTCGCGATCGCGCGCACCGAGGAAATCGTGCTCGGCATCGTGTGCGCGAGCGTGGTCGGCAGCGCCGTGTTTCCGAACCGGCTCGCGCCGACGCTGATCGAGCGCACCGACGCATGGTTCAAGGACGCCGCGTTCTACGGTCGCGAGACGCTGTCCGGGCATATCGCCGGCAAGGCGCTGTCCGCGTGCCGGCAGCGCCTCGCGACGACGATCACCGGCCTCGAATTCCTGCTGAGCCAGTTGGGTTACGACCATGCGCATCCGAGCATCCTCGCGCGGGCGCAGGCGCTCGCGGGCCGGATGCAGTTGTTCTTGCCGCTGATGTCGTCGCTCGCCGATCCGCTGATCGCGCTGATGCGCGACCTGCACGTGCGCCCACCCGCGCTCGATGCGCTGCTGGCCGACGCCGCGAAGTGGTTCGACGCACCGCTGCCGGCCGTGAAATCCGGCACCGACGGCGACATGGCCCACGATCCGGTCGCGGATGATCTGCGCGAGCGCATCGCCGCGCTGCAGCCCGCCGACAGCGCGCTGACGAGCTGGGACGGCGCGCTGCTGTCGAATGCGCTGTGGCGGCTGCGCCAGGTCATCGACATCTGGCAGGACTGCCGCTCGCTGCGCGCGCTGATCGCGAACGAGTCGGGCATCTGGCAGCCGCGCTACCGGCACTGGCGGCTCGGCGGCACCGAGCGCTTCTTCGATCGCGGGATGATGCTGTTCTCCACGCTGACCGTCGTGCTCGCGATCGTGTTCGCATGCTGGCTGTGGATCTCGTCCGGCTGGCACGACGGCGCGGCCGCCGTCACGCTCGTGGCCGTGTCGTGCAGCTTCTTCGCCGCGCTCGACGAACCCGCGCCGCTGGTGTTCAAGTTTTTCCTGTCGACGGCCGCGAGCGTCGTGTTCGCGGGCCTGTACCTGTTCGTCGTGCTGCCGCACGTGCACGACTTCGCGATGCTCGTGCTGATGTTCGCGGGCCCGTTCATCCTGATCGGCACGCTGCTGCCGCGCCCGCAGTTCAATATGGTGACGATGCTCGTCGCGGTGAATACGGCCACCTTCATCAGCATCCAGAGCGCCTACGAAGCCGACTTCTTCGTGTTCCTGAACAGCAATCTCGCCGGCGTTGCCGGGCTGTTGTTTGCGTATCTTTGGACACGCGCGACGCGGCCGTTCGGCGCGGAACTCGCGGTGCGGCGCCTGCTGCGCTCGGGCTGGGAGGACGTCGTGCGCTCCGCATCGACACAGCCGCTCGACGACCAGCGCAACCACGCATCGCGGATGCTCGATCGCGTCACGCAACTGCTGCCGCGTCTCGGCGCATCCGACGACCACCGCCACCCGTCGATCGAAAGCTTCCGCGACCTGCGCATCGCGCTGAACGCGCTCGACCTGCGCCGCTCGCGCCGCCGGCTGTCGGGCGACGTGCCCGACGCGATCGATCGCGTGCTGGCCGGCGTCACCGACCACTACGCGCGCTGCGCGGCCGCGAACGCGCGCCAGCCCGCGCCGCCGGCGCTGCTCGCGTCGATCGACGATGCGCTGCACCGCGTGGCCGGCCGTAACCTGCCGGGCACCGCACCGGCCGACGGCGGCACGGCGCCGGCCACGCCCGCCACGCACCGCCGGCTGCGCGACACGCTGCACGCGCTCGTCGGCCTGCGCCTGTCGCTGTATCCGGCCGCGGCCGCACAAGCGCCGCAGGCACCGGGCGGAGCACGCGCATGATCCGGCTTTCCAACCTGTCTTTCCGAGCGCGACCATGATCGGCGAAATCGACATCTTCGGCGTATTCGTGCCGGCTCCGCTCGTGCTGATGCTGATCGCCTACCTGATCAACATCGTCGTGCGCGCGGTGCTCGAGCGCGTCGGCTTCTACCGCCTCGTCTGGCACCGTTCGATCTTCGACCTCGGCATCTACGTGTTCGTGTTTGCCGCCGTCGTGATCGTTTCCCACCATCTCGCGGCTACCTAACGTGAAAAAATCCTGGCTCTCGGCAGGGCAAATCCTGCTCACCCTGATCGTCGTCGTCGTGGCCGGCCTCGTGCTGTGGCGGATCATCAACTACTACATGTTCTCGCCGTGGACGCGCGACGGGCACGTGCGCGCCGACGTGATCCAGGTCGCGCCGGACGTGTCGGGCCTCATCACGTCGGTACAGGTCGCCGACAACCAGGAGGTCAAACGCGGCCAGGTGCTGTTCGTGATCGACCAGGCCCGCTACACGCTCGCGGAGCGGCTCGCCGAAGCGACGCTCGCGCAGCGCCGCGCGACGCTCGCACAGGCAAAGCGCGAATACGCGCGCAACCTGCAGCTCGGCAACCTCGTCGCGAGCGAGCAGGTCGAGGAAAGCCGCACGCGCGTCGAACAGGGCGAGGCCGCCGTCGCCGATGCGCAGGTGTCGCTCGACACCGCGAAACTGAACCTGCAGCGCACGACGATCGTGAGCCCCGTCGACGGCTACCTGAACGACCGCGCGCCGCGCGTCGGCGAATACGTGCCGGCCGGCCGCGCGGTACTGTCGGTCGTCGACCGCAATTCGTTCCGCGTCGACGGCTACTTCGAGGAAACCAAGCTGCGCGGCATTCATATCGGCCAGCCGGTCGACATCGTCGTGATGGGCGAGCCGCATGCGCTGCGCGGCCACGTGCAGAGCATCGTCGCTGCGATCGAGGACCGCGACCGCACGCAGGGTGCGAACCTGCTGCCGAACGTGAACCCGGCATTCAGCTGGGTGCGGCTGGCGCAGCGCGTGCCGGTGCGCGTCGTGCTCGACGAGGTGCCCGACGACTTCCGGATGATCGCGGGCCGCACCGCGACGGTTTCGATGCGCGAAGCCGACACGCGCCGCCGCGACAACGCGAAGCCGGCAGCCGCCAGCGCGACGTCGGCAGTCGCGCCGGTATCGGCGGCTTCCGGTGCGGCCGCGAGCACGGCGGGAGCATCGCGATGAAACGGCACGGTCTGCGCCTCGCGGCGGCACTCGCGCCGCTCGCGCTCGCACTCGGCGCGTGCAAGTCCGTCGGCCCCGATTACAAGCTGCCGCAGCAGGCGTACGTGAATGCGCCGCTGGCGAACCATGCGCTCGACGACGCGAACGGCATGCTCGTATCGCGTGATGCGGTGCCCGGTAACTGGTGGCAGCTATACGACGATCCCGTGCTCGACGAGCTCGTGCGCAGCGCGCTGAAGTCGAACACCGACCTGCGCGTCGCCGCTGCCAACCTCGCGCGCTCGCGCGCGGCGCTGGAAGTCGCGAACGAACAGGGCGGATTCTCGGGCGGTGCGGAGGCGGCCGTGCAACGCGCACAGGAATCGGCTGAACAGTACCTGCTCGAAAACAAGCTGCCGGTCGTCAACGAAGGCGCGGTCGGTTTCAACGTGTCGTACGAGATCGACCTGTTCGGCAAGCTGCGGCGCGGCGTCGAAGCCGCGCGCGCGGACAGCGAAGCCGTCAGGGCGGCCGGTGACCTGGCGCGCATCACGGTCGTCGCCGACGTCGTGCGGGCGTACGTCGAATCGTGCTCGGCCGGCGACGAGCTGGCGATCGCGAAGCAGTCGCTCGCGCTGCAAAAGCAGCGCGTCGCGCTGTCGCAGCGGTTGCGCGATGCCGGACGCGGCAACCAGACCGACGTGACGCGCGGCGTGACGCAGGTGCGCACGCTCGCCGCCGATATCCCGCGCTTCGAAGGCCGCCGCAAGGTCGCGCAATACCAGCTCGCCGCGCTGCTCGCGCGCTCGCCGGCCGACCTGCCGAAGGCCGTCGCCGAATGCAAACGCCTGCCCAAGCTGCGCCAGCCGATTCCGATCGGCGACGGCGCCGCGCTGCTGCGCCGCCGCCCCGACGTTCGCGAAGCCGAGCGGCAGCTTGCCGCTGCAACCGCGCGAATCGGCGTGGCAACCGCCGCGCTGTACCCGTCGGTCAGCATCGGCGCGTCGGCCGGCTCGGTCGGCCTCGCCGCCGACCTGTTTTCGTCCACGACCAATCGCTGGTCGTTCGGACCACTGATCAGCTGGTCATTTCCCGTCAACGGCCAGCGTGCGCGTGTACGCGAAGCCGAGGCTGCGACGGGCGGCGCGCTCGCGCACTTCGACGGTGTCGTGCTGAACGCGCTGCGCGAAACGCAGTCGAGCCTCGCGACCTATGCCGCCAACGTGCAACGCACCGATGCACTGCGCACGGCCTACGAATCGGCGCGCAATTCCGCCGACGAAACCCATCGTCTCTACGCGGCCGGCCGCGAGTCGTTCCTCTCCGACCTCGACGCGACGCGCACGCTGACGAGCGTGCAGGCGCAGGTCGCGGCGGCCGAAGGGCAGGTCGCCGCCGATCAGGTGCGGCTGTTCCTCGCGCTTGGCGGCGGATGGGACAGCGACAACGCGGCGACCGCACGGGATGCCCGGCCCGCCACCGCGCGTGCCGCCCCTGCCGCGTCGCCCCCCGCCGCGAACGAGTAATGGCCCAAGCGTCATAGGCCTCGGTATATGGCGTCGGCTTCGTGAAACGCCTTGCGCAAACGGGTTTTCCTGATTCGCGCCATAGCATCCGGAGAACGACGGGACGCCCGCGTTGACGGTAAACTGCCCGATGCACTTCCATTCATCTTCCGCTGCCGCTCCGGCAGCGGCATCCCCTCGGAGAGTCATCATGCGAACCAGCGCCCGCAACCATTTCGCCGGCCGGATCAGCGCCGTCAAGCCCGGTGCCGTCAACGACGAAATCACGCTCCGCACGCAGGACGGCCTCGACATCGTCGCCGTGATCACTCACGGCAGCGCGGCTTCGCTGGGCCTCGCGGCCGGCACGCAGGCGTTCGCGCTCGTCAAGGCATCGTCGGTCATCGTGATGGTCGACGTCGACAGCAGCAAGGTGTCGGCCCGCAACTGCGTCGCGGGCACCGTATCGTCGGTCGCGAAGGGCGCGGTCAATTCGGAAGTCGTGATCCAGGCCGCGGGCGGCGCCGAAATCGTCGCGATCGTGACCAACGACAGCGTCGATCGTCTCGGCCTCGCGAGCGGCACGGTCGCGGCTGCGATCTTCAAGGCATCGAGCGTGATCGTCGGCGTCGAGTGACGCGTGACGAGCGCCGCGATCGTGATCCGGTTTGCGCCGCGCATTCGCGCGGGTCGTGTCGCCCGGCCGTCACGCGGGTGCGCACGATGACCGCCGCACACGATCGCACCGAACCGTCCTCTCATGAACGGGCGTTGCAGGCGCTGCTGCTCGCGGCGGCCAACATCGACACGCCCGACACACGCCTGTTCGGCGCCCTCGTTGCGGCACGCGCACGGCGCAACGAACTCGCGCTGCTCGGCCTGTCGCATGCGCAGTGGGTTGGCCTGCTTGCCCGCCGGTTTCCGCGCCTGCCTTCCGCCGATGCCGCCGCACTCGTGTCGACGGCTGCGATGGCGCTGCTGCCATTCGCCCACGCGGCATTCGTCACGACGCTGCACGCGCGGCTGATGGACGACGCGAACCCCGCCGCGACCCGCGACGACGCCGACTGCCTCGCGTCGATCATCGCGCATGCGTGCCTGCGCCCCGACCATCTGTGGCGCGACCTCGGGCTCGACGGACGCGATGCGGTATCGGCGATGCTCGATCGCTATTTCCCCGCGCTCGCCGCGCGCAACGTCACTCACCTGCGCTGGAAAAAATTCCTCGCGCAGGAAGTGGCTGCATCGCTCGGCATACCACCGAGGCCCGCCCCCGGATGCCCGGGCTGCGAAGATTTCGGCTTCTGCTTTCCTCGCGCGCAATAGCCGCCGCGGCGGCTGCGCTGCCCGCGCGTTTCGTCGCATCGCCAACCGGAGAAACCGCCTTGACCGACATTGCCAGCCCCAACCTGCCGTCGCGCGATTTCGAAACCACGTCCCGCTTCTACGAAAAACTGGGTTCGTCGAAACGTGGCGCGATGACGGCTGGATGATCCTCAAACGCGGCGACCTGTTGCTGGAATTCTTTCCGCACCCCGAACTCGATCCGGCCGCGAGCTGGTTCAGTTGCTGTTTCCGGCTCGTGGATGTCGGCGCCTTCTTCGACGACATGCTCGCAGCCGGCATTCCGGAGCAAAGGACCGGCTGGCCGCGAGCGCACCGGCCGGCACGCGAAGCGTGGGGCGGCACGGTCGGCGCACTGATCGATCCGGACGGTTCGCTGATCCGGTTGATCCAGACGGAAGACTAGGCTCGCACCCACTGTCGCTGCCGCGATCGAGCGGCAATGGAAATGCACGGGCGCACGATTCGACGCACGCCCCATAAACGGTCACCTTGCGATGCGCATCGCATGCGTCGTGGCCGTTCACCGCTTACGACGCAGTCAATGCCGATGCCGGTGATGAATGTCCGGGAAATGCGCGTGACTATGCGTGATCGGCAGATGCACATGCGGATGCGTGTGCGGTTCGTTGCCATCGTACGGAAAGTCGTGCGTATGCTGGTGATGTTCGTCGTGCCGATGCCGGTGCGTATGCTCGAGCCGCTCGTGCGCATGCGTGTGTTCGTGCCGTTCGCGCACATGCAGCCAGATGCCGAGTGCCATCAGCGCGGCGGCGATCCAGAACGTCGCGGGCGGCAGCGCGGGCCAGATCAGCAGCGACAGCACCACGCCGAACAGCGGCGCGATTGAAAAATACGCACCCGTACGCGCGCTGCCGAGATGACGCAGCGCGACGACGAACAGCACGAGGCTGATCCCGTAGCCGCCGAGCCCCGTCAGCATCGCGGCGGCCGTGACCGGCACGGCGGGCAGCGTTGCACCGGTCGCCAGCGCGATGCCGATGTTCACGGGCCCGGCGATCAGCCCTTTCACGCACGCGATGACCATCGCGTCGTTCGCGGCGACCTTGCGGGTCAGGTTGTTGTCGATCGCCCAGCACAGGCATGCGCCGACGATCAGCAGCGCGCCGACCGGCACGCCGGCACGGCCCGGTATCCACGACAGCAGCGCGCCGCCCGCGACGATCGCGACCATTCCGAGGAACACCTGCACATCCACGTTCTCGCGAAACACGACCCACGCGATGACGGCCGTCAGCACGCCTTCGAGATTGAGCAGCAGCGCGCTCGTCGCAGCCGGCGTGCTCGACAGCCCGAGCATCAGCAACGCCGGGCCGGCCACGCCGCCCGCCGCGATCGCGCCGGCCAGCCACGGCAGGTCGGCGCGCTGCAGCGGCGCGGCATCCGCGGCCGGTGCGCGGCGGTTACGCAACCCGCGCAGCAGGATCCCGATGCCGAGCCCGACGCCGCTGCCGAGATAGAACAGGCCGGCGACCATGAACGGCGACATTGCGCCGATCAGCGCCTTGGCGAGTGGTGTCGCGGCGCCGAACAGCGCGGCCGCGGCGAGCGCGACGAGAATCGCGGAATGTCTCGGGTTCATGATCCGGTTGAATTGACGTTAAAAAACGGTGGCCGTGGCTTCGGGTCGGTTCGTGTCGGTGCAAGCCTCCCGCACCTTTCGAAATGCAAGCCGCATCGCGCCGAACAACCTGCGCGTGGCATCACGATCCAGCCGGGATTATCGCTCGTCATCATGTCACGATGGCCGGGCGGGGTCGTTCACATGCCGATCGACGATCCCGATATCACTATTTTAGGAAACCGAATTATCTGATTGAAGCGCCATCGCAATCAGGCATGCGTACTATCCATGCGCAAACTTCAAAGTCGAAGCATCGCAGATGCAGCGCCGATTGACGGAATCCGTTCGTCCGGTTGCGTTGCCGGTCTGATGTCGCAGGGAGAGTGCCGGCGGGTCAACCGCCGGTGGAGGCAGTCCTGACCTGCCCCTTTCGAGGCAGGTCAGTCTGTCGTGTGATTCGCCGCATGCGGAGAGCATGCGGGTGCGCCGTGCAGTCGACGGCGGCGCAGCGCGCGTTACTCGTTTCCGGCCGTTTGCTGCTCGATCTGCGGCGCGGCGTCGGTCTGCGCTTCCGCGTTCGCCGGTTCCGGCGCTGGTGCTGCGGCCTCGGCCTGCTGCTCGGCCTTCGGCTGCTGCTGCGCGCCCTTGGACGATTGCGCCGCACCCTTGCCGGGACGGCGTGCCTTCAGCCGACGCGCCCGCGCGGCGTCGTCATGCGTCACGCGCCCTGCTTCGTTGCCCTGCAGATCGACCCGCACCGCGTCTTCGACAAGGCACGACCAGTAGCGGTTGCCGCGGCACCACGTCGACATCGCTTCACGCAGTTCGGCTTCGTTGAGGCCCACGGCCTGGGCCTCGCGTGCGAGGTCGTCCCAGATGCCGACCTTGAGCGGTACTTTGGGGGCCGGATTCTTCGGGAACGCGCGCGGAAACTTCCGCTGCAGTTTGCCGATCGCGACGATGACCGGATCGACCGGCGCCGACGGCTTCGCCGAAGCGGGCTTCGCGCGGTGCTGCGCTTTGGCGCCAGCACCCGGTTTGGCCCCGCGGGCCGGCTGGTCGCCGGACTTCGGCTTCGCGCCGGCGTCCGTCGGCGCTGCAGGTCGCTTCGCGTTGCGCTCCTGCTTGGCCTTCGCTGCGAGCTGCGCCCGCAATTCGGCAAGTTGTTCAAAACCCATAAATTCAATCCACCAGGAATATAAGGTGTGGTTCGTGCGGCCATTCCGCGCGGCGCAAAAAAGCTTCGCCGCCACGCGTGCGACCCGTCTGCCGCCGATGCGGAACACTACGGGGCCGCATCGCGCACGCCACTCTGTTTTCAGGCACCCGGCCACGATGCCGGACAAGGCAGGAGGGAAGTATACCGGTACGCGCGACGGCTGGCTGACTCGCCGGTCTGCATTTGCCCGATCCGGGGGGCGGAAAATGCGTCCGCGCGGCCGTGTTGCGCATTATATGGATACGTTTCCGGAAGTCACGTCGTTCACGGCCCCCATCGGAAATCGGGCCAGTCTCGTGTGGCACGGTCGGCCCGGTGGCGGCTGATCGACGCCCGACGCGTGGTGTTGCGCATTGCGGAGCCGAAAACGATCGTGCTGCGCGAGCGCATCGCCGGCCACGGAGACGATTGCGGATCGCGGACGGTGCCGACGGCTGCATCCGAATCGGCGACCGAGGCAACGGGACGTACTTGGCGATGGATCGACACAGCCTGTCGTGACATCCCGATATGCCCATCGATTGCACCGGACCCATGCACGACTCGTTGCGTCCGCATCGATCGCGTGGCGTACGAAGATGCCGGAAAATGCGTAGTATGGCCGGGTCAACGTCGTCGGCAACGTACCTCGGCCCGTTTTGCGGCGCCCCCGGTCGGCGGCATCCCTCTTGCCTGCTAAAGAACCGGTTGTACGAAGCGGAGCGGATACATGGTTCTCCCACACGACATCCCGCACGACGGCATCACGCGCGAGGAGATTCACCATCGGCAGATCGACATGCGCGGCTATCGGCGCAGCGACGGCCTGTTCGAAGTGACGGCCTGCCTTGCGGACCGCAAGACCCGCGATTTCACGCCACCGGGCGGCACGCGGACGGTCGCTGCGCTGTCGCCGATCCACGACCTCGGCGTGACGCTGGTCTTCGACGCCGACATGGTCGTCCGCGCCGTATCCACGTTCATCCGGTCGCATCCGTATGCACAGTGCCCGGGCGGCGGCGACTCGCTGCAGGCGCTCGTCGGATTGAGCATCGGTGCCGGCTGGAACAGCGAGATCCGCAAGCGTCTGCCGTCCTGCGATACGTGCACGCATCTGAAGGAATTGCTCGGCCCGATCGCAACCACGGCCTATCAAACGATGGTCGGTGTGCGGCGGTCGTCGCTCGACGCCCGC
The DNA here is from genome assembly GCF_949752865.1 of Burkholderia sp. IT-111MI5. Taxonomy (NCBI): domain Bacteria; kingdom Pseudomonadati; phylum Pseudomonadota; class Betaproteobacteria; order Burkholderiales; family Burkholderiaceae; genus Burkholderia; species Burkholderia sp. IT-111MI5. The sequence continues at coordinate 15,152 of NZ_CATKIF010000072.1, read as the reverse complement.
GACCGCGAAGGCAAGCCGCTCAAGATCGACAGTTGCCATGCGTATGGCGCGTCGCGCGATCTCGTGAAACGTCTTTGGCCCGAATACCACCGGCCGGTGCCGACGGCAAAAGGAAGCTAAGGTCCCGGCATTCGGCCGGTTCGGCGTCTGCAGGATCGGTGACGCACATGGATGCGTGCGTTGTCTGCGCGGACCAGCGCCAATGCTGCCGGTCCGAAATCAGAAGACGCCCAGCGCGAGTCCGGCGGCAAGGCCCGCGCCGAGTTCGGCGCAGCGCGCACGATCATCGGCGTCGATCGTCTTCGGCGCGAGGATGCGCTCAGGCGTCTGCGCGTGAGTACAGACGATCAGGCCGGGCGCCACGTTCTTCAATCGCCATCCGGTCGCGATCCGGTCGATCTGGCGCAGCGCGTTCTGTCCGTCGCTTCCCGCGCAAATCATTGCCGCGTATGGACGGCCGTTCACGCGATCGAGCGCCGCGTAGTAGCAGCGATCGAAAAAGTCCTTCATCAGCCCGGACATCGACGCAAGATTCTCGGGCGTCGCAAACAGGTATGCGTCGGCGGCCAGCACGTCGTCTGCGCTCGTCGCGTCCGCGCGCTGCAGCCTGACGTCGACACCGGGTTGCTCCCGCGCCGCGTCGGCCGCCGCTTCGGCCATCTGTTGCGTGCCTCCGGTCATCGTGTGATAGACGATCAACAGCGTCTTCATTCGTAGTCGCTCGCGTCGGGCTTCAGGTGGGTCGGGGTATCGCCGGTTTCCGTTGAACGGCCAGTCATCACGTGTGTGGGGGCGGTTGTGTGTTCGCTCTTGCGGATCAGCGGGTTTGCCGGCTCAGCGATGTCAAGCGTGCATCGGTCGCGTACATGACATCGACCTCGATTCGCGCATGATCTTCCTGATGTGCGGTCAATTCGGCGCGACGCGTAATGCGTCGCCGTCGTCCGGACGCGCGTAGTACGCGAGAAACATGTCGGCGGCCGATTCCGCGACTTTCTGTTGCTCCGGCGCCGTGAGCGGCGGCTGGCCCATCGTCACCTGCGGCCAGAATGCAAATGCCTTCACGACACCATGCAACTGATGCGCGGCAAACACCGGATCGGTGATCGAAAGGCGCCCGGCCACCGCTGCCGCACGCACCCAGACTGTCAGGTCTTCCTCGCGCTCGCCGAGACGTTCGACCATGTCGCGCGCACGCTCCGGCGAATGAATGGCCGCGCCGATCGCGACGCGCGCAAGTGCGAGAAACGCATCGTCGTTCAGCAAGCGCAATTTGCGGTCCAGCAACGCGAGCAGTTGCTCGCGCAGCGGCACGTCGGTGCGATAAGTCGGTGAGCTGCCGGTTTGGGTCGCATCCCACAGCTTGTGCAGGATCGCGGCGAACAACGTTTCCTTGCCGGGAAAGTGGTTGTAGACCGTACGCTTCGACACGTCCGCGCGCGCAGCGATGCGATCCATGCTGGTTGCATCGTAGCCTGCAGCGAGAAATTCCTCGATCGCCGCGTCGATAATGGCCGCACGCTTTCGATCGGTCAGGCGTTGAGGGAGAGTGCTGGTATCCATACGGAAATTTTACACCGGGCAGTTTACTTACCCCGAAAATAAACTACACTGCTCAGTGTACTTTTATCCTCGGACCAACCGACATGGCATCGCCTCTTGTTTTGATTCACCGCATTCTGGGTTTTGCAGCCGCCAGGCGCGGCCGCGCGCTGTCCGGCGGTTCGCCGCAGCACAATGGCGAGCGCTTCAGCAATGTCGCGCCGCGTCCTGCCGAAGGTATCGGCAAGACGCTCGGGATCGCATGGAACATGCTGGTCAACAAGCCGCGCAATACCGTGCCGGCTGGCGCGCTGCCAGTCGATTTGCTGACCCGTGCACAGCTCGACGCGGCACCGGATCGCAGCCTGTACCGGCTTGGCCATTCGACGCTGCTGCTCAAGTTGCGTGGCGAATTCTGGCTGACCGATCCCGTGTTTGCCGAGCGTGCATCGCCGTTTCGGAGTGTTGGCCCCAAGCGCTTCCATGCGCCGCCGATAGCGCTCGAAGATCTTCCGCCGCTGCGCGGCGTGATCCTGTCGCACGATCACTACGATCACCTCGACCGCGACACGGTGCTCGCACTCGCTGCCACCACCGGCGTGTTCGTGACAACGCTGGGCGTCGGCGACCGCCTGATCGAATGGGGCATCGACGCGAAGAAGGTCCGTCAGCTCGACTGGTGGCAGAGCGTCGACGTGGCCGGCCTGACGCTGACCGCAACACCCGCGCAGCACTTCTCGGGGCGCAGTCTGTTCGACGGCAACAGCACGCTATGGGCGTCGTGGGTCATCGTCGACGACAACCTGCGCATGTTTTTCAGCGGCGACACGGGCTACTTCGACGGTTTCCGTACGATCGGCGAGCGCCTCGGGCCGTTCGACGTGACGCTGATCGAAACAGGCGCATACGATGCGCAATGGCCGTATGTGCACATGCAGCCGGAAGAAACCGTTCAGGCGCATATCGATTTGCGCGGACGCTGTCTGATCCCGATCCACAACGGTACGTTCGATCTCGCGATGCATCGCTGGCACGAGCCGTTCGAGCGAGTAACGGCGTTGTCGATCGTGCGTGGCATCGAGTTGTCCACGCCCAGGATGGGTGAGCGCCTCGATCTCGACGAGCCGCATCGCTGCGAGCGGTGGTGGCGCACGGTAGACGAGCACGCGAACGCGCCGGCGGCAACGAAATCGCGCAGGTGGCAATTTTGCGCGTCGCAAGCGACGAAATAGGTTCTCCTGTCGTTGCGTCTTCGTGCGGAAGCGCGGCGGTGCCGCGTTTCCTGCCATGGCGTTTTCGGGGCAGCTGTCCGTTGGCGGCTTGTCTTCCAGTCCGATCATCTGATTCGGGAATGATGCACCCGGCGCCGGCCGGTAGCTTCACTCAACAATACGGGGCACCGGTTGACCAACCAGAGGGCTTTGGCAAACGCCGGCAGATCTCATCTGCAAATTCAGCTGAAACCGTTGAGTGCCTAGCTACTGCCTTTTCGAATCTACGTTTCCATCGAAGGAAAGCGCCTACACACCCGATAGGCTGCATGATTGCCCACGGCCTCGGCCGCGTCGTTCTGGGCAAGAATCGGGGAGTTCGAGTGCGCTGACCTTATATCGACCAGTTCAACCGCCTTCTGCTCGACAGGTCGTGACGAGTCGATGGGTTCGCACGCAAGTTTAGATAGGCGGCTCAATCTTCCATCATTACTTCCACCAGCTCACCGATATGAGCCCGCAGAAGAATAGATGCGACCTGGCTGTTCAACCGATTTGCAAAGGCCGATGAGCCGTTGGTCGGCTCCAAGAATTCCACAATCCTTTGTAGCACCGCGCGATCGGTGAAAAGCGTTGTCACGTGACAACTCGCGTTGAATGTTAGCGCGCGGGACATCAGATCAATGACTCGACGAGCGATCGCCACACACCGGACCAACACCCACTGGACGTTGTCTACGATAACGCTCGGCGCGAGATGTATTGAAAATCACCAATTACGTATCAATCACCACACAATTCACTGCCCAACTCCTGGATGACGTCAGTTGCGCATGAAAAATTCATGCACCCCTAATTCCAAGGTAGATCGCGTGTATTTTGCGTGAAACAACATGAAGAATATGGCGCAAGCCATTGCTGGATAAGGATTTCCGGCAACGCCCCATTTTTTGAGAATGTTTCACGATTCGACTTGGTTGTCCCGGTAGGCGGCCTTTGGCATGGGGATCCGCCTTCATTCCTGTGCCATCCGTTGTCACGGCTGCTAACAGATATGGAATGCGGGATAAGGCGTTGCGCCGGTTGTAGCGCTAGAAGATACAGGGAAACCTCGCACCCCTCCCCTGCCGGACCATGCACGTACCACGTAGGCGATGGTCATGCTATTAAATAGGGTCGCATCATGGCGCACTAGTAATCACCTGCCCTTGAGGGCGACTCACCAAGCGATCAGGGCATTCAGCCACCACGAGAATGTCGGGCATCGCCGCCGTCGGTCCTGACGGTCGGGACAAATGCCGCCTCAATCATCGGCGAAGACACTTGCCTCCGACGACCGTCCTGCCGTCCTGCCGTCCTGCCGTCCTGCCGTCCTGCCGTCCTGCCGTCCTGCCGTCCTGCCGTCCTGCCGTCCTGCCGTCCTGCCGTCCTGCCGTCCTGCCGTCCTGCCGTCCTGCCGTCCTGCCGTTTTCTATGATGCCCGGGCTGCCTTTGTTGTCACGTGACAACTTCTCGGACAGAACACATACCAACTGAACGCAGCGACAGAAACTACCTAAAAATTCGATCCGCTTTGATCCGCTTAATGCATCTAAATTTGATCGATCGTTACTGTTATCGAGAAATTAGCAACGCCGCTGCGTTACCGCCTAGTTGCTTGTCACGTGACAACTCCCCCAGGCAAGCAATCGAACCAGCCACTGGCTTACGCTTACTATCGAGCGTTGATTGACATAACCGAAATCCACATCCCGATCGAATCAAGCTCTTCTGTCGACATGCAACATCGGCCGCGACCAATTCCTGGCGACTTGTCACGTGACAACTACGCCCCTCGACGACATCCGTGAACCGGCCGATCAAATTCACGAGGGATTCTGTTAGCACCGAAGGCATTGCCATCCCACAAGTCTCTGCGGTCGAGCTTCATCGCCGACGCCAATGACAGTCGAATTTTCTTCAACCCTTTGTGCATTCTTCGTGACCGTAATCGACAATTTTATTTTTACTTGATCACCATTCACGATTGGTTCGTTAACCGTTTGACCTACTTGTCACGTGACAACAACAACGATCTCCAAGACATGCATCAAGCCGAACACTTTTCTGGACATTTCGATAACAACTGAATATATTACGCAAAACTCCTTGGAGGAATTTAATGGCTTTCAAGATCGCCGTCAGTAATCAAAAAGGTGGTACTGGAAAGACAACCATCTCCGTCAACATCGCGGCTGCGTTCGAGGCCGGTGGCAACAAGGTCGCGTTGATCGATGCCGACCCTCAAGGCACTTCCGTTCGGTGGGTGACGAGCGGTGAGAACACTTTGCCGATGACGGTCCTTTCGCTGGCCCCCGCTGGTCGCGGCATCGGCGGCGAGATCAAGAAGCAGGACGCAAACTTCGACGTGATCGTCGTCGACTGTCCGGGCAACCTCGAAGATCCGCGCATCGCGTCCGTGCTCGAAGTCGCCGACTTCTGCCTCGTGCCGCTGTCACCATCGCCGGCGGACCTGTACAGCACCGTCGCGATGATTCGCATGATCGAGTCGATGCGAGCCGTTCGCAACCCGAATCTTTCTTCCGCATTAATGCTGAATAGTGTTAATGGAAAAACTAAAATGCGTGAAGAAATTTTAAAAATTCTAAGGGCTGAAGAAATAGGGGAGCATTTGCTCGACAGCCAGATCGCGCAACGCGAGGTCTATCGTCAGACGTTCGCACTCGGCACCACGATCCATCATCACAATCGGTACCTGAAGGGGCTGAAGGAAGCCCGCGCGGAAATCGAAAGGCTGGTCACGGAAATGGCCCAATACATCGCGTCGACGCGCGCTACCGGAGCCGCCCATGGCTAAGGACACATCGAAAGACAAGAAGCCGACCGGCAACCTGCATCTCGCGGCCGGCCTGTTGCGCGGGCTCGCGCAGGAAAACGCTGCACTGGAAACCCGCTTGCCCGAGCCACCGGCTGCACCGAACGTCGTCGACGCGACGCCCGCCGCCGTGACCCCGGCCGCGGCCGCACCCGCCGGCACACCGGATCTTGGCGCGCCGCAGAAGGTGCTGGTCAAGGACTGCATCCCGAACCCGTTCAACCCGCGCGTGTTCTATTCGGAGTCGAGCCTGCACGAGCTCGCACTGACGTTGAAACGGGAAGGGCAGATCGAGCCGATCAAGGTCACGCGGCTCCCGGAGTTTCCCGGCAAGCTCGTCGTGATCGACGGGCAACGCCGGCTGCGCGCGACGAGCATCAACGGCGATGAAACCATCAACGCCACGTTCCGCACGGACCACACGCCCGAGCAGCTCTATACGATCGCGTATCGGGCGAACCACGATCACGAACGCCAGACGATCTTCGACGATGCGGTCGCATGGAAGCGTCTCCTCGACGAGAAGGTCTTTCAGGACCAGAACACGCTCGCGGAGAAGATCGGCAAGGACAAGGCATCGATCAGCAAGACGCTGTCGCTCAACGCACTGCCCAACACGCTGCTGGAGCGGATGGCCAGCGCGAACGACGTGGTCGGCCTGCAGGCAGCGTACTTCCTGAAGCTGATCTTCGAGCGCCTGGGCGAACCGACGGCCGACCGGCTGCTCACGGCCGTGATCGACCGGAAGAAATCGGTCCGCGATCTCGAGAATTTCCTGCGTGCGCAGAGTGACGACAACAAGAAAGCGGGACGCACGCGCTACAGCGTTCGTCACGACTTCGCGCTCGAATCGCAAGCAATCGGCCAGTTGAAGACCTACCCGGACGGGCGTCTGGACCTGCAGCTCAAGGGCGTCGACACGTCCCACCAGGAAGCGCTCGCCGACAGGCTCAAGACCGTCATCGACGCCTACGTCGCCGAGCTGGCAGCCGCCATGCAAAAGTAACGCGCCAAAGCAAAAGGCCTCGCATCCGCGTTGCGCCGCGAAACCGGACGATGAAGTCCGGCGCACGACGCCCACCCGGTTGCGAGGCCTTGTTCAGTTGCTTGCGAGACTGCTTTTGAGCAGGAATTCCAGCAGGTCGTCCGAGGTCGGTTCGCCCCAGGTATCCAGCGCCAGCCATCGGAAAAAGCTGGTCTGCGCGAGCTTGCTCGCCTTCTTCTTCGGCGACAGCGTGAGATCCTTCGAGCCCGCCACCGTCTCGTTGTAGCGATCGATCAGCTTGGTCTGGTCGTCGATCTCCAGCTCGCGGAAATACGCGCCGGCTTCCTCGACCTTCGCCGCCAGATATTTGTCGCGAATCTGCTCCTGCTTGCTCTGCGCGGATTCCTTCGCCGGTGCGGCCGCTTCGGTTCCCTGCCCGTCGGCCAGCGTGTAGCCGTGCGTCAGCGCCTTGCGGAAATACGCGGCTACGTTGTCGACCGGCGCCGCGTTCTTCTTCGTAGTCCGATTGAGCGTATAGGCGATCGCCGCCTTGATGCGCTGCACGCCATATTGCGTGATCAGCCGGCGGGCTTCCGAACGCGGAATGCCGAACTTCGCGACCTCCTCGACCAGCGCTTCGTTCTTGACGTCGCCGTCTTCGACCGTATCGGCACTCTGCTTGCGCGTCACCTTGAACTGAACGGCCTCCACGCTGCGGCCGGACTTGTGTTCGATCAGCTCGAGCGTGTGATCCGATACTTCGTTCACCTCCTGAATGCACGGCACCAGGACCTTGCTCTTGAACAGCTTGTATTCCTTGTACGACTGCGACGCCTTGTCCTGGCCAAGAATGAGGTCGCGGAATTTCGGCAGCGGAATCTTCGCGGTGATGCCGATCCCTTCGTAGCGCACCGTGTTTTCCCACAGCGCGAGCGAGTGCGAGCGCCGGAATTCGCGGGCGATCCGCATATCGATCAGCGCGTAGATTTCCGGATTGAGCAGCTCGCTGCGAATCTGGTCGGAGAAGCTGTACTTCAGCACCGATTGCTCGAGCTCCGCGCCCGCGAGCAGGCCCGACGCTTTCCAGACCGTCGAACGGTCCGCGGCCAGGTAGTCCCAGTTGACGACGGTACTGATCAGCGAGTTGACCGTGTCCTTCACGTACTTCGTGTTGTTGCTGTTCAACCCGCTCTCGTGCGAAAGCGAGGCGATCGAGATCGAGAAGCTCGTCCGGCCTGGCTCGAACGCCTCCTGCCGAAGCGCGTTCTTGATCAGCGAGCTGAACATCTTGCGCTGCTGCAGACCGATCTTTCCCGACTTGGGCGCGATATGAATCGCCTGAACCGCCTTGCGCAGCAAGTCGGGAGGCTCGGGTGTCTGAAACAGTGAAACCTGTTTGTCTGAGCCTTTGCTTGCGGGCTTGCGCGGCATCGTGATGTCCGGATAAGGTGACCTTGTTGAGAGCGGACTTTATACCTTCTCACGCCGCAGAGCAACGCCCTCGCTCCAGCATCACTTGCAGTATCACGGCTAACCTTCAGATGCAAAAGGGAAATTCGTGATGATGCGATCTGCGCGGGGCCCCATATCCATCTACCTTTAGGCCAAAAAAACTCCCAAAAGAAGCTACCTTTCGGGTCCGGCTACAGAAACCCGGCACGAGATTTGCCCCAGGGAAGGTACCCATCCATGGGGGCAAACGAGCGGAATCGCGATCGACGACCGGATTCGTGGTGCCTTGCAACACGCGGCCGTTTTTCTCCCATAACTTGCTACCTTCATCGTCTCCCATGAAAGGCTACCTGTCGGCAGCCTTCGCCATGGACGATGGCATTACTTTCAACCTCGAAGGAAGAAATAGCACCCATAAATGGCAACCATTTGGTTATCCCATAAAAGGTTACCTGTCCGCGACATCGATCCTGTCTATGGGAGCAGCCAGCAGAGGGGTCTCGGTGAAACACGCTCGACCGGCCCGATTGACCACCCATAAATGGTTACCATCGAGAGGTACCATAAACGGCTACCCGAAAAAAATCGCTGTGCGAGCAAGCACTTACGGATCAAAAAAAGGCCCCCATAAAAGGCTACCTGCCAGCGTTCCCATAGACGACTACCCAACTCGATTTCAGGCTGATTTCCCATAACCGGGTACGCTTGCCCCATATCCACAGCCCCGATTCCCCACAACGCGGTACCCAAAACCCCAAATCCACAGACCTGAAACCCCAGACCCTTCCACCTGTCCTCCCATAAATGGGTACCGAACACCGGTCAAACCCTTGTGGAATAAGGCTGTGAGCCGTCTAAAAGTAGTTAAAGAAGTAAACGTGGTTTACCAAAGATGTAAACACACGTGTGCTGCCACAGAAAGACAAGCCCCATAAACCGCTACCCATGGGATCCGTCTGTGGTCCGTTAAGCATCCCGCTGCTTCGATTCGGGCCTGCTGGACAGAGTCTGAGGCCTTGATGCAGCAAGGCCTCAAGCCCAACAAGGCTTCCCGGAGAGGTGAGTGCCCACTCACAACACTTAAAAGTAGAAACCTATGGGAGGAAATCGGGCAGAAATCATCGGTTTCCGCATTCAGGTTCCCATCTATGGGACCGAAAAAGCCAGAGCCGCGACGACCCGCACTCCTGTGATCGACGGGCAAATCGGATCAGCGACCGAACGCACGGACATCGTCAGTTTCACCCACAGCAGTTCGAAATCATCCTGGACGGCACGCGAATGGTTTTTTGTACTCATGCGTCCCGGTCTGTGGACAAGTTTTTTGCCGGTCGTCTATCGACGCTTCTCGTCACATTTAGCCTGTGGACCGTGCACGGAGGAAATAGACGCGGTTTGCTTCCCCGCCCCGAGGTCCCGCAACTTTCTACCTTTGGATCGACCGAAGAGTAACGCTGTGCCCTAGGATGGCAACGAGAGGCCAACACAGCCTCCCGGAAGCAAGAGTCACCTCCCCGCCCCCAAGCCGCACAGGCCGCCAGCTCCTGGGCCGATCTCGTGAGAGTGACGAGCCAACGTGAAGATGCGCCCGCTGAAGAAGCTCACCGCAATCGAATTCGGACGACGATCCCGAACATTCTCACCGTCAGAAACTTCCTGATCCCGGAAAAGCTCACCGGCGACGTGCCCCACAGGTATATGCAAGCTGTGTATCCGCGGCATCCGCACGGGATACTCGACGGCCAAAGTCGTCGAATGAAAAATCTGTGGCCCGCGCGCGTTTCCTGAAGTGTTCATGAGCAGAATCGGGCCGACTGACCAGTGTTGTCGCAGCTCAACACGACGCGCAACGTGTGCCTGACGGAGTATCGCAATGCTTGTGCGGCTCACCCTCGCGCATTCGTGAGGGCGAGCTGGTCAACGTCTTCACCCTACGCCGAGCGTCTACCCATTTCGCTATACACACCAGACGACGATGAGTTTCACCGGCCAAGGTAGCCATGCACATCGCCTTCCGGTGCGGTAACACGAGACGATCGCATCGATCACCGGACGAACCGAATCGTGGTCGTTTATGGGAGAACTCGTCGCTGGAGCCGCGTCGAGCGGCAACATTGCACACAGATCGACAACTATTGCGGTGATTGCGCTTCGTGTGATGCAGATCACGGCAAGCATGAGCGTGCTGCCAACACCACCTATGAAACAGCAATCGGCATGCGAGCTAGACACGACGATACGAATGTCATCGGAATCGCAGCCTCGCATCACGTCATGTGATCGATCTTCATCACCGAAGCGTGCTGTACGTCCGACGTTTCCGCTGCCTCGACCGCGCGATCTTCACGCGCGCCGAAACGCAATGTACCGTCCCTGCCTCTTCCGCGCGACGGTAGAGCAACGTCCACGTGTTCTCCCATACGTGTATCCCCAACTCCGTTTGCACGTTGGCGCCACATTTTTCACGACGCGGTTATGATGCACAGGTCCCGATCGCGACATGACGACCGATCAGGACAGGGGCGGTATCTCGATGGTCTTTCCAACCGTGATAATCATCAGAAAAGAGAGTTCAGCGATGCGAATCCAGATCAGAAAACTCACGCTGGCTGCTACCGCAGCCGCGTTCCTGTTCGGCTCGGCAGTTCCTGCATTTGCCCAGACCGATCCCGCCAGCGCGCCTGCTGCACAGGACGCCAAGGCGGCGAAGAGCCAGGCACGCAAGGCGGCCAGGGCTCAACGCAAAGCGGAGCGCAAGGCTGCGCGCGCGAAAAACAACGCCGAGCTGAAGAAACTCGAAGACGCCGGTTACAAGCCGGCGGCAAACGACCCGAACTATCCGCAGAACCTGCAGAACGCGGAGAAGAAGGCCGCCGGCGCAAGCCAGTAAGCGCCGTTCGGTAGCAAGCCAAGGTACGATCCGCGGCTTGCCGCGAGCATCGCGGTCACGCGATGCTCGTCAAAAGCAGGATGCCCGTCATGAACGACGGCAAACCCGATCTGCACGTTCGCACCATTTGATTCGGAATCCTGCATTGAATGGCGGGCAAGACCGGTATGGTCGATACGGTCAGTGCTCCGCGTCCGATGCGGCTGCGTTCCCCGTCACCTTCAGCCAGTCCTTGAATGCACGCACCGCATCGTCGTCCGCGCGCGCGGATGCCACGTATGTGAAGTAGCGCCACGGCGGCAGCGCCGGTTCGCTGAACGGCTGCACGAGCCGGCCTTCGGCGATGTCGTCCGCGACGAGCGCGATCGGCCCCATCGCGACGCCGAGTCCGTCGAGTGCGCCTTGCAGCGTCAGGTAGAAATGCTCGAGCGTGAGCGAATGTCGCGGCACGAGATTCGGATGTCCGGCCGCCGCGAGCCATTCGGGCCACATGCCGGGATAGGTCGCCGCGTGCAGCAGCGTGAAGCCGGCGAGATCGGCGGGCGTAAGCAACGGCCGGCCTTCCAGCAGCTTCGGCGCACACACCGGCAGCCGGACTTCGGACAGGAATTCCTCCGCGACGTAACCGTCGATGGCCTGCGGGCCGCCTCGAACGATCAGGTCGACCTTGTCGCGCAGTTTCTCGATCGGCTCGTTCGACGTCGACAGCCGTACCTCGATCGTCGGATGGGCGACCTGGAACGACGACAGCTTCGGCACGAGCCAGCGCAACGAAAACGTCGCGGGTGCGCTGACGCGCAGCACGCGCTGCTGCGCGTGGCCGAAGTGCTGCGCGGTGGCGAGCGCGATCCGGTCGAACGACGCACCGACCTCGGCGAGATACGCGCGGCCGGCATCGGTCAGTTCGACCCGCCGGTTGTGGCGTTCGAATAGCGGTCGTCCGAGCCACGCCTCCAGTTGCTGCACGTGCCGGCTGATCGCGCCGTGCGTCACGCACAGCTCGTCGGCGGCAAGCGTGAAGCTGCCGAGTCGGGCGGCCGCTTCGAACGCGCGTAGCGAATTCAACGGAGGAAGACGTCGGGCCATTGCATCGTTTCACGTGAAATTTACTCACGCGATAGTTCAGGTTTAATCGTTTGATCGGGCGATCCAGCTCCGCCAATATGGCACACAAACGGCCGGCTCGGCCGAACGAGTGTCTGAATTTCTCACATGGAGTACGGAGCATGCCGAACGTGGTGGTCGTGGGTGCCCAATGGGGCGACGAGGGCAAGGGGCGCGTCGTGGACTGGCTGGCGGCTCAGGCCGACCTCGTCGCACGCTACAACGGCGGCCACAACGCGGGCCATACGCTGGTCGTCGGCGGCAAGACGTACAAGCTTGCGCTGCTGCCGAGCGGCATCGTGCGCGGCAAGCGCGGCGTGATCGGCAACGGCGTGGCGCTCGATCCGGAAGCGCTGCTCGCCGAGATCGCGCGGATGGCCGAGCTCGGGCTGTCGGTGACGCCGGACAACCTGTCGATCGCCGAGAACGCGGCGCTGGTGCTGCCGATTCACCGCGCGATCGACCAGGCACAGGAGCGCCTGCGCCGCGAACCGATCGGTACCACGCTGCGCGGGATCGGGCCGGCCTACGAGGACAAGGTCGGGCGTCGCGGGCTGCGCATCGGCGATCTCGCGGAACCCGGCCGGCTCGCCGACAAGCTCGACGTGCTCGTCGACCATCACAACGCGTGGTTCCGTGGCCTGGGACTCGACGAGTGTTCGCGCGACGCGATGCTGGCGACGCTCGTCGATCTCGCGCCGAAGATCCTGCCGTTCGTGCGCCCCGTCTGGGCCGACCTCAACGACGCGACCGATCGCGGCGAACGCATCCTGTTCGAGGGTTCGCAGGCCGTGATGCTGGACATCGACTGGGGCACGTATCCATTCGTGACGTCGTCGGGCACCGTCGCATCGGCGGCAGCGGCCGGCACGGGCCTCGGCGCGTCGAAGCTCGGCCACGTGCTGGGCGTGACCAAGGCGTATGCGACGCGTGTCGGCGGCGGCCCGTTCCTCACCGAGCTGATCGACGCAACGGGAGAAGCGCTGCGCGCACGCGGGCAGGAATTCGGCGTCAACACCGGCCGGCCGCGGCGCTGCGGATGGCTCGATGCCGCGCAGTTGCGCCAGGCGGTCAGGATCTCGGGCATCGATTCGCTGGCGCTCACCAAGCTCGACGTGCTCGACGGCTTCGAGTCGATCGAGCTGTGCGTCGGCTACGAACTCGACGGCGCGCGGGTCGACCATCTGCCTGCGAGCCTCGATGCGCAGTCGCGCGCGAAGCCGGTCTACGAACGATTCGACGGCTGGCATGGCACCGTGAAGGGCGTGCGCGAGCGTACGGCGCTGCCGCGCGCAGCGCAGGATTTCATCGCGCGCATCGAAGCGGTCGCGGGCGCGACGGTATCGATGATCACGACCGGTGCGGAGCGCGACGACACGATCGTGTTGCGTAATCCGTTCGATGCGGCGGCCGCCGCGTAACGTGCCGTCGATGGCGTAAATCGCGGATCGGCATCGTGGTTGCCGGGTAGTTTTTGCCGACCCGATGTAGTTTGCGTGCCGGCGTGTTCGATCGCGTACACGCCCGGCCCGGACGCGGCGCGAAGGGCGGCTCCGCGATACGGTTCGGCGTCCGGATCACGCCGCATACGGCGAACTGGACACGCCTGCAGCGCTGCTGTACTGTTCCGCACACTTCGCGCCAGACCGGCCCGCGCCGGAGCCGCCGGCATCACGGCCGCGCGGCGGCGCGCCGTGATCTCAATCCCGGGGACAGGCCGATGGACACGTTACAGATGATGCGCATTTTCGTCCGGGTCGCGGAGGAGGGCAGCTTCACGAGCGCGGCCCAGCGCCTGGACATCACGACGGCATACGCATCGCGTTCGGTCGCGCAGCTCGAAACGCATCTGCGCACGCGTCTGCTCAACCGCAGCACGCGCCGCATCGCGCTGACCGACGCCGGGCAGCGCTATCTCGATCGTTGCCAGCGCATCCTCGGTTATATCGACGAAGCGGAAGCCGAGGCGGCAGACGCACAGGCGAAGCCGTCCGGACGGCTGCACGTTCACGCGACGACGAGTTTCGGCCAGGCGTATGTGGTGCCCGCGGTCGTGCGCTACCGGCAGCGCTATCCGTCGGTCGCGGTCGAGCTGACGCTGTCGCAGCACGTGCCCGACATCATCGACGAAGGCTACGACGTGTCGCTGCAGTTGAGCACGACGGAGCTGCCCGATTCGGGGCTCGTGTCGCAGCGGCTCGGCGACGTACACAGCGTGCTGTGCGCGTCGCCCGCGTATCTGAAGGAGCGCGGCACGCCGCGCACGGTGCGCGAGCTCGAAGGGCATGCGTGCCTGCAGATGGTCACTTCGGTGTTCCCGCGCGATCGCTGGCATCTCGACGGCCCGGACGGTCACGAGACGTTCGACTTGCCGTTGCCCGATTTCCAGGTAAACATCGCCGATGCGCTGGGTGCCGCACTGCGCGCCGGCCTCGGGATCGGCTCGTTGCCGATGTCGTCCGCACTGCCCGCGCTCGCGAGCGGTGCGCTGGTGCGCGTGCTGCCCGAATACCGGTTGCAGAAGCTGACGGTCTACACGCTGTACGCGTCGCGTCAGTATCTCGACGCGAAGATTCGCACGTTCGTCGATTTCCTGCGCGAATGCGTGCCCGAAATGCTGTCCGCCGACGAGGCCGCGCTGAACGCGTCCTGCAAATCCTGAGTCAGCACTGCCGCTGTTCGTATGCGCGTTTTCTCCGGAAAATAAAATAATCGGTAATCCTGCATTTAAGACAGACGTCGACGATGCGATCGCGATCGACCCGGGAAACGACGCCCACGGCAACGAGCACGTCCTTATGAAATCGCTTGCTTTCGATATCGAACATCGTTGGTTCGATGCGCGGTGCCAACTTCCCGGAATCGGTTCGACCTGCTTCATCGCGTTCGCGCGGCGGTGTGCGGCTTCGCGCACCTGAAGCCCACGTGCGTGAAGCCGCACCCTCTCCAGCAAACCTGAAACGATATGGCAGATCGATAATTCACAACCCGCTGCGGGCTCCTTCACGCCGGCCTGGCGATCGCGGCGGGCGCCGTCGCGCAGACGGTACCCGGCAAACAAAAACGCCACGGATGAAAGTCCGTGGCGTTTCT